>NZ_CP048815.1:0-615000 GCF_010977555.1 Caulobacter rhizosphaerae
ATGACGACCAAAGGCGGGGTAGTGACCCAAGAGTTCTCGGCTGCGTTCTCGACGGTTGCCTGCGAGCCTGCGGGCGTCGTCTGGAACAAGGTCTGCGTGGTGCTGAAGCGCGAGCTGGGCGACGCGGCTTTCGGCTCGTGGATCGCGCCCGCCGTCCTGCGCGAGAGCGCGGCCGGCGACGTGGTGGTGGTGACGCCGACCGGGATCGCGCGCGACTGGATTCGTCGCAGCGCGTGGCGTCGCGTCAGCGAGCTGTGGGCCGCCACCGACCCCACCGCGCGTCGGCTGGACCTCAAGTCGCGCCTGGAATTCGAGGCCGCCGGCGGCGCCTCCGCCGGCTATGAGGCCAAGGCCGAGCCGATCGAGATCGTGCTGCCGGTGTCCAGCGACGTGCCGGCCCTGGCCCCCGCGCCGGTCAACGGCGCCAAGGCCTCGCCCGTCCAGGGCCTGCAGGAACGCTTCACCTTCGACACCTTCGTGCCGGGTCCGGCCAACGAATTCGCCCACGCCGTGGCGCGCCGCGTGGCCAGCTGGGCCGACGGCCACTTCAACCCGGTGCTGTTCCACGGCCCGTACGGCTTCGGCAAGACCCACCTGCTCAACGCCCTGGCCTGGGAGGCCATGCGCCAGGCCCCGACCAAGCGGGTGGTCTATCTGACCGCCGAGCGGTTCCTGTCGACCTTCGTCCGCGCGGTCATGGATCGCCAGACCGCCGCCTTCAAGGAAGAGCTGCGCGGCGCCGACCTTCTGATCATCGACGACGTGCACTTCATCGCCGGCAAGCAGTCCAGCCAGGAAGAGCTGTTCCATACCCTGACCGCCCTGGTCGAGGACGGCCGCCGGGTGGTGTTCTCCTCGGACCGCGCGCCCGCCGCGATGACCGAGATGGACGCCCGCCTGCGCTCGCACCTGTCGGCGGGCCTGGTCTGCGGCCTGGAACCGGCCGACCGCGCCCTGCGCCTGGGCATCCTGGAGCGCAAGCTGCAGGCCCTGTCGCGCCAGCACGGCTTCGAGCCGACGATGCGGACCGAGGTGCTGAACTTCCTGGCCGACCGCTTCACCGACAGCGTCCGCGAGCTGGAAGGCGCGCTCAACACCCTGTCGGCCCGAGCCGGCGAAGGCGTCTCGCGCCTGACCCTGGACGAGGTGCAGGCGATCCTGCGGCCGCACCTGCGGGCCGGCGAGAAGCGCATCACCATCGACGACATCCAGAAGGCCACGTCCGAGCACTACGGCATGAAGCAGGCCGACCTGCTCAGCGAGCGCCGCAACCGCGCCATCGCCCGCCCGCGCCAGGCGGCCATGTGGCTGGCCAAGCAGCTGACCACCCGTTCGCTGCCCGACATCGGCCGGCGCTTCGGCGGCCGTGACCACACCACCGTCCTGCACGCCGTGCGCCGCATCGAGGCCCTGCGCGCCGAGGATCCCGCCCTGAGCCAGGACCTGGAGACCATCACCCGCAAGCTGCGGGGCTGAGGGTTTCAGTCTTCCGAGGTGAACAAGGGGCCGTCCGGTTGGGCGGCCCTTTTTTCGTGATCCTCCCCCTGTGGGGGAGGTGTCGGCGCAGCCGACGGAGGGGGGATTAATCGGCAGGTCGCCGCAACCCGGATCGACAACCCTAAAACTCCCCCCACCGATCGCTTTGCGATCGCCTCCCCCACAGGGGGAGGATTTTAAGCCGACGCCGCCCGTCTCAGCGTGATGTTGATCCGCCCTCCCCCCGGGATCAGCCCCGACGACCCCGGCAGAATGCGGTCCACGCCGTGGAAGGCCAGGCGGGCCGGGCCGGACAGCCGGCAGACGTCGCCGGACGACAGTTTCAGCGACCGGGTGGGGTCCTTGCGCGAGGTGCCACCGATGCGGAACACCGCGGTGTCGCCCAGCGAGATCGACAGCACCGGAAAGCGTGGATCGGCCTCGTCGCGGTCCTGGTGCAGGCCCATGCGGGCGTCGCCGCGATAGAGATTGATCAGGGCGGAGTCCGGCGGGGTCTCCGGATCGGCCAGCGCCGCCCAGAGGTCGAGCAGGGCCTGGGGCATGGCCGGCCAGGGCTGGCCTGTCCCCGGATGGCGGTCGGCGTAGCGATAACCGGCCTTGTCGCTGGTCCAGCCCAGCGGGCCGAAATTGGACATGGCCACGCTCATGGCCTTGCCGTAGGCGGTCTCGTAGCAGGCCGGCGGCGCGGCCTCGAACGCCGCCTGCACCAGACGCAGCAGATCGGCCTGCGCCTCGGGATCCAGCGCGCCGGGCCACAGGTCGAAACCGGGCAGAACGTTGATCGATCTGAACATTACACAGATTTAATGGGCCAGACGCGCCGCGTCCGTGTTGGTTTGCGCCGCCGGGCAGGCCGGCCGAACAAATTTTGCAATCCAAGGCCGTTCATGCGTCGACTTCTCTCCTCCGCGGCTGCCGCCGTACTCGTTTTTGCCGCCGGATCGACCCTGGCCGCAACCGCCGCGCCGGCCCGGTCGGCGATCACGGCCGCCACGGTCACGACCCAGCTGCCGCGCGGCGTGGTCCCGACCCACTATGATCTGGTCTTCACCCCCGACGCCGACAAGCTGAGCTTCACCGGTTCGGTGAAGATCAACATCGACGTCGCCGCCCCCACGCGCACCATCACCCTGCAGGCGGCCGACCTGACCTTCGCCAAGGTCGAGATCGCCGGCCCAGGCGGCGCCAAGGGGGGCGCGGCCAAGGTCAGCGTCGACGCCCAGGCCCAGACCGCCACCTTCACCTTCGACAAGCCGGTCGCCAAGGGCGCCCACGTCCTGGCTATCGACTACAGCGGCAAGATCTACAAGCAGGCCGCCGGCCTGTTCGCCCTGGACTATGACACCGACCAGGGCAAGAAACGCGCCCTCTACACCCAGTTCGAGAACAGCGACGCCCGCCGCTTCATCCCCTCGTGGGACGAGCCGTTCTTCAAGGCGACCTACGACATGCGGGTCACCGTCCCGACCGGCCAGATGGCCGTGGGCAACATGCCGATCGCCAAGAGCCGCGACCTTGGCGGCGGCAAGACCGAGATCACCTTCGCCACCTCGCCGAAGATGTCGACCTACCTGCTGTTCTTCGGCCTGGGCGACTTCGACCGCGCCACCGCCAAGGTCGGCGACGTCGAGATGGGCGTGATCACCAAGAAGGGCGACCTGGCCAAGGCCGACTTCGCCCTGAAGTCGTCGGGCCCGATCCTGCAGTGGTACAACGACTATTTCGGCGTCCCCTACCCGCTGCCGAAGCTGGATCACATCGCCGCCCCCGGCCAGAGCCAGTTCTTCAGCGCCATGGAGAACTGGGGCGCGATCTTCTACTTCGAATACGCCCTGCTGGAGGATCCGGAGATCTCCACCCAGGCCGACCGCCAGAACATCTACACCACCGTGGCCCACGAAATGGCCCACCAGTGGTTCGGCGACCTGGTGACCATGTCGTGGTGGGACGACCTGTGGCTCAACGAAGGGTTCGCGTCCTGGATGGAAGGCCGGGCCACCGAGCGGTTTCACCCCGAGTGGAACAGCCAGCTGGAGGCGGTCGGCGGCCGTGAATACGCCATGGGCCTGGACTCGCTGGCGACGACCCACCCGGTCGTCCAGCACGTCGAGACGGTCGACCAGGCCAGCCAGGCCTTCGACGGCATCACCTACCAGAAGGGCGAGGCGGTCATTCGCATGCTCGAGGCCTATGTCGGCCCCGATGCCTGGCGCGACGGCGTGCGCGCCTACATCAAGGCCCATGCCCACGGCAGCAGCACGACCGACGACCTGTGGGTCGAAGTCGAGAAGGCGGCCGGCAAGCCGATCACCGCCATCGCCCACGACTTCACCCTGCAGCCGGGCGTCCCGCTGATCACGGTCGACGCCGGCGCCTGCGTGGCGGGCAAGACTCCGGTCACCCTGACCCAGGGCGAGTTCAGCCGCGACAAGCCGACCAAGACCCCCCTGGCCTGGCGCGTGCCGGTCTCGGCCCAGGTGGCCGGCTCCAGCACCGTGTCCAAGACCCTGGTCGAGGGCGGCAAGGGGAGCCTGAGCGTCGACGGCTGCGGCCCGGTGGTCGTCAACGCCGGCCAGGCCGGCTATTTCCGCACCCTCTACACGCCCACGGCCTTCGCCGGCCTCTCGGCCAGCTTCGCCAAGCTGCCGGCCATCGACCAGCTGGGCGTGATCTCCGACGCCTGGGCCCTGGGTCTGAACGGCCAGCAGGCCGTCACCGACGCCTTGGACCTGGCCATGGCCACGCCGGCCGACGCCGATCCCCAGGTCTGGGGCAAGGTCGCGGGCGTCCTGACCACTGTCGACGGCATGTACGACGGCGCGCCGGCCCAGCAGGCCGCCTTCCGCAAGCTGGCCATCGCCCGCCTGTCGCCGGTGTTCCAGCAGGTGGGTTGGGCCGCCAAGGCCGGAGAACCGGCTCCGGTCGCCAACCTGCGCACCACCCTGATCGGCGCGCTCAGCACCCTGGGCGACCCGGCCGTGGTGGCCGAGGCCAAGCGCCGCTACGCCGCCGACAAGACCGACCCGACCGCCGTGCCCGGACCGCTGCGCAAGGCGATCCTGGCCTCGGTCGGCCGCAACGCCGACGCGGCCGCCTGGGACGCGCTGCACGAACAGGCCAAGGCCGAAAAGACCCCGCTGATCCGCGACCAGCTCTACACCCAGCTGGCCGCGGCCCAGGATCCGGCCCTGGCCGCCAAGGCCCTGGACCTGGCCCTGACCAGCGAGCCCAGCGAGACCCTGTCGGCCAACATGATCTCGACGGTCGCCAAGCTGCACCCGGACCTGGCCTTCGACTTCGCCGTCGCCCACAAGGACGCGGTGAACGGCAAGGTCGACGCGGCCTCGCGCACCAAGTTCATTCCCGCCCTGGGCAAGGCCTCGGCTGATCCGGCGATGATCGACAAGGTGCGGGCCTACGCCGCCGCCAACCTGCCGGCCGGCTCGCGCGGCGAGGCCGAAAAGTCGGCCGCCTCGGTCGCCGACCGGATAAAGACCCGCAAGGCGGCTCTGCCCCAGATCACCGCCTGGGTCGGCCGGAAGGGCTGAGACGACGATACAGGATCTGCTCGATGAGCGGGTTCATCGAACGTGAGTTGAGGCTTTCGGGCCGCGTTCGACGCCGATTTGACGAAGGGGCCGTGCTTTTTCGGGCACGGCCTATTTCGTCGCAGGTCACGATTCCCCTTCATTCCCTGCGGGATTGGGCTTGCAGGCTGGCGCCTATCCCCCATATCGGGCATCGAAGCGGGGTTGACGGGCTCGTCAACTTCGATTGAACGAACGCTTTCCTTTCGGTCGACGCTTTCGGGCGTTGTCTGGAGGGCGAGGATTTGGATCAACCGTTAGAACGCGACCAGACGGGGACGGCTCGAGAAAAACCGGGGCGCTTGCCTTAAGGCCCTTGTCACCGCCGTCCGCCAATCAGGAGCTGCAGGTCTCAACATGAGCAAGATTATCGGTATCGACCTTGGCACCACGAACTCGTGCGTGGCCATCATGGACGGTAAGACCCCGAAGGTGATCGAGAACGCCGAGGGCGCTCGCACCACCCCGTCGGTCGTCGCCTTCCTCGAGGACGGCGAGCGCCTGGTCGGCCAGCCCGCCAAGCGCCAGGCCGTCACCAACCCGACCAACACCCTTTTCGCGATCAAGCGCCTGATCGGCCGCAACGCCTCCGACCCGGTGGTCGAGAAGGACAAGGCCATGGTGCCCTACGAGATCGTCAAGGGCCCGACCGGCGACGCCTGGGTCAAGGCCCATGGCAAGGACTACAGCCCGCAGGAAGTCTCGGCCTTCATCCTGCAGAAGATGAAGGAAGCCGCCGAGACCCACCTGGGCGAGCCGGTGACCAAGGCGGTCATCACCGTCCCGGCCTATTTCAACGACGCCCAGCGCCAGGCCACCAAGGACGCCGGCAAGATCGCCGGCCTGGAAGTCCTGCGCATCATCAACGAGCCGACCGCGGCGGCCCTGGCCTACGGCCTGGAAAAGAACGACGGCAAGAAGATCGCCGTCTACGACCTGGGCGGCGGCACCTTCGACGTCTCGATCCTGGAGATCGGCGACGGCGTCTTCGAGGTGAAGTCGACCAACGGCGACACCTTCCTGGGCGGCGAGGACTTCGACCTGCGGATCGTCGACTACCTGGCCGACGAGTTCAAGAAGGAGCAGGGCGTCGACCTGCGCAAGGACAAGCTGGCCCTCCAGCGCCTGCGCGAAGAGGCTGAAAAGGCCAAGAAGGAGCTGTCCTCGACGGCTCAGTACGAAGTGAACCTGCCCTTCATCTCGATGAACGCGTCGGGCCCGCTGCACCTGAACATCAAGCTGTCGCGCTCCAAGCTCGAAGCCTTGGTGGAAGACCTGATCGCCCGCACCATCGGTCCGTGCGAACAGGCCCTCAAGGACGCCGGCCTGAAGAAGAGCGACATCGACGAAGTGATCCTGGTCGGCGGCATGAGCCGCATGCCCAAGGTGCAGCAGGCGGTGCAGGACTTCTTCGGCCGCGAGCCCCACAAGGGCGTGAACCCCGACGAAGTCGTGGCCCTGGGCGCGGCGGTGCAAGCCGGCGTTCTGCAAGGCGACGTCAAGGACGTGCTGCTGCTGGACGTCACCCCGCTGACCCTGGGGATCGAGACCCTCGGCGGCGTGTTCACCCCGCTGATCGAGCGCAACACCACCATCCCGACCAAGCGCTCGCAGACCTTCTCGACCGCCGACGACAACCAGTCGGCCGTGACGATCCGCGCCTTCCAGGGCGAGCGTCCGATGGCCGTCGACAACAAGTTCCTGGGTCAGTTCGACCTGCAGGGCATCCCGCCGGCGCCGCGCGGCGTGCCGCAGATCGAGGTCACCTTCGACATCGACGCCAACGGCATCGTCAACGTCCACGCCAAGGACAAGGCGACCAACAAGGAGCACTCGATCCGCATCCAGGCCAATGGCGGCCTCTCCGACGCGGACATCGAGCGCATGGTCAAGGAAGCCGAGGCCAACAAGGCTTCGGACGAGAAGAAGAAGGCGCTGGTCGAGGCCAAGAACCAGGGCGAGGCCATCGTGCACTCGACCGAGAAGGCCCTGGCCGAGCACGGCGACAAGGTCGGCGCGCCCGAGAAGACCGCGATCGAGACCGGCCTGACCGAGCTGAAGTCGGCCCTGGAAGGCGAGGACGTCGAGGCCATCCAGGCCAAGACCCAGGCCCTGATCCAGGCTTCGATGAAGCTGGGCGAAGCGATGTACAGCGCCCAGCAGGGCGCTGAAGGCGGCGACGAAGCCGCCGCGGATGACGGCGTCGTCGACGCTGAATTCGAAGAAGTCGACGACTCCAAGCCGTCGGCGTGACCATGGGTCGCGGGGCGGTGCGCGTGACTTCGGTTCCCTCCGCCCCCACCTTCGGGGACAAGGCTCCCGTCCGCCGCTTGCGGCCGGGCGGGGGCGCTCCCACCTCCTATTCCAACATGGCTAGTGATCGACCCTGACGATGCGCGACTATTACGAAGTCCTGGGCGTGGCCCGTGGCTGCGATGACGCCGCCCTCAAGGCCGCCTTCCGCAAGATGGCGATGGAGCACCATCCCGACCGCAACGGCGGTTGCGAGAACGCCTCCTCGCGATTCAAGGAAATCAACGAAGCCTATTCGGTGCTGTCGGACGCCCAGAAGCGCGCCGCCTATGATCGCTTCGGCCATGCCGGTGTGAACGGCGCTCAGGGCGGGCCCGGCGGCTTCGGCGGCGCCGACGCCGGCGACATCTTCAACGACGTGTTCGGCGACGTGTTCGGCGAGATGTTCGGCGGCGGTCGTCGCCAGTCGAACGGCCCCCAGCGTGGCCAGGACCTGCGCTACGACCTGGAGATCACCCTCGAGCAGGCCTATGCGGGCGCCGAGGTCGAGATCAAGGTCCCCGCCGCCATCACCTGCGAGGTCTGCGACGGCTCGGGCGCCAAGCCGGGCACCAGCCCGACCGTCTGCGGCTCGTGCGGCGGCGCCGGTCGCGTGCGGGCCACCCAAGGCTTCTTCGCGGTCGAGCGCGCCTGCCCCCGCTGCGGCGGCTCGGGCCGGCTGGTGCTGGACCCCTGCCAGACCTGCCACGGCCACGGCCAGGTGCGCCGCGAGCGCGTGCTGTCGGTGCGCATCCCGGCCGGCGTCGACGACGGCGCCCGGATCCGCCTGGCGGGCGAAGGCGATGCGGGCGTGCGCGGCGGCCCGCGCGGCGACCTCTACCTGTTCCTGTCGGTGATCCCGCACGAGCTGTTCGAGCGCGACGGCCTGGACCTGCTGTGCACCGTGCCGGTGCCGATGACGGTCGCGGCCCTGGGCGGCGACATCGACGCCCCCTGCCTGCTGGGCGGCGAGAACTGCGACGGCTCCAACCGCATGACCGTCAAGGTCCCGGAAGGCGCCCAGACCGGCAAGACCGTCCGCCTGAAGGGCAAGGGCATGCCGTCCCTGCGCAGCCGCCAGCGCGGCGACCTGGTGGTCGAGCTGTTCGTGGAAACCCCGACCCACCTGTCGGCCCGGCAAAAGGAGCTCCTGCAGGAGCTGGCCGGCCTGTGCAGCGAAAAGCAGAATCCCAAGTCCGCCAACTTCGTCGGCAAGGCCAAGCGGTTCTGGGAAGAAGTGACGGGCAGTTAGGCGGCGGCTCTCAATCAGTTTGATTGATTTGAGGCGCAACTGATCTCGCATAGGCTGTGGTGCGTCGTTGCGCGAATCAGCGGTTGATGCGTGAATGCTTGGCGGAATGCCCAAGCCCTCACCCGATCCCGAAGACATTGGCGAGATCTATCTCGACGAAACAAGCCAGACCAAGCACCGGTATCTGGCGCTTGGGGGATTGATCGTAAAGTCGTCCCAACGTTCTGCGCTCGAACGCGCTCTCTACGAGGCGCGACTACCGGACCTTCCCGCTATGGAGATGGGGTGGGTTAAGGTGTCTAGAGCTAAGCTCGATGCCTATCTCCGGTTTGTAGATGTGTTTTTCGATCGGAGCGCTGAGTTCGCGCCTTTCGATTACCATTCGCTTGTTGTCGACACTCACAAACTAAACCATGCCGCCCACAATAATGGTTCTAGAGAGGTAGGCTTCAACAAGGAGGTTTACCAGCTTTGCGACAAGTTCGCGCGACTGTACAATCTTCCTATCCTCCACGTGTATCCCGACTCGAGAACGACGAATAGTAGTACGGAGGAGCTTCGTCTGATTCTTAACAGGGGTAGAGCGAAGAAGGGTGATCCACGAGATTGGCCATTTAGACGGATTCACTTTCACCAATCCTGCGATTCTCAGATGCTGCAGTTGGTGGATATTCTTCTGGGGGCGATGGCGTTCCATCTCAACGGTCACGCGTTGAAGCCGGAAGCCTCGCCAGCGAAAAGCGAGCTTTCCGCACATATCCTAAAGCGAGCAGGGATAGTGGACGTTATGCGGGACACGGCCATGCAGGGCCGCTTCACAATTTGGCATCGAAAGCTGAGATAGGGGTCTCGGAGCCCTAGGCTTTCGCCGCCGCCTTATGGCGGGTCCATTACGGCTTGGTAGTGGCTTCAAGCTGCCGAGAGTGGCTTCTTATACCAACAGTTTTAGATTCAGTCAATAGAGTCAGTAGCTTAGAGCTGTTTCTTTCCCCGATTCTCAGTGCGTTGAAAATACTGGCCTATTCTACCAGAGCGGTTGTCGCGGCGCGGCGTTCTCATTTCCCAGCGGATAACTCGGGCCAGCCCCTTAACGTCCGCCACGACGCTCTGTACCTTCCCGCGGGATGAACGCCCCCGCCTCCCCCGCTGTCCAGACCTATGACGCCACCGGCGCGACGCCGGTGATGCAGCAGTTCTTCGAGATGAAGGCGCGGCAGCCCGACGCCCTGATCTTCTTCCGCATGGGCGATTTCTACGAGCTGTTCTTCGACGACGCCTACAAGGCCGCCGCCGCCCTGGGCATCAGCCAGACCTTCCGCGGCACCCACAACGGCCAGCCCATCCCGATGGCCGGCGTGCCGCAGCACGCGGCCGAGGCCTATCTGTCCAAGCTGATCCGCATGGGCTTCAAGGTCGCCGTCTGCGAGCAGATGGAAGACCCGGCCGAGGCCAAGAAGCGCGGCTCCAAGTCGGTGGTCCGCCGCGACATCGTCCGGGTGGTCACCCCCGGCACCCTGACCGAGGACGGCCTGCTGGACGCGCGCGGCGCCAATCGCCTGGCCGCCGTGGCCGTGCGGGCCGGCCAGGCGGCCGTGGCGGCGGTCGAGCTGTCGACCGGCGAGGTCGAGTGCTTCCTGGTCGCCAAGGACGCCGTGGCCGCGATCCTGGCCGCTCTCGCCCCCTCCGAGACCCTGGTCGCCGACCGGCTGCTGTCGGACGAGCACCTGTCCCAGACCCTGAAGATCTGCGGCGGCCTGATCCAGCCCATGCCCTCGGCCCTGTCCGAGCCGCAGGCCTCGGAGACCCGCGTCAAGCGGCTGTACGGCGTCGACACCCTGGACGGCTTCGGCGGCCTGTCGTCGGCCGAGATCGGGGCCCTGGGCCTGATCGCCGCCCACCTGGAAATGACCCAGGCCGGCAAGCTGCCGGCCCTGCGCGCCCCGCGCCGCGCCGCCGAGGCCGACGTGATGGCCATCGATCCGGCCACCCGCTCCAGCCTGGAGATCGACCGCACCCAGGGCGGCGACCGAAACGGCTCGCTGCTGGCCTGCATCGACCGCACCGTGACCGCCGGCGGGGCCCGCCTGCTGGCCTCGCGCCTGGCCCGGCCGCTGCTCGACTCGGCCGCCATCGACGCCCGGCTGGACGCGGTGGAATGGTTCGTCGACCACCGCACCCTGCGCGAACGCCTGCGCGAGGTGCTGAAGGGGGCCGGCGACATGGCCCGCGCCCTGTCCCGCCTGGCCCTGGGACGCGGCGGCCCGCGCGACCTGGGCTGCCTGAAGGACGGCCTGAAGACCGGCGAGAAGCTGGCCGGCATGGTCGGCGGGACCAGCGACCCGCTGTCGCCGCCGCCCGCCGAACTGGAAGCGGCGCTGAAGGCCCTGACCCCGTCGCTGCAGGTGGGGCTGTCGCGGCTGCTGGACGCCCTGGAAGTGGGCCTGGGCCCCGACCTGCCGGCCCTGGCCCGTGACGGCGGATTCGTCGCCCCTGGCGTGCGGCCCGAGCTGGACCAGGCCCGGGCCCTGCGCGACGACAGCCGCCGGGTGGTGGCCGCGCTCGAGACCCGCCTGTGCCAGGAAAGCGGCGTGCCGCTGAAGATCCGCCACAACGGCGTGCTCGGCTATTTCGTCGAGGCCACGGCCGGCAAGGCCGACCCGCTGTTCCAGCCGCCGCTGAACGCCACGTTCATCCACCGCCAGACCCTGGCCAACCAGGTGCGGTTCACCACCGTCGAGCTGGCGGACCTGGACGCCCGCATCGCCCAGGCGGCCGAGCGGGCCTTGGCCATGGAGGTCGCGGCCTTCGAGGACTGGCGCGCCGAGGCCGTGGCCCAGGCCGAGCCGATCCAGCTGGCCGCCGAGGCCCTGGCCCGGCTGGACGTCGCCGCCGCCCTGGCCGAATGGGCCGAGGACGCCGGCGCCGTGCGCCCGACCGTCGACAGGTCCCTGGCCTTCGAGGCCCGCGCCGCCCGCCACCCGGTGGTCGAGGCCGCGGTCAAGCGGGCCGGCGATCCCTACACCCCCAACGACTGCCGCCTGGACGCGGCCGGCGAGGCGGGGGCGCGGCTGTCGATCGTCACCGGGCCGAACATGGCCGGTAAGTCGACCTTCCTGCGCCAGAACGCCCTGCTGGCCATCCTGGCCCAGTCCGGCTGCTACGTGCCGGCCAAGTCCCTGCGCCTGGGCGTCGTCGACCGCCTGTTCAGTCGCGTCGGGGCCGGCGACGACCTGGCCCGCGGCCGCTCGACCTTCATGATGGAGATGGTCGAGACCGCCGCCATCCTCACCCAGGCCAGCCCGCGCAGCCTGGTGATCCTGGACGAGATCGGTCGGGGCACGGCCACCTATGACGGCCTGGCCATCGCCTGGGCCTGCGCCGAGGCCCTGCACGACGTCAACCGCTGCCGGGCGCTTTTCGCCACCCACTATCACGAGCTGGCCACGCTGGAGACGCGGATGGCCCATGTCTCGAACCTGTCCCTGCGGGCCAAGGAGTGGAACGGCGACCTGGTCTTCCTGCACGAGGCCGCCGCCGGCCCCGCCGACCGCTCGTACGGCGTCCAGGTGGCCAAGCTGGCCGGCGTGCCGCCGCAGGTCGTGGCCCGCGCCAAGGAGGTGCTCGACCGCTTGGAGAGCAAGACCGAATCGCCGGCTAGGCTGGACGAACTGCCGCTGTTCGCCGCCTCGGCCCCCGTCGCGGCGCCCGTCCAGGCGGCGCCCAGCCGCACCGACGCGGCTCTGGCCGACCTGGATGTCGACGGCATGAGCCCCCGCGAGGCGCTGGACGCCCTCTACCGTCTTAAGGCTCTGCTCAAGACCTGACATCGTATAGTGAAGGCGGCGGCGCGCCGGGAGGGTTCGACGCGCACGCCCGGGAACCCCATATAGCCGCCATGCCCCGTCGCCTTCGTCCTACCCCGCTGGAACATGTCGTCGACGGCCACGCCCTGCGCGCCCGGCTGTCGGCCGCCGCCCTCGACCTGATCGGCGACGAGGCCGGCCAGCGGGCCCGGGCCATCGAGATCCTGAAACAGGCGCTGTTTCGCGGCCGGATGATCGCCAAGGAGCGGCTGGAGAACGGGGCCGGCGGCCTGGAGACGGCCCGCCTGCTCAGCGGCGTGACCGACGAGGTGATCACCGCCCTCTACGATTTCACCACCGTCCACGTGTTCCGGGCCCGCAACCCGACCGAGGGCGAGCGCCTGTGCCTGCTCGCCGTCGGTGGCTACGGCCGGCGCACCCTGGCGCCGTTCAGCGACATCGACCTGCTGTTCCTGCGCCCCTACAAGCAGACGCCGCACGCCGAGAGCGTGATAGAGTACATGCTGTATGCGCTGTGGGACCTGGGCTTCAAGGTCGGCCACGCCTCGCGGACCATCGAGGAGTGCGTCAAGCTCTCCCGGGAAGACTACACGATCCGCACCTCGATCCTGGAGGCCCGCCGCCTGACCGGCGACGAGCGCCTGGCCGACGAGCTGAAGAAGCGCTTCCGCGACGACGTCATGAAGGGCACCGGCGCGGCCTTCGTCGCGGCCAAGCTGAAGGAGCGCGACGACCGCCAGGCCCGGGCCGGCGCCAGCCGCTACATGGTCGAGCCCAACGTCAAGGAGGGCAAGGGCGGCCTGCGCGACCTGCACACCCTGATGTGGATCGCCGAATATCTGCACCCGGTCGACCGGCCCGAGGACGTGTTCCTGCTGGAGGTGTTCGACCGCCGCGAGGCCAAGGGCTTCATCCGCGCCTTCGACTTCCTGCACGCCGTCCGCGCCCACCTGCACTTCGCCACCGGCCGGCCCGAGGAGCGCCTGACCTTCGACCTGCAGCCGGAGATCGCTCGCCGCATGGGCTATGGCGACCGCGGCGACGCCCCGGCCGTCGAGCGCTTCATGCGCCGCTACTTCCTGGTGGCCAAGGACGTCGGCGCCCTGACCCGCGCCTTCTCGGCCAAGCTGGAGGCCGAGCACTTCAAGCACGAGCCCAAGGGCATTTCCCGCTTCCTGCCCGGCGGCGGCCGGCCCAAGCGCAAGGCCCTGGACGTGGCCGGCTTCTACGAGGACGGCGGGCGGCTGAACATCGACGGCCCGGTGGTGTTCGAGCGCGACCCCGTCAATCTGATCCGCCTGTTCAAGACCGCCGACGAGCGCGACCTGGACCTGCACCCCGACGCCTTCACCGCGGTGACCCGCAACCTGAACCTGATCACCTCGAAGGTCCGGCGCGACCCGCAGGCGACCAAGGCCTTCCTGCAGCTGCTGGCCTACGGCAAGCGCAGCTATCGCACCCTGACCCTGATGAACGACGCCGGCGTGCTGGGCCGCTTCATCCCCGAGTTCGGTCGCGTCGTCGCCCAGATGCAGTTCAACATGTACCACTCCTACACGGTGGATGAGCACACCCTGCGGGCCGTGGGCCTGATCGGCGACATGGCCGCCGGCCGCCTGGTCGACGACCACCCGCTGGCCGTCTCGATCATGCCGCTGATCGAAGACCGCGAAGCGCTGTTCCTGGCCATGCTGCTGCACGACACCGGCAAGGGCGGGGTCGGCGGTCAGGAGAAGGCCGGGGCCCGCAGCGCCCGCAGCGCCTGCGAGCGCCTGGGCGTCGACCGGCTGAAGGTCGAGCTGGTGGCCTGGCTGGTCGAGAACCACCTGGTCATGAGCGACTTCGCCCAGAAGCGCGACGTGGCCGACCCCGGCACGGTCGCCGCCTTCGCCCGCATCGTCGAGAACCCCGAGCGCCTGCGCCTGCTGCTGGTGATCACCGTCGCCGACATCCGCGCCGTGGGCCCGGGCGTCTGGAACGGCTGGAAAGGCCAGCTGCTGCGCGAGCTCTACAACGCCACCGAGGCGGTGTTCCGGGGCGGCCGCGGCAGCGACGCCGCCGCCAACGTCCAGCGCCACCAGGAGGCGGCCGCCGAGGCGGCGCGCGAAGCCCTGGTCCAGGCCGACCCGGCCGCCAAGGGCTGGGCCCAGGCCATGGAGGCGGCCTATTTCGGGGCGTTCTCGCTGGACGACCTGAAGGCCCATGCCGAACTGGCCCGCCGCGCGGCGATCCAGGGCGGGGCCGCCGCCGAGGGCCGGGTGCCCGTCGGCGCCAACGCCGCCGAGATCGTGATCGCCGCCAAGGACCGCCGCGGCCTGTTCGCCGACCTGGCCCTGGCCATCTCGTCCCTGGGCGGCAACGTCGTCGGGGCCCGGGTCTTCACCTCGCGCCAGGGCCAGGCCCTGGATGTGTTCCATGTGCAGGACGTGACCGGCGCGGCCCTGGGCTGCGAGAACCCTCGCGCCCTGCGCCGCCTAGCCGACGCCCTGGAGGCGGCCGGCCGCGGCGAGCCCCTGGCCGTCGAACCCCGGCGCGGCGCGGAGCTGTCGCGCACCGCCGCCTTCTCGATCGCCCCCACGGTGGTGGTCGACAACGAAGCCTCCAACGAGGCCACGGTGGTCGAGGCCTCGGGCCGCGACCGCCCCGGCCTGCTGCAGGCCCTGGCCCGCACCCTGGCCGACAACGGCCTGTCCATCCAGTCGGCCCACATCGACGGCTACGGCGAGCGGGCGGTCGACGCCTTCTATGTCCAGACGGCCGAAGGCGGAAAGGTCGAGGAGGCGCGGAAGATCACGGCGCTGAAGGCGGACCTGCTGGCGGCCCTGGAGCAGAACGAGGCTGGCGCGCCGAACACCCGTCCGGGTCTGAAGCGGGCGCGGGCCAGCGTGGCGCGGTAGGGCGGCGGAGGCCTGCTTCGAAATCCCCGGGGGGAGCCGGGGATCAAGTGTTCACCCCTTCGTGCGAACGCTCCATGGCGCGCTTGTAGGCGTCGCGGCCGGTGGTGCGGGCGAGGTAGGCCTGTTCGGCGTCGCCAAGGGCGATCCCGCAGTTTCGTTGGCCCAGGTTCAGGGCGTAGGTCACCGAGATGTCGGCGGCCGTGAAAGCCTCGCCGGCGAGGTAGGGCGAGTCGGCAAGCCGTTGGCTGACAAGCTTCAGCCGCTTCTGGAACGACCGCAGACACCAGGTCGCGCCCCAGTTCTCCCGCTCGGCGTCGGGCGCGATGAAGCGGCTGACGACGACGGGCATCATCAGGGTCGCGAGGCCGGCTTCGCCCAGGTGCAGAAATTGCTGGTAGGCGGGGAAGGTCGGATCCTGTGGCGAGGGCGCCAGCGGCGTCGGCCCGTAACGGGCCATCAGGTATTCCATGATCGCGATCGACTCGACCATGACGACGTCCCCGTCCTGGATCGCCGGGATGTAGTCGGCGGGGTTGACCGCCAGGAACGCGGGGTCCTGCTCGGCGGCCAGCATGTCCACCTGTCGCACGCGATAGGGAAGGCCCATCTCCTCCAGCACCCATACGACCCGGATCGATCGCGAGGTCTGTCCGCCCCAAACGGTGATCATGCGCCGGGCCCTTTCCGGGTGTGACTGAGGATCGGCCGTAGCGGACCTCATATGGCCGTCGCGTTCAAGGCCTACGCGAAGCCCGGCTTCAGCGAGGTCTCTTCACTTTTCGGATTCTCGGAACGTCCGCCTTGCTCAAGCCCCATCAGCCCCGGATGGGGCCGCGCCTGACGGCGCGGTCCGGCCGGGCGAGGGGGCGGTTGACGATCGCGGCCGGGGACATGCACTCACCCGCAGGCCGAGGATCGATCCGCGACGCCTTGCCGTGAGAGCACGTCCCCGGCGGTCTATGCTCGGCGCTCAGCGGGCAAAGCTTCCGGATTTCAACGTCCTGAACTTTTTCGACCCTTTTTGATCCCCGCCCCTTCAGACCGCCCGTATTCTGTTTGCACCTGAAGGCACGGGAAGGGCGCACGTACGGCGACCGAAGCGGTCCGTAGGGGGCAAGGGCTCGCCGCCGAAAATCCTCCGGAAATCCTTCCCCGGCCGTCGCCGAACCGGGCCAAGCTCAGCCCGCCGCCAAGGCCTCGCTTGACGGCCCCCCGCCCAGGACGCAGAAGCCCCTCGTGACCGACATCGCGCCCCCCGAAAAGCCCGCCCAGACACCCGACCAGCCCAAGAAGGCCGGCGGCCTGCTGAAATCGTCGGCGATCTATTCCGGCCTGACCCTGGTCAGCCGGTTTATGGGCTTCGCCCGCGACCTGGCGGTCTCGTACCGGATGGGGGCCAGCGCCACCCCGGCCGCCGACGCCTACAACGCCGCCCTGGCCTTCCCCAACCTGTTCCGCCGGTTCTTCGCCGAGGGGGCCTTCGCCGCCGCCTTCGTGCCCGCCTACGCCAAGTCGCTGCAGCGCGACGGCGAGGAGACGGCCGACATCCTGGCCGCCGACGCCATGGCCACCCTGGCAGCCTCGACCATCGTCATCACCATCGTCTGCCAACTGGCCATGCCCTGGCTGATGATGCTGATCAGCCCCGGCTTCGGCTGGGGCACCGAGAAGTACAAGCTGGCGGTTCTGCTGACCCAGATCACCATGCCCTACCTGCCGTGCATGGCGATCGTCGCCCACCTGTCGGGGGTGCTGAACGCCCGCGACCGCTTCGTGCTGTCGGCCGGGGCGCCGATCCTGCTGAACATCGCCACCCTGGTCTTCATCCTGCCCCAGACCACCGCCGTCGGCGCCGCCACCTGGGGCTCGGTCGGGGTGATCGTCGCCGGGGTGGCCCAGGTGGCCCTGCTGACCTGGGGCGTCAACAAGTCCGGCGCCAAGGTCCACTGGCGGCTGCCGCGCCTGACGCCGGAGGTGCGCGAATTGATCGGCAAGGCCATCCCGGGGGCCCTGGCGGCCAGCGCCACCCAGGTCAACATCTTCATCTCCGGCAACCTGGCCAGCCACGTGCCCGGCGGCCGTTCTTGGTTGGCCACCGCCGACCGCCTGTACCAGCTGCCGCTGGGCCTGGTGGGCGTGGCCATCGGCGTGGCCCTGCTGCCGCGGCTGTCGCGGGCCGTCAACACCGGCGACGGCGACGACGCCCAGACCGCCATGGACCAGGCCATCACCCTGGCCATGGCCCTGACCATCCCGGCCGCTGCGGCCCTGGTGGCCATGCCCGGCTTCCTGTCGGACGCCCTCTACACCCGCGGCCAGTTCACCAGCTTCGACGCCAGCCAGACGGCCTCGGCCCTGCTGTTCTACGGCCTGGGCACCCCGGCCTTCGTGCTGCAGCAGCTGTACTCCCGAGCCTTCTTCGCCCGCGGCGACACCAAGAGCCCGATGCGCTTCGCCCTGGTCTCGGTGGCCATGAACATCGGCCTGGGCATCCTGCTGTTCAACCTGGTCGGGGTGAAGGGCATCGCCGCCGCCACGGCCGTGGCCTCGTGGATCAATGTCGGCCAGATGGCCTTGGGCCTGTCGCGCAAGGGCCACTACAGCCCCTCGCTGCAGACCTGGTCGCGAGTCAGCCGGATCCTGGCCGCCAGCGTCGCCATGGGCGGCGCGCTGGCCGCCGCCTCGCACTGGCGGCCGCTGATCGAGGCGCCGCTGCGCGAGCTTGGCCTGCGCGGCCACACCCTGGGCGCCAAGGAATTCGCCCTGCTGCTGACCGTGCTGGTCGGCGCGGCGCTGTACCCGCCCCTGGTCTTCCTGTTCGGCGGCGTGACCCCGTCGGAACTGAAGGGCGTGCTGAGGCGCGGCAAGTGATGGTCGGGGGCACGCCCTCGCGGCGTGTCCCCAAATGCAAGCGCCGCACCCGCCGGTGGGGACACGCCGCGAGGGCATGTCCCCGGCTGGGGCCTTGCCCTCCACGCCTCGGCCCGGTAACCAGCGTCCATGGCTTCGATCGGTTCTTCCGCGCCGCGATGGCGCAGCTTTCTCTGATCCGTTCCACCGCGCTTCCGGCGCGGTTCGCGTTCTCACGCGCCCGCCATGCCCGTTTCAAGTTCCAAGGCTGAAGCCATGACCGACCACACCCCCGTCCCCTATGCGGGCCCGACCCGCGTGCTTTCCGGCGTCCAGCCGTCCGGCGCCCTGCACCTGGGCAACTACCTCGGCGCCCTGGTGAAGTTCGCCCGGCTGCAGCACGAGATGGACACCTTCATCTTCGTGGCCGACCTGCACGCCATCACCGTCTGGCAGGACCCGGCCCTGCTGGCCCAGCAGACCCGCGAGATCGCCGCCGCCTACCTGGCCGCGGGCCTCGACCCGGCCAAGGCCACGATCTTCCCGCAGTCGGCGGTGCGCGAGCATTCCGAACTGGCCTGGATCTTCCAGTGCGTGGCCCGCCTGGGCTGGCTGGACCGCATGACCCAGTTCAAGGAGAAGAGCGGCAAGCACAAGGAGCGCTCCAGCGTCGGCCTCTACACCTATCCGGTGCTGCAGGCCGCCGACATCCTGGTCTACAAGGCCACCCACGTGCCGGTGGGCGAGGACCAGAAGCAGCACCTGGAGCTGACCCGCGACATCGCCGGCAAGTTCAACCACGACTTCGGCGTCCAAGGCTTCTTCCCCCAGCCCGAGCCGCTGATCCAGGGGCCCGGCGCGCGGATCATGAGCCTGCGCGACGGCTCGGCCAAGATGAGCAAGTCCGACCCGTCGGACTACAGCCGCATCAACCTGACCGACGACGCCGACGCCATCGCCACCAAGGTCAAGAAGGCCCGCACCGACCCGGAGCCGCTGCCCGAGACCCTGGACGAGCTGGCCGCCCGTCCCGAGGCCGACAACCTGGTCGGCATCTTCGCGGCGCTGGCGGGGCGGACCAAGGCCGAGGTGCTGGCCGAGTACGCGGGCAAGGGCTTCGGGACCTTCAAGCCGGCCCTAGCCGAGCTGGCGGTCGAGAAGCTGGCCCCGGTCGGTGAGACCATGCGCCGCTTCCTGGCCGACCCGACCGAGATCGACCGGATCCTCAAGGCCGGGGCCGAGCGGGCGTCCGAGGTCGCCGCGCCGACGGTGGCGGAGGTGAAGAAGCTGGTGGGGTTCTGGGGGGCCTGAACGCCCTGCGTCCTTCGAGGCCCGCTTCGCGGGCGCCTCAGGATGAGGAATTCAGTGCAAAGAGATCCTCATCCTGAGGTGCGAGGCGAAGCCGAGCCTCGAAGGACGCACCGCGCCTAGAGCCGCGCCGGTATCCGCACCGGCAGGCTCTCATACCCCTTCACGAAACTCGAATAGACCCGCTTGGGCTCGCCCATCACCTCGATCTTGGGGAAGCGCTTGAGGATCTCCTCCCAGATGATCTTCAGCTGCAGCTCGGCCAGGCGGTTGCCGACGCAGCGGTGGATGCCGAAGCCGAACGACAGGTGCTGGCGGGCGCGCGGCCGGTCGATCAGGAAGGCGTTCGGGTTGTCGATCACCGTCTCGTCGCGGTTGCCCGAGACGTACCACATCACCACCTTGTCGCCCTTCTTGATGGTCTTGCCCGACAGCTCGAAGTCCGCGATCGCCGTGCGGCGCATATAGGCCAGCGGCGTCTGCCAGCGGATGATCTCCGAGACCATGTTGGGGATCAGCGACGGGTCGGCGCGCAGCTTGGCCTCTTCCGCCGGGTTCTGGCTGAGGGCCAGCAGGCCGCCGGTGATCGAGTTGCGGGTGGTGTCATTGCCGCCGACGATCAGCAGCAGGATGTTCCCCAGATACTCGAACGGCGGCATGTTCCGCGTCGCCTCGCCGTGGGCCAGCATCGAGATCAGGTCGTTTCCGGGCTCGGTCGAATTGACCCGTTGGTTCCACAGCTCGGTGAAATAGGCCAGGCACTCCAGCAGTTCGGCCCGGCGCTGATCCTCGCTGTCGACGATGCCGGCCCCCGGCACGGCGGTGGTGACGTCGGACCAGCGGGTCAGCTTGCGGCGCTCTTCCCAGGGAAAGTCGAACAGGGTGGCCAGCATCTGGGTGGTCAGCTCGATCGACACCTTGTCGACCCAGTCGAAGGTCTCGCCGATCGGCAGGTCGTCGAGGATCCCGCCCACTCGCTCGCGGATCGTCCCCTCCAGCAACGCCAGGTTCACGGGCGAGACGATCGGGCTGACGGTCTTGCGCTGGATGTCGTGCTTGGGCGGGTCCATGGCGATGAACATCGGCAGGACGAAGTCCTCGTCGAAGTTGCGGATCGTGATGCCGCCGAAGCTGCTGTCCGACGAGAACACCTGGTGGGTGGTGTCGACGGTCATGATGTCGTTATAGCGGGTGATCGACCAGTAGGGGCCGTGCTCGCTGTTGGCGCAGTAGTGGACAGGGTCCTCGGCCCGCAGCCGCTCGAAATAGGGCCAGTGGGCGTCGGCCTGGAACAGGGCGGGATCGGCGACGTCGATCAGTTCCAGGGGCGTGGCATAGGCCTTGGCCCTGGCCGCGTCCCTCTGGGCGTCGCTCGACAGGTCGATGGCTCCGTCGCTCATGGCGACCTCCCTGAAACATCTGTTTTGACGATGGAGCCACAAGCCCGGAGGTTTGTCACGATGACGTAAGCGGCGCCCCGCCGCAGGTCCGGCCTCTTGTCTTGCGGGGCTGCCGGGTCCATCTCTCCGCCATGTTCATCCAGACCGAAACCACGCCCAACCCCGAGGTCCTGAAGTTCCTGCCCGGCCGCGAAGTGCTGGGTGAAGGCGCGCGCGAGTTCCGCACCGCCGAGGAGGGCGACGCCTCGCCGCTGGCTGAGGCGCTGTTCCGTCTGGGTGACGTCAACCGCGTGTTCTTCGGCCCGGATTTCCTCACGGTGACCAAGGCCGAGGGCGCCGAATGGCCGCACCTGAAGGCGCCGATCCTGGCCGCCATCATGGACCACTTCACCAGCGGTCGGCCCCTGCTGCTGGACCAGGTCGAGAGCGGTCACGACGAGGACGGCGTCTACGACGACGAAACCGCCCAGATCGTCGCCGAGATCAAGGACCTGCTCGACACCCGCATCCGTCCGGCCGTGGCCCAGGACGGCGGCGACATCGTGTTCAGCAAGTTCGAGCCCGCCACCGGCGTGGTCTGGCTGCACATGCGCGGCGCCTGCTCGGGTTGCCCGTCGTCGTCGGCCACGCTGAAGGCCGGGGTCGAGAACATGCTCAAGCACTACGTGCCGGAAGTGACCCGCGTCGAGCAGACGCTTTAGGCCCGAACCGGCCTGCGCGCGTGCGCGTAGGGGCAAGGGAATACGCCTGCGGCGCCTTGCCAGCGCCTTTTTGCGACCTTATCGTAACTGTATAAGTTGCAGTTATACCGCTGATAAGGATCGCTGATGGCCAAGCTCGCCGACACGGCTCTCGACCAACTGTTCACCAAGGCCCGCACGCGCAACGGCTGGAGCGACCGGCCCATCCCCGAACCGGTGCTGCGCGAGCTGTACGACCTGGTGAAGTTCGGCCCCACTGCGGCCAACACCACCCCGGCGCGCTTCGTGTTCCTGCAAAGCCCTGAAGCCAAGGCCAGGCTGGCGGCGCTGTCGTCGGGTTCGAACGGCCCGAAGATCCTCCAGGCGCCGGTGACCGTCATCATCGGCTACGACCTGGACTTCCCCGAGACCCTGGACCGCCTGTTCCCCAACGCCCCGGGCGCCAAGCACTGGTTCGGCGACCCCGTGGCCAAGGAAGTCGCCGCGCTGCGCAACAGCTCGCTGCAAGGCGGCTATTTCATCCTGGCGGCGCGGGCGCTGGGCCTGGACGTCGGCCCGATGTCGGGCTTCGACAACGCCGCCGTCGACAAGGAGTTCTTCGCCGGGACCAACATCAAGTCGAACTTCATCGCCTCGATCGGCTACGGCACCGAAGAAAACCTGTTCCCGCGCAATCCGCGCCTCGCCTTCGAGGAAGCCACGAAGATCCTCTGATCGGGTCCCGAAATCCCAAAAAGGTCGTCATCCCGGTCTTCGCGCCGCCAAGGCCGGGATGACGACGGTTTGTGCTGGTGGCGAACATCATAAGGCCGGTGCTAGAACCGCCCCCATGACCCAGCGCCTCGCCCTGATCGCCGCTCCGCTGCTGCTGCTCGCCGCCTGCGGCCCCGCCAAGCAAGCCGACACCGCCGCGCCGCCGGCCGCCGCCGGTGCGGAGGTCCCCAAGTCCGGACCCGTCGCCATCGCGGTCACGCCCTATGTCGGCGGGCCGCTGCATGTGCGCGCCGACGGCGTGGGCCCGATCACCGGCGAGACGGCCTTCGACCTGGCGACCATCAAGGCCCTGTTCCCCAAGGCGGTGGTCAAGAGCGCCTTCATCCACACCGGCGAGGGCCCGCCCGGACCGATCATCACCGTCGAGCAGGACAATGTCCCGCTGCTGGAGATCGGCAAGGGCTCCGAAGGCGGCATTGGCGAGATTCGCCTGGCCGGCGGGCCGGTCCAGGGTCCCAAGGGCGAAGCCCTGCTCGCAAGGTGGGCCGACCTGTCGTTCGACATCGCCCAGTGCCGGGCCGGCGAGGGCCGCACCGTCAGCCAGGCCGTCTGCGTGCGACCCGAGGCCCCGACCGTGTCCTACGTGTTCGGCGTCCCCGGCTGGGCCAAGGGCGGCCTGCCGCCGGTCGAGGTCCTGAAGGCCAAGGGCCAGCTGAACGAGTTCGTCTGGCGCCCGGCCGAGAAGGCCGCCGTCGGCGCGGCCTGATCCGATGTTCCGACGCTTGATCCTCGCAGCGCCCCTGCTGGTCCTGGCCGCCTGCGGGCCGGCCGACAAGCCGGCCGGCTCCAAAACCGCCGCGCCTGCGATCGCCCCGGCTCCCGCCATGGCGACGCGGAAGGACGCGTCCGGCGCCGTCGACCGCTTCACGCCCTATGTCGGCGGCCCGCTGATGCTGGACGAGTTCTCGGTCGGCCCGGTCATGGCCCAGACCGACTTCTCGCTCGACGCCATCAAGCCCCGCTTTCCGAAAGCGGTGGTGAAGTCCGCTTTCCTGCATCAGGGCTCGGGCGAACCGACCCCGATCATCACGGTCGAGCAGGGCGGCGGCATGATCGAGATCCAGGGCAATCCCGGCACGACCAAGGTCGGCGACATCCGCGTCAGCGGCGGCGCTCCCAAGGGGCCACGCGGCGAGACGCTAGGCATGAAGTGGGCCGACGCCGGCATGGACTATCCGCGCTGCTGGGCGGGCAAGGACCGCGACGTCCACGCGGTAATCTGCACCCAGCCCGGCGAGCCGGTGCTGCGCTACGTGTTCGGCGTGCCCGGCTGGACGCAGGAGGCGATGCCGCCTGAGGCGACGCTGCGGGACAAGGCTGTCCTGCGGGAGTTCCTGTGGCGCGGCGGAGCGCCGGTCCAATGATCCTCGCCCTCGACACCTGCCTCGCCGCCAGCTCCGTCGCCATCCTGGACGGCGACACGGTCCTCGCCGCCCGCAGCGAACCGATGACCCGCGGCCACCAGGAGCGCATCGCGGTCCTGGCCCGGGAGGTCGCCGCCGAGGCCGGGGCGAGGTTCGCCGCGCTGACCCGCATCGCCGTCACGGTCGGCCCCGGCTCGTTCACTGGCCTGCGGGTCGGCCTGTCGTTCGCCAAGGGCCTGGCCACGGCCCTGTCGATCCCCTGCGTCGGCGTCAATACGCTGGAGGCCCTGGCCGCCTCGGCGAACGCGACAGGGCTGGTGGCCGGGGTGCTCGACGCCAAGATGGGCCAAGTCTATCTGCAGGTGTTCGACGGCGGCAAGGCGCTGATGGCCCCCGACGCCCTGGAGGTCGGGGTCGCCGCCGCGCGCCTGGCCGAGCTCTGTTCGGGCGGGCCGGCCACCCTGGTCGGTTCAGGCGCGCCGCTGGTCGCCGACGTCCTGCCCGAAGCGACCGTGCTGACGCCGGCCTATGCCGATCCGGTCGCCATCGCCCGCCTGGCCGCCGCCAGGCCCGCGCCCAGCCATTCGCCCCGGCCGCTTTACCTGCGCGCGCCCTACGCCGTGGCGCCGGCCGCATGATCCTGCGTCCCGTCGGGCTGGAAGCCTGTTTCACCCTGGCCGACCTGCATGACCGCGCCTTCGACCGGCCCTGGACGGCGGAAGCGTTCGAGACCCTGCTCAAGGGCCCCGGCGTCTTCGCCGTGCTGGGCGAGGCGGGCGATCCGCAAGAGGCCAAGGGCTTCATCCTGTGCCGGGCGATCGCCGGCGAGGCCGAGATCCTGACCGTGGCCGTCGAGCCCGCCGCCCGTCGCCGCGGCTGGGGCGCGGCCCTGGTGGAGATGGCGGCCGGCGTCGCCAAGGAAGCCGCCGCCTTCGAGATGTTCCTTGAGGTCGCGGCCGACAACGTTGCGGCGATCGGGCTCTACGAGACCACCGGCTTCGCCCGCGTCGGCCTGAGAAAAGGCTATTATCCCCATGCGGATGGGGCCAAGGACGCGGTGGTGATGCGTCGGGTGCTTAACAGCTAGCGGCCAAGCCCCTATCTTGCCCGCGAATCTGGCTTGGATTCATCTTTCCGGAGACGCCGCCGTGGACCGCCTCGAAAAGCTTTGCATCGATAAAGGCATGCGCATGACCGACCAGCGTCGGGTCATCGCCCGCGTGCTGTCGGCGGCCACCGACCATCCGGACGTCGAGGAGCTGCACCGCCGCGCCCACGCCGTGGACCCGCACATCTCGATCGCCACCGTCTATCGGACCGTCCGGTTGTTCGAGGAAAGCGGCATCATCGAGCGCCACGACTTCCGCGACGGCCGTTCGCGCTACGAAGAGACCCCCGACCATCACCACGACCACCTGATCGACATGAAGACCGGCAAGGTCGTCGAGTTCGTGGACGAGGAGATCGAGGCCCTGCAGAACGCCATCGCGCGGAAGCTGGGCTACAAGCTGGTGGACCACCGGCTGGAGTTGTACGGGGTTCCGATCGAGGAATAGGGGCCTTCCTTATCCTTCTCCCCTTGCGGGAGAAGGTGTCAGCGCAGCTGACGGATGAGGGGTCTCTCAGAACGCCGACGCTTCATCCGCCCGTCCCGCTCCACAGCGGTCCCTTTCATCGACCCCTCATCCGACCTGCTTCGCAGGCCACCTTCTCCTGCAAGGGGAGAAGGAGATTGGGTGTGACCTCCACGTCCTTGCAGGATCGCCCCCTCGCGCTCATAACGCCCCGATGAGCGAGACCCCGCAAAAGCGCCTCTATATCAAGACCTACGGCTGTCAGATGAACGTCTATGACAGCGAGCGCATGGCCGATGTCCTGCGTCCGCTGGGCTATGGCGTGGTCGACGATCCCGAAGGGGCCGATCTGGTGGTGCTCAACACCTGCCACATCCGCGAGAAGGCCACCGAGAAGGTCTATTCGGAACTGGGCTACATCAAGCAGATGAAGGGCCGCAAGGCCGAGGCCGGCGGCCGGATGACCATCGCCGTGGCCGGCTGCGTGGCCCAGGCCGAGGGCAAGGAGATCATGCATCGCCAGCCGGCGGTCGATCTCGTCGTCGGGCCTCAGGCCTATCACCAGCTGCCCGAGCTGATCGCCCGCGCCCACCGGGCCACCGGCGAGCGGCTGTCGGCCGACTTCGCCGCCGACGAGAAGTTCGACGCCCTGCCCGCCGAGCGCCAGGTGAGCGGCGTCACCGCCTTCCTGACCGTGCAGGAGGGCTGCGACAAGTTCTGCACCTTCTGCGTGGTGCCCTACACCCGCGGCGGGGAATGGTCGCGGCCGCCGGAAGCCATCGAGGACGAGGCCAGACGCCTGGCCGACCAGGGCGTGCGCGAGGTCACCCTGCTGGGCCAGAACGTCAACGCCTATGACGGCGGCGGCTATACCCTGGCCCGGCTGGTGCGCCGGCTGGCCAAGATCCCGGGCCTGGACCGCATCCGCTACACCACCAGCCATCCGCGCGACATGGGCGACGACCTGATCGAGGCCCACGGCGAGCTGCCCGAGTTGATGCCCTATCTGCACCTGCCGGTGCAGGCGGGCAGCGACAAGATCCTCAAGGCGATGAACCGCGACCACACGGCCGAAAGCTATGTGCGGCTGGTCGAGAAGATCCGCGCTGCGCGGCCCGACATCGCCATGAGCGGCGACTTCATCGTCGGCTTCCCCGGCGAGCGCGACGGCGATTTCGACAAGACGCTGGAGCTGGTTCGCGAGGTCGGCTTCGCCAGCGCCTTCTCGTTCAAATATTCGCGCCGCCCCGGCACCCCGGCCTCGGCCATGCCGGGCCAGGTGGACGAAGCGGTCAAGGCCGAGCGCCTGGATCGCCTCAACGCCCTGCTCGACCAGCAGCAGAAGGCGTTCAACGCCCTGCAGGTCGGCAAGGTCATGCCGGTGCTGTTCGAGAAAAAAGGCCGCAATCCCGGTCAAATCGTCGGCCGCAGTCCCTATCTGCAAGCCGTGCACGCGGTGGGCCCCGACAGCCTGCTGGGCCAGATCGTTCCTGTCCGCATCGAGTCGTCCGCCAAGATGAGCCTGGGCGGGGTGCTCGAGACCCAACATCTCCCGGAGCCCGCTTGAGCCGTACGCCTGAGTTCCTGCCCCTGTCCGACACCGCCGTGCGCGCCGTTTCCGGCCCGAACGGCCGTCACGCCGCCCTGATCGAGGACGCCTTCAAGGTGCTGATCGAGACCCCGGGCGGCGGGGTGACGATCACCGGCGACGTCAAGGGCCGCTCCAGCGCCAAGCGGGCGATCGTCGCCCTGGCCGACCGGGCCGACGCCGACGACGAGGTGGTCGAGGCCGACGTGCGGGTGGCGGTGGGCGAGGCCCACAGCGCCGGCGGCCAGGCCTCGCCCCGCGCCGTGCGCAAGGGCAACGTCTCGCCCAAGACCAAGGGCCAGGCCCGCTACATGGAGGCCATGGCCAGCCACCCGCTGTGCTTTGGTCTGGGCCCCGCCGGCACCGGCAAGACCTTCCTGGCCGTCGCCCAGGGCGCGGGCATGCTGCTGCGCGGCGAGGTCGATCGCCTGATCGTCACCCGCCCCGCGGTCGAGGCCGGCGAGAAGCTGGGCTTCCTGCCAGGCGACCTGAACGAGAAGGTCGACCCCTACATGGCGCCGGTCTGGGAGGCCCTGACCGACATCATGGGCGCCGACCAGCTGCGCCGCCGCCGCGAGAAGCTGGAGATCGAGGTCGCCCCGATCGCCTTCATGCGCGGCCGCACCCTGGCTCATGCGTTCGTCATCGTCGACGAGGCCCAGAACTGCTCGCGCCTGCAGATGAAGATGGTCCTGACCCGGCTGGGCGAAGGCGCGCGGATGGTGGTGACGGGCGACCCGACCCAGGTCGACCTGCTGAACCCCCGCGACTCCGGCCTGGCCCACGCGGTGTCGATCCTGGAAGGCGTCGAGGGCGTGGCGGTGTCGCGCTTCACCTCGGCCGACGTGGTCCGCCACCCGCTGGTCGAGCGCATCGTCAAGGCCTACGACGCCGACGCCCTGCAGACCACGACCCGCTAGATGACGATCACGGTCGACATCGAGATCGAGGACGAGGCCTGGACCCAGGCCGAGCCCGAGGTCGAGGCCCTGGTCTGGCGCGCCGCCCAGGCGGTGCTGGACGCCCACGAAGACGTCGAGGGCGGGGGCATCGTCATTCTGCTGGCCGACGACGACAGCGTCCAGGCGCTGAACCGCGACTTTCGCCAGAAGGACTACGCGACCAACGTGCTGTCCTTCCCCTCGCCCCCCAATCCGGAGGGCCAGATCGGCGACATCGCCCTGGCGTTCGGGGTGTGCCAGCGCGAAGCGGTCGAGCAAGGCAAGCCCCTCGCGCACCACTTGCAACATCTGGTGGCGCACGGGGTGCTTCATCTCTTAGGATACGACCATCAGGACGACGCCGAGGCCGAGGCGATGGAAGCGTTCGAGCGCGAGATCCTCGCGGGCTTGGACATTCCCGACCCCTATGCCGAACCCGCGTCCCCAGAGGGATAACCAAGCCAGGGCATGCCCAGCGACGACCAGAGTTCCACGCCCGCCGGCCCGGCTCGCCTGAGTCGGGGCCTGCGGGCGTTCTTCCGCAAGATGCGCAAGGACCTGGCGGGCCGCGGCGTGCCGGGCCTGGCCGAGGCCCCGCGTCCGGCCGATCCGTCCATGGTCCACGAGGTCGACATGGTCGACCAGGCCGAGGCCTTCCAGAGCCTGCGGGTGGCCGACGTGATGACCCCGCGCGCCGACATCGTGGCGGTCGAGGTGTCGACGGCGTTCGAGGCGCTGGTGGCCCAGTTCACCGAGGCCGAGCACTCGCGGATGCCGATCTATCGCGAGACCCTGGACGATCCGGTCGGCGTGGTTCACGTCAAGGACGTGTTCCGCCTGCTGGCCGATGACGACAAGCGCCCGGGTCCCACCGACCAGATCCTGCACCGGCTGCGGCGCGAGGCGCTGTACGTGCCGGCCTCGATGCGGGCGGCCGACCTGTTGCTGCGCATGCGCACCAGCCGTATCCACATGGCCCTGGTCATCGACGAGTTCGGCGGCACCGACGGCCTGGTGACCATGGAGGACCTGATCGAGGCGGTGGTCGGCGAGATCGACGACGAGCACGACGACGCCCAGGTGTCCAACATCGTCGCCCGTCCCGGTGGCCTGTTCGAGGTCGACGCCCGCGCGCCGCTGGAGGACCTGGAGGCCGCCCTCGACCGCGACCTGGCCCCGCCGGACATGGAAGAGGACATCGACACCGTCGCTGGTCTGGTGGTGGCCCTGGCCGGCCGCGTGCCGCAGCGCGGCGAGGTGATCGCCCATCCGGCCGGCTTTGATCTGGAAGTGGTCGAGGCCGATCCGCGTCGCGTGCGCCGGGTGCGGGTGCGCCCCGTCGTCGCCCCGGAGGCCGAGGCGACCGACCCGCCCGGACGCGTGGCCGCTTCGTGACCCTGCCGGCCTTGCCGAAGCTGACGCCGTGGCGCGCCCGGGCCCTGGCCCTGCTGGCGGGCCTGGCCGCCGCCCTGGCCCATCCGCCGTTCGGGATCCTGCCGGGCCTGCTGGGCTATGCCGCGCTTCTCTGGCTGCTGGACGCGATCGACGGTCCACGGCCCCTGCGCTCGGCCTTCTTTCGCGGCTGGCTGGCGGGGCTCGCCTATTTCGGTCTCGGCACCTGGTGGATCGCCGAGGCCTTTATGGTCGACGCCGCCAACCAGGGCTGGATGGCGCCGTTCGCCGTCGCCGCCATGGCCGCCGGGATGGCGCTGTTCTGGGGTTTGGCGGCGATGCTCTATCGCCTGGTCCGCCCCCCCGGCGTGCGCCGAGTGCTGGTGTTCGCCGGAGCCTATGCGGCCCTGGAATGGACGCGCGGCCATGTCCTGACCGGCTTTCCCTGGAACCTGCCGGGCGAGACCTGGAAGGCGGGCTCGGCCGTGTCGCAGATCGCGGCCCTGGTCGGCGCCTACGGCCTGACCTGGATCACCCTGGCCATCGCCGCGGCTCCGGCCGTCTGGCGTGATGGTCGACGCGGCCGGATCGCGGTCGGGGCGGCCCTCGCCGGCCTGATCGTGCTCTTCGCCGGCGGGTGGCTGCTGCGCGCCGCGCCGGCGCCGGCCGCCGGTCAATCGCCCACCACCGTCCGTATCGTCCAGGCCGACATCCCGCAGGAATCCAAGTGGGACGAGCGGCGGTTCGCCCAGATCGTCCAGGCCTATGTCTCGCTGACCGCCAAGCCGTACGCTGGCAAGCCCGCCGACCTCGTGGTCTGGCCCGAGGGCGCCCTGCCGCTGGCGATCAACGACTACATGGTCCCCGGCAGCTGGGTGCGGCAGGCCATCGTCGACGCCCTCAAGCCCGGCCAACTGATGCTGCTGGGCGGCTATCGCTACGAGGGGACGCCCGACAAGCCGGTCTATTACAACAGCCTGGTCGCCCTGCGGCGCACGGCCGGCGACGTCGAGGTGGTGGGGATTTACGACAAGCACCGCCTGGTGCCGTTCGGCGAATACCTGCCAGCCGACGCCCTGATGACGAAGCTGGGCGTCAAGAGCATGGCTCACCTGGGCGACGGCTTCGCCACCGGGCCGGCGCCCCGGCCGTTGCGGATCGCCCCGAACCTGCTGGTCCAGCCGCTGATCTGCTACGAAAGCCTGTTCCCGCGCCTGGCCGAGCCGGCGCCGGGCGTACGGGCCATCATCAATGTCTCCAACGACGCCTGGTTCGGCGTGACGTCCGGGCCGCTGCAGCACCTGAACCTGGCCAGTTACCGGGCGATCGAGACAGGCCTGCCGTTGATCCGCGCGACCCCCACCGGCGTCTCCGCCCTGATCGACGCCCAGGGGCGGATCCTGCCTGGCGCCCGCCTGGATCTTGGCGAATCAGGCGTGATCGACGGTAATGCGCCCTATGTCGGCTCGCCGACTCTGTTTTCCAGGCTGGGGCACTGGCCGTTCGGAGTGCTGCTTTTGGTTTCATTCGCCGCCGCGATTCGCTTTCCAGGGGGTCGGCGCTTGGAAAAAGTCCCGAACTGAAACAGACAGGCTTCCAGATATCCGTGGCTTTTTCCCCCAAGTGATTGAACGGCATGAACACGACCTCTGACCAAGACCGCTCCCCCAACCCGATCGACCTGCACGTCGGCGCCCGCATCCGCATGCGGCGCAAGATACTCGGCGTCAGCCAGGAGCGTCTGGCCGATGACCTGGGCCTGACCTTCCAGCAGGTGCAGAAGTACGAGCGCGGCGCCAACCGCGTCAGCGCTTCCAAGCTGTACGAGATCGCCAAGAGCCTGCAGTCGTCGGTGTCCTACTTCTTCGAAGGCCTGGCCGACCCGACCGACGTCGACGGTTTCGAGGAAAACGGCTCCGAGCAGTTCGTGCACGATTTCCTGATGACTCCGGAAGGCCTTGAGCTGGCCGCGCTGTTCCCGCGCATCGGCAAATCCCGTGTCCGTCGGCGCATCCTCGACCTCGTCCGGTCGATGGCGGATGAACTGATCGAGGAAGAGCCGGAAGCCTGATCGGCGAAAGCAGGCCAGGGCGGCTTGCGGACATAAACATATCTTTATATGTTCGTGACTAGTTCCTTCGGGCAGACCGTCCGAACGGGCGTCGTCATGTCCGGAGCTGACCCTTGAGCCGTTCTTCCTACATCTTCACCAGCGAAAGCGTTTCCGAAGGCCATCCGGACAAGGTCGCCGATCGGATCAGCGACACCGTGGTCGACGCCTTCCTGAGCGTCGACCCGGAGGCGCGCGTCGCCTGCGAGACCCTGGTGACCACCAACCGCATCGTCCTGGCGGGCGAAGTGCGGGCCGGCAAGCCGGGCGGCGACAAGGCCGCCAACAAGCAGCTGACCAAGGACATCCTCAAGTCGCTGGAGCCCAAGGTCCGGGCGGCGATCAAGGACATCGGCTACGAGCAGAAGGGCTTCCACTGGGAGAAGGCCAAGTACGCCAACTATCTGCACGGCCAGTCGGCGCACATCGCCCAGGGCGTCGACGCCTCGGACAAGAAGGACGAAGGCGCCGGCGACCAGGGCATCATGTTCGGTTACGCCAGCACCGAGACCCCTGAGCTGATGCCGGCCACGCTGCAATACAGCCACAACATCCTCAGCCGCCTGGCCCAGCTGCGCCACTCGGGCGAGCTGTCGGAGCTGGAACCCGACGCCAAGAGCCAGGTGACCCTGGAATATGACGGCGCCGGCAAGCCGGTCCGGGTGGTCTCGATCGTGGTCTCGCACCAACACAAGAAGAAGATCGGCGGCAAGACCCCGACCTCCAAGCGCGTGCTGGACCTGATCAAGCCGCACATCCTGCCGATCTTCCCGGACGGCCTGATCACCAAGAAGACCCAGTGGCTGGTCAACCCGACCGGCCGCTTCGAGATCGGCGGCCCGGACGGCGACGCCGGCGTCACCGGTCGCAAGATCATCGTCGACACCTACGGCGGCGCGGCCCCGCACGGCGGCGGCGCCTTCTCGGGCAAGGATCCGACCAAGGTCGACCGTTCGGCCGCCTATGCCTGCCGTTACCTGGCCAAGAACGTCGTGGCCGCGGGCCTGGCCGACCGCTGCACCATCCAGATCGCCTACGCGATCGGCGTCGCCCAGCCCGTGTCGTTCCACGTCGACCTGCACGGCACCGGCAAGGTCGATCCGGCCCAGCTGGAAAAGCTGCTGCCGCAACTGATCGGCGGCGCCACCCCGCGTTCGATCCGCGAGCACCTGCAGCTGAACAAGCCGATCTACGCCCGCACCGCCGCCTACGGCCACTTCGGCCGCACGCCGGACAACGAGGGCGGCTTCTCGTGGGAGAAGACCGACCTGGTGTCGGAGCTGAAGGGCCTGGCCTAGGCCTGAAACCATCCGGGGACAGGCGCGTGCGCCTGTCCCCGACCGTTCAACGGGCCTCGATCATGCGATCGGGGCCCGTTTTCATTGAGGCCCTGCGTCCTTCGAGGCCCGCTGCACGGGCGCCTCAGGATGAGGAGCGCTTTGCTGAATGCCTCATCCTGAGGTGCGAGGCGCAGCCGAGCCTCGAAGGGCGCAGGGCCGCTGGCCTCCCGCGACGATGACCGCTAAGACGCCGCCCATGACCCATCCCCAACAGCCCCATGGGCCGCTGCGCTCGTTCGGCCGCCTGAAGTCGCGCCCCGTCAAGCCGCGCCAGCAGGCCCTGCTCGACAGCCTGCTGCCGACGATCGCCGTGCCGACCATGCCGTTCCAGCCCCGCGAACTGATGCCGGACGCCACGGAAGTCTGGCTGGAGATCGGCTTCGGCGGCGGCGAGCACATGGCGGCCCAGGCCGGCAAGCGACCCGACGTGCTGCTGATCGGGGCCGAGCCCTTCGTCAACGGCGTGGCCAGCGCCGTCCGCCATGTCGAGGAGCAAGGGCTGAAGAACGTCCGCATCCACGAGGGCGACGCCCGCGACGTGGTTGGCTGGCTGCCGGACGCCAGTATCGACCGGCTGTTCATCATGTTCCCCGACCCATGGCACAAGGCCCGGCACAACAAGCGCCGCCTGGTCCAGCCGGCCTTCGTGGCCGAACTGGCGCGGGTGCTGAAGCCGGGGGCCGCCTTCCGCTTCGCCACCGACTGGGCCGACTATGCCGAGTGGACCATCGAGCGGCTGCTGGCCGATCCGGCCTTCCGCTTCGCCGACGAGGCCGCCGACCGCAACGCCGTCCCGGCCGACCACGTCACCACGCGCTATGAGGAAAAGAAGCTGGGCGACTGCGCGCCGGTGTTCCTGGATTTCGTCAGGAAATAGCGGCGGGGGCTTGCCCCCACCTGACCGTTTCGCGGCCTGTCCGCCCCCAGAGGGGGCGGAGCCGGATGCGCGAGGCTCTTCCCCCTCTGGGGGGGAGCGCCGAAGGCGCGGAGGGGGCAAGTTTCCCTGCTCCCTCCGGAAGAATTTCAGTAGTTCTCGTCGTGGCGCTTGATCGCGGCGCGGATGATCTCGGCGGTTTCCTCCGGATCGGCCCAGCCGGTGATCTTGGTCGACTTGCCCTTTTCCAGGTCCTTGTAGTGCTGGAAGAAGTGGGCGATCTGCTCGGTCAGGATCACCGGCAGGTCGCGCCAGCTCGACACGCCCGTATAGAACGGGTGCAGCTTGTCGACCGGGACAGCCAGGATCTTCTCGTCAGAACCGGCCTCGTCGACCATCATCAGGGCGCCGATCGGGCGGCAGCGGATGATCGCGCCGGGCACCACCGGGGTCGGACCCACCACCATGATGTCGGCCGGATCGCCGTCGTCGGCCAGGGTGTGCGGGATGAAGCCGTAATTGGCCGGGTAGAACATCGCCGTGTGCAGGAAGCGGTCGACCATCAGCGCTCCGCTGGCCTTGTCGATCTCGTACTTCACCGGCTCGCCGCCTTGCGGGATCTCGATGACGGCGTTCAGGTCGTACGGCGGGTTGACGCCGACGGCGATCTTGGAGAGGTCCATTGTGACTCTTCGTTTTGGGATAGGTCCCGCGGGGAGGCGAGCCTGCGCGGGGGCGCTTATAGGCCGGAAATGCTGCGCCGCGGAAGCCCGTTACGGCGATGGATGCGGCCAAGCTTCTGATCTAGGCTGAATTCATGACCTGGAACCGCCTCTCGCTGGCCTTGCTGATCACTGTCCTGGCGCCGACCCTGGCCTGGTCGCAGGTCGAGGATTGGCACGTGAAGGTCCGAGCCCGGGCAGGCCTGCCGGCAAGCAGCGCGGAGGGCCAGGTTCGGATCTTCAGCGAGGGATGGCTCACGGGCGGCGGCGAGACGAGCCTGGTGGCGCGCCGCGACGGGCAAGGGCCGCTGGAGAGTGTCTCGCGTGACGGGTTTCAGGAAGACCAGCGAGCGACATTGGCGTCTCAACGCGCAGGAGGGCGCGGCGCTGGAGGCCCTGCTCGACGATCCCGCCGCGCTGGTCGAGACGCCGCCGCCGCCGGAGCAGGATCATTGCCTGGACCCGCCCTCGGCCGATCTGGAAGTTCGTTGGCGCGGTCGGGCGGAGCGGATCTCTCAGACGTGCGGGCCCTGGGGCGCGGTGGCGCGCGTCGAAACGCTTCTGACGGCGGGTCGCGACTAGGGTCTTCCAACCGTCCGAACATCGCGCTATATAGGTCCTACATCGTCCGTCAGCGCTGATAGCGCTTTCGAGCGGCGGCCCGAAAGGCTGCCGCTTTTTCTTTGGCCGCTCGCCAGCTTGGCTTTTAGCCGGCGCCCGGACGGCCCAGTGAGTTGAGAGACCCTTTGCGCGGCAAGACGCAGGAAGATATCGGTCTGGTCGAATTGCTCGATCCCGTCGCCGAGTCCGTCGGCTACGAGATCGTCCGCCTGCGCCTGATGGGCGGGGCCGAGCAGCGTCGCCTCCAGATCATGGCTGAACGTCCGGATGGCGACATGAACGTCGAGGATTGCGCCCGTCTGTCGCGCGCCATTTCCGAGATCATGGACGCCGCAGACCCGATCAGCGGCGAATACACCCTGGAAGTCTCCAGCCCGGGCGTCGACCGCCCCCTGACCCGGCTGAAAGACTTCGACACCTATGCCGGCCTGGAGATCCGCATCGAGCTGGACCGGGTCGCCGAGGGCCGCAAGCGCTTCAAGGGCGAGCTGGCCGGCGTCGAGGACGGCCAGGTGGGCCTGAACCTCGAGGGCGAGGACGACACCACCGTCTATTTCCCGTTCGAATGGATCGTCGACGCCAAGCTGGTGTTGAACGACGAGCTGATGAAGCGCGGCGCCCAGCAGCGCGCCGCCCGCGTGGGCGCCGAAGGCGAAGACGCAAACGAAGATGATGTCGGAGCAGAGGGCGACGACGACCAAGATCTCGGCGACGACGCCGAAGACGATATTGACCTGTCCGAAAGTGAAGAGGACTGACCATGGCCATCGGCATTTCCGCCAACCGCCTCGAGCTGCTGCAGATCGCCGACGCGGTCGCGCGTGAAAAGGGCATCGAGAAGGAAGTCGTCATCGAGGCGATCGAGGACGCCCTGCAGAAGGCCGCCCGGGCTCGCTACGGCGCCGAGCACGACATCCGCGTCAAGATCGATCCGCGCACCGGCGAGACCACCCAGAAGCGGGTGATCGAGGTCGTGTCGGACGACTTCGAGCTGGAAGGCGAGATCGGCAAGGTCCAGCTGTCGTCGGCCAAGCGCACCTGGCGTGACGCCGAGATCGGCAAGATCTACGAGGAAACCCTGCCGCCGTTCGAGATCGGCCGCGTGCAGACCCAGATGGCTCGCCAGGTCGTCATGCACAAGGTTCGCGAAGCCGAGCGCGAGCGCCAGTACGACGAGTACAAGGATCGCGCCGGCGAGATCGTCAACGGCAGCGTCAAGCGTGTCGAATACGGCAACGTGATCGTCGACCTGGGCCGCGGCGAAGGCATCATGCGCCGCGACCAGTCGATCCCGCGCGAGAACTTCAACGTCGGCGACCGCATCCGCGCCTACATCTACGACGTCCGCCGCGAGACCAAGGGTCCGCAGATCATGCTGAGCCGCGCCCACGGCGGCTTCATGGCCAAGCTGTTCGCGCAGGAAGTGCCGGAGGTCTACGACGGCGTCATCGAGATCCGCGCCGTGGCCCGCGACCCGGGCTCGCGCGCCAAGATGGCGGTGATCTCCAACGACAGCAGCATCGACCCGGTCGGCGCCTGCGTCGGCATGCGCGGTTCGCGCGTCCAGGCCGTGGTCGCCGAGCTGCAGGGCGAGAAGATCGACATCATCCAGTGGTCGGAAGACGAGGCCACCTTCATCGTCAACGCCCTGGCCCCCGCCGAGGTGTCCAAGGTCGTCATGGACGAGGAGGACGAGCGCGTCGAAGTGGTGGTGCCCGACGAGCAGCTGTCGCTGGCCATCGGCCGTCGCGGCCAGAACGTCCGCCTGGCCAGCCAGCTGACCAGCTGGCAGATCGACATCATGACCGAAAGCCAGGAAAGCGAGCGCCGCCAGCGCGAGTTCTCCGAGCGCACGGCCCTGTTCCAGGAAGCCCTGGACGTCGACGAGGTCATCGCCCAGCTGCTGGTCACCGAAGGCTTCGCGGCCGTCGAGGACGTCGCCTATGTCGAGCCGCACGAGATCGCGGCTATCGAAGGCTTCGACGACGAGACCGCCGACGAACTGCAGACCCGCGCGCGCGAGTTCCTGGAGAAGGAGGCCGCCGCCCTGGACGCCAAGCGCCTGGAGCTCGGCGTCGAGGACGGCCTGCTGGAGATCGAGGGCGTCACCCTGCCGGTGGCCGTGGCCCTGGGCGAGGGCGACGTGAAGTCGGTCGAGGACCTGGCCGGCCTGATCCCCGACGACCTGCGCGGTTGGTTCGAGACCAAGGACGGCGAGCGCACCCGCGAAGCCGGCATCCTGGACAGCTTCAACCTGTCGCCGGAAGACGCCGAGGCGCTGATCATGCGCGCCCGGATCGTCATGGGCTGGGTCGAGGCCCCGCCCGAGCCGGAATATGTCGAGGAAGAGGGCGAGTTCGAGGAAGAGGCGGGTGAAGCGCCGGCCGAAGCTTCGGACGAGGCCGTCGAAGAGACCGAAGAAACCAAGGAAGACTGATCCAGGAACCGGGCCTCCCACGAAAGTGCGAGGCCCGGTGTTTTCTAGAGCCGCATGACCGAAGCCGACACGCCCTTTACCCCGGTGGCCAAGACCCACGCCGAAGCCAACCGCCAGCGCAAGGACATCGTCCTGGGCGAGGCGACGGACGAGGCGCGCCTGGTGCGGTTCGTGGCCGGGCCGGATGGGGCGGTGGTTCCGGACGTGGCGCGCAAGCTGCCTGGCCGCGGCATGTGGGTGGAGGCGACCCGCGAAGCGGTGACGACCGCCGCCAAGAAGGGTCTGTTCTCGCGCTCGGCCAAGACCAAGCTGACCGCGCCGGCCGACCTGGCCGATCACGTGGAACGCCTGTTGGCCCGGCGAGTTCTGGACGGACTGGGTCTTGCGCGGCGCGGCGGAACGATTATCTCAGGCTTCGAAAAGGTCTCCGCGGCCCTGGCTTCGGGAAAGACCGCCTGGTTGATCGAGGCGTCCGACGGCGCCGACGACGGTCGCCGAAAGATTCTCACCGCGGTCCACAAGGCCCCGAACAGCCCCAAAGTCTGCGGGATGTTCACGTCCGATGAATTGGGTTTGGCCTTGGGCGGGGAGAATGTGATACACACGGCGCTCCTTGCCGGGCGCGGCACTGATCGCTGGACTTTGGACGTCGAGCGGTTATCAGGCTTTCGCCCACTCCTTCCCTCGAGTTGGTCGGCGAGTTGGCGCGAGGAGCCCTAGGCCCTGGCCTCGACGAATGGCTTTCATTCGTCGGCGACAGCGGTCTGGAACTTGAAATGAGGAGCGTGATCCGCTCCTGAGTGAAGGGTCGGGAAACGCGCTTCCTTCGGGAAGTACGTCCAGGCCCCTTTCTCGTATGGATCAAACGGTTTTTGGCCGGCTCCCGCCGGCGGAAGTACAAGCGAGCGCATGAGCGACGAGAACGAAAACGGTCGGCCTGGTTCCAACCCCGGCGGGCGAGCGCCTATCACGCTGAAGCCCCGTCAGGGGTCGGTCAGCGCCGGCGTCGTGAAGCAGAGCTTCAGCCACGGCCGCACCAAGACGGTGGTGGTTGAAACCAAGCGCGTGCGTCCGCACGCGCCGCCGGCCGGCAATCTAGCCGCGCCGTCATCGGCCGAGCGCCGTCAGGGCGAGGCCCCGCGTCCGCAGTCCCAAGGCGGCGGCCAGGGCGGCTCCGCCGGCGGCCTGTCGCAAAGCGAGATGGTGGCCCGCCAGCGCGCCATCGAGGCGGCCCGCGAGCAGCAGGAACGCCAGGCGGCTGAACGTCGCGCCGCCGAGGCCCGCGCCGCGGCCGCCGAAGCCGCGGCCCGCGAAGCCGCCGCCAAGGCTGCTGCAGCCGCCAAGGTCGCCGCCGCGTCGCCAGCGGCGCCCACGCCGACCGCCCAGGCGCCCGCCGCGCCGGTGGCTCAGGCGCCGGCCGCTCCCACGCCTCAGGCGTCCACTCCCGCGCCTCAGGCGCCCACGCCCCAGGCTCCGACGCCGGCTCCCGCCGCGCCGCCGGTCCGCGCCGAGGCTCCGCGCCCGACGCCGACCCCGGCCGCCGGCCAGACTCGCACCTACGAGCCCAGCCGCGACCGGCGCGACGATCGCTCGTCGACCACCACCTACCGCCCGGGCCCGGGCTCGCAGGGTGATCGCCCGCAAGGCGACCGTCCCCAGGGCGATCGTCCCAACTTCGCGGACCGGCCGTTCAACCAGCGCGCCCCGCGCCAGGACGGCCCGTACAACCAGCGCACCCCGCGTCCCGACGCCGGCGGCCCGCCGCGCGGTCCCCGTCCCGAGGGCGGCTTCCGCAACGACCGTCCGCAGGGCGACCGGCCGCAAGGCGATCGTCCCCAGGGCGACCGTCCGACCCAGACCGTCCGCTATTCGGCCCTGGCCCCGCGCCCGGCGCCCGGCGCCCGTCCGGGTCCTGGTGGTCCGCGCGGCGCCCGTCCGGGCGTCCCGGCCCAGGCTCCGGCCACGCCCGAGATCCAGCGCGCCACGCGCTCGGCCCCCCGCCCCGGCGGCGACGTCAGCCGTCGCCCGGACGAGGAGGACGATCGTCGCAAGGCCGCCGCCCCCGGCAAGGCGGTCAGCCGCGCCAAGGGCGCTCCGGTTCGCCGCGAAGGGCGCCTGACCATCCAGACCGTGGCCGGCGACGGAGATTCCGCCGACCGTATGCGCTCGCTGGCCTCGGTTCGCCGGGCCCGTGAACGCGAAAAGGAAAAGCGCCGCGGCGGTCCCGCCGACGTGGTCAAGGTCAGCCGCGAAGTGGTCATTCCCGACGTCATCACCGTGCAGGAGCTGTCCAACCGGATGGCCGTGCGCGGCGTCGAGATCATCAAGTTCCTGATGCGTCAGGGCGTGATGCTGAAGATCAACGACGTCATCGACAACGACACCGCCGAACTGGTGGCGACCGAGTTCGGTCACACCGTGCGCCGCGTGTCGGAAGCCGACGTCGAGGAAGGCTTCATCGGCGCCGAGGACATCGACGATCACCTGGAGCCCCGGCCCCCGGTCGTCACCGTCATGGGTCACGTCGACCACGGCAAGACCAGCCTGCTGGACGCGCTGCGCAAGGCCGACGTGGCCGGCGGCGAGCACGGCGGCATCACTCAGCACATCGGCGCCTACCAGGTGCGTCTGGAAAATGGCCAGAAGGTCACGTTCCTCGACACCCCGGGCCACGCGGCCTTCTCGCAGATGCGGGCCCGCGGCGCCAACATCACCGATATCGTCATCCTGGTGGTGGCCGGTGACGACGGCGTCATGCCGCAGACGGTCGAGGCGATCAAACACGCCCGCGCCGCCGAGGTGCCGATTATCGTGGCCGTCAACAAGATGGACAAGCCGGGCTCGGATTCGACCCGGGTGACCAACGAGCTGCTGCAACACGAGATCGTGGTCGAAAGCCTGGGCGGCGACACCCAGATCGTCGAGGTCTCGGCCAAGACCGGCCAGGGCCTGGACGAGCTGATCGAACGCATCCTGCTGCAGGCCGAGGTCCTGGACTTGAAAGCCAATCCCGACCGCACCGCCGACGGCGTGGTGATCGAGGCCAAGCTGGACAAGGGTCGCGGCGCGGTTTCGACCGTGCTGGTCAATCGCGGCACGCTGAAGCGCGGCGACATCGTCGTGGCCGGCAGCCAGTTCGGCCGGGTTCGCGCCCTGCTGAACGAGCGCAACGAGCAACTGACCGAAGCCGGTCCCGCCACCCCGGTCGAGATCCTCGGCCTGGACGGCGTGCCCTCGCCCGGCGACAGCTTCGCCGTGGTCGAGAACGAGGCCCGGGCTCGCGAGCTGACCGAGTACCGCATCCGTCTCAAGCGCGAGAAGTCGATGCACCCGGTCGGCGCGGGCGCCACCAGCATGGCCGACATGATGGCCAAGCTGCAGGACAAGAAGTACCGCGAACTGCCGCTGGTCATCAAAGCCGACGTGCAGGGCTCGGCCGAGGCGATCATCGGTTCGCTGGACGCTATGTCGACCGACGAGGTCCGCGCGCGGATCATCCTGTCGGGCGCCGGGGCGATCAGCGAAAGCGACGTGATGCTGGCCAAGGGCGCCGGCGCGCCGCTGATCGGCTTCAACGTCCGGGCCTCGGCCCAGGCGCGGGCGCTGGCCGAGCGCGAAGGGGTCGAGATCCGCTACTACGCGATCATCTACGACCTGCTGGACGACATCAAAGGCGTGCTCTCGGGCATGCTGGCCCCGATCCAGCGCGAAACCTTCCTCGGCAACGCCGAAGTCCTGCAGGCCTTCGACATCTCCAAGGTCGGCAAGATCGCCGGCTGTAAGGTCACCGAGGGCGTGGTCCGCAAGGGCGCCAAGGTCCGGATCATCCGCAACGACATCGTCGTTCTGGAACTGGGCACCCTGGCGACGCTCAAGCGCTTCAAGGACGAGGTCAACGAGGTCCCGTCCGGCCAGGAGTGCGGCATGATGTTCGCGGGCTTCCAGGATATCAAGGTCGGCGACACCATCGAGTGCTTCACCGTCGAGGAGATCAAGCGCCAGCTCGACTAGGCGTTCGATCAAGCTTCAGCTTAAAGAGAAAGGCGCGGACGAAAGTCCGCGCCTTTCTTGCGTTCGGGGCGTGCATGGAAATCGCGGGCGAAATCGGAATCTTCGAAAATCAGAAGGCCTGCGGGCCGTTGCGCAAGCACCTGTTCGGCGCCAAGCGGTACGCCCAATGGTGGTTCGTCGGCGCCATGCTGGCGGGCGATATCCTGGTCTCCACGCTGATGGACATGGCGGTTCCGGGCTACGGCTGGTTCGCGATGATGCTGTTCACGGCCGTCGCCCTGTTCTTCTGGATCCGGTATGCGCGCACCCTGGGTCCCAAGGCCTGGATGGCGCGTGGCGTGCCGGCGGTTTCGCCGATCACCTACAGGATCGAGGAGGCGGGTCTTGTTCTGGACAGCCAGACGTCGATGACCCGCGTCGCATGGTCTGGCATGTCGCAGATCGCGCCCGGTCATGAAGCCTGGCTGTTCATCGGTCCGGGGCAGGCCTGGTTTCTGCCGACCCGGTTCTTTGCGGATCGCCAACAGGAGCGCGCCTTCCTGGCCGCCTGTTTCGACAAGCTTGGGCCGGAAGCCAAGGCCCGCAGCGCCGAAGTCGCGGCCCTGGTCGCCACGGAAGCGGGACCGTGGGGCGTCGCACGTCCCTGAAACGTCCCGGACTGGAAATCGCCCGATTTCAGGCTTAACCCTAGAGCCATGCGCATCCGGACCCTCCTGACTGTCAGCCTCGCCGCCGTCTCGTTGTCGGCCTGCGCCACGGCCACCCGCTACGACGCGGCCGGCGACGTCCACGCCCTGCTGGTGGCGATCCGCAACGACGACCACGCCGCCTTCGACGCCCGCGTGGACCGCCCGGCCCTGAAGGCCGAGATCGAGAGCGAACTGGTGCGCAAGGCGCGCGGTTCAGCCATGAGCGGCGGCTGGCAGGCGGCGGCCGTCGCCCTGGCCGGTCCGGCCGCCGACATTGCCGGCGAGGCCCTGGTCCAGCCCGAGACCTTCCGCTATGCCGCCAACTACTACGGCTACACCCCCGACAAGCCGATACCCGACCGTCTGACCATCGCCGCCGGCCTGCGCTATATCGGCTCCGACCAGGTCTGCGCGGCCAAGACCAAAAACGGCCCCTGCCTGCTGACCTTCACGCTGGAAGGCGGCACATGGCGCCTGTCAGGCTTCGATCCCGAAACGGCGAAGCTGCGTCTGAAGCTGTGAGGGCAGGGGTGTCGGGGGCCGCTCGCCGGACGAGCCTGAAGGCCGCGCTGGGCCTGGTCCTGGCCTGCCTGGCGACGGCGGCGGCCGGCGCGGCCCATGCCGAGCGCAAGATGTACTCCTACGACCCGATCTCGCCGGACGCCAAGCGGCTGACCGGCGCGGGCCTGACCGTGCTGTTCGATAAGAAGCTGACCAGTACGCGGGTCATGAAGGTCCTGGCCACCGGCGTGCCGGTGCAGGGGCGTCTGATCGACGGCCGCGAAAAGGACCTGGGCCCCGGCGGGCTGAAGGGGATCAACGGCGTCGACGCCGATGCGGCGCTGTACGAAATCGATCCCAAGTTCGAGCAGGGCAAGATCTACATCCGCGCCTTCTGCCCGGGAGCCAAGCGCCTGTGGCTGAGCTTCAGTCGGCTGGCGGTGCATCGCGACCTGCGCGTCCAGGCCTTCGGCGACGACCCCAAAGGCGGCCAGACCCGGCTGTGCGGCACGCTGGACTTCTCCTTCCGGGGGGAATGGAAGCTGCCGAGCGGCAATCTACCCGATCCGATGGAGGACTGGACCGGCGGCAACGGGCCGGGCTAGGCCGGCAGCAGGCCGCGCACCAGCATGACGGCCGCCAGCAGCATCATCGGCGCCGACCACACCTCCAGCGGCAAGCCCATGAAGCGATTGGGCGGACGGTAGGAGAGGCGGCTTTTCCAGAGCGCCAGGCGCGGAACCTTCAGGGGCTTGCGGTTGACCCGGCAGCCGACCACCCAGTTGACGACCGCCGCGATCACCGCGCCGACCGCCCACAGCCAGGGCGCGGTGTCGAAGATCTGCTCGCCGAACGCCAGGGTCAGCAGCGCCCCGAACAGGCCGAACACGCCGATCAGGCTCAACAGGGCCAGATAGCCCCGACCGGTCCACCAGAAGATCATTCGCCGCTTCCCAAGCTCAAGCTTGAGGGGATAGGCCGCGCCCCTCGCCGGCGCAACTGGGCGTTTCCAGGGGTGACGTCGAACGGTCGTTTCATGCCATGCTCCCGCGAAAGACGGGGCGGACAGACATGGTCGACGTGCTGGCGGGCTTCACCAGGTTCGAGTTCGATGACGGCCGGTGGACGCGGCCGGTCTACCGTATCGGCTCCGGCCCGGCCGTGATCGTCATCCACGAGATGCCGGGCCTGCATCCTCCGGTGCTGGAATTCGCCCGGGACGTGGCGGCCGAGGGCATGACGGCGTTCTGCCCCAGCCTGTTCGGCCAGCCGGGGCGACCGATCTCGACGGGCTACATGCTCGGGACGATCGTCAAGACCCTGTGCGTCCGGCGCGAATTCACGGTCTGGGCGGCCGGCCGGTCCAGCCCGATCGTCGATTGGCTGCGCGCCCTGGCCCGTCAGGCCCACGCCGAATGCGGCGGCAAGGGGGTGGGGGCCGTGGGCATGTGCTTCACCGGCGGCTTCGCCCTGGCGATGATGACCGAGCCGTCGGTGGTGGCCCCGGTCCTGGCCCAGCCGTCCCTGCCCCTCGGCCGCAGGCAGGGCGCCGCCCTGGATTGCTCGCCGGCCGAACTGGCGGTCGCCAGGGCGCGGATGGAGGCCGAGGATCTGTCGCTGATCGCCCTGCGGTTCGCCGGCGACAAGCTGTCGCCCTGCGCCCGCTTCCAGACCTTGGAACGTGAGCTGGGCGGTCGGGCCGAACTGCATACCCTGGCCGACGCCTCGGCGCGGAAGGGGACAGGCCGCGCGCCCCATTCGGTGCTGACGATCCACCTCGACCGAGACGATCCCGACGGCGAGACCCTGAAGGTTCACCGACGGGTGCTGGACTTCTTCAAGGAACGCACGGGAGCCTGAGGAACCCGCCGCGCTGGACTTTTCATCCCCACGCGCCTAGACACCCCGCCTCCCATTTCTCCCCGCGACCCGGCGTTCGATCCGCCGGCCGGGCATCGAGGCGACCGCGCCATGAAGCGCCATTCCGAAAACAAGAAGGCCGGGCCCGTGGGTCCGTCGCAACGCCAGCTGCGGGCCGGCGAGCTGATCCGTCACGCCCTGGTCGACATCCTGCGCGAGGAGGAACTGGCCGATCCCGCCCTGCAGGGCGTCTCGGTCACGGTCTCCGAAGTGCGCATGAGCCCCGACCTCAAGCACGCCATCTGTTTCGTCGAGCCTCTGGGGGCCGGCGTCACCGAGGGCGCGGCCGAGCACATCGGCGAGATCATCGCGGCCCTCAACCGCGTGTCCAGGTTCCTGCGCGGACGCCTGGGCAAGTCGATCGACATGAAGTTCACCCCGGACCTGAAGTTCATCCACGACGAAAGCTTCAGCTCGGCCGCCTACATGGACCGCCTGTTCCTGGATCCGCGCGTCCAGCAGGACACCCGTCGCCTGTCCGACCTGACGGACGACGAGGAAGGCTGAGCATGGCCCGCCGCAAGAAGGGCGACGCTGTCTCCGGCTGGGTCTGCCTGGACAAGCCCTACGACCTGACCTCGACCAGCGCCGTCAGCCGTGTGCGCCGGGCGTTCAACGCCCAGAAGGCCGGCCATGCGGGTACGCTCGACCCCCTGGCCACCGGCATCCTGCCGTTGGCCCTGGGCGAGGCGACCAAGACCGTCCCGTTCCTGATGGACGCCGACAAGGCCTATCGCTTCATGATCCAGTGGGGGCGCTCGACCACCACCCTGGACCGCGAGGGCGAGACCACGGCCAGCAGCGACGTGCGCCCGACCCGGGATCAGGTCGAGGCGGCGCTGCCGGCCTTTGTCGGCGAGATCGACCAGGTCCCGCCGAACTATTCGGCCATCAAGGTCGATGGTGAACGGGCCTATGATCTGGCCCGCGAGGGCGTCGAGTTCGAGCTGAAGACCCGCAAGGTCACGGTCCACGCCCTGCGCGTCAGCGCCGCGCCGGACGCCGATCACATCGAGCTGGAGATGGAATGCGGCAAGGGCACCTATGTCCGCGCCGTGGTCCGCGACCTGGCCGCCGCGCTCGGCGCCTGCGGCCATGTCGACCAGCTTCGCCGGACGCGAGTCGGCCGGTTCAGCGAGGATTCGGCGATAGGTCTGGAAACTCTGGAGAATTTGAGCTATGAGGCGCGCCTGTCGGAGGCATTGCTTCCGGTCGAGACCGCGCTGGACGACATCCCGGCGCTGGCCGTGACCGATGAAGACGCCTTCCGGCTTGCGCAAGGACGCGCCATCGTTCTGCTCCCAAGGCAGGTGGAATCGCTGAAAGCCGAGCTCACGCCCGGTGATCGCACCGTTTCCGCCATGTCGGGAGAGAGGCTGGTGGCCTTGTGCGAGATGCGCGCCGGAAAGCTCAATCCGGTGCGGGTCTTCCAACTCACCTGAGCGGAGACAACCCGATGTCGATCACTGCCGAGCGCAAGACCGCTCTCATCGCCGAACACGCCCGCTCCGAGGGCGACACCGGCAGCGCCGAAGTCCAGGTCGCGATCCTCTCCGAGCGCATCGCCAACCTGACCGAGCACTTCAAGACCCACAAGAAGGACAACCACAGCCGTCGTGGTCTGTTGATGATGGTTTCCCAGCGTCGCAGCCTCCTCGACCACCTGAAGAAGTCCGACGCCGCCCGCTACGCGGCTCTCATCGAGAAGCTGGGTCTGCGCCGCTAAGACGCAATTCCGCCGCCCTACTCGCGTAGGGCGGCGGAACGCTTTTCAGGATCATGGCAGCCGAAGACGGAGACGGCTCCGGCGCCCGTCATGATCCAGGCCTAGAACAGGCTTCGCGTTTCGAGACAGGCCGAAACGTGCAGTCGATCCGGATCGCTTCCGTCAAAGGATAAGCATCCGAATGTCCGTCCGAGGGTTTCCATCCTCAAACCCGCCTGTCGAACTGGATGAGGATCATCGGGCCGCCCATCGCTCATGAAGGCAGGCCGTCCGCCCCCTGTCCGCCCCCGACGGGAATCCGCCCGCGGGAACCGAAAGAAGAAAAATGTTCGATATCAAGCGCAAGACGATCGAGTGGGGCGGCAAGACGCTGGTCCTCGAAACCGGTCGCATCGCCCGTCAAGCCGACGGCGCCGTCCTGGCCACCATGGGCGAAACCGTCGTCCTGGCCACCGCCGTGTTCGCCAAGACGCAAAAGCCGGGCCAGGACTTCTTCCCCCTGACCGTCAACTACCAGGAAAAGACCTTCGCGGCCGGCAAGATCCCCGGCGGCTTCTTCAAGCGCGAAGGCCGTCCGTCGGAAAAGGAAACCCTGGTTTCCCGCCTGATCGACCGTCCGATCCGCCCGCTGTTCGTCAAGGGCTTCAAGAACGAAGTCCAGGTCGTCGTCACCGTGCTGCAGCACGACCTTGAGAACGATCCCGACATCCTGGGCATGGTGGCCGCCTCGGCCGCCCTGGTCCTGTCGGGCGCCCCGTTCATGGGCCCGATCGGCGCCGCGCGCGTCGGCTACATCGACGGCGGCTACGTGCTGAACCCGACGCTCGACGAGCTGAAGGAAAGCAAGATGGACCTGGTCGTGGCCGGCACCGCCGACGCCGTGATGATGGTCGAAAGCGAAATCCAGGAGCTCTCGGAAGAGATCGTGCTGGGCGGCGTCAACTTCGCCCACAAGGAAATGCAGACGGTGATCGACGCGATCATCGAGCTGGCCGAGCACGCCGCCAAGGAACCCTTCGAGTTCGAACCCGAAGACACCGACGCGATCAAGGCCCAGATGAAGGACCTGGTCGGCGCCGACATCATCGCCGGCTACAAGATCCAGAAGAAGCAGGATCGCTACGAAGCGATCGGCGCGGCCAAGAAGAAGGCCATCGCCGCCCTGGGCAAGTCGGACGAGCATCCGGCCGGCTACGACCCGCTGAAGCTGGGCGCGGTGTTCAAGGAACTGGAAGCCGACGTCGTGCGTCGCGCGATCCTCGACACCGGCCTGCGCATCGACGGCCGCACCGTCGACAAGGTCCGTCCGATCCTCGGCGAAGTCGGCATCCTGCCGCGCACCCACGGCTCGGCCCTGTTCACCCGCGGCGAGACCCAGGCGATCGTGGTCGCCACCCTGGGCACCGGCGACGACGAGCAGTTCATCGACGCCCTGGAAGGCACCTACAAGGAATCCTTCCTGCTGCACTACAACTTCCCTCCCTACAGCGTCGGCGAAACCGGCCGTATGGGCAGCCCGGGCCGCCGCGAAATCGGCCACGGCAAGCTGGCCTGGCGCGCCCTGCGCCCGATGCTGCCGAGCAAGGAAGACTTCCCCTACACCATCCGCCTGGTCTCCGAGATCACCGAGTCGAACGGCTCGTCCTCGATGGCCACGGTCTGCGGCAGCTCGCTGGCCATGATGGACGCGGGCGTTCCGCTGATCCGTCCGGTCTCGGGCATCGCCATGGGCCTGATCCTGGAAAAGGACGGCTTCGCGGTTCTGTCGGACATCCTGGGCGACGAAGATCACCTGGGCGACATGGACTTCAAGGTGGCCGGCACCAGCGAGGGCCTGACCTCGCTGCAGATGGACATCAAGATCGCCGGCATCACGCCGGAAATCATGAAGCAGGCCCTGGCCCAGGCTCACGAAGGTCGCGCCCACATCCTGGGCGAGATGAACAAGGCCATGGACGCGCCGCGTGACGACGTCGGCGACTACGCGCCGAAGATCGAGACCATCACCATCCCGACCGACAAGATCCGGGAAGTGATCGGCACCGGCGGCAAGGTGATCCGCGAGATCGTCGCCACCACCGGCGCCAAGGTCGACATCAACGACGAAGGCACGGTCAAGGTCTCGGCCTCGGACGGCGCCAAGATCAAGGCGGCGATCGACTGGATCAAGTCGATCACCCAGGAAGCGGAAGTCGGCGCGATCTACGACGGCAAGGTCGTCAAGGTCGTCGACTTCGGCGCCTTCGTGAACTTCTTCGGCGCCAAGGACGGCCTGGTCCACGTCAGCCAGATCAGCAACGAGCGGGTGGCCAAGCCCTCGGACGTGCTGAAGGAAGGCCAGATCGTGAAGGTCAAGCTGCTGGGCTTCGACGATCGCGGCAAGACCAAGCTGTCGATGAAGGTCGTCGATCAGGAAACCGGCGAAGACCTGTCCAAGAAGGAAGCCGTGACCCCGGAGGAAGCCGTCACCACCTGAGGGTGATGGCGTCTTCCCGGTGAAGCGTCAGCAGGCGGGCGGCTCCGAAAGGGGCCGCCCGTTTTGCGTTTGGGACTAGACGCGGTGGAATCGTTTCCAAAAGCGCGAGAACCAACCCATTGGGCTGCCATCCTGGCTTTGCCAGCTAAAGTCGTTTTCGCCCGGAAACCGAACCGGACCTCCGGGCAGGACGAAGTCCGATGAGCTTGCGCGATTACCCAGGCGGCGAATGATGTTGGGATCGGTCCCGCCGTAGCGAAGGGCGTCCATGCAACAGCTCAAAATCGCATTGCAAGCTTGCTCAACCTCGGCTGGAGAGATGGGTTGCCTGATGAAGTAGGTGTCGCTGTTCTCGGGGTTCAGCTCCGCCAGGAGATCAGGGGCCGCCTCTTCCGGCACGTTGCACTGCAGGCAATCGCCGGTGGTGTAAAAGTCCCCCGCGACATTCTTCTCAAAACGGGGATGCCGTTCGGCGACCGCGATCAGGACATCATGCGCCATTGTTGCTCTCCTGAAGCACCCATCCATGGATGCGACCCCGCCTTAATTCCTTGGTGGATCGGAGCTCTGGGGTCAGGCCGTGTCAAGGACCGGCCTCCGGCCGGCCGCGCCGCGGCGGCGCCTGGCGCCGTCCTTGACACGGCCTGACCCCAGAGCATGCTCGCCTCCAAGGACTTAAGGCGGGGCCTGTCCGCCGAGGGCGGATCAGGACGGACGCGCAGCTCAACCGTTTCTCACCGTCATCCCGGGCACAAGGCCCGGGATGACGGTGGTGAAGGGTGAAGGGGAACGATCGCGCGCCTCCACACATCCATAAGACAGCCGCCGGGATACCCGCCCACCCCCATGCGTTCCCCACACGAAGGAGCGCGCCCATGACCATCAAGGACCAGGCCGACCAGGAGATCGAGGCCAGCCGGGACGGCGACGTCGACATCGCCTTCCTGCTGCCCGAGGAGCGCTGGGACGAGTTCCTGTCGCTGACCGGCGCGCGGCCCGAGGGGGACCCGCCAGAAGCGACCTATCGCGGCGTCCGCTTCAAGCGCGCCCCGGTGACCGCGATCATCCACGAGGAAGGCTTCTAGCGCGGCCCTACCGCCTCGGCGTCACCCGGATCGTCACCGGGTCCGGCGTGCCGTTGCCGCCTCGGCAGGCCGCCAGCTTGAAGTCCAGGTCCATGCAGACCCAGACCTCGGTCAGGCGGTTGTCCTTGTTGACGCGCACGTTCAGCCCGTCGGCCGTCATGCCGCGATTGCGCTTGAGGAAGGCGGCCCGGACCTGGCCCGCGGTCATGGTTCCATTCGGACCGGGCTTGAGGTCCGGCACGTTAAGGCGCTCGCGAACCTGGCGGGCCTTCTTGAAATAGGCCTCGGGGGTGTCCCACTGGCACGTGCCGTGCGCCTGCCACTCGTGCTGCAGCAGCCAGGGCGAGGGGGTCATGCACAGGTTGGCCAGCACCGTCGCGGCGCTGATCGGCGGGCTGGGCTTGCAATAGCGCGGGTGGACCTTGTCCGGCCCGTTGGGCCACAGACCGTGCACCGTGAAGCCGAAATCGTTGCTTCGGCACTGGATCGTCTTGTCCGACTCCGGAATGCCGGCCCGGCAGGACTCCGGCGACCAGAACAGCGCCAGCAGGTAGGCGGCGGTCGGCACGTCGGTGTGGACCTGGTCGGCCGGCGGGACCTCGGCCGGGGCGGGGATCACGCTGGGCGGGACCGCGCAGGCTTTGAGGCTGGACGCCTGGGCGGCGCCGGCGACGGCGAGGGCGGCGAAAAGACCGATCACGGCCTGGGCGATCTTCGACGACATGCGGGCTCCGGAACTAGCTTGAGCCTTCTCTAGCACGCCTTGGCCCACTCAAAACCCGCTGGGACGCGCGGATTACTTCCGCGCCTCGGTCGCCATCCGCACGGCCAGGCCGCCCAGCACCGAGGCCATCAGCCAGCGCTGGACCAGGGCGAAGCTGGGGCGCGTGGCCAGGAAGCTCGCGATCGTGCCGGCCGCCAGGCAGATGCAGCCGTTCACGGTCAGGCTGATGACGATCTGGCTGCCGCCCAGGGCCAGGGACTGGCCGAGCACCGCGCCCCGGTGCGGATCGATGAACTGCGGCAGCAGGGACAGGTACAGCATCGCGGCCTTGGGGTTCAGCAGGTTGGTCAGGAAGCCCATGCTGATCAGCCTGGCCGGGCTGTCCTTGGGCAGGTCGCGCACCTGGAACGGCGAGGCGCCGCCGGGCCGGATCGCTTGCCAAGCCAGCCAGGCCAGGTACAGCGCTCCGCCGAACCGCAGGATGTCGTAGGCGATCGGGGCCGCCATCAGCAGGGCGGTGATGCCCAGGGCCGCGCAGACAAGATAGACCACGAAGCCGGCGGCGGTGCCCGCCAGCGACACGATCCCGGCCCAGCGCCCCTGGCTGATCGAACGGCTGACCAGATAGAGCATGTTCGGCCCCGGGGTCAGGGCCATGCCCAGGCAGACGAGGCAGAAGGCGATCCAGGTCTTGGCTTCGGGCATCGGCGAACTCCTTGGCGAAGCGACCTGTACATCGGTTCGCGGCCAAGGCTGAAGTCAGCTTTCCTGAAGGCCCTGGCAGGGCTGGGAACAGGTCCGCGGCCCGCCCCGAGCGCGTCGCGGGCCTCCATGTTATTTCTGAGAATGATTATCATTGCACGCCAGCAACGCTCCAGCTAAGAACGCGTCGCAATTACGACAAAGGGCCGCGCTCCCCCGACGGCCTTGCTGGGGTTTTTCGATGCACAAGTCCTCCAAGCCCGCCTTCGCCGGCGTCCGCAGCCAAGCTCGCAGCGCGCTGGGCGTCGCGGCCGTCGCAGGTCTGGCCGGCCTGGTCCTGGCGCCCGCCGCCTTGGCCGGAGCGCCTGACGCCGATGCGGCCGTCGCCACGGCGAGCGGCGCCGCGGCCGGTCCCGCCGACAGCGCCACCGAGGTCTCGGGGGTCAAGGTCGACGGCAAGCGCGCGGTCGCCGAGGTCCAGTCGCCCAAGCTGACCGCCGCGCTGGTCGACACCCCCAAGGCCATCACCGTGATCCCCGAGCGGATCATCCGGCAGACCGCCGCCACCTCGCTGCAGGACATCCTGCGCACCTCGCCGGGCATCACCTTCGGGGCGGGCGAGGGCGGCCAGCCCCTGGCCGACCGCCCGTTCATCCGCGGCCAGGCCTCGGGCAACAACGTCTTCGTCGACGGCGTCCGCGACAGCGGCGGCCAGACCCGCGAGGTGTTCAACCTCGAACAGGTCGAGGTCGTGAAGGGCCCCGACAGCGCCTATAGCGGCCGTGGCTCGGGCGGCGGCAGCATCAACCTGACCTCCAAGACCCCCAAGGCCGACGACTTCGCCACCGGCTCGCTGGGCGTCGGCACCGACGAGTATGTCCGCGCCACGGTCGACCTGAACCACAAGATCAATGACGGCGTCGCGGTGCGCCTGAACCTGCTGGGTACGCAGGGCAACACCCCAGGCCGCAAGGCGGTGAACTTCGACCGCTGGGGGATCGCGCCGTCGATCGCCTTCGGCCTGAACGGCCCGACCCAGCTGGTGGCCAGCTACTATCACCTCGACGGGAACAACATGCCCGACTACGGCCTGCCGCTGTTCACCAAGGTGACGGGCGTGGCGCGCGACGCCTCGGGCATCCTGCCGGTCGACCGCGACAGCTTCTACGGCCTGAAGGCCCGCGACTACCAGAAGACCAAGGCCGATATCGGCACCGTCTCGTTCGACCACCAGATCAACGAGAACCTCGGCGTCCGCCAGGTGCTGCGTTACTCCAAGACCCTGAACGACTACATCCTGACCAATCCCGGCGATGCGGGCGCGGCCCAGTTCATCGACGGCGTCTGGTGGATGAAGCGGGGCACCAAGACCCGCTGGAACCCGACCACGACGATTGCCGCGGTCACCGACCTGCACGGCAAGGCCGTGACCGGCGGCGTCGAGCACAGCTTCGACATCGGTCTGGAGCTGAGCCGCGAGAAGAACCTCAACGCGGCCTACACCACCTTCACCACCTCGGGCTCGGCCTGTCCCGCGGACTACAAGTACGCCGTCAGCGGGGCGGTCACGACGCGCGAGGTCCTGGGGGTCGGCGACTGCACCAACGTCTTCGCTCCCAATGCCGACGACCCGTGGACCGGGATCACCAATCGCGGTCCGGCCAACTACAACCTCGCCAAGACGGCCGCCGTCTACGCCTTCGACACCTTGAAGTTCGGCGACAAGTGGCTGCTGAACCTCGGCGTTCGCCACGACAACTATCAGAGCCTCGGCCACGACTACACCACGACCAACGCCGGCGGCGTGTTCACTGTCACGGCGATCACCTACCGCAAGGCCGAGTGGAGCTTCACCAACTACCAGGCCGGCCTGGTCTACAAGCCGACCGAGAACTCCAGCCTCTACGTTTCCTACGGCACCGCCTCGACGCCGCCGGGCGTGGCGGGCGGCGACCAGAACAGCAACGGCACGAACGGCACGGGCAACCTGGCCAACCAGACGCTCGAGCCGGAAGACAGCGAAAGCTTCGAAGCCGGCGCCAAGGTCAATGTCTTCAACGACGCCCTGGCCCTGTCGGCGGCGCTGTTCAAGACCACCCGCAAGAACGCCCAGATCCAGGTCGACGCGGGCGTTTACCAGCAGGTCGGCGAGACCCAGGTCAAGGGCGTCGAATTGGGCGTGTCGGGCAACATCACGCCCAAGTGGCAGGCCTTCGGCGGCTACACCTACATGGACAGCGAGCTGGTCCGCGGCGCCTATAACGGCGTCAACCAGGGCGACACCCTGGCCAACACGCCCAAGAACACCTTCAGCCTGTTCACGACCTATCGTGTGACGCGGCCGCTGTCGCTGGGCGGCGGCGCCTACTACGTCTCCAAGACCTTCGGCGGCAACCAGGGCGGGGCCGGCGGCGGCGCCAACGGCGTCTACCTGCCGTCCTACTGGCGCTACGACGCCTTCGCCAGCTACCGGGTCAACGACCGGGTCGACGTGCAGCTCAACGTCCAGAACCTGACGGACGAGCGCTACTTCACCAAGACCAACGGCGTCCACCATGCCGACCCCGCCCCGGGCCGGCAGGCGATCCTGACCTTGAACGTCAAGTACTGAGCCTTCTCCTCCCCGAAAGCGCTCGTTCCTGACGTCCAAGCCTCGCCCGGGAGCGGCCCCTCCCGGGCGAGGGCATTTCTGATAGGAGTGGGGCCATGATGATCCAGATCCCCGACGTCCTGACGCCCGACGAGGTCGCCCATTGCCGGGCCGTGCTGGATGCGGCCGAGTGGATCGACGGCAACGCCACCTCGGGCTTCCAGGCGGCGGCGGCCAAGACCAACCAGCAGCTGCCGCAGGACGGCGCGGCGGCCCGCGAGGTCGGGGCGATCATCATCCAGGCCCTGCAGGCCAACCCGCTGTTCGTCTCCGCCGCCCTGCCGCGCACGATCCTGCCGCCGCTGTTCAACCGCTACGGCGTCGGCATGGGCTTCGCTGACCATGTCGACAACGCCATCCGCCGCGACCCCTCGACCGGCCAGCCGCTGCGCACGGACCTGTCGATCACCGTCTTCCTGAGCCAGCCCGAGGACTATGACGGCGGCGAGCTGGTGGTCGAGGACGCCTATGGCAGCCACCTGGTCAAGCTGGAGGCCGGCGCGGCGATCCTCTATCCGGCCTCCAGCCTGCACCATGTGACGCCGGTGACCCGCGGCGTGCGCACGGCCAGCTTCTTCTGGATCCAGAGCCTGGTGCGCGACGACGCCAGGCGCGCCCTGCTGCTGGACATGGACGTGGCGATCCAGCGCCTGTCGAGCGCGGTGGGGGTCGCCGACCCGTCCGTGCTGTCCCTGACCGGCACCTATCACAATCTTTTGCGCATGTGGGCCGAGGTCTGACACGCGGCCAGCGAACAATGATCGCTGGCGCCAACCATAAGTTTACCCTTCAGCTTCAGCATCGGGCTTCCAATCCCTGGAGCCGCGATGCCCTCGCCCCCGAAGTCCGCACGGTTGAGCGACGCCGAGAGCGCGCGATGGTTCTTCGACCACTCGCATGACCTGTTCGCCGTGGTGTCCCGCGGCCGGTTCGCCACGGTCAACGCGGCCTGGACCCGGGTGACCGGCTGGACCCGCCAGGAGCTGATCGGCCAGCCCGCCTTGCGCTTCGTCCATCCGGAGTCGCGCGCCGACTTCATCGAGACCGCCTCGCTGATCCGCGCCACGGGCGAGGCCGTCAACCACCTGAAGGTGACTTGCAAGGCCGGGGGCTGGGTCTGGCTGGAGGGCCAGTCGCGCCTGGGGCCGAACGGCGAGATGGTCGGGACCTTCCGGGACGTCACCGCCGACATGGCCCGCCGCGCCGAGATCGCCGCCGCCCACCACACCCGTGAGCTGCTGGCCTCCTCGGCCGGCATCGGCCTTTGGAGCTACGAGCCGCACGAGCAGTCGATCGAGTGGTCGCGCGATCTTCTGGAGACCACGGGCCTGGGGGCCGAGACCATCGCCCGGCCCGAGTCGTTCTACGCCCGGCTGGACCCGGCCGAGCGCGAAGGCCTGGTCGAGGCGTTCGAACGTGCGGTGCGCACGGGCGAGGGTGGGACGATCGAGCACCGCCTGCGCGGGGCCGGCGCCCAGTGGTTCACCTACCGCGCCACCTTCCGCACCGAGCCGCGGGCCGACGGCCTGTTCGCCCTGAAGGGGATCTCGCAGAACGTCACCGAGGTGGCCCGCACCCGCGACGCGGCCGTCTGGGGCGAGCGTCAGGCTCGACGGCTGGTCGAGGAGGCCCCGTTCGCCGTGGCGCTCTATGACCGCGACCTGCGCCTGCAGGTGGTCAGCCCGCGCTTCCTGGAGATCTTCCAGGCCGACGAGGCGCGGGTCATCGGCCGCAGCCTGCACGAGCTGACCTCCGGATCGCGCAAGCGCTTCGTCCGGGCCGTCGAACGGGCCCTGACCGGCCAGACGGTGGTGCGACGCGAGGACCAGTTGCACGACGGCCTGGGGCGCAGCCACACCCTGCGCTGGGAGGCCCGACCCTGGCGCGACGCCGACGGGGCGATCGCCGGCGTCATCACCTACATGGACGACGTCACGGCCCTGTCGCAGGCCCGGCGCGAGGCCCGGGCCAACGCTCGCCGACTGCGCGTGGCGCTGGGCGCGGCCCAGGCCGGCGTCTACGAGATCGACCACGTGGAAAAGGCCTTCTGGGGATCGCCCGAATTCCATCGCATCCTGGGTCGCAAGGTCACCTATGATGACGTGCGCAGCGCCGTCTGGCCGATGATCCATCCCGAGGACGTCGCGGCGGTCTACGCCGCCGCCGAAGCCCGCCGCCGCGCCGACAACGGTGATCGCGAGTCCGGGGAGCGGTCCTTTGACGTGCGGGTGATGACGCCGGACGGCGACGGCAAGTGGATCCGCATCTTCCACGAGGTGCGCTCCGACGCCAGCGGTCGCATTCGCAAGGCTTTCGGCCTGATCCTCGACATTGACGACAAGAAGCGGGCCGAGCTGGCTCTGGTCGAGGCCGAGCGCGCCGCCCAAGCCGCCAACGAGGCCAAGGCCCAGTTCCTGGCCAATATGAGCCACGAGATCCGCACGCCGATGAACGGGGTGCTGGGCGTCATGCACCTGCTCAAGCGCGAGAAGCTGCCGGGCGAGGCCGACCACCTGCTGGGCGAGGCCTTGGCCTGCGGCCGCATGCTGTCGACCCTGCTGGACGACGTGATCGACTTCTCGCGGATCGAGGCCGGGCGGCTGGACGTCACCCAGGAAGCGGTCGATCCCTGCGAGCTGGCGATGGGCGTGGCGCGGCTGCTGCGGGCCCAGGCCGAGCACAAGGGTCTGCAGCTGCACGTCGACGCGCCGGACATCGGCCTTGTCCTCACCGACCCCAGCCGGCTGCGCCAGGCGCTGTTCAACCTCGTGGGCAACGCCGTGAAGTTCACCCTGGCCGGTTCGGTGACCCTGAAGGTGCGTCGCCCGGACGGCGGCGAGCCGCGGGTGGTCTTCGAGGTGACCGACACTGGCGTGGGCATCGCCGCCGAGGCCCAGGCCCGATTGTTCGAGCGGTTCCAGCAGGCCGACGCCAGCACCACCCGCCGGTTCGGCGGCTCCGGCCTCGGCCTGGCCATCACCCGGCGGCTGGCGCAGATGATGGGCGGCGAGGTGGTGTTCACGTCGCGCGAGGGCGTCGGCTCGACCTTCCTGCTGACCATCGCCGCCCCGCCGGCCCAGGCCCGCGCGGCCGAGGCCGAGATGGCCGACGGCCTGCTGGAGGGGCTGAGAATTCTGGTGGTCGAGGACAACGCCACCAACCGTCTGGTCGCCCGCCGCATCCTCGAACAGCTGGGCGCCAGCGTCGAGACGGCCGAAGACGGGCTGGACGGAGTGACGACCGCGGCGCGGGGCTTCGACCTGATCCTGATGGACGTGCAGATGCCCGGCATCGACGGGCTGGAGGCCGCTCGGCGCATCCGCAACCTGCCCGGTCCCGCCGCCAGGACGCCGATCATCGCCCTGACCGCCAACGTCCTGTCGCACCAGCGGGCCGCCTATCTGGCCGCCGGCATGGACGGCGTCGCCGCCAAGCCGATCTCGCCTACCGCCCTGATCGGCGAGATCGTCCGCCTGGCGGGCGGCGAGGTGCAGGCCGAGGCGGCGGTGGCCTAATCCTCCCCCTGTGGGGGAGGTGTCGGCGAAGCCGACGGAGGGGGGAGTGATCGGCGGGCGACATCCTGCAGGATTTATCTTCCTAAAACTCCCCCCACCGATCGCTAGGCGATCGCCTCCCCCACAGGGGGAGGACCTTCCCTCGTCGGCGAAAACCGCTAATGCTCCCCCCAAGAACACCGGGGGAAACCACGCATGACGGCCAAGGCTCAGGGTGAGGACCGCGCCTCGATGCGCACCGTGGTGGCGGCCTCGTCCGCGGGCACGGCCTTCGAATGGTACGACTTCTTCATCTTCGGCAGCCTGGCCCAGGTGATCTCCAAGACCTTTTTCACCGGCCTGTCGGAGACGGCCGGCTACATCGCGGCCCTGGCCCTGTTCGGGGTGGGCTTCGCCTTCCGGCCGCTGGGCGCGCTGGTGTTCGGCAAGATCGGCGACCAGGCCGGCCGCAAGGGGGCGTTCCTGGCCACGGTGCTGCTGATGGGCGGGGCGACCTTCGCCATCGCCCTGCTGCCCACCTACCAGCAGGCGGGGATCGTCTCGCCGATCCTGCTGATCCTGCTGCGCTGCGTGCAGGGCTTCGCCCTGGGCGGCGAATACGGCGGGGCGGCGATCTACGTGGCCGAACATTCGCCGCCGAACCAGCGCGGCCGCTCGACCGCCTGGGTGCAGAGCTCGGCCTCCCTGGGCTTGTTCGCGGCGCTGCTGGTCATCCTGGCGACCCGCTGGCTGCTGGGCGGCCTTGCCGGGCCGGCCGCCTTCGACGCCTGGGGCTGGCGCATCCCGTTCGCCGTATCGATCGGCCTGCTGGCGGTCTCGGTCTGGATGCGGCTGAAGCTCAGCGAAAGCCCGACCTTCGCCCGGATGAAGGAGGAGGGCGCGGGGTCCAAGGCGCCCTACGCCGAGGCTTTCGGCCAGTGGAAAAACCTCAGGCTGGTGCTGCTGGCCTTCTTCGCCGTCATGTCGGCCCAGGGCGCGGTCTGGTACACGACGTTCTTCTACATTCAGACCTTCATGGAGAAGTTCCTGAAGGTCTCCCCGGGCACGATCAACGGCCTGATGATGGCCGCCGCGGCGGTCAGCGCGGTGCTTTATGTGGTGTTCGGCTGGCTGTCGGACAGGATCGGCCGCAAGCCGGTGATGCTGGGCGGCATGGTCGTCGCCCTGGTCTTCTACTTCCCCGGCTTCCACCTGCTGGAGCGCGCCGCCAATCCGGCCCTGGCCGAGGCTTCGGCCCGGGCTCCGGTGACCGTCACCGCCGATCCCAAGGACTGCGCCCTGCAGTTCGACCCCATCGGCAAGGCCGCCTTCGTCTCGTCCTGCGACATCGCCAAGAGCGCCCTGGCCAACGCCGGGATCTCCTACGCCAACCAGGCCGGCCCGGCTGGTTCGGCGGCCGTCGTCCAGATCGGCCAGACCCGCATCGTCTCGCACAGCGCCGAGGGTCTGGCGGCCAAGGACAGCAAGGCCGTGAAGACCGCCGGCGAGGCTGCGATCAAGGCCGCTCTGGTCAGGGCCGGCTATCCGGCCAAGGCCGATCCGGCGCGGATGAACTGGTGGGGCGTGTTCGGCGTGCTGCTGGTGTTCGTGGTCGGCGCCACCGCCCTGTACGGGCCGTTGGCGGCGGCGCTCGTCGAGCTGTTCCCGACAAGGGTGCGCTACACCGCCCTGTCGCTGCCCTACCACATCGGCACGGGCTGGATCGGCGGCTTCGTGCCGTTCAGCGCCTTCGCCATCGTCGCGGCGGTGGGCAACATCTATGCCGGGCTGTGGTACCCGGTGATCTTCACCCTGATCAGCGTGCTGACGACCCTGTTTCTGCTGCCCGAGACCAAGGACCGCAGCCTGGACAGCTAGATCACCTCGACCGCCACCGAGGCGGCCGCAAGCGCCTGGACGATCGTCGGATCGACCGGGGCCACGATCAGCCGCACGATCTGCTTGCCCTCCTGGGCCAGCGCCACCAGCGTCTCGGCGGCGACCTGCGCCGGCTCCAGCCGCTGGGCGTCGCGGCGGGCCAGGGTCACGATCTCCGGGTCGGTGCCCTCGTCGGCGACCAGCACGTCGGCCGCGCCCAGGGCCCGCAGGGCCCTCAGCGTCAGAAGGTCGGACGGCCCCTTGCCGGCGATGAACCGCACCTTGCCCTCGCGGCCGACGCCCTTGGCCAGGGCGTCGCGGAGCAGCTGGCCGGCCTTGTCCATGTCGCCGGCCATGGCGGCCTGGGCGGCCTCGCCGGTCACGGCGTCGCGCAGGAAGGCCCGGCGTTCGTGCAGGACGGGCAGGGCGGCGCGCACCTCGTCCTGGAACTTGCGTAGCAAGGCGGCCACCCGGCCCGCGCCCTCGGGGACCTGGGCCTCGATGTCGTTGCGCAGCTTGGTGGCCAGGGTCGGCGAGCCGCCGCCGGTGCCCACCGCCGCCACCACCTCGCCTCGGTCGATCACCGCCGGGGTGTTGAAGTCGCTCATGGCCGGCTTGTCGACGACGTTGACCAGGACCCGCGCCGCGCGCGCCGCGCTGGCCGCCGCCTGCAGGAACACCTCGTCGTCGCCGGCCACGAAGGCCAGCACCGCCCCGGCGTAGGTTCCCGGCAGGAAGGCGGCGTGGCCGTCCACCCGCACCACCGTCGCGGGCGAGCCGTCGAACAGCCGCGCCTTGTTGTCGGCGGCTTCGCCGCTGCCGGCGATCACGACCCTGCGGCCGGCCAGGGGGAAATAGGCGGGAAAGGAATCCAAGGGCGCGGGTCCTGAAGGCGGAAGCGGGTGAAGATCCCGGTCAGGCTAGCCTGCCTGACGCAAGATTTCACTGGCGGGATTGGGTCTGAGCAGTGTTAGGTTCGCGCAAACCGGGTCGTCAGGCCCCACTTTTCGCGCGGGAGGCGAAAGCATGGCGTCGATGTTGGACATCAACGGCAAGACGGTCAGCGTGAAAGCGGCGGCGGAGACGCCCCTGCTGTGGGTCTTGCGCGACGAGCTGGGCCTGACCGGCACGAAGTTCGGCTGCGGCATGGCCCAGTGCGGGGCCTGCACGGTCCACGTCGACGGCGATCCGGTGCGTTCGTGCGTGACGCCCATCGCCGCCCTGGCCGGCGCCAAGATCGCCACGATCGAGAGCCTGGGCGGAACCCACCCGGTGCAGCAGGCCTGGGTCAAGCACGACGTCCCGCAGTGCGGCTACTGCCAGTCGGGCCAGATCATGTCGGCCGCCGCTCTACTGGCCCAGACCAAGGCGCCGAGCGACGAGGACATCGACAACGCCATGAGCGGCAACATCTGCCGCTGCGGGACCTACCAGCGCATCCGCGCCGCCATCAAGGACGCCGCCGGCCTGACCGGGGCCCCGGTGGTCGCCGCGCCCGTAGCCTCGAACGACGTCGACGACGAGATCGCCGCGGCCTCGGGCTCGACCGGCCGGGGAGCGGGCCAATGAACGGGCCGTTCGAGAAGCTGGGGCGCCAGGAGGGGGTCAGCCGTCGCGACCTGGTGGTCGGCGCCGCCCTGGTCGGCGGCGCCCTGCTGGTCGGCTGCTCGCCGGCCGACCTGATGAGCGCCGGCTCCAAGGTCGAGCCCGGCGCCTTCGGGCCGTTCATCCAGTTCGATCCCGACGGAGCGGTGACGGTGCTGTCCAAGCACATCGAGTTCGGCCAGGGCAACCATGCGGGCTTGGCGGCCATCGTCGCCGAGGAGCTGGACGCCGACTGGAGCCGGGTCAAGGTCGTCCACGCGCCGGCCAACGCCAAGCTCTACGGCAACAGCACGGCCGGCATCCAGCTGACCGGCGGCTCGTCGGCGATCTCCAACTCCTGGGAGCAGCTGCGCAAGGCCGGGGCCGGGGCGCGGGCGATGTTCGTGCAGGCGGCGGCGACACGGTGGAACGTCCCGGCCGGCGAGATCACCGTCAAGGACGGGATGGTCGGCCACGCCAGCGGCAAGAGCGCGGGCTTTGGCGAGCTGATCGCCGACGCCGCCAAGGTCGCTCCGCCCGAGAATCCCACCCTGAAGGACCCCAAGACCTTCACCCTGATCGGCACGGACCGGGTGCGCCGCAAGGACAGCCTGGTCAAGAGCACCGGCGCGGCCCGCTACACCCAGGACGTCCAGCTGCCGAACATGCTGGTGGCGGTGGTCGCCCACGCGCCGCGCTTCGGCGCGACGGTGAAGAGCTTCAACGCCGACGAGGCCCGGAAGGTGGCCGGAGTGGCCGACGTCTTCCAGATCCCGACCGGGGTGGCGGTGGTCGCCGACACCACCTACGCCGCCCGCATGGGCCGCGAGGCGCTCAAGGTCGAGTGGGACGAGGGCAAGGTCGAGACCCGGAGTTCGGCGACGATCGCTCAGCAATGGCGCGACATCGCCGCCGGCAAGGGACCCGCCGACCTGAAGTGGGAGGCGTTCGACTCCAAGGGCGACGCGGCCGCGGCTTCGGCGGGCAAGGGCCCGGCGGTGTTCGAGACCACCTACGACTTCCCCTACCTGGCCCATGCGACCATGGAGCCGATGAACTGCGTGGCGATCGTCGATGGGAGCAAGGTCAAGCTGATCCACGGCTCCCAGGCCCAGACCCTGGACCAGATGAACGCGGCCAAGATCGTCAAGACCCTGCCAGGCTCGGTCGAGATCGAGACCCTGTTCGCCGGCGGCTCGTTCGGCCGGCGGGCCAATTTCCCGTCCGACTACGTGGCCGAGTGCGTGGCCATCGCCCACAAGGTCAGCGGCGGCCGGCCGGTGAAGCTGGTCTGGACCCGCGAGGACGACATGCAGGCCGGCTTCTTCCGGCCGCTGGTCCATCACGCCGTGCGGGTGACGCTGGACAAGGACGGCTATCCGGCGACCTGGCGCCACCGGATCGTCACCCAGTCGATCATGAAGGGCTCGCCCATGCCCATGAAGGGGCCGGACCAGACCGCGATCGAGGGCACGGCCGGCTCGCCCTATCTGAAGGCGACGCCGGTCGTCGACGCCCAACTGGCCCTGCCCGAGGGCGGCGTGCCGGTCCTGTGGTGGCGGTCGGTTGGCGCGACCCACACCGCCTTCGTCATGGAGCACACGATCGACCAGCTGGCGCTCAAGGCCGGCAAGGATCCTGTCGACTACCGCCGGGCGCTCTACGCCAAGGCCGGCGCCCAGCGGCACCTGGCGGCCCTGAACCTGGCGGTCGAGAAGGCCGGCCCGGCGCCGGCCGCGGGCTTCACGCGCGGCGTGGCCGTGCACGAGAGCTTCGGCTCGGTGGTCGCCCAGGTGGCCGAGGTCAGGGTGGTCGACGGCCATCCCCGGGTCGGCCGGGTGGTCACGGCCATCGACTGCGGCGTGGCGGTCTCGCCCGACCAGGTCGCGGCCCAGATGGAGGGCGGAACCTGCTTTGGCCTGTCGGCGGCGCTGTACGGCGAGATCACCCTCACGGACGGCAAGGTCGACCAGAGCAATTTCGACACCTACCGCGTGCTGCGGATCAACGAGGCGCCGACCGTCGAGACCTACATCGTGCCTTCGGGCAATCCGCCCAGCGGCGTGGGCGAGCCGGGCACGCCGGTCATCGCTCCGGCGGTGGCCAACGCGCTCCTGGCCCTGTCCAGGACGCCCACCACCCGCCTGCCGTTCGTCCAGGCGGGGACTTGAACCTCGGGGCGGGCGATGGTGAAACACCTGCCGCTTAGCGAAATTCGATACGGTTTTGCCGAGACGCGCCCTCTGGTGGCGTCATCAGTCAAGTCTTGCTGGACGTGAGGCGAGCCGCGAACCATTTTAGCGGCATGGTGGACTCCGGCGACAACCTGGGCTTCGAGCGGCTGACTCCCCGCGAGCGGGAGATCCTGCGGCTGATCGCCCAGCATCGCCAGTCCAAGGAAATCGCCCGCCTGCTGAGCCTGTCGCCGAAGACGGTCGAGATGCATGTGCTCAGCGCCCGCCGCCGCTTGGCGGGCCTGGGCCGCCGCGACGCCGCCCTGGCGTTCATCGCCTGGGAAACCGACCCCGGTAATGACTACCGTAAGCAATCGGCTGAGCTAGCCACGGCCCAGTTTGGGGGCTCTTCTCGTTTCAACAGCGAGAGCAGCCATGACCAAGCCTTCCACGAACAAGCCTTCCACGAACAGCCCGAACCCGGCCTCGGCCTTCTTCATCGCGAGCTGGCAGTCCCTCGAAGAGGGTCTGACCTTGATGGCGGGAACGCCGGAGCGCGGCCGGCTGGTGGCGGAGACGGTCTCGGCCCTGCGCAAGGCGCAGGCGGCGGGCGATCCTCCGGGCAAGCTGCTTCTGAGGGTCCTGGCCGCGACGGCCTTCCTGGCGGACGACACGCCGCTCCGTATGGAAGGAGCTGGCGCGATGACCTGACTCCCTTGCAATGGCTGGGCCTGATCCTCGCGGTCGCCACCCTGGGCGGAATCCTGCTCGGGACGGTCACGATGGGCGCCCATGAATTCCTCTACGCCCTCCAGCGGTTCCGCGAGGGCTGGAGCCCGCCCCCGGCGCCCTGAGCGCCGAGCTTCCAGAAACATTTTCATCGACTTGAACGTGCGGGGGGCACCCGTGCGACCGGGAGAGTCATGCCATGAAACGCACTGAAGCCGCCCGAGCCGGCGCCGAGAAGCTGATGCGCGCCGAGGCCGCGATCGACGCCGCTCTGCGCGAAACCGCCGAGCTGATGGGCCTGCTGCCCACGCTGCGGCTGGAAACCAAGCTGTCGGCCGTGCTCGGCCAGCAAGCCGTCGCCAACCTCGGCGAGACCCTGGCTCATATCGTATCCGCACGCCGGACGATCATCGAAACCCACAGCGCCCTGGCTGTCGTCCGCACCCAGATCGGCTGCGGGTCCTTGGCCAGCGGCGACATGGACAAGCCGGGCGATCCTCCGCGCACCGGCGGCCTGCACGCCGTCCCCGGCGGCCTGGCCGCCTGATCCCGGGCTGCTGTCCGTTCACGGCGCAAGCCGCCCTTCGACCCCTAAGAGGTGTGCAAATGAGCACCGCCCAAATCGTCCAGCTGCAGCAGGGCGCCACGTCCGATGAAGTGAATGAATTCCGTCGCCACCTGCGGACGCTCGGTCCGGTGCAGCGCCGCATCCTGTCGGTGCTTATGCCCCAGCTGGTCGCGCTGGAACAGGCCGGCGACTCCGATGGCGCGCTGAGCATCATCGAGGAAGTGAAGACGATCCTGTGGGAAGGCCGCCGTACGCGGCACTAGCCGACCTCTGGTTGCTTCTCTGGCTTCCGCGCCTGGGGCATGGTGGCGCCCGATTCTAACCGGGCGTCACCCTCTTGCAGCTCCACACGCTCATCTCCCTGATCCTCGCCATCCTGGTCTGCGGACTGGCCATGTGGCGCGGCGACCGCGCGGCTCGCTGGGTCGGCGCGGCGTTCCTGGCCTCCTGGCTGGGATCGATGCTGGTCTACCGGCGAGACCCCTACCACGCCGACTATGGCATCCTGGCGATCGACGCGGTGACCCTGATGGTCTTCGCCTGGATCTCGATGCGGACCCGGCGGATCTGGACGATCATCGCCTCGGCCTTCATGGCCATCATCGTCGCCTCGCACGTAGCGGTGATGATCGACCTTCGGGTCACCCTCGGCACCCTGTTCATCGGCATGGCCATGTGGAGCTACGGTGTTCTGGCCTGCATCGCTTTCGGCACCTGGGCGTCGCGCCGCGGCCACGCGCGGTCCTGATTCACCCGGCCTGAGCGGTCAGGCCAGGTCCTCGGGCCGGTCAACATCGAACAGAACGCCGAGTTCGGCGCTGTCGACCAGCGCCAGGCGATCGCCCAGCGCGGCCAGCACCTCGCGCGCGCCGACGTCGCCGCCCAGGGCCCGCAAGGCGGGAAAACAGGCTCGACCGAACAGCACCGGATGGCCGCGTCGCTCCATGAAGCGCGGCGCGACGGCGTCGACGTCGGGGGCCAGAGCACGAACCAGCGCCTGGGAGAGGCCACTGGGGATGCGCGGCATGTCGCCCAGGAACACGAAGACGCCGTCGGGATCGGATCGCAAGGCCTCGACCCCCGCCCGCAGCGAGGCCCCCATGCCCTCGGCGGCGTGGGCGGTCACGACGATCTCAAGATCAGCCTCCCGACCCAGCGCCCGGGCATGGTCGCGGGCGAAGGCGGCCAGGTCGCCGTCGCCGTCGGTGACCAACAGGACCCGCCCGACCGGAGCCGCGAACGCCGCGTCCAGGGCCCCCGCCGCCAGCGGACGGCCCTCGAAAGACGCGAGCAGCTTGCGCTCGCCCGGACGCCCGCCGAACCGGCGCCCGGCCCCGGCCGCCAGGACCACGGCGTCGCACCGCGCGCTTTTTCTTTCCGCCATGCCGTCTCGCGCCTATCTTACAAACCGACATGACGCCCTATGACGCCAGCCCCGCGCAAGCGGCAACCCGTTCCGCGCACCCGCCCAGCCGGCTGCCCAGCCGATTGATCGACGGCTTCGGTCGCGCGGTGACCTATCTGCGCGTCTCGGTCACGGACCGCTGCGACCTGCGCTGCACCTACTGCATGGCCGAGCACATGACCTTCCTGCCCAAGGCGGAGGTGCTGTCGCTGGAGGAGCTGGATCGCCTGGCCTCGACCTTCGTGGGTCTGGGCGTGCGCAAGCTGCGGCTGACCGGCGGCGAGCCCCTGGTCCGCAAGGGGATCATGACCCTGGTCGAGGGCCTGTCCCGCCACCTGCGGTCCGGGGCCCTGGACGAGCTGACGATGACCACCAACGGCACCCAGCTGGCCGGCCACGCGGCCGACCTGGCTCGCCTGGGCGTGCGGCGGATCAACGTCTCGCTCGACACGCTCAAGCCCGACCTGTTCCGCAAGCTGACCCGGGGCGGGGACCTGTCCAAGGTGCTGGCCGGGATCGACGCGGCCCTGGCGGCCGGGATCCAGGTCAAGATCAACGCCGTGGCGCTGAAGCACGACAACGCCGGGGAACTGCCGGCCCTGATCCAGTGGGCCCACGGTCTGGGCGCCGACATGACCCTGATCGAGACCATGCCGCTGGGCGAGATCGACGAGGACCGCACCGACCAGTACCTGTCGCTGAAGGACGTCCGCCGCGACCTCGCCTCGTTCTGGACCCTGACGGACCTGGCCTACGCCACCGGCGGCCCGGCCCGCTACGTGCGCGTCGAGGAGACCGGCGGGCGGCTGGGCCTGATCACCCCGCTGAGCCACAATTTCTGCGAGGCCTGCAACCGGGTGCGCCTGACCTGCACCGGCACCCTGCACACCTGCCTGGGCCGCGACGACGCCAGCGACCTGCGGGCGGTGATCCGCGACGGCGCCGACGAGGCGGAGCTGGAGCGGGCGATCTTCGCGGCCATCGGCGCCAAGCCGCAGGGCCACGACTTCCAGATCGACGGCGCGCGGCCGGCCGTGGCCCGTCACATGTCGACGACCGGGGGCTGACATGGCCCGCGTGCTGCTGTTCGGACGCCTGGCCGACCAGGCCGGCTGGCGCGACCGGGCCGTCGAGGCCGGCTCCCTGGCCGCCCTGCGCGAGGCCCTGGCCGCCGACGATCCGGGCCTGGCCGAGGCGCTGTCCGGGCCCGGCGTCCAGGTGGCGGTCGACAAGGTCCTGGTCCGCGGCGAGGCCAGCCTGGCGGCGGCGACCGAAGTCGCCTTCCTGCCGCCGATGAGCGGCGGATGACGACCCTGCCGTCCATCAGCCTGACCGCCCAGGCGTTCGAGCCGGGCGCCCTGCTGACGACCTTCTGCGCCGGCCGCGACGAGACCGGGGCGGTGGCCAGCTTCGTCGGCCTGGCGCGGGCCGAGCGAGGCCAGGCCACAACCCTGGAGCTGGAGGCCTATCCCGGCTTCACCGACGCGGCGATCGCCGCCTTCGCCGAGGACGCCAAGGCCCGGTTCGACCTTCACGACTACCGCATCGTCCATCGCATCGGCCGCATCGCGCCGGGCGAGGCGATCGTCTTCGTGGCCACGGCGGCCAGCCATCGCCGCGCCGCCTTCGAGGCCTGCGACTTCCTGATGGACTATCTCAAGAGCCGCGCGCCCTTCTGGAAGAAGGAGCACGGCCCGGACGGCGAGCGCTGGATCGAGCCGACGGCTCGCGATAGGACCGACGCGGAACGCTGGGACTAGGAGAACGATCGATGTCGGCAGGCAGCCTCATCCCGGGCGGCGGGATCAAGCCGGAGCTTCCGTTCAAGCCGGTGCGAGTGGCGGTCCTGACCGTCTCGGACACCCGCGACGAATCCACCGACACCTCCGGCCAGCTGCTGGTCGACCGGATCAAGGCCGCGGGCCATGACCTGGCGGGCCGCCTGGTCGTCCGCGACGACGTCGACAAGATCCGCCAGACCGTGCGCGACTGGATCGCCGGCGGCCAAGTCGACGCCGTCGTCACCACCGGCGGCACCGGCCTGACCGGCCGCGACGTCACGGTCGAGGCCCTCGAGCCGCTGTTCGACAAGAAGATCGACGGCTTCTCGGTGGTGTTCCACCTGGTCAGCTACGCCACGGTGGGCCTGTCCACCCTGCAGAGCCGCGCCACGGCCGGCCTGATCGGCGGGGTGTTCGTGTTCTGCCTGCCGGGGAGCAACGGGGCGGTCAAGGACGGCTGGGACAAGGTCATCTCGGCCCAGCTCGACAGCCGCCACAAGCCCTGCAACATGGTCGAACTGATGCCCCGACTCCTAGAGCAATAGGATTGCTGGAACAGTGACCCGCCTGACCCACATCGACGACCAGGGCCGCGCCCGCATGGTCGACGTCTCGGACAAGGCCGAGACGGTCCGCGAGGCGATCGCCGTCGGCTTCGTGCGGATGCGACCCTCGACCCGCGAGCTGGCTGTCTCCGGAACCGGCCGCAAGGGCGACGTTCGCGCCGTGGCCGAGATCGCCGGGGTGATGGCGGCCAAGAAGACCGCCGACCTGATCCCGCTGTGCCACCCCCTGGCCCTGTCCAAGGTCGAGGTCTCGGTCGAGCCGGCCGAGGGCGGGCTGGCGGTGATGGCCCGCGTCAAGCTGAAGGGCCAGACCGGGGTGGAGATGGAAGCCCTGACCGCCGTCTCGGTGGCCTGCCTGACGATCTACGACATGCTGAAGGCCGCCGAGAAGGGCATGGTCATCGAGGCCGTGCGCCTGGTCGAGAAGACCGGCGGCAAGTCGGGCGACTGGCGAGCGGAGTAGATCCGCAAGGGTGGGCTTCTGGCCCCCAGCGGACGTTTGGCCCAGCGCCGCAGCCATGCCAGAACGCAAGTCATGGTGGATACTGAAGCACTGTTTCGGATTGGTGACGCTGCCGAGGAAGCTGGCGATTTCGGCTTGGCGTTACGCTCGTTCGAACGCGGCTCGGCGCTTGGTTCGCCTGAATGTCTGACGCGACTGGCCTATTTATACGATGTAGGCGTCGGCGTTCAGGTCGATAAAGACTTGGCGATGAAACTGTATCAGCGCGCTTGGCGTCGAAATGGTTCGACGGTGGCGGCTGAGAATATCGCGATATTGTATCAAGAGGTTGGTCGCTACCGGGAAATGTTCCGGTGGCATCAACGGGCCGCCAGGAATGGCGACGGAAGCGCGCAGCTCAATTTGGCGAAATGTTATCTCGACGGCCTAGGTGTACGGAAAGACCCTCGGTTGGCTATGCGCGCCCTCGCGATCGCTGAAGGCTCCATCTACATAACTGACGATGAGCGCGAAGAGGCGCGCGCCCTGATCGAAATGCTGAAGCCTCGTCTCGTCTAAAAGGTCGGGCATCCAAACCTGGCCGGCCTTCCTGACATCCGCTCAAGGCGCCTGGTCCCAAAGTTCGCTTTCAGCGTTGGCGCGAATTTCCGATTACGACCCAAGTCGGGCCTTAGGTCTGAGCGCCCGCCCAAAAAATACATCCGTCATTCCGGGCCGTGCGGCTACTCAAACCGACATGTGCTCCGGGTGGCAATCTAAGGGTCCCCGAAACACGTCCTGGGATCGAGGGCTCGGCGGCGACTGCAAGGCCTCGGCTCAAGGACCTGCTCGCCTCAAGCCGACACCAGCTCCGCATTGCGGTATAGACGTCCGCTACGAGCCGATGCCAATAGCCGCTCTCCCGACGGGGAGATCATGGAGCAGACCCGCTATCGGAGCCTGGCGACGATGCAAGGCTACATGCGGTGGGCAAAGCTCCGAGCGGCGGGCAGGCGGCAAGGTGGGGCCGTGAGCAAATACCTAGGGGGCGACCTTTGACTGCTGAAGCGACAGGCCCGGGTGTGAACCACCAGGCCGCCGAGTTCCTCGACTACTACTGCGATGACAAGACGCGCGCCGACTACGCTGTGCTGATCGAGGGCGCTTGCCCGCCTGCATGGAATGCGCATCGCGGTAGAGCCTGTCCCAGGCCGCGCTGGCATCCCGCGACCCAGCACAGGCGGCTGCTAGATGGGCGCGTCGTGGCCGCTTTGAGCGGTGAGAGCTAGGCCGGCTTGTTGTTCTCAAAAACCAGCGATCGGCCGTTTTCACGCCACCGGACGCAACGTCCCTGATCAATTGATAGGGGCTATATAGATCACATTTACATGGATTTTGATCGATATATCGATTAGATATCGATCATGGTTTGGAATTGGCAGCAGGAAGGTTGGCCCGAGTTTACTTGGGAACAGCGCAAATTGGTGCGCGCCGAAGCGCTCTTCATCGAGAACGCGGGCGTGCTCATTGGCGTGTCCAAGCATCTGGACGCCGACGACCAATATGCCCTGCGCATCGAATTGATGAGCCATGAGGCCGTCGATACCTCCGCCATTGAGGGCGAACCGCTCGACCGCGATAGTGTCCAGTCGTCCATCCGCAGACACCTAGGCTTGGCCAGCGACCGTCGCCGCGCGTCGCCCGCCGAGGCCGGCATCGCGGAAATGATGGTCGATCTTTATGAGCATGCCGCCAGGCTGCTGACCGAAGAGGTCCTGTTCCGCTGGCATCGCTGGATCACCAATGGGCGCACCGATCTCGTCGATATCGGGCGCTATCGCACCCACGCAGATCCGATGCAGATCGTCTCGGGCGCGCTGCATGCCCCGAAGGTGCATTTCGAGGCTCCGCCCTCGTCGGACCTCCCCACGGAGATGCAACGCTTCTGGGACTGGCTGGAGCGCACAGCGCCGGGCGGTAGCACGCCCTTACCCGCCGTCACCCGCGCCGGCATCGCCCACCTCTGGTTTGAAAGCATCCACCCGTTCGAGGACGGCAACGGCCGGGTCGGTCGCGCGATCAGCGAGAAGATCTTGGCGCAGGGATTGGCGAATCCGGTTGTGACTGGCATGGCCAGCACCTTGTTGCAGCATCGTAAGGCCTACTACGCCGAGCTTGAGCGCGCACACCGAGATCTCGAAATCACCGACTGGCTGTTGTGGTTCGCCGCCAAGACACTGGAGGCGCAGCAACGAACTCTGCGCCAGATCGAATTCGTGCTGGATAAGGCTCGCCTCATGGGCAGTTTGCGTGGCGTGCTGAACGAGCGCCAGGAAAAGGCGCTTATTCGGTTATTTGCCGCTGGGCCGGAAGGCTTCAAGGGCGGGCTCAGCGCCGCCAACTACATGACCATCACGGGCACGACATCGGCGACCACCACCCGAGACCTCGCCGCGCTGGTCGACACCGGCGCGCTGACTCGCACCGGTGCGAACAAGGCCACGCGCTATCATCTGAACATCGCCACCACGCCACTTTCGTCGCTCGACGAGCACGACATCGCCTAAGCTCTACCGTCGGGCCACGTTCGCGAGCCTCACAAAACGCGCCTCTTACTAAAGGTCCGTGTGTGGACGCCCCGGTCGAAGCAAGTGGTTTTTCGAGATTTCTGACGCTGTCGGTTCAGGTGCTTCCGTGTGTCCGGCCTGTTGATGCGGCTGTTCACACGCCGCTGGCCTGTATGGAGATCGCGGATCGGGTCCAGACCGCTCAGGCGCGCTCGAGGCGCTCGGACATTTTCACTGGTTTTCCCGACCCCGTCTTCTGACCGTTGCGCCATACCTCTCGTCTGACCTTCGCCTCTCCGACGCCCTCAGACCCTGGCGGTTAGACCGCCATGGCCGGAGCTCTGTAGGTTCCTCCGTGCGCCATCAGCGCCCAGACGATCCTCGCCATCTTGTTGGCCAATGCGATGGTGACCAGCATCCGTGGCTTTCGGGCCAGCATGCTCTCCAGCCATGGATTGGCAGGTGCACGATCGCGGCCGGAGACCCTGGCCGCGGAGCTGGCGCCCAGGATCAGCAGCCGTCGCAGACTGCGCTCGCCCATCTTGCTGGTCCGCCCCAATCGCTCCTTGCCGCCGCTGGAATGCTGGCGTGGCGTGAGGCCCACCCAGGCGGCGAAGTCACGCCCGCGCCTGAAGGTGCTGGCGGCCGGCGCCAGCGCCACCAACGCGGTGGCCACGACGGGTCCAATGCCAGGGATGGTCATCAGCCGCCTGGCGACCGGATCGCGCTTGGCCCGTATGGCGATCTCAGCATCCAGTTGAGCGATCTGGCCCTGTAGGGCTCGGAGGCTCTGGACGATGACAGCCAGCACCGGCCGCGCCTGGGCGGGCAGATCGGTGCTGGGGTCGTCGACCACATCGATCAGCCTGGCAGCGTGCGCCGCACCTTGCCGGACCACGAAGCCGAACTCGGCCAGATGCCCCCGCAGCGCATTGATCAGCTGGGTGCGCTGCCTGACCAGCAGATCGCGGGTGCGAAACACCACGGCCGAGCCTTGGGCCTGCGCGCTCTTGGGCGTGACGAACCGCATCGTCGGCCGTTGCGCCGCCTCGCAGATGGCTTCTGCGTCGGCCATGTCGTTCTTCTGCCGCTTCACGAACGGCTTCACATAGGCCGGTGGGATCAGGCGGATCTCATGGCCCAAAGCGCCGATCTCACGGGCCCAGTAGTGGGCGCTGGCGCAGGCCTCCATCGCCACCAGGCAGCGTGGCTGGCCGGCGAAGAACGCCAGCAGTTGTTCTCGTCGCAGCTTCTTGCGGAAGACCACGCCGCCGGCCCGATCAGCGCCATGCGCCTGGAAGACCGACTTGGCCAAGTCGAGCCCGATTGTGATAACTTCTTCCACGGACGCCTCCTTTGCAGTGGTGTTTTCAACACCTCCACTTTGGCACATCGATGCCGTCGGGGGGCGTCCACCCCATCGCTCAGGGGCGGGTGCGGAAACGAGGTCCGCGCCTAAAACCGGTCCTTTATCGCCATGCCGGACAGCGGACGGGCCAAAGGTCTGTTCGGGGTGGGGAAACGGCCCGTGTTGTGGACTATGAAACACCCCGGCTGGAGCCTTCCATGAACTCTGATGAACTTCCTCGCGCCCAGGGCATCGTGCGGTTTGATTTCGACCGTTACGACGATCTCCACGGACAATCGACCTGCCGCATCAAGGCTAAGATCGAGGCGGACGATCCGAGGCCCATTTGGTGGGAAATGGTCGTGATGGGCGAGACCCTCGGTCTACACATCACCGTAAACAGGGACACTGACGAGTTGATCGTCGCGCTGACCAATGTTGCAGAACCCGGTGGGGGCCTCTGGATCGATGTCGAACAGCTAGCTGATTGTATTGGGGGCAAGATCGGCTGGTTCTGGTCCGCGATGAACTCCCAAGGTTATTGGGATTTGTTCATACTGTCGTTCGAGGGCAGTGTAATTCCAAGCGTAGCCTTTCTCGGAATGGCGTCGGAAGTGCACGTAATGCGGATGGCCCTGGTCGAGCAGCCGTCTGCCACTGAGGTGATTGAGCGTTAGGCTAGCCGAAACGCACACACATCATCACGGTCATCCGGGTTGGACCCGGACCGCTCCGCGCCTCCCCATCAGCTCGCCGCGCAAGCCCGAGGTCGAGAAGCCGTGCCCGCAACACGATGCCCGCTAAGACTTGCCCCCACCTGGCGGCTTCGCCGCCTGTCCGTCCCCATCGGGGGTGGAGACCGGCCGTCGCGCCAGGGCCGGCTGGCCGTGGCGGCTGGCCATGATCTCGCCGATGATCGCCACGGCCACCTCAAACGGCGCCTTGCCGCCGAGGTCGAGGCCGATCGGGGCGCGCAGCTTCTGGAGGTCGGTCTCGGCGACGCCGGCGGCGCGCAGGCGGTCCAGCCGCGCGCCCAGCCGCCGCCGGGCGCCCAGCAGGCCGACATAGGACGCGGCCGAGGGCAGGGCGGCCAGCAGGGCCTCGTGGTCGACCTCCTCGTCATGACCGCAGACCGCCACCGCCGTCCAGGCGTCCAGCCCGACCGCCGCCACGGCGCCGGCCACGTCGTCGCGGCGATAGGCAACGCCGGCCAGGGGCGGCGGCGCGATCGGGCCCTTGGGACGCACCAGGGTGGTCGAAAACCCGGACTGGGCCCCGAGGCTGGCCACGGCCAGGGCGGTGGGATCGCCGCCGAACACCACCAGTCGCGGCGGCGGATCGAATCGCCGCGAAAAGGCGCCGGGCCAAGTAGGGGCGGGGTCCGACGCCGGGGCGCAGAGCCGTCGCTCGCCGTCGCTGATCCAAGCCGCCGGCTCGCGCGCCTCGGCCAGGGCCAGCAGCGCCCGCGCCGCATCGTCGTCGGAGGCGAGGCGCTCGACCAGGATCTCGATCCGCGCCCCGCACAGCAGGCGGATGTCGGGCCAGGGGCTGCCCTCGCCATAGACCAGGCGCCGGGGCCGCCCGTCGGCCATGCAGGCCCGGGCGTGGGCCTCGACATCGGCCTCGATGCAGCCGCCCGACAGGAACCCGGCCCGGCTTTCCATGCCGAACACCATCTGGGCGCCGACTGGACGCGGGCCGCCCTCGCCGAGCGAAATGATCGTCGCCAGGCCCGCCGCGCCGCGCGCCAGGGCCTGGGCCAGGGCGGGCCGCATGTCCTCGGCCAGGCCGTGCAGCGGCCAGTCTCCGGCGATTTCGGAGGCCTGGTTGAGCGGGGGATCGGGAAGCTTCATCGCCGGCGATGTTAACCCCTCGGCAAGTTTCCAGAAACGCCTTCTTCAGTCCTTTGGGCCTAGGCTCGTCGACACTGGTGTTCCATCCGCACGGATTTCCATGTCGCTTTCGGTTTCCAAGCTCGGTCTCGCCGCCGCCCAGTTCGGACTGGACGGCATGAGCGCGTCGCCGCGCGCCCGTTCGCCCGAAACCGAAGCCCGTGACATTCTCGCCATCGCCGCCCGCGCCCGCCTGTCGGTGCTGGACGTGTCGGGCAACTATGGCCGCGCCGAGCAGGTGCTGGGCGACCTGATCCCGCGTCCCGTGCCGTTCCGCGTCACCCTGTCGGCCGCCCGCGCCGACCGCGGCCCGGACTTCGTCGAGGCCGAGGCCCGCGCCAGCCTGCGCCGCCTGGCCGTGGAACGCGCCGACGCCATCATCGTCCCCTCGCCCGCCGAACTGTTCGGCCCGCACGGCGCGGCCGTCTGGGACCGCCTGGCCCGGCTGCGCGACGAGGGGCTGTTCGCCAAGGTGGGCGTCGCCGCGCACGCCAGCGACGATCCCGTCGGCGTCGCCCGCCGCTTCAAGCCCGACATCCTGCAAGCGCCGGCCAGCCTGCTGGACCAGCGCCTGCTGGCCGACGGCTCGCTGCAGCGCATCGCTGGCATGGGGATCGAGGTGCAGCTGCGCTCGATCTTCCTGAACGGCCTGCTGTTCCTGCCGCCCGACCGCGTGCCCGCCCAGCTGAAGGGGGCCTCGGGCCGCCTGTCGAAGGTGCGGCGAATGATCGCCGAGGGCCGGTCCGATCCGCTGCAGGCCGCCCTCGGCTTCGCCCTGTCGCGCGTCGAGGCCAGCGCCGTCCTGGTGGGCGTCACCTCGGCCGCCGAGCTGTCGGCCGTGGTCGCCGCCGCCTCCAGCCCGCCGCCCGACCTCGACTGGGACGACATGGCCATCGACGATCCGGTGGCCCTGGACCCGCGACGTTGGGTCGCCTGACATCGGGACGAAATAAGGCTCAGCCTCGGAGAAAGCGCTGAGAAGCAAAAGAGGGAGCCGAACGCCATGATCCTCGCCGTCGTCCAGGCCCGCATGGGCTCCAAGCGTCTGCCCGGCAAGGCCGTCGCCACCCTCCAGGGCCAGCCGATGATCCTGCGCCAGCTGGAACGGCTGCGCGGCGCCCGGCGCCTGACCAAGATCATCGTCGCCACCAGCAGCGACCCCGCCGACGACGGCCTGGCCGGCCTGGTGGTGTCGCGCGGCTACGCCGTGCACCGCGGCGCGGGCAGCGACATCCTCGACCGCATCGCCCGCTGCGCCGAGGCCGCCGGGCCGGTCAGCCACATCGTTCGCGTCAAGGGCGACGCGCCGTTCGTCGATCCGGCCGTGATCGACGAGGCCGTCCGCCTGGCCCAGGCCACCGGCGCGGCCTACACCTCCAACCGTGTGGAGCGCACCTTTCCGGCCGGGCTGGAGGTCGAGGTGGTCACCGTCGAGGCGCTGCGCGTCGCCGCCGCCGAGGTTCGCGACCCCCTGGCCATGATCTCGCCGACCGCCGCCATCCGCGAGCGGCCCGATCGTTTCCGGCAGGCCCACCTGAAGGCCCATCGCGACTGGTCGCACTACGACTGGCGGGTCAAGACCCCGGCCGACCTGGCCTTCGCCCGCTCGATCTACGACGCGCTGTATCCGGCCGACCCAGGCTTTTCGATGCACGACGTGCTGGACCTGGTGGAGAGCCACCAAGACCTGGGCCGGTTCGCGGCCTAGGCCTTGCGTCCTTCGAGGCTCGGCTGCACCTCGCACCTCAGGATGAGGAAAGCAGTAAATCGCTCCTCATCCTGAGGCGCCCACGCAGTGGGCCTCGAAGGGCGCAGGGCGCTACTTCCAAGCCCCATACGGGTCCACCGACGTCTTGCCCAGCGCCTCGGCCACGGCCGGGTGGGTCAGTTCGCCCGCCAGGACGTTGAGGCCCTTGGCCAGGTGGACGTTGCTCTTCAGCGCGTCCAGGCCGTGGTCGGCCAGGGCCAGGCCGAAGGGCAGGGTGGCGTTGCCCAGGGCTTCCGACGAGGTGCGCGGCGCCGCGCCCGGCATGTTGGCCACGCAGTAGTGGACGACGCCGTCGACCGTGTAGGTCGGCTCGGCGTGGGTGGTCGGGTGGCTGGTCTCGAAACAGCCGCCCTGGTCGATCGACACGTCGACCAGCACCGAGCCGGGCTTCATCTTGGCCAGGTGCTCGCGCTTGACCAGCTTGGGCGCGGCGGCCCCGGCGGTCAGCACCGCGCCGATGATCACGTCGGCCTTGAGGATCTCGTCCTCGACGGCGGCGATCGTCGAATAGCGGGTCAGGATGCGGCCCTGGTACAGGTCGTCCAGCTCGCGCATCCGGGGGATCGAGCGCTCCAGCACCACGACCTCGGCGCCGAGGCCGGCGGCCATGCGGGCGGCGTTGGAGCCGACCACGCCGCCGCCCAGCACCGCCACCCGGGCCGGGGGCACGCCGGGCACGCCGCACAGCAGCAGGCCCATGCCGCCATTATGCTTGAGCAGGGTCTCGGCGGCGCTGAACACCGCGATGCGGCCGGCCACTTCCGACATCGGAGCCAGCAGCGGCAGGCCGCCGCGCGCGTCGGTGACGGTCTCGTAGGCGATGGCCGCGCAGCCCGAGGCCAGCAGGCCCTCGGTCTGGGCGGGGTCGGGCGCCAGGTGGAGGTAGGTGAACAGGATGTGGCGGGGCGTCAGGCGCTCCCACTCGACCTTCTGCGGTTCCTTGACCTTGATGATCAGCTCGGCGCCCGCGAACACCGCGTCGGCGTCGGGCGCGATGGTCGCGCCGGCCTTGACGTAGAGGTCGTCGCCATAGCCGGCCCCCAGGCCCGCGCCGGCCTGGACCAGCACCGCGTGGCCATGGCCCACATACTCGCGCACGGCGGTAGGGGTCAGGCCGACGCGGTGTTCGCCCGGTTTGATCTCGGAAGGCACTCCAACGCGCATGATCGTCTCCTCCAAAAGGTCTTTGACGCTGGTTTACGCCTGGGTGAACGCAGGTTCCCGGGGAGTTTCATGCGCCCGTAACCGTGGTATGCAGGATCCCATCACGATGGAGCCCTTTCGGTGAAGAAACCTGCGGCCAACCTCGACGCCTTCGACCGGAAGCTGCTGAACCTGCTCCAGAGGCGAGGCCGGGCCAGCTATGTGGAAATGGCCGAGGCGGTGAATCTTTCCGAATCCGCCTGCCTGCGCCGGGTGAAGGCGTTGGAAGAAACCGGGGTGATCGGGCGCTACGCCGCGGTGATCGACGAGCGGGCGGTGGGCCTGCCGCTCAGCGTCTTCGTCACCGTCACCCTGTCGTCCCAGGCCGAGGCGACGCTCAGCGTCTTCGAGAAGGCCATCGCCAATGTCCGCGAGGTGGCCGAGTGCTACCTGATGACCGGCGGCTCGGACTATCTGCTGCGGCTGGTGGTGGCCGACGTCGACGACCTGGAGCGGGTGCACGCCCAGGAGCTGACGCGGATCCCGGGCGTGGTGCGGGTCAGCTCGTCGATCGCCCTGCGCACGGTGGTCAAGCGTGTCGAATTGCCGCTTTGAGGCGAGCCCGCCGTTGCGGCGGGATTAACCTTCCCCTGGCAGGACTGTAGGCCACCGCGTTGCACTCGTCGGGGGATGAGATGGTTTCGAGACGTCTGCTGCTGGGCGCCCTGGCGTCCGGCCTCGCCGCGCCGGCCCTGGCCTGGGCCGAGGGCAACGATCCCGCCACGCCATCGATCCTGACCCGCAAGGGCCGGCGCACGCGCCGGGCCCTGAAGTCCCAGCCCACCGACAAGGCCGCGCTGGACAAGGCCCTGGCCCAGGTCAAGCCGCTGGAAGCGCCCGATGCGGTCGAGCCGGCCGAGGTGCATCCGCCCCAGCTGGTCAGCCCCGACGAGGCGCTGGGCCGCCTCAAGCAGGGCAACGCCATCTTCGCGCGCGGCGGCGCCAGCATCGTCCTGCCGACCATGGTCCGCATCGCCGAGCTGTCCAAGGGCCAGAAGCCGTTCGCGGTGATCGTCGGCTGCAGCGACAGCCGCGTCGGTCCGGAACTGGTCTTCGACTGCAATCTGGGTGAGCTGTTCGTGGTCCGCGTGGCCGGCTCGACCGTCAGCCAGGAGGGCCTCGGCTCGATCGTCTACGCCGTCGAGCACCTGGGCGCGCCGCTGGTCGTCGTCCTGGGCCACAGCAAGTGCGGCGCGGTCGGCGCGGCGGTGGACGTGGCCACCAAGCACAGCGAACTGCACGGCTCGCTTTTGAACATGGTGCTGCCGATCATCCCCGCGGTGCTGGAGGCGCAGGAGACCCACCCGGCCGACCTGCAGGACGCGGCGATCCATCAGAATGTCCGCGACGTCGCCGCCCGCCTGAGGGTGGCCGACGGGACCCTGGCCGAAAAGCTGAGCGAAGGCCGGCTGAAGATCGTCTCGGCCACCTACGACCTGGCCAGCGGCGTGGTGGCGTTCGACGCCTAGACCCCGTTGACCCCTTCCCCGGCTTAGGTTCAAGTCCCCCCGACACGCTAAGGTTGGGGAGGCAGGGATGTCGACGGACGAGACGCCGCCGCAAGGCGGCCATGAGCCCAAGACGTCCCGCTGGGCGGCCTTCAAGGCCGGGATCCCGGCCGGGCTGAAGTCGCCGCTGGTCGCGGTCGGCGCAGCCGCCCTGGTGGCCGGCTTCGGCGGCGGTTTCGCGGTCGGCAAGGTCGCCGATTTCGGCTGGTTCGGCCACAAGGCGGCGACGGCCGAGGCCCCCAAGGGCCAGGCCTGGTCGCTGTTCGGCAAGCCCCGCTCGGCCGGCGCCCCGCGGCGCGGTATCCCCAAGCCGGAAGGCTTCGCCGTCTGGCGCAGCCGCATCGACAGTTCCGGCGCCGAGCCGATGGCCTGTGTCCAGATGAGCAAGCCGCTGGACCCGTCCAAGGCCTATGCCGACTTCGTGCTGATCTCGCCGGACCTGGGCCGACAGCCGGCCGTGCGGGTCAAGGACGACGAGCTGTGCATCGGCGGCGTCGGCTTCACCGACCACCGCGTCACCCTGCTCAAGGGCCTGCCCGGTCGAGGCGGCGAGACCCTGGCCGCCAACGCCGACGTCGACTTCACCTTTGGCGAGAAGCCGCCCTATGTCGGCTTCGCCGGCGACGGCGTGATCCTGCCGCGCGAGGAGTCCGACGGCGTGGCCCTGGAGACCATGAACGTCTCCAAACTGGCCATCGAGGTCTGGCGGGTGTCGGACCGCAATCTGGTGCGCAAGTCGATCGGCGCCCCCGACCCGACCGGCGAAGGCGACTACGCCAGCGACTATGGCGATGACAGCCCCGACGACGAAGGCCGCCAGGTCTGGAAGGGCGTGATCGACGTGCAGGGCGCGGCGGGCCAGAAGGCTACGACCGTCTTCCCGCTGGGCGCGGTGCTGAAGGAAATGAAGCCCGGCGGCTATGTGATCAAGGCGCGCGACGCCTCGGGCGGCCGCGACCCGACCGGCGAGGGCGACCCCACCCCGGCCCAGGCTCGCCGCTGGATCATGTTCACCGACATGGCCTTGATCGGCTACGACGGGGCCGAATCCCTGGACGTGGTGGTCCGCTCGCTGAAGAGCGCCAAGACCGTGGCCGGCGTGCGCGTGGCCCTGGTGGCCAAGGACGGCGAGGACCTGGCGGTGGCCAAGACCGACGCCGACGGCCGGGCGCACTTCGCCCACGCCCTGCTCGAGGGCGACGGGGCGGCGCGGGCCAAGATGGTCATGGCCTATGGCGACCAGGGCGACCTGGCGGTGCTGGACCTGGATCGCTCGCCGGTCGACCTGTCCAAGCAGGGCGTCGGCGGCCGCACCGAGTCCGACGGCGGCCGGGCGCTCAGCAGCGACATCGACGGCTATCTCTACGCCGATCGCGGCATCTACCGCCCCGGCGAGACCGTGCACCTGACGGCCATGGTCCGCGATCGCCTGGCCAAGGCGGTCAACGACCGCAAGGGCTACATTCTCGTCAAGCGGCCCTCGGGCGTGGAGTTCAAGCGCTACAACTTCAGCCGCGCCGACGCCGGCGCGGTGCTGGCCGACATCGCACTCCCCCGGAGTGCTCCGCGCGGCCGCTGGACGGCGGTGCTGAAGATGGAAGGGTCCGACGCCGAGGCCGGGTCGTTCAGCTTCAGCGTCGAGGACTTCGCCCCGCAACGACTGGCGGTCACCGCTACGGGCCAGGAGTCCGTGCCGGTCGCGGCCGGCCAGGAGCGCAAGATCGACGTCTCGGCCCGCTTCCTCTACGGCGCGCCGGGCGCGGGCCTGCAGACCCAGGGCGAGGCGCGACTGCGCACCGACACCGACCCCTTCCCGCAGTACAAGGGCTATGAGTGGGGCGACGACCTGGCGCCCTTCGACGAGAAGTTCATCGAGCTGGGCACGACCGTCACCGACGGCGACGGCCACGCCATGCTGAACCTGGGAACGGGCGAAGCCGGCGACACCGCCCAGCCGCTGGTGGCGGCGGTGACGGCCTCGGTGTTCGAGCCGGGCGGCCGTCCCGTGCGCGAGGGCCTGGAGCTGAAGGTGCGCGGCAAGCCCGTGTACTATGGCGTCAAGGTTGAGCAGGGCGACGCCGGGAACGGCGATCCGCCGGTCAGCCTGGAGATGATCGCGGTCAACGCCGCCGGGGCGCGGATTTCGTCGACGGCGACCTACACCCTGATCAGCGAGAACTGGAACTACGACTGGTTCCAGCAAGACGGCCGCTGGCAGTGGCGGCGCACCAGCCGCGACGCGGTCGTGGCCAAGGCCACGGTCAATATCGGCGCCGGCGCCCCCGCGCGCTTCAACCGCCGCCTGGGCTGGGGCGACTACCGCCTGGTGGTCGAAGGGCCGGACGGCGCCAAGTCCGTGACCAAGTTCTCGTCGGGCTGGGGTTCGCCGGCCAAGGAAGGCGAGGCGCCCGACTTCGTGCGGGTCAGCGCCGGGACCAAGGCCTACGCCCAGGGCGACACGGTGGAGATCACCCTGAAGTCGCCCTATGCCGGCCAAGCCCAGGTGGCGGTGGCCACCGACCGGCTGATCGACTTCAAGACGCTGAGCGTCGGCGAGAACGGCACGACCGTGCGCCTGAAGACCTCGGCCGCCTGGGGCGGCGGGGCCTATGTGATGGTCACCGTGATCCAGCCGCGCGACCCGGTCAGCTCGCCCAAGCCCAAGCGGGCCCTGGGCTTGATCTACGTGCCGCTGGAGCCCAAGGGCCGCAAGCTGACGGTCGACATCGGCACGCCGGTGAAGCTGGACAGCAAGGCCCCGGTCGACGTGCCGATCAAGGTCCAGGGCCTGGGCTTCGGCCAGAAGGCCAAGGTCACCATCGCCGCCGTCGACGAAGGCATCCTGCGCCTGACCCGCCAGGACAGCCCCGATCCGGCCAAGTGGTATTTCGGCAAGCGGGCCCTGACCCTGAACTATCGCGACGACTACGGCCGCCTGCTGGATCCCAACATGGGCGCGCCGGCCAATGTCAATTTCGGCGCCGACGAGCTGGGCGGCGAGGGCCTGACGGTGACGCCGATCAAGACCGTGGCTTTGTGGTCGGGGATCGTCGAGACGGGGATGGACGGCAAGGCGGTGGTCAAGCTTCCCGCAGCCGACTTCAACGGCGAGCTTAGGATCATGGCCGTGGCTTGGACCGACAACGCCGTCGGCTCGGGCTCCAAGGCCATGACCGTGCGCCAGCCGGTGGTGGCCGACCTCAACCTGCCGCGCTTCCTGGCCCCCGGCGACAAGCCGATGGCGACGCTGGAGCTGCACAATGTGGAGGGCAAGGCCGGGGCCTATACGGTCGAGGCCAACGCCACCAACGGCATCGCCGTGGCCTTCAGGAAGGTGATCACCCTGGTCCTGGGCCAGCGGATCGCCGAGAAGATCCCTTTCCTGGCCCCGACCGTGACCGGGATCGGCAAGGTCGGCTTCAAGGTGTCCGGCCTCGGCTTCCAGACGGCCAAGGACTATCCGATCCAGACCCGCCTGGGCTGGGGCGACGTGGTGCGCACGACGACCGAACTGCAGCAGCCGGGCATGAGCTACACGCCCAGCGCCCAGCTGCTGTCGGGCCTGGCGGCCGGCGACATCACCCTGCAGGTCAGCTACTCGCCGTTCCGGGGCTTCGACCCCTCGGCGATCGCCGTGGCCCTGCAGCGTTACCCGTACGGCTGCACCGAGCAGCTGGTCTCGACCGCCTATCCGCTGCTGTACGCCCAGGGCGTCTCCAGCGATCCCAAGCTCAAGCGCAATCCGGCCATCCTGGCCGGGGCGGTGGGCAAGCTGCTGGATCGCCAGACCCTGGACGGGGCCTTCGGCCTGTGGCGGGTGGGCGACGGCGAGGCCGACGCCTGGCTGGGCGCCTACGCCACCGACTTCCTGGTCGACGCCAAGGCCCAGGGGATCGCCGTGCCGGACGAGGCGATGGACAAGGCGCTGAACGCCATGCGCCAGATCAGCCGTCCCGACGGCTGGAGCTCGGTGTCCTATCGCCTGGAATATCCCGAATGGTGGGGCCGCACGCCCGACGACTCCAAGAAGGCCACCGAGCGCATGCGTCGCCGGGCCAGCGCCTACGCCCTCTATGTGATGGCCAAGGCCGGACGCGGCGACCTGGCGCGGCTGCGCTGGTGGCACGACGTGCAGATGAAGGACGAGGACCAGCCCCTGGCCAAGGCCCAGGTGGCGGCCGGCCTGGCCCTGATGGGCGACCAGGCCCGGGCCCGCTCGGCCATGCGCCAGGCGGTCCGCTCGCTGGGCTGGCGCGACGACGCCGACTGGTACCAGAGCCCGCTGCGCGACGTCGCCGCGGTCACCGCCCTGGCGGTCCAGGCCGGCCAGGGCGACATCGCCCGCCAGCTGCAGGGCCGCTTGGAGAACGTGGTCAAGGATCCCGACGCCCTGAACACCCAGGAGCAGGCGGCGGTGCTGTCGGCGGCCTACCAGCTGCTGAAGGCGGCCGGGCCGATGACCATCGACGCCCAGGGCGTGACCGCCTTGCCGCCGGCCGGCGGCGCCCCGCGCTGGGCGGTGGGCAAGCTGGCGGACGCCCGCTTCGTCAACAACGGCAAGGGCGCCCTGTGGAGGACGGTCAGCGTGCGCGGCACGCCGGTCGCCGCCCCGGGGGCCGAGGCCAACGGGATCTCGGTGTCCAAGCGCCTGTTCTCGATGAACGGCGGGGCGATCGACCCAGCCCAGATCCACCAGGGCGACCGGGTGATCGTGCTGGTGTCCGGCCGCTCGATGCAGGCCCGCTCGACCGCCCTGGTGGTCGACGACGCCCTGCCGGCCGGCTTCGAGATCGAGACCACCCTGGGCGCCGACGACGCCCAGAACGGGCCGTTCAAGTTCCTGGGCGAGCTGACCAACCCGGATGTCCAGGAGAGCCGCGACGACCGTTACATCGCCGCGCTGGACCTGGGTGGCGAGAAGCCGTTCGCCATGGCCTATGTGGCGCGGGCCGTGACGCCGGGCGAGTTCTTCCTGCCTGGGGCGATCGCCAAGGACATGTACCGGCCGAGCCTGAACGCACGGTCGGAAGCGGGACGGATCACGGTGGCGGCGGGGCAATAGGGGTGTTCTGACTTGCCCCACCTGGCGGCTTCGCCGCCTGTCCGCCCCCATTGGGGGGCGGAGCCTTCGGGCTTGAGGCTCTTCCCCCTCCGGGGGAAGACGGTCGCGAAGCGACCCGTAGGGGGCAAGGTGAGTCGGCCGTAGCGAACATGACCACGATCCCCCGCCTCACCCGCGTCCTCGTCGCCTTCGTCGCCGTCCAGGTGCTGCTGTTCGCCCTCAGCGCCGCCTTCCCGCCGGACATGGCGCGGGCGAAACGCTCGTCGCCCGTGGTGCTGGACCATCGCGGCGCCTGGCTGCGGGCCCTGCCGGTCGAGGACGGGCGCTGGCGGGTGCGGGCGGACCTCCAGCGCACCGATCCCACCTTCCAGAAGCGACTGATCGCGGTCGAGGACGCGCGGTTCTACGGCCACCTCGGCGTCGATCCGCTGGCCCTGGTCCGGGCGGTCGGCTCGGCGGCGGTCCATGGCCGGGCCACCTCGGGGGCCTCGACCCTGACCATGCAGACCGCCCGCCTGCTGGAGCCCCGGCCGCGCAATCTCGGCTCGAAGCTGGTCGAGATGGTCCGCGCCGCCCAGCTGGAGGCGCGACTGACCAAGCAGCAGATCTTGGCGCTCTACCTGACCCTGGCCCCCTATGGCGGCAACCTGGAAGGCGTGCGGGCCGCCAGCCTGGCCTATTTCGGGCATGAGCCGACCAGCCTGACCGATGGCGAGCAGGCGCTGCTGATCGCCCTGCCGCAGTCGCCCGAGGCCCGTCGCCCGGATCGCCGGCCCGAAGCGGCCCGCGCCGCCCGCCGCGCCGTGCTGGACAAGATGGTGAGAGCGCGGGTGCTGACCGAGGCCGCCGCGTCAGAGGCCGACGCCGAGCCGATCCCCCGCCGGGCTCCGTTCCCGACCCTGGCCTGGCACGCGGCCGGCGAGCTGGCCCTGGCCGCGCCGCCCGGCCAGCCCAGCGTGGTCTCGACGATCGACGCCGACCTGCAGACGCGGCTGGAGCCGATGGCCGCCGCCGTCGCCGCAGCCCAGGGCCCGGACGTCACCGCCGCCATCCTGGTGGTCCAGATCAAGGGCCGCGCCGTGCGGGCCCTGGTCGGCTCGGCCGGGCGCGAGCGGCCTGGCGGCTGGATCGACCTGACCCGCGCCATCCGCTCGCCCGGCTCGGCCCTGAAGCCGTTCATCTACGCCTTCGCCTTCGACGACGGCGCCCTGGCCCCCGATACCCAGATCGACGACGCCGCCACCCGCTTCGCCGACTACCAGCCCGAGAACTTCGACCACGTGTTCCACGACAAGGTCACCGCCCGCGAGGCCCTGGCCTATTCGCTGAACGTGCCGGCCGTCGCCACCCTGGAGAAGATCGGCCCCGACGCGTTCGCGGCGCGGCTGGAGAGCAGCGGCGTGCGGCTGGTGCGGCCGAAGACGGCGATCAAGGCCTCGGGCCTGGCCCTGGCCTTGGGCGGGGCGGGGATCACGCCGCGCGACATGGCCGTGCTCTACGCCGCCCTCGGCGACGGCGGGGTCGCCAAGCCCCTGGCCTTCACCGAGGCCGAGGCGAAGTCGCGCGAGCACATGGGCGGGACCCGCATCGTCCGCCCCGAGGCCGCGGCCCAGGTGCTGGACATCCTGCGCGAGGCCCCCGCGCCGCGCGGCCGCGCGCCCTCGGCCCTGACCCGCGGCGGACCGGCCATGGCCTTCAAGACCGGCACCTCGTACGGCTTCCGCGACGCGGTGGCGGCCGGGGTGGTCGGCGGCTATGCGATCATCGTCTGGACCGGCCGGGCGGACGGCGGGGCCCGCGGCGGCCTGACCGGCCGCGACGCGGCCCTGCCGCTGCTGTTCGACGTCGCCGACGTGATCGACGCCCCGACCCTCGCCCCCCGCGCCATCGCCCCCAAGGCCGCCCCCGGCGCGCTGCAACGGCTGCAACAGGTGTCCGAAGGCCCGCGGCTGATCTTTCCGCCCGACGGCGCGACGGTGCAGGTCGACAGCGTCGGCCCCGGCGCGCGCGGCCTGGTCATGGCGGCCGGCGGCGAGGACCTGACCTGGTACGTGGCCGGCGCGCCCCTGTCGGTCGACCCGGTCAGCGGCAAGGTGATCTGGCGGCCCGCCGCGCCGGGCTTCTACCGGTTGAAGGTCGTGGACAGCCAGGGCCGGGCGGCCTCGGCGCGGGTGCGGATTAAGGCGCCGACCGGCTGAAAGTTGCCATTTGGCAGCGTATGAACTATATTCGGCCAGAGAGGTATTCCGCATGTCCCTGGTCACCCTGGTCGACACCGAGCCCAAGGCCTTCGCCGCCGAGCCGATCTCGGACGAGGAGGCGGCGGCCATGTTCCGCGCCGCGGTCAACCTGCTGAAGCTGTGGGGCGTCACCGACGAGGAGGCCGCCGTGCTGCTGGACATGCCGGTCCGGTCCTACCGCCGCTGGAAGGCCGGCGAGATCGGGCGGGTCGACCGCGACGGCAGGGCGCGGCTGTCGAACCTGATGGGGATCCACAAGGCCCTGCGGCTGATCTTCCAGGAGCCCCAGCGCGGCTACGCCTGGATCAAGGCGGCCAACACCGCGTTCGGCGGGCGATCGGCCCTGCAGGTGATGCTGGGCGGCGAACTGACCGACCTGATGCGGGTGCGCCGCTACCTGGACGCCGAGCGCGGGGCCTGGTGATCGACCTTTCGGCCATCCCGCGCGCGCCGATCGTCTGGCGCGGCGCGGTCCGGATCATCCGCAGCGCCTGGCCGCCGATCGACCTGTTCGAGGACATCGCCGACCCGGCCGACTGGCCGCTGCTGATCGCGGCCGAGCAGAAGACCAATCCGCGCCTGATGGAGACCATCGGCAACCTCGACCTGGTGCCGCAGGACCGGCGGGTGGCCGGGGCGGGGGCCAGCTATCTGATGGCGCCGTTCACCCACGTCAGCCCCGACCGGCCCAGCCGGTTCAGCGCCGGGGCGTTCGGGGTGCTGTATGTCGCCGACCGCTTCGAGGTCGCCCTGTCCGAGACCATCCACCACCACGCCCGGTTCATGGCCGCCACCGCCCAGGCGCCGGGCTGGACCTCGCAGTTCCGCGAGATCCTGCTGGACGTGCGGGCCGCGCTGCACGACCTGCGCGGCGGCGACCCGGCGTTCGCGCCGGCGCTCGATCCCGACGACTACCGGCCGGGCCAGGCCTTGGGCGCGAGGCTTCGCGCCGCCGGTTCGGAAGGCGTGGTCTATCCCAGTCAGCGCCACCGGGGCGGCTGGTGCGTGGGGCTGTTCTACCCGGATCTGGCCGCGAACGCCGTCCAGGGCCGGCATCTGGACTACCACTGGGACGGCGCCCGCGTGGACCTGATCCGCGAGCCGGCGACGGGGAAGGTGTTCCGGGTGGAGGCTCCCGGTCCAACTGCGTCCGAAAGTCTTCCGGACGAGGCGTTCGGGCCTTGACCTTGGCTGGGCGCCGCCCCTCTTTTCCCGCATGAGGCCGCGCCCCGAGACCGTCATCGCCCAATATTCCCTCGCCAAGGTCTCGGCCTGGGTCGGCGGCGTTCTGGGATTGGGCGCCTGTCTTTGGGCCTATGTGGCCGTTTCGGTCGCGTACGGCGTTCGCGAGCGCCATCCCTCGGACTACGCGGTCGCAACGGGCCTGGCGCTGATTTTCGTGACGGCGGCCGGTGTCGTCGCCCTGGGCGTGGCGCTTACGGGCGGGGTCGCCATCGCGGTCGTTGAAGACACTTTCGTGTTCAACTTCCTGTTTTCGCGTCGGCGGGTCTCAAGGGACGACGCCAAGGAAGCCCTGGCGGCGCAATATGTGAATGACACGCCCTTTCGAGGGGGCACGGGCTATCAGCCGCCGCCAATCATCCTGCCGCAACTGACCTTGCGACGGCGTGGTCAGGCGGATCTGACGATGCGCACCGCCCTTATGAAGGAGACCGCAGAGACGATCGCCGCGCGCATGAACGCGGTGATCCGGCCGACCGAATAGGCGCTGCCCACGTCGCCTCAGCCTGCCCCGCTGGCGACCCGCTCGTAGTCTTCCAGGCTGGAGATCCCGACGTTCAGGTCCGTGACCAGGCCGTTGCCCAGCGCATAGACCCAGCCGTGGACCGACAGCGGTTGGCCGCGCGCCCAGGCGTCTTGGACGAAGACGTCGGAGGCGACGTTGCGCACCTGGCGGATGACGTTCAGCTCGCACAGGCGGTTGAGCTTGTCCTTCTGGGTCGGCAGGGCGTCCAGTTCGTGCTTGTGCTCGGCATGGACCTCGCGGATCGGGTGCAGCCAGTGGTCGACCAGGCCGCGCCGCTGGCCGTCGATGGCCGCCGCCACGCCGCCGCAGCCATAGTGGCCCACGACCATCACGTGCTTGACCTTGATCACGTCGACCGCGAACTGCAGCACCGACAGGTAGTTGGCGTCCTGCGGCGGGGCCAGGTTGGCGACGTTGCGGTGAACGAACAGCTCGCCCGGGTCCAGGCCGACGATCTCGTTGGCCGGCACCCGGCTGTCGCTGCAGCCGATCCACAGATATTCCGGGCTCTGCTGGCCCTCCAGGCGTTTGAAGAACTGGGGGTCGGCCTCGGTCTTGCGCAGCGACCAGGCCAGGTTGTTGCTTTTCAGGTCTTCAAGCATGGATGGCGTCCGGCTGTTGGTTGGGGTGGGCGGCCGCGAAGGCCGGGTGCGCACGGGCGCGCTCGGCGACCGCGCGGATGGCGGGGAACGGCGCCAGGTCGGTCCTGAAGCGCTCGGCGTTGTAGACCTGCGGGACCAGGCAGCAATCGGCCAGGGTCGGCGTGTCGCCGAAGGCGTAGTCGCCGCCGTGGCGGGCGACCAGCGTCTCCAGGGCGCTGAAGCCGTCGGTGATCCAGCGCCCGATCCAGGCCTCGCGGCCCGGCTCGTCGACGCCCAGGTCGGTCAGGGCGCGCAGGATGCGCAGGTTGTTCACCGGATGGATGTCGCTGGCGACGATCTGGGCCATCGACCGCACGACGGCGCGGTCGAACGGATCGGCCGGCAGCAGGGCGGGCTGCGGAACGGTCTCGTCCAGCCACTCCAGGATCGCCAGGCTCTGGGTCAGGGTCCTGCCGCCCACTTCAAGGGCGGGTAAAAGCCGTTGCGGGTTCAGGGCGGCGAAGGCTGGCGCCTGATGCTGGTTGGCGACCAGGTTCACCGGCGCGATGTCATAGGCCAGGCCCTTGAGGTTCAGGCCGATCCGCACCCGGTAGGCGGCGCTGGACCGCCAGGCGCTGTGGAGGGTGAGCTGCATGGCCCGCCTCAGACGACGGTGAAGGCGAGCTTGCCGACGCCCTCGACGGCGCCCTCGACCCGGTCGCCCCGGCCCAGGGCGCCCACGCCCTCGGGGGTGCCGGTGAAGATCAGGTCGCCGGCCGCCAGGGTCCACAGCTTGGAGGCCTCGGCGATGATCTCGGGAACGGTCCAGATCATGGCGGCGACCTGGCCGCTCTGGCGAAGCTGGCCGTTGACCGACAGGGTGATCGCGCCGTCCGGCCTGGCCCGCTCGGCCGGGACAATGGCGCTGATCGGGGCGCTGGCGTCGAAGCCCTTGGCCGCGTCCCAGGGATGGCTCTTGGTCTTGGCGGCGGCTTGCAGGTCGCGCCGGGTCAAGTCGACGCCCACGGCGTAGCCGAACACGTGGCCCATGGCCTCTTCCACCGCGATGTTGGCGCCGCCCGACTTCAGGGCGACCACCAGTTCGATCTCGTGATGCAGCTCGTGGGTGGCGACCGGGTAGGGGACCTTGTCGCCCAGGACGATGGCGTCGGCGGGCTTGGCGAAGAAGAACGGCGGATCGCGCTGGTCGGCGCCCATTTCGCGGGCGTGGGCGGCGTAGTTGCGGCCGACGCAGAGGATCCGGCGCACCGGAAAGACGGAGTCGCCGCCGTCGACCGGAACCGTGGGTTGGGCGGGCGGGGAAAAGGCGAAGGTCGTCATGGCGCCTGATTAGACCCAAACCCGCTTCGCCAAAAGTCACCTTCGTGAGGACATGATCGTGCAACACGCTGGCGATCACATCCGTCTAAACGTTCTTTCACTTGCCCCGACCGGCGGCGACAAGGCATGACGGTCGGGCAATTGTGGCGAAAACCCGCCATGCCGACGTCGAAGGGGCTTGCGACCGACGATGCTGATCATCGAGAACCTGACTCACGTCTACGCCAACGGCGTGAAGGCCCTCGATGAGGTCAACCTGACGATCCCCCGCGGCATGTACGGCCTGCTGGGCCCGAACGGCGCGGGCAAGTCGACCCTGATGCGCACCGTGGCCACCCTGCAGTCGCCGACCTCGGGCCATATCCGCTTCGGCGACATCGACGTGCTCAAGTCGCCCGACCAGCTGCGCCGCATCCTGGGCTACCTGCCGCAGGACTTCGGCGTCTATCCGCGCGTCTCGGCCTACGACATGCTGGACCACATGGCGGTGCTGAAGGGGATCGCCGGGACCAGGGAGCGCAAGGACGTCGTCGAGAGCCTGCTCAACCAGGTCAATCTGTGGAACGTGCGCAAGAAGGCCATCGCCGGCTTCTCGGGCGGCATGCGCCAGCGGTTCGGCATCGCCCAGGCCCTGATCGGCGACCCGCGCCTGATCATCGTCGACGAGCCCACCGCCGGTCTCGACCCGGAGGAGCGCAACCGCTTCCTGAACCTGCTGGCCGAGATCGGCGAGAACGTGGTCGTGATCCTGTCGACCCACATCGTTGAGGACGTCTCCGACCTTTGCCCGGCCATGGCGATCATCTGCGACGGCCGCATCGTCAAGGAAGGCGCGCCCGCCGACCTGGTCCGCCAGCTGTCGGGCCGCATCTGGAAGAAGGTCATCGACAAGGCCGAGCTCGAGGCGGCCAAGGCCCGCCACCAGGTGATCTCCACCCGCCTGCTGGCCGGCCGCACGGTGATCCACGTCCTGGCCGACCAGGACCCCGGCGACGGCTTCGACCTCGTGGAGGGCGGGCTGGAGGACGTCTATTTCTCCACCCTGTCCAACACCCGGTGCGCGGCCTGATGGGCATGGAAACGGGGCGCGCGGGCATGTTCGGAAAAGTCGCCGCCTTCGAATTCCGCTACCAGGCGCGCCAGCCCGTGTTCTGGGTCGGGGTGATCATCTTCTTCCTGCTGGCCTTCGCGACGGTCGCCGCGCCTAATATCGTCCAGTTGGGCTCCACGGCCAATGTGCACAAGAACGCGGCGACGGTGATCGCCAACGCCAACCTGTTCTTCGCCCTGGTCTACATGTTCGTCACGGCCGCCTTCGTGGCCAACATCATCGTGCGCGACGAGGACACCGGCTTCGACGGCATCCTGCGCTCCACGCCGCTGACCAAGTTCGACTATCTGTACGGCCGGTTCGTCGGCGCCTTCGCCGCCACGGCCCTGTCGTTCCTGGCCGCGCCCGCCGGCATGGCGCTGGGCGCGGTGATGTGGTGGGTCGACCCCGACAGCGTCGGGCCGTTCGTGCTGAACCACTATCTGTTCGCCTATTTCGTCCTGGCCCTGCCGTCGCTGCTGCTGACCTCGGCGACCTTTTTCGCGGTGACCACCGTCACGCGGTCGATGATGTGGACCTATGTGGGCGTCATCGCCTTCATGGTGGCCACTTTCATCAGCGGCTCCATGCTCAGCCAGCCCGGCCTGGAGAAGGTGGCGGCGCTGTGGGAGCCGCTCGGCGGCGGCGCCTACGGCCTGGCGGTGCGCTACTGGACGGCGGCCGAGCGCAACACCCAGATCCCGCCCCTGACGGGCTACCTGCTGGCCAACCGGCTGATCTGGATCGGCGTCTCCCTGGCCCTGGTCGCCGCGGCCTACTGGCTGTTCGACCTGCGCAAGGGCGACGGGGCGACCCGGGTCCGGCGCGACAAGTCCGGGGCCGACGCCGCGCCGCGCCCGACCGAGGTCGTCCATGGCGTCCCCCGCTTCGACGCGCCGTCCCGCTGGGCCCAGCTGTGGGCCCGCACGCGCCTGGACGCCCGCCAGGTGTTCGTCAGCCCGGCCTATCTGGTGCTGGTCGGCCTGGCCGCGGCCCTGTCGATCTTCAACCTGTGGCGCGTGGCCGACGACAGCCTCTATGGCGGCGCCATCTATCCGGTGACCCGGGCGATGATCCGGGCCCTGAACGGCATCTTCCCGTTCATTTCGCTGATCATCGCTTCGTTCTACGCCGGCGAGCTGGTCTGGCGCGAGCAGGACCGGCGCACGCACGAGCTGATCGACGTCACCCCGATCCCCGACTGGGCCTTCGTGGTCCCCAAGACCCTGGCCATCAGCCTGGTGCTGCTGTCGACCTTCCTGGCCGGGGTGGCCGTGGCGGTGACCATTCAGCTGATCAAGGGCTACACCCACCTGGAGCTGGTCAACTACCTGGTCTGGTGGGTGCTGCCCCAGGCCGCCGACTGCGTCCTGCTGGCGGCCCTGGCGGTGTTCATCCAGGTGCTGTCGCCGCACAAGTTCATCGGCTGGGGCCTGATGGTGCTCTACATCATCGGCACCATCGTCGCCGCCAGCTGGGGGCTGGAGCACAACCTCTACCTCTATGACGGCGCGCCGGTCGCGCCGATCTCCGACTTCAACGGCCTGAGCCGGTTCTGGATCGGGGCCTGGTGGTTCCGCCTCTACTGGGCTGCGTTCGCGGTGGTGCTGCTGGTGCTGTGCCACGTGTCGTGGCGGCGCGGGACCGAGAGCCGGCTGTGGCCGCGCCTGGCCGCCGCGCCCCGCCGGCTGATGGGGCCGCCCGGCCTGATCGCCGCCGGCGCCCTGCTGACCTTCGCCGGCGTCGGCGCCTTCATCTACATGAACACCAACGTCTGGAACGCGTACCGCACCACGATCAGCAACGAGCGCTGGACGGCCGACTACGAGAAGGCCCTGCTGCCGTTCGAGAACACGCCCCAGCCCAAGATCGCCGCGGTCAAGCTGGACGTCGACATCCATCCCTGCGCCCCGCGCATCGACACCAAGGGCGTCTACGAGATCGAGAACCGCACCGACAAGCCGCTGCGCGAGATCCACGTCCGCTTCGACCGCGACCTGAAGGTGCTGGCCCTGTCGATCGAAGGCGCCCGGCCCAAGCGCACCTTTGAGCGGTTCAACTACCGGATCTTCGCCTTCGACACCCCGATGCAGCCGGGCGAGCGGCGCTCGATGTCGTTCACCACCGCCCGCGTGGCCCTGGGCTTCCCCAACAGCGGCCCCGACACCCGCATGGTCGACAACGGGACCTTCATCAACGACCAGCAGCTGGCCCCGTCCCTGGGCATGGACCGCAACGGCCTGCTGACCGACCGCAGCAAGCGGCGCAAGTACGGCCTGCCGCCCGAGCTGCGGCCGGCGAGGCTGGGCGACGTCGCCTCGCGGCAGTTCAACGGCCTGCGCCGCGACAGCGACTGGGTGACCGCCGACATCACGGTGACCACCGACGCCGACCAGACGCCGATGGCCCCGGGCTACAAGGTGGCGGAGCGCATCTGGCGCGAGTCGGCCGACATGAGCGGTCCGGTCGGCAAGGCCGGCGACCGGCGCACGGCGCGGTTCGTGACCGAAGCCCCGATCCTGCACTTCTTCTCGATCCAGTCGGCTCGTTACGCGGTGCGGACCGAGCCCTACAAGGGCGTCCAGCTGGCGGTCTACTACCACCCGGCCCACGCCTGGAACGTCGACCGGATGATCAGTTCGATGAAACGGTCGCTGGACTACGACCAGGCCAACTTCAGCCCCTACCAGTTCCGCCAGCTGCGCTACCTGGAGTTCCCGGCCTACGAGAACTTCGCCCAGTCGTTCGCCAACACCATCCCATGGTCCGAGAACCTGGGCTTCGTGTCCAAGTACGAAGACCCGACCAAGATCGACATGGTCACCTATGTCGGGGCCCACGAGGTCGCCCACCAGTGGTGGGCCCACCAGCTGATCGGCGCCGACCAGCAGGGCGGGGCGGCCCTGTCCGAGACCCTGGCCCAGTACTCGGCCCTGATGGTGATGAAGAAGACCTACGGCGAGCCGATGATCCGCAAGTTCCTGAAGTACGAGCTGGATCGCTACCTGCGGGCCCGGGGCGGCGAGGTGATCGAGGAGCTGCCGCTGCGCCAGGTCGAAAGCCAGCCCTACATCTACTACAACAAGGGCTCGCTGGTGATGTACCGGCTGGCCGACGAGATCGGCGAGGACAAGGTCAACGCCGCCCTGCGCGAGATGCTGGCGACCTACGCCTTCAAGGGCCCGCCCTATCCGACCGCCCTGGACCTGGTCGCCGCCCTGCGCCGCCACGCCCCGGCCGACAAGCAGGCGCTGATCTCCGACCTGTTCGAGAAGATCACCCTCTATGACCTGAAGACCACCATGGCCACGGCCCGCAAGCGGCCCGACGGCCGCTACGACGTCACCCTGACGGTGCAGGCGAAGAAGCTCTACGCCCAGGGCCGCGGCCAGGAGCAGGAGGCGCCGATGAGCGAGCCGATGGCCGTCGGCCTGTTCACCCTGGAGCCGGGCAAGAAGGGCTTCGGCGCCGACAAGGTCGTGGCCTTCGAACGCCGGACGATCCGCTCGGGGACCCAGACCCTGACCTTCGTGACCAGGACCTTGCCCAAGGCGGCGGGGGTGGATCCCTACAACATGGTCATCGACCGCAACGGCGATGACAACACCACCAAGGTCGAACTGAGGTGAGCGCCGCGCCCGATCCCGCGACGCTGAAGCTCGACGCGGCGGCGCTCAACGCCTTCCTGGCCAAGGCCTTTCCCGAGGCCGAGACGCACCGTCCCGAGGTGGTCGAGGCCGAGCCGGGCCGGGTGCTGGTGCGCCAGGCCTTCGCCAGCCGAACCCTGCGGCCGGGCGGGCTGATCTCCGGGCCGGCCCAGATGGGCGTGGCCGACGTGGCGGCCTACGCCCTGGTCCTGGCCCATATCGGCGAGGTGGCCATGGCGGTGACCTCGTCCCTGACCATCCATTTCCTGCGCGGCGCCAAGCCGGGCGACCTCCACGCCGAGGGGACCCTGCTGAAGCTCGGCCGGCGGATCGCGACGGTCGAGGTGCTGGTCTGGTCGGAATCGCGCGAGCGAGCCGCCGCCAAGGCGACGGTCGCCTACGCGATTCCGTAGCCAGGCGCGTTAGTCGGCCTTGTCGAAGCCCTTCTTCAGGCCTTCGGCTTCGTTCAGATGTTCCTGCACGGCCGGGGCCGTGGCGGCGGCGAAGGCCTTGATGGCGGCGGTGTCGCCGTCCTGGGCGTAGCGCTGCATCAGGTTCAGCGCGGCCTGGTGAACGTCGACCTGGTCATCGGCATAGGTCTTGTCAAAGTCCTTGTCGTCGGCCTTGTTCAGGTCATCCAGCTTGTCCTGCAGGTCGGCCGGCAGGGCGGTCGGCGGGGTCAGGGCCGCGCCCGAGGCGGCGATGGCGGCCTTCAGGTCCTCGGTGGTCTTGGTGTGGGCCTTTTCCATCATCGCGGCGAACTTCTTCACCTGGGCGTTGGTCGAGCGCTTGGCGGCGACCTTGGCGGCCTCGATTTCGTACATGTCGGTGGCGGCGGCCTTCTCGACGAAGGTGGCGGCCTTGGTCTCGTCGGACGGGGTCGGGACGGTGGCCGACGGGTTAGCGTCGGGGGTGGCGGCCTGTTCGGCCGGGGTGGCGGCGCCCTTGGTCTCGTCGGACTTCTGGCCGCAGGCGGCGACGCTGAGGGCGGCGATGGCGGCGCCGACGATGAGAAGCTTACGGGTCATGGCTTTCTTTCCCTGCGCGTTTTTCTAGAACGTTGATGGTTCGGGGCGCCGCGCGTGCGCCGACGTGGCATAAGAACTTCACGCGACCGTGATCGGTTCCGTGATCGCAGGGGAAGGAACGGCATGGCCGACGCGCCGCTGAAGGGCCTGCGGGTCATCGAAATGGGCTCGCTGATCGCCGGCCCGTTCTGCGGCCAGGTGCTGGGGGATTTCGGCGCCGAGGTGATCAAGCTGGAGGATCCCAAGGCCGGCGACCCGATGCGCCAGTGGGGTCGCACCAAGCCCAAGGGCCACTCGCCCTGGTGGCCGGTGATCGGCCGCAACAAGAGCTCGGTGACCCTGGACCTGCGCGCCCCGGAGGGCCGCGACGTCGCCCGCGCCCTGATCGCCACCGCCGACGTCGTGGTCGAGAACTTCCGGCCCGGCACGCTGGAGAAGTGGGGCATGGGCTATGACGACCTGGCCAGCACCAATCCCGGCCTGGTCATGGCCCGGGTCTCGGGCTTTGGCCAGACCGGTCCCTATGCCCATCGGGCCGGCTACGCCCTGATCGGCGAGGCCATGGGCGGGCTGCGCCACATCACCGGCGAGGCCGACCGGCCGCCGGCCCGGGCGGGCATCTCGATCGGCGACAGCCTGGCCGGCCTCAACGCCGCCCTGGGGGTGATGATGGCCCTGCACGCCCGCCAGCGGACCGGCAAGGGCCAGGTGGTCGACGCGGCGATCTACGAAAGCGTGCTGACGGTGATGGAGAACCTGATCACCGAATACGACCTGTCGGGCTATGTGCGCGAGCGGTCGGGCGCGATCCTGCCCGGCATCGCCCCATCCAACGTCTATCCCACGCGCAGCGGCGAGCTGATCCTGATCGGCGCCAACCAGGACACCCTGTTCAAGCGCCTGTGCGAGGCCATGGGCCGGCCGGAACTGGCGACGGACGAACGCTACCGCGACCATGCGGCAAGGGGACAAAGCCAGCTGCAGCTGGACGCCACCATCGCCGGCTGGACCGTCGAGCACGACATCGAAACCCTGCTGCCGCTGCTGGAGGACGCCGGCCTGGCCGTCGGCCGGGTCTATCGCGCGCCGGACATGCTCAAGGACCCGCAGTTCGCCGCCCGCCAGTCGATCGTCGAGGTCGCCCATCCGGTGTTCGGCACGGTGAAGATGCAGAACGCCTTTCCCCGGCTGTCCGAAACCCCCGGCGGGGTCCGCTGGCCGGGACCGGCCCTGGGCGAGCACACCGACGCGGTGCTGGGCGCGGTGGCCGGCCTCTCTGCCGAGGCGATCGCCGGCCTGCGGGCCAAGGGGGTGGTATGATGACGGACGCCCCCTACACCGGCGGCTGCCTGTGCGGCGCCCTGCGCTACGAGGCCCGCGGCCAGCCGCTGTACATGGGTCATTGCTACTGCGCCGACTGCCGCAAGGCCTCGGGCTCGGGCTTCATCCCGTTCATGGCCTTCGCGGCCGCCGACCTGACCTTCAGCGCGCCCACCCGGACCTTCACCTGCGTCTCGGCGCGGGGCAGCGACGCGGTGCGCAACAGCTGCCCGACCTGCGCCAGCCTGGTGTTCGGCGGGCCGGTGGGCCAGACCGACTCCCACACGATCTATGCCGGCTCACTGGACGATCCCTCGCTGTTCCGCCCCACCATGGCGATCTTCGCCAAGGGCCGCCCCGACTGGGCGGTGATCCCGGAGGGCCTCGAGGTGTTCGAAGGGCTGCCGGACTGAGGCCGGGGACGCGCACTCACGGCAAGGCGTCGGCCGGACGGGCAGGGTGTTTGCGGTGAGTGCGTATCCCCACCTCCCTGTCGGGGACACGCCGCAAGGGCGCGTCCCCAGTCGTGCGCTTATCCTTGGCCTATCGGCGACAGACACGAGCAAAATCAACGCCCTGAACTTTCTCGACCCCAATCTGTCCTCACCCTTCAAACCTCCCTTATCCTGACCCCACCTCGTTGCATGGAAAGGGCGCATGGCCAGCGACCGATGCGGCGGCGGGGGGCGATCGAGCGGGACTGGGCTGGAGGGGGTTACTCCAGCGTGTCCGGGGCCTTCCATCGTTGGGAAGCCCGCCCGCCGTCGGCGTCGAACGGGGACAAAGCGCGAGTATGCCCATAGGCCCGCGCCCCCGGCGTCCGGTTTCTCCCGAAAGGGATCGAGACCGGGTCCGGCTAAGCCTCAACAGGGCTGCCCACCGGACGCTGGCGGATAACGAGCGCGCGGAGCGATCGGCTTCGTCGAAACGGTATTTATCAAAGAACTCCGGACGATGTCCGGCGCTCCGCGTCCCTTTCCATACCTTCAGCGGGAGATCGCGTGAGGCGGCCAAGCCGTGCCCATCACATCCTCCCCCTGTGGGGGAGGTGTCGCCCAAGGGGCGACGGAGGGGGGAGTGATCGGCCGATGGCCGCAACCCGGATCTTCGATCTCAAAACTCCCCCCACCGATCGCTGCGCGATCGCCTCCCCCACAGGGGGAGGATCTTCGAAAAGCGGTCCGAAAGTGATGGAGCCCCTACCGCCCCGTCACCGAGGCCAGGGCCCGGGCGATCTGGTGGACGTTGTAGGGCTTGCGGACGATCGGGGCGTCGAAGCCCATCGGGGCGGCCTTGTCGGCGTAGCCGGTGGCGAACACGAACGGGCGGCCCTCGCGGCGCAGCACCTCGGCGACCGGGGCCACCGACTGGCCGTTGAGGTCGGCGTCCAGGACGGCGGCGTCGAACGTCAGCTCCAGCATCTGCAGCGCCTCGGGCAGTTCCGCCGCGCAGCCCACCACCTCGACGCCGGAATCCTCCAGCCCCGCCTCCAGCTCCATGGCCAGCAGCAGCGAGTCCTCGACGATCAGCACCCTCAGGCCCGCGATATCGCCGGCCCTGAAGGTGTCGTCGCCGCCGCCCACCGTCTCGACGATGCGCTGGTCTGGCGCGGCGGCCGGCTCGTCGGGCTCGGGCTCGTCGACCAGGGCGTCGGGAGCGGCGTGGATCATCGCCGTCACGCCGCTGCGCTTGTATTCGACGGTGGCCCGCCCGCCCAGCTCGCGGCCGACCACGTCCTCGATCAGGGTCATGCCGAAGCCGCGCACCTCCGGCGGCGAGGTCATCGGCCCGCCGGTCTCCAGCCATTCCAGATTGAAGCCGCCGCCGGGCGCCACGCGCCAGACCACCTCGACCCGGCCGCTCTCGACCGACAGCGACCCGTACTTGACGGCGTTGACCGCCAGTTCGTGCAGGGTCAGCGACAGGGCGGCCGCCGCGCGCGGCGTCAGGAACAGCTCCGGCCCGTCCCAGCGCGTCTGGTTCGGCGCCAGCCCGCCCAGCTCGGCCGCCGCGATCCGCGCCAGGGTGGCGCCGCGCCAGCGGGCGGCGCTGAGCAGGTCGTGGGCCGAGCTCATCGCCTTCAGCCGGCCGTTGAACGCCTTAAGGAAACCATCCAGCGACGAGGCCTTGCGGGCCGATTGGCCGGCTACGGACTGCACGGCGGCCAGGATGTTCTTGATCCGGTGGTCCAGCTCGGTCAGCAGGTTCTCGCGCTGGTCGTCGGCGTCCTTGCGGGCGGTAACGTCCTGGACCACGCCGATCAGCCGCAACGGCCTGTCGTCGGCGTCGCGGACCAGCAGCCCGGCCACGCGGTTCCAGATCACCCGGTGGGGATCGGACGACACGCGGCGGAACTCGACCTCGTAGCGGCCCTGGGCCTTCAGCTGAGCCTCGACCTCCTCGCGGACCATCTCGCGGTCGTCGGGATGGATGAAGCCGTACAGCGCCTCGCCGCGTTCGGCCGGCGCCACGCCCTCGGGGACTTCGGTGATCGACGCCATCCGGGCGCTGACCCGCACCGTGTCGGTCGCCATGTCCCAGACGAACTCGCCCAGGTTGGCGGCGTGCAGGGCCAGGGCGATCCGTTCGCTGTCCAGCGCCCGCTCGGCGACGTTGCGGGCGGTCTCGGCGTCGTGCAGCAGCTCTTCCATCGCCAGGGCGGCCAGGTCGGCCAGGGCGTCGGCCAGGCCGGGTTCGACGGTCTCCCGGGGCGCGGGATCCTCGACGGTCAGCAGGCCGACGATCTCGCCCGAAGCGGTCTTCAGGGGCGCGCAGGCGAAAAAGCGGCTGTCGGCGCACCAGGGGCGCAGGGTCTGGTCGGGATCGGCGGCGAGGTCGGGATGGGCCACCACGCCGCTTTCGCGCATCCGTTCGGCCAAGCCGGCGGGACGCGGCTCCTCGATATGACCGAAACCGACCTTGGCCTTCAGCCAGACGCGGTCCTTGCCGACCAGGCGGATCGCCGCCCGCGGCGCGCCGAACAGCCGCGAGGCCAAGCGCACGATTCGATCGAACCGGGGGTCGGCCGGGTCGCCGTCAAAGGCGTGAAGGGCGTCGAGGGCGCGCAGCCGTCGCGCCTCGTGATCGTCCGCCAGCGTTGCGCCCGCATCGTCCATGATTCGACCATAGACCGGGTTCGCCTGACGCGCGAGATCGATAAAGGCGACGCCCGCCGCCCCGCGCCGAAGATCCCCTGTGGTGAAGCTCAAACCTTGAGGCTACAATGGAACTCGTCGCCTCGGCTTCGCGTTGTGCGGGCGCAGCTTTGCAGCTGCCCGCCCCCCGTAAAGTCGAGCCGCGAACCGGAGATCATCATGCCCGATAACGCCCTCAATCCCGCCCTGAAGGAAGCCAACAAGGCCTCGTCGAACGCCGGCGCGGCTCTTGACCATGCCGAGCGCAGCTTCGGCGAGGCGGCCAGCGCCGCCCGCGGCAACTTCGGCGAGGCCGCCGCCGCGGCCAAGGCCAACCTGGCCGACGCCGCCAAGCGCATCGAAGCCTCCCTGACCCAGGGTCTCGAGACCCTGCGCGCCCAGACCCGCACCTATACCGACACCGCCGGCCAATCGGTCGACGAGGCTGGCCGCTATGTCAGCGAGCGGGTCCGCGAGCGGCCGATCACGGCCACCCTCGCCGGCCTCGGCGTCGGCGTCCTGCTGGGCCTGCTGCTGGCCGGAAACCGCGGCGGCCGCGACAAGTGATCTTTGGCAAGACCCTGACGACGCTGGCAGCGGCCGCGGCGATCGCCGCGGCCGCTGCCGTGAGCGTGTTCGCCGCGGCCTTCGCGCTGTTCGCGGTGCTGCAGCCCCATCTCGGCGCCGCCGGCGCGGCGGCGGTGGTCGCCGCGGTCGCCGCCGCCATCGTCGGGCTGGCCGGCCTGCTGGCCGCGCTCAAGGCCGAGGAAAAGGCCCGACCCGCACCTGCGCCGGACGCTTTCGCCTTTGCTGAAAAGGCCATCGAAATGGTCAAGGATCGGCCGATCCTCACCGTCGGCGCCGGCCTGGCGGCGGGGATCATCGCCTTCCGCAACCCCGCGCTGGCTGCGATCGTCGCTAAGGCGCTGCTGGATTCGCAGAAACCGCCGCCGCGCTAGTGACAATCGACAACTAGCGACAATCGACAAGACGAGCCTTTCCCGCCTCTGGTTTTCTGGGCCTCCCGGCCCATCTTCCGGGGGCGTTTTGCCCTGGAGCGATCATGTTCAAACTCCCCGACCTGCCCTACGCCTATGAAGCCCTGGAGCCGACCATCTCGGCCAACACGCTTCATTTCCACCATGACAAGCACCACGCGGCCTATGTGAACGCGCTGAACGGCCTGCTGCCGGAAGGCGACAAGCGTCCGCTGGAAGCGGTGATCCGCGAAGCCGGCCCCGGCAAGGTGTTCAACAACGCCGCCCAGGCCTGGAACCACGCGTTCTTCTGGGACTGCATGAGCGCCGACAAGGCCGCGCCGTCGGCCGAGCTGACCGCCGCCATCAACGAGGCGTTCGGCGACCTGGCGGGCCTGAAGGAAAAGTTCGTCGCCGAGGGCGTCGGCCATTTCGGCTCGGGCTGGGTGTGGCTGGCCGTGCAGGAGGGCAAGCTGGTGGTGCTCTCGACCCACGACGCCGACGACACCCTGACCAAGCCCGGCGTCACCCCGCTGTTGGTCTGCGACCTGTGGGAGCACGCCTACTACCTGGACCACCAGAACAACCGGAAGGGCTTCCTGGAAGCCTGGTTCGACGTCCTGCCCAACTGGACGTTCGCCGACGCCCAGTTCGCCGCGGCCAAGGGCCAGGGCGCGGCCTGGACCTATCCCGAGCCGGCCTAACCAGCCTCGGCTGTCTAGACCTGCAGCGGCGCGACCTCGGTCGCGCCGCTTTCGTTTGGGCCCTTGGGTACGCAGCGCCGCGGAACCGACCAGGTCCGGAAGGTCACGAACTGGGTGCGCTCGAAGGCCAGGGCCGTGATGCGGATGTCGACATCGTCAACCTCGATCAGGTTGAAGCTGGGCGGCACGCCCCGCTCGCGCACCGACAGCGTCCCCGAGCCGACCGCCTGGGTGCAGCCGTCCGAGAACGGATAGGGATGCACGAACGGCGCGTGGATGTGGCCGGTCAGGACCAGGTCCACCCCGGCGTGGGAGAAGGCCTGGGCGGCCGCCGTGCCGCCATGCACCCGGGCGGTCATCGGCCCGCCGAGCATCTCGATCAGCGGATGGTGGCAGACCACGATCTTCAAGGCCCCGGGGGCGGCGCCCTTCAGGTCGGCGCAGACCTCGCGGACCTGGCGGCGTGAGACCGCGCCCTTCGACCAGTTCAGCCGCAACTGGAAGGCGCGGGCCGAGTTGAGGGTGACGACGGTGGCCCGCGGGTCGTCCCAGTCGCTGTTCATCCGCTCACCGAACCGGTCCTCATACCGCCGCCAAGGCGCGACCAGCCGGGTCAGGATCTCGCGAGGACCCGCGAACGGCGTGTCGTGATTGCCCGGCGTGACCAGTCGCGGGCCCGGCAGGCGGTCCAGCCAGGCCTGGGCGGCGTCGAACTCCTCGACCTTGCCGTCCTTGGTCAGGTCGCCGGCGGCGATCACAAGGTCGGGTCGTTCGGCGTGGATGCGCTCGACCGCCGCCTCGACGGCGGCCTTGTGCTCGCCACCGAAATGGATGTCGGACACCTGGACCAGCTTGAGCGGTCTCATGGGGCGGGAACCAGGGCGCGGAAAGCCTTGGGGCGGAAGCGGATGGCAACGGCGTCGTCCAGCCGCACCGGCTCGCCATCGAGGATGGCCGGGATCCGCCCCCCGGCCCAGACCTTGCCGATCCGGCAGCGGCCGACGATCACCGACGGGTCGTTGCGCCAGTTGCCGGTCACGGTGTTGACCCCAAGGCGGAAGATGTCCAGCGCCCCGGCCGGATCCAGGGCGGCGGCCTCCAGGGCCTGCTCGTCAGCGTGCAGATCGGCCGAGACCAGGGGGCAGAGCAGGCTGAGGGCCTCGGTCTTGCCCTTGGGGCGGCCGTCCAGCACGTAGCGCAGCCGGCTGGAGAAGGCGCGGCGCATGGCCCGGCGGGCGCGCAGCAGCGCCAGGTCGGCTCGCCCCGCCCGCGCCGCCTCGCGAGCCTCGGCCCACAGGGCGGGACTGCCCAGGATGGCGGCGACGAAGAACAGCCGGCCGTTGATCTCGCCGCCGGAGATCATCCGTTCCTGGCCGCTCTTCAGGCAGTTGGCCATGGCCTCTGGCCAGGGGATGGCGCCGTACAGGGCGTGGGGCAGCATGTTCATGGTGCCGCCCGGCAAGGGTGCGATCATGGGACCGTCGGGGCCGGCCATCTCCGCGGCCGCCCGGGCGGTGCCGTCGCCGGCCACCACCAGCAGGGCGTCGGGCCGGGAGTCGAGGGCGTCGCGCAGGCAGGCGGTCAGCTCGCCTTCGCCGGGGGCGTGGACTCGTCCGGTGACTCCGTGTTCGGCCAGGATGGCCTCGGCCTGGGCCGGAGCCTCCCGGCCCACCGAACCGGAAGCGATGTTGGTGACGACTTCCACACGCATGCAGGATTCCAGGGAGCGCGAATGCGCAAGGAAGGTTCGAGACCACAAACGGCGGCGCTTGGCTGGGGTTCCCGGAACCGTTGAGCCGCGCGGCTCGTTTGCAGCGTGGGACAAGCTCGAACGGAGAGCCACGATGAACAAGACCTTGATCGCCCTCTTGGGCGTCGGCGTGCTGGCCAGCGCTTGCACCGCCACCGGCAACACCGAACGCAACGCCGCCGGCGGCGCGGCCCTGGGAGCCCTGGCGGGCGCGATCGTCGGCAACAATGTCGGCGGCGGCAGCGCCACTACGGGCGCGGCGGTTGGCGCGGCCCTGGGCGGCACCGTCGGGGCCGTGAAGGGCTGCCGCGAGGACGGCGGTTGCGGCGCCACCAACGTCAATCGCCGTCAATACTATGACGAGCGCGCCGGACGGTATTACTACTACGACTCGCGTAGCGGTCGTTACTACTGGGAAGACGGCAGCCCCCGTTAAGTCGGGCCAGGCCGAACCCTCGTAAAGGCGGTCGGCGCGCGTCGGCCGCCTTTTGCGCGCCGTGGCGTCAGAGAGGGCAAGATGAAGACGATCGGACGGGCGATAATCGGCGTGGCGGTCCTGGGGGGGCTGGTGGCGGGATGCGTGAGCCATCCCGGACCCAAGTCGCGGTCCCAGATCGTGCAGATGGCTCCGAGCTGCGAAGACTTCTCAGTCCAGATCTATTTCGAAAGCCGCTCGGCCCAGCTAACCGACGAGGCGCGCTCGGTGCTGAAGGGCGCCGACGCCCTGGCCACGGGCTGCAAGGTCGCCTCGGTGAGGGTCGTGGGCCTGGCCGACGCGGTCGGCGCTCCCGACGCCAACCTGGCGCTGTCCAAGCAGCGCGCCGAGGTCGTGACGCGGGCCTTGGACAAGATGGGCTACAGCAACGTAGCTTTCGATGTCGGGGCTGCGGGTGACGCCGGCGCCATGACCAACGACGGCGAGAACCGGCCCCTGCGGCGGCAGGCCGACATCCGTTTTGATCTGGACGGAAAGTTGCGCTAGCGGAGATTTTCCGCAAGCGCGCATGAAAAAGGCGGATCCGATGGGGTCCGCCGAAAGGCCTTACAAGGGATAGGGTGCGGAGGCGGCAGGCTGGCTTTCACCAGCCTCAAGTCGGGGGGGCGTCGCCGCCTCCGCAATTCAAAAACGTCGCGCCCCAAGAGCGGTTCCCGCCGCCCGAAACTTTTTTCGCCCATGCCGCGATTATTTTCGCGGCCGGTCCCCGCGACCTCGGAGAGGCCGGAGGGAACGGCGCGGAGAACGACACGTTGATTTCCCGAAGGCCACCTTGGCCTCGCACAGGGGAGCAACGTTCGTGATCCGCACCTATCAAGCCGAGCATGGTGGACCGATCTTCGACAGCGCGCGAACGCGTCGGCGGAGAGTCCAGCGCAATCGGATGATGGCCTTGGCGGTAATCGTCGCCATAGCGGCGTCAGCGGGCGTTCTCCAGCACTTCAACGACAACCTCGCTCCCAGCGGCCCGGTGAAGTCCGGCTCGGGAGTCTATTCCGCCGCCCGCTAAGGAGGCTATGAGATGCCCGCCGACCTCGAACACCCTCATCCCGCCGTCAACGCAACCCGCGCTCGCCAAGGTCGCTGGGGCAAGCATGTCTTCTGGGTGCTGGTTATCTCAACCGTGCTGGCCGCCGCGGCGCTGTTCGGGGCCTGGGGGTTGCGCTCGGGCGATATCGCCCGGGTCGAGCACACGCGCGGCGCGACGACCACTCAGGAAGCCGAGCATTATTCCACCGGTCAGGCGCCGGTGAAGCAAACGCCCTCCAGCTAGCCTGACGTCACGGCCCCGATGTCGCGTTCAAGAAAAAGGCCCCGGTGAAAACCGGGGCCTTGTCGTTTCGCACCTGAGTTCGGCAAGGGGCGGGATCAGGCCGCCTTCTGCGTCCGGCGCGGGTGGAAGAACAGCGCTTGGCCGATCGCCGCCTTGACCGTCTCCGGCTGGAAGGGCTTGGTGATCAGGAACGTCGGCTCTGGGCGTTCGCCGGTCAGCAGTCGCTCAGGGAAGGCGGTGATGAAGATCACCGGCACGTCCAGGCGGGCCAGGATGTCCTTGACGGCGTCGATGCCAGACGAGCCGTCGGCCAGCTGGATGTCGGCGAGCACCAGTCCGGGTGTACGGCGCGTCACCGCATCGACCGCCTCGCCGCGGGTGGCGGCGATGTCGATCACGTCGTGACCCAGTTCCTTGACGAGCGCTTCGATGTCGGCCGCGATCACGGGCTCATCCTCGATGATCAGGACCTCGGTAGCGAGTTCGGCGTCGATTTCGGCCTGGGCTTCGGCGATCAGCCGCTCGACCTCGGCGAAATCACAATCCAGGATCTGCGAGGCTTCCGTGGGGGTGAAGCCCTCGAGAGCGGTAAGCAGGAAGGCCTGGCGCGACCGCGGCGCGATCCGCATCAGGCGCTGCGAAGCGTCGTCGGCTGCGTTGGCGACATCATCGCGCCGAGCCTCCAACTGAGCGCCCGAAGACAACCAGATCGCATGGAACACGCGATACAGCGCGACCCGCGGCGACAAGTTGACATCCAGCGATCGTTCGCCAGCGGCCAGGGCTTCGAGGGCGACGCGAACATAGTGGTCGCCAGTGGTCTGGTCGCCGGTCAGCGCGCGGGCATAGCGACGAACGTAAGGCAAGTGCGGCGCCAGCCGGGCAAGAAGACTCATGACCCCTCCCGTGTGAGTGTCTTCGGATACAAAAAAAGCCTGCGGTGCGGCAAAGCTACGCCGTTTGGCTATCCGAACATAAACGCGACCCTTGGACGCCGGTTCCATGGCGGCTTCCGGCGCGATAACAATTTTGCCATCATATGCTCAAGCTTGTGGAACCCCATAGGGAATCCGACGTTGTCATCCGGCGTACACTCATTCGGCCAAAGGGGGCGGGCGCCGCGTCTTGTCGGCGTCGAGGACATGATCGAACACGTACCCATGGAAGATCACCGCAAAGGGGCGGCCGCGCTCGACGAGGCGCGGCTTCGCCAGCAGGCTATTGGCGTCAAGCTTCGTCAGATGTTCGACGAAGTGGTGAACGAGCCGGTGCCCGACGAGTTTCTGGACATCCTGCGCAAGGCCGAAACGCCTTCGGGAGAGCGTTGAGCATGAGCGAAACGCAAGTTGGCCGGTCACCGTTCGATCCGGCCCGTGACGAGACCTTCAAGAAGGAGCTCGTCACGCTGATTCCGCATCTTCGCGCCTTCGCCCGTACGCTGACCGGCGACCCGACTGCGGCGGACGATCTGGCGCAGGACGCCATGATGAAGGCCTGGGACGCCCGCGCCAGTTTCCAGCTCGGCACCAACATGAAGGCCTGGACCTTCATGATCCTGCGCAACCAGTTCTATTCCGAGAAGCGCCGGTCCTGGCGTCAGAGCCAGCTCGACCAGGAGGCGGCCGAACGCACCCTGGTGGCGGTGGACGACCCCGAGGCGCCGGTCGCCCTCGACGAACTTCGGCTCAGCCTGTCCATGTTGCCGCCGGAACAGCGCGAAGCCCTGATCCTGGTCGGAGCCGGCGGTTTCGCCTACGAAGAGGCCGCCGAGATCTGCGGCTGCGCCGTGGGTACGGTGAAGAGCCGGGTCAGCCGGGCGCGGCGAGCCCTGCAGGCGATCCTCGAGGCCGGCGCCTATGACCGCGACGGCGCCGCCGCCGGCGACGCCATGTACGCCATCCTGGCCGACGCGGAGAGACTGAGCACCCTGCGGTGAAGCCCCTCCCCAGGCGAGGAGCCGGAGCGGTCGGGTCCATTCGGGTCCGGCTTGCCGGCGCATTGTTTCTCGCCCTATTGCCGGTTCTGATCCTCGGCGTGCTGCAATCGGTCTTCGCGTTCAAGGCGGAGGCCGATTCGCGCCGCCAGAGCCTGGAACTGGCGGCCGGCCGAAGCGCCGCGATCGCCCGCGCCCGCATCGAAGCCGCCGGCGTCCTGCTCCAGACCCTCGGACCGGGTTCCGTCGGGCTGGAATGCACCCAGCGCCTGGACACGGTGAAGCAGCGCCTGCCCGGCTACGCCAATCTGATCCGGTTCGACGCCTATGGCCGGGTGTCGTGCGCGGCCGCCACGACGCCGCCCGACGCCATGCGGGCCAATCGGCGGTGGTTCCAGCGTCTCGCCGCCGGGTCGCACATGGTGGTGGCCAGCATCCCCGGCGTGACCTACGCCGACGAGCCCGCCGTCCTGACCGCGGTTCGAGCCGAAAAGCGCGATGGCCGCTTCGACGGGGCCATGGCCGCCGTGCTCACCCTGTCGACCATCCAGCCCGAGACCGCCAACCGCTATCTGCCGGGCGGGGCGGAGGTGGCCCTGGCCGATTCCGAAGGCCATGTGTTCGCGGCCACCAACCGGCGAGCCTTCGGAACGCCGTCCACGGCCTGGCGGGACCAGACCCTCAGGAGCGGCTCGGCGCTGTGGTCGGGTCGCGACGCCGACGACCGTCCGCGGGACTTTTCGGCCGCGCCTTTGGTCGGGCAGGAGGTGTTCGTGATCCTGTCGGCCAAGGCCCCGGGCCTGGCCTCGTGGGCCTGGCTGAACCCGATGCTGCGCCTGCTGGCGCCGCTGCTGGCCTTCGTCCTGGCCCTGGCGGCGGTGCTCTACGCCACCGAGCAGGCGGTGATCCGCTGGATCGTCTATCTGCGGCGGGTCGCGGCCATCTACGCCCGGGGCCGGTTCACCGTGCGGCCCCTGCAGGCCGAGCGCGCGCCGCCCGAGATTCGCGAGCTGGCCGCCACCCTGGACGACATGGCCGCCGGCATCGTCGCCCGTGACGCCTCCCTGCGCGACAGCCTGGGCGAGAAGGACGCGCTGATGCGCGAGATTCACCATCGGGTGAAGAACAACCTGCAGATCATCTCCAGCCTGCTGAACATGCAGCAGCGCGCCCTGACCGATCCCGCCGCGCGCACCGCCCTGAACGACACCCGCCAACGGATCACCGCCCTGGCCCAGATCTACCGCGCGCTCTATCAAGGCCCCGACCTCAAGCGGGTGGACCTGCGACCGTTCCTGGAGGAACTGACCGCCCTGCTGCTGGCCGGGGACATGTCGAGCGGCGGGGCGATCCGCACCGAGGTCCACGCCGATCCGCTGGTCATCGACCCGGACCGCCTGGCGCCCCTGGCGCTGTTCGCCGTCGAAGCCATCACCAACGCCCAGAAGCACGCCCTGGCCGAACGCGGCGGCACGCTGACCGTCGACTTCTTCGTCCGTGGCGAGCAGGCGGAGCTGGCGATCGGCGACGACGGCCCGGGCGCGCCCAAGGGGCCGGTCGAGGGCGTCGGCCGAACCCTGATGACCGCCTTCGCCCGGCAGCTGCGCGGCAAGCTGCTGTTCGACACCTCGCCGGCCGGCGGCCTGCTGGTGCGCCTGGTGTTCCCGACTCCGGAAGCGCCGCCGGCCGAGCCCGCCGCCGCCGGAACCTAGGCGGGAGCCCCACGTTCAAGAGGGGCAATACCTTAGACGCCCATTCGGGCGATCACCGGAGAAGACCCATGCGCAAGCTCATCATTCTGGCCGCGATCGCCGCGAGCCTCACCGTCGCCGCCTGTAACACCGTCGAGGGCGCCGGCAAGGACGTCTCGTCGGCGGGCGCCGCCGTCAGCGACACCGCCAAGGACGCCAAGTAGTTCCTGGCCAAAATCCAAAGACACGGTCCTGAACGAGCCCGCCGATCCTGGATCGGCGGGCTTCTTCATGACGTCCATCATCAGACCCCGCCTTTTGGTTTCGTTTCGGCCATGCAATCTCGAGGCGATCTGGCGACCCATGGCAACGGTTGGTGACAAGCCAGCCCAGTTGTGGCGTCCGGGTTACAAATCTCCCCTCAACCTGACCTGAACCGATATCGGCCAGCCAAGCTGGCCCTTCAGCCTGTGGTCGTTCGTCCCACGGGTGTGATCTCCAATTGCCGCGTTCCTCGTCCGCGCCGATCTTCGTTCATAGCGGCTGGCGGTGTTCCAGCACCTATGTTTGGCACCGCTTCCGGGCCGTCCCCACGGTGACGGCCTATTACGAGCCGTGGCACGAGCAACTGGCAGGGCTGACGCCGGAACGGATCGAGCGCGAACGGCCGGCTACCAGCGGCCTGCGCCACCCAAACGAGGGCTTGCCCTACCTGTCGGAATTCGCCGGCTTGCTGCGGCCGGATGGCGGCGTCCACGGCTTCGAGACGCGCTTGGCGCTGGACGAATATTTCCTGCCCGCCGACCAGGAGGACCCAGGCCAAGCCGCCTATGTCGAGACGTTGATCGGGGCGGCGCGGCGTGAAGGGCGAACGCCGGTGCTGGCCTGCTGCCGGACGCTGGGCCGGATCGGCTGGCTGCGGCGGCGGTTCGGCGGCACTCATATCGTGCTGATCCGCGATCCGGTGCAGCAGTGGCGATCGTTCTACTCGCTGCGCAAACGGCCCCGGCCGACCTATTTCGAGCTCTGCCAATACGTGATCCTGTCCGAGGCGGCGGGCGGCGAAGCGGGGGCCCGGCGGCTCGGCCTGCAGGCCGGAACGGGCGACTTGGCCGACCGCATCCACGCGGTGCGCAAGCGGCTGAAGCGGGCCCCCGCCCGGGTGTCGTTCGCCGCGTTCCTGGCGGTCTACGTGCTGTCCTATGTGGCGGCCCTGCCGCGCGCCGACCTGGTGATCGACGTCGACCGGCTGGGCGGCGATCCCGAATACGCCCGCACCATGGCCACGGCGGTCGAGGTGCTGACCGGGGTGAAACTGGACTTCGCCGACTGCCGCACGCCCCCGCCGCACGCCGGCAGGCTGCCGGTCGACTACCGAAAGGAAGCGGTGGCGATGATCGAGGCGCTGGACCTCTCGGAGGTGCTGACGGCGCCGGGACCGATCCAGACCCTCTATCGCAAGCTGGTCAGGGCGCTGCCGGAGCGCGAGACCGTCACGCCCTGGCGGCGCCTACTGGCGTTCTGGCGCGGCAAGGGGTTGAGCCTCGCCGAGGCCTAGTGGAACGCGACGGCTCAGGCCGCGGCGCGGGTGAACAGGCCTGAGGGTCCCGCGATCGCCTGCACGGCGCTGGTGACGCCCTCCAGGGATTCTCCGCTGCCGACCAGCAGCACGCCGTCGTCTTCCAGGCGAGCGGCGAGGCTTTCGATGACCCGGCCGTGCACGGCCGGGTCCAGGCCCGGCAGGACGTTGCGCAGCAGGATGACATCGAACCGACCCATCGACGACAGGTCGGCCAGCAGGTTGATCCGCCGCCAGCGCACCGCCTGACGGATGCGCGGGGTGATCGCCCACATCTCGTCCTGGTTTTCGAAATGCTTGACCAGCAGCCGGATCGGCAGGCCGCGCTGGACCTCGAACTGCGTGTAGAGCCCGCTCTGGGCCTTCTCCAGGCAGCGGTCCGAAAGATCCGAGCCGAAGAATTCGAACCGGGCGCTGGGGGCGATGTCGCGTCCCTCGGCGGCGGTCATCGCCAGGGAATAGACCTCCTGGCCGGTCGAGCAGGCCGCGCTCCAGATCCGGATCGGACGGTCCCGACCCAGCCTGGACAGGCTGGGCAGCAGTTCGTCGCGCAGGTGGGCGAAGACCTCGCGATCACGGAAGAACGCGGTCTCGTTCAGGGTCAGGGCCTCGACCACGGCCCAGATCAGCCGGTCCTCGCGATGGGCGCGCAGGGCGGCGATCATCGCCTCGATCGACTCGAAGCCTTCCCGGCGGGCCAGGGGATTGAGCCGGCTTTCGACCAGATAGGCCTTGTCGCTCTCGATGCGCAGGCCGGCGCGTTGGCGGGCCAGGGCGGCCAGCAGCTCCATGTCCTCGGGCGTCACAGCAGGCCCGCCTCGGCGAACTTCGCCGCGATGATGTCGCCGTCGAACGGCTTCATGATGTATTCGTCCGCGCCGGCGTCCAGCGCCTCGCGGATGGCCTCGATCCGGTTCTCGACGGTGCAGAAGACCACGGTCGGCCCCTGGCCGCCTGGCTCCTGGCGCAGATGGCGCAGGAACTCGATCCCGTTCATGACCGGCATGTTCCAGTCCAGGAGCACGGCGTCGGGCATCGCCGCCCGGCACCAGGCCAGGGCTTCCATGCCGTCGGCGGCCTCGGCGATCTCGAAGCCTATGTCTTCCAGGACGCGCCGGGCGACTTTGCGGATCACCCGGCTATCGTCGACGACGAGACAGGTCTTCACGGCACGCTCCAATCCAACCCCGCCAGCTTGCGGCGGAGGGAGTTAAGGACCGGTGACGGCGATCGCGTTCTTCGAAGGTTTATGCCTGGAAAGACTCAGGCGGGGACCCAGGCGGCCAGGACGACCTGGTCCTCGCCCAGCTCGACCCCGACCTGGCCGCCAGCCGCGCGGACGAGGGCGTTCAGATAGGCCGCCTGCACCCAGGGACCGCCCAGGCCCTCGGCCAGGGCCTCGCCCTTCAGGCCAGCCAGAACTTCCGGCCGGAGACGGGCGCGTGGGCCGGCGGCGTCGGCGGTGATCGCCACCCGGTCGTCGGCGACCACGGCCCGCAGCGTCGCCTTGCCGCCAGCCGGCAGGGCGCTGGCGGCGATCTGGGCGATGTTGAGGATGGCGCGCGCGGTGGCCTTGTTCATGGTCGAGGGCGGGATCGCCCATTCGAGGGTCGGACGCACATGGGCGAACACGCCCTGGGCCAGCTTCTCTAGCTCTCGCGAGTCGAAGTTCTCGGCCGAGGCGGAGGCGCCGAACGCGACCCGTGTGAACTGCAGCAGGTCGGCCAGCTTGCGGGCGCTGGACGAGATCAGGCTCATGGCGTCATCGCGCATGTCCTGGGCGGAGGGATCCTCCAGCAGGTCCAGGCCCGAGACGATGGCGCTGGCCGGGCTGATGAAGTCGTGGCAGAGGCGCGCGGCCAGGAGGGCGGCGAAGTCGGGGCCTCCGATATCGACCTTTGGGGCGTTCAATTCGGGCGCGGCGGCCTGCGGCGCGGATGCGGCTTCGTCGGTCATGGCGCGATCTTTGGCGTGATTTGGGACTTTGGCAAACGCTGCTGGCGGCCTATCAGGAGCGCGTCATGGATCCGTTTCTCGAGCCGGGCGTCCTCGTGCGCCATCCCGACCAGCCCGATTGGGGCCTGGGCCAGGTGCAGTCGGTGATCGGCCATCGCGTGACGGTCAATTTCGAAGACGCTGGCAAGCAGACGGTCGACGCCACGCGCGTCGCCCTGGTGTTCGTCGGCGACGATCCCCGAGGAAGCTGAATGGTCCATACGAACCCGGCGGACTACGGCCGCGAGCTGGCGACGATCGTCGAGGCGGCCGCCGAAGTCATCCTGCCGTTCTGGCGCACCGAGCTGGACGTGGTCCGCAAGGCCGACGAGAGCCCGGTCACCGAGGCCGACAGGGCCGGGGAGCGCCTGATCCTGGCGCGGCTGGCCGAGTGTTTCCCGGAGATCCCGGCGATCTCGGAGGAGCACGCCTCCGAGTTCGGGACGCCCGACGCCATCGGCCCGCGCTTCTTCCTGGTCGACCCGGTCGACGGCACCAAGGCCTTCGTGCGCGGCGATCCCAACTTCACGGTCAATATCGGCCTGATCGACAACGGCGCGCCGGTGGCCGGCGCCATCTGCGCCCCGGCGACGGGCGAGGTCTGGTTCACCAGCGCCGAAGGGGTGCTCAAGCGAGAGGGTCCCGGCGGCGCCGAGACCCGGGTCCGGGCGCGGGCGTGGCCGGAAGGCCACGCCCTAGCCCTGGTCAGCCACACGATGAAGGAAGAGCGGGCGGCCGAACTGGCGGCCCAGTACGGCTTTTCCCTGCGCGCCCCGATGGACAGCTCGATCAAGCTGGTGCGCATCGCCGAGGGCGCGGCCGACATCTATCCGCGCCACGGGCCGACCATGGAGTGGGACACCGCCGCCGGCCACGCCATCCTCGTCGCCGCGGGCGGTCGCTTCACCACGCCGGAGGGCGAGACCTTCACCTACGGCAAGGCCGATCAGGGCTTCCGCAACGGCTGGTTCGTGGCTCGCGGGGCCTAGGCCTTACGGTTCAAGGCGCCGCCCAACTCCGAGGTTAATTGGTCGCTCAGGCTCCGCAGGGTCGAGCCCAGCAGGCGCGCCAGCAGCGCCTGGCTGTTCGAGGGCGGAGCAGGAAGCTCACCGATCTGGTCCGGCCGGAACGCTGGCGGTCGCCGTTGGCTGGCGGCGCGCAGTTCGTCGGCGGAGAGTTTCATATCGCTGTCGCGGTCGGCCGACTTGATCAGGTCGCTGACGGCGGTCGGATCGAGATTTCGGGACTTGGCCGCCGACGTCAGTTCGTCGGCCGAAAGGACGCCATCGCCGTCATCGTCATGGCGCGCGGCCAGGACGTCGATCGCTTGGCTGCCGTCGCCGAAACGGAAGATCTGGGGAGCGGCTTCGAGCTTGGCCGCAAGCTCCGCCGCCGACAGTCGGCCGTCCCGATCCGCGTCCGTCCCGCCGAACATCTCGGCGTTGACCTGTTCGATTGAGTCCCAAGCGCTCTGGCCATCTGCGCCGATCCGGCTGGAGCGGATGCTGGGCGAGGCCACGCCGGCATACTCGTCAGTGGACAAGGTCCCGTCACCGTCGGTATCGGCCCGAGCGATCAGCCAGTCGGCGACGCCCGCCTCGTCCTGCACCCCGAGCAGGGCCTTGAGGTTCTTGCCGTCGAGGAGCCTGGAGGCGCCGAACTCGCCGGAATCCAGCGCGCCGTCGCCATTGCGATCGAACGCGGAGGCTACGGCCTGCTTGTCGGCAAGCTTGCCCGGGTCGTTATTGCCGAGCTTGGCGATCTCCTGCGCTGAGACCTTGCCATCCTGGTCGGCGTCGAAAGCCTTGAACACCTGGTCCTTGACGGCCGCCAGTATCGCGGTTCCGGCCCTGTCGAAGGGCTGCGCGGTCAGCAGAAGGCCTTCGCCCGTGAAGGACCGGTAGGCCGCCGCTGTTCCGCTGCTCGCGCCGATGTCCATGCATGACCCTCCTGTTCGAAGGTCATGCAGCAAGTTCGGCGCCAGAGGTTGCGTTGAACCCTAGGTGTCTTGGTCCGCCAACGCCTTGCAAAAGGCCGCCGTCTCGTCGTCGGCGGGGAACATGCACTCCACCCTCAGCTCCTCCAGCGTGATGTCGCGCGAGGTGCCGAACGTGGTCAGGGTCGAGAAGAAGGTCAGGCGTCGGTCGCCTTTGCGGAAGGTGACGGTCATCAGGGGCAGGGGCGTGGCGCCCAGCTCGCGTCGCTCCCAGCGGGCCGGTACGTCCGGATAGGCCAGCACCTCGTCCAGCAGGGCGCGCGACGTCCGGTCGGTGGCGGCTTCGTGATGCAGGTGGCGGATCAGGTCGCCGGCCACCTCCTCCCAGTTCTCGACGAAGGGCCGCATGTCGGCCGGGTCGAAGACCTGATGCATGATGTTGCCGTGCGGCTGGACCCCGTCGCGCAGCCAGCCGAACACCCGCCCCAGGCCTTGGTTGGCCATCAGCACGTCCCAACGCCGGTTCACCACGAAGGCGGGATAGGGCTCCTGCTGGGCCAGGATGAACGCAATGGCCCGCCGCATCAGGGCCATCTGTGGATCCGTCAGGGCGGTTTCGCGATAGGCGGGCGCGTAACCGGCCACGACCAGCAGGGCGTTGCGGTCGCGCATGGGCATGTCCAGCGCCCCCGCCAGCAAGGCGATCAGCTCGCGGCTGGGCCGGGCCTTCCCCGTTTCGACATAGCTGAGGTGGCGGGTCGAGATCCCGGCCTCCAGCGCCAGGTCCATCTGGCTCATCCGGCGCGCGCTTCTCCATTGACGCAGCAGGTCGCCGAGAGGGTGGGCGGCCAGGGCGGGCGCAGGGCTAGACGGCGGCGAAGTCAGCGTATTCATGGCGCGACACTAACCGCCCGGGACATGATCGCCATAACCTTCCAGGTCATGGAGTCGGTGATCGAGCGGCCCTAGTCCTCCGTCATCGGGGCTTTCGTCCCGCCCGGAGGATCGAACGATGCAAAGACGACAGTTCCTGACCGCCGCCGCCGGTCTTGCCGCCTGGGCGGCCGCCGAGGCGGCCCCTGCTGCAGGCGCGTCGCCTCGGGCCGAGGACGACGTGCGGGCCGCCCGCGCCTGGAACGCGTCGCGCCGCCATCAGGCCACCCGGTTCGGCGACATCGCCTATGTCGAGCGCGGGACCGGCCCCGTGGCCTTGTTCCTGCACGGCTTTCCGCTGAACGGCTTCCAGTGGCGCGGGGCCTTCGACCGACTGTCCGGCCAGCGTCGCTGCATCGCGCCGGATTCGATGGGCCTGGGCTTCACCCGGGTCGCGGCCGGCCAGGGCGTGACCCCGTCCGACCAGGCCGACATGCTGGCCGCGTTCCTCGACAAGCTGGGGATCGCCTCGGTCGACCTGGTCGCCAATGACAGCGGCGGGGCGGTGGCCCAGATCTTCGTCACCCGTTTTCCGGACCGGGTGCGCACCCTGCTGCTGACCAACTGCGACGTCGAGCCCGACAGCCCGCCGCCGGCCCTGCAGCCGGTCCTGGCCCTGGCCCGCGAGGGGACCTATCCGGACCAGTGGCTGGTTCCCTGGTTCAAGGACTCGATGCTGGCGCGTTCGCCGCAAGGTTTCGGCGGCATGTGCTTCTCTGACCCGAGCCAGCCCACCGACGCGGCGGTCGCCATGTATTTCGGCCCGCTGGTCGCCGCCCCGGCCAGCAAGGCCCTGGTCAACGCCTACGCCCTGGGCCTGGACCCCAATCCCCTGGCCGGGATCGAGGCGGCCCTGCGCCGGTGCAGGGTGCCCACGCGCATTGTCTGGGGCATGGCCGACGACATCTTCGCCAAGGAAAGCCCGGATTATCTGGACCGTGTACTGCCGAACTCGCGCGGCGTGCGCCGTCTGCCCAGGGCCAAGCTGTTCTGGCCCGAGGAATATCCGGATGTCGTCGCCGACGAGGCCCGGACACTATGGGGCGTATGAGAGCGGCGTCGCCGAAACCGGACGCCAGACATGGAAACGGCCGCTCCCTTTAGGGAAGCGGCCGTCTTGGTGGAGCTAAGCGGAGTCGAACCGCTGACCTCTTGAATGCCATTCAAGCGCTCTACCAGCTGAGCTATAGCCCCAAGGTTTTCCCAAGTTTCCCAATGGGAAGCGTTGGTATTCCTCAGTCTCTCCAGCGGTTCCGAGTGGGTGGCCCCCGAAGAGGCGCGGAACCTATGCCGGGAGGATTTTTGGATCAACCCTCCCGGCGAACTTTTTTCGGAAAAATTTTCGAACCATTGTTCTGCAAAATTTCCGAGAGATGCGGACGAGCTTTAGTCGTCGTCGTCCGCGCCCGGCAGGCCCTCGATCTCGTCGTCCAGGACGTCTTCGTCGTCTTCGTCCTCGAGGAACGGAACGTCGTCGGCTTCGTCCTCGGCCAGGTCTTCGTCTTCCGAGAAGTCGACGCCCAGGTCGTCGGCGGCCGGGGCCGGGGCGACGGTCGGATCGGTGTCGTCGTCGTCGGGCTCGACGACCTCCTCGGCGGCCTCATCGATTTCCGGGGTCTCGTCGACCTCGTCCTCGTAGCCATCCTCCTCCTTGGGAGCGGGGGCGGGCTTCTCGTCCTCGGCGTCGTAGTCCGGCGTGACGGCGCGAGCACGGACGCGGCGCGACTTCAGCGCCTCTTCCGGATCAAACGTCTCCCCGCACTTGGGACAGACGGCCGGGCGACGGCCCAGGTCGTAGAATTTCGATTGGCAGTTGGGGCAAATTTGTTTTGCGCCCAATTCGGGATTGGCCAAGGCGGCGACCCTTTGATCCAGATGGGAAAAGCGGCCGGTCACTTGCCATGACGAAGGGCCGCTGTCAAAAGCAATCCCCTCGCGAAAACCACCATGACCAAGGAGCCGGTTTCGGCATGACGGCGGCTGGACTGAAGAGCACGCCCGGCGGGGCCTTGCGGGGAACCGTCCGGGCCCCCGGCGACAAGTCGATTTCCCACCGTTCGATGATCCTCGGCGCCCTGGCTTCGGGGACCACTACGGTCGAGGGCCTGCTGGAGGGCGCCGACGTGCTGGCGACCGCCCAGGCCATGCGTTCCTTCGGCGCGCGGGTCGAGCAGGAGGGCGTCGGCCGCTGGCGGATCGAGGGCCATGGCGGCTTCGCCGAGCCGTCGGACGTGGTCGACTGCGGCAATGCCGGCACCGGCGTGCGGCTGATCATGGGCGCGGCGGCGGGCTTTGCGCTGTGCGCCACCTTCACCGGCGACAGCTCCCTGCGCGGCCGACCGATGGGCCGAGTGTTGGATCCGCTGGCCCGAATGGGCGCCACCTGGCTGGGCCGTGACAAGGGTCGCCTGCCGCTGACCCTGAAGGGCGGCAATCTGCGTGGCCTGTCCTACAAACTGCCGATGGCCTCGGCCCAGGTGAAGTCCGCCGTGCTGCTGGCCGGCCTGCACGCCGAGGGCGGCGTCGAGGTGATCGAGCCGGAAGCCACCCGCGACCACACCGAGCGCATGCTGCGGGCCTTCGGGGCAGAGGTGATCGTCGAGGATCGCGCCCACGGCGACCATGTCGTGCGTCATATCCGCTTGCCGGCCGGCCAGAAGCTGGTCGGGACTCACGTCTCCGTGCCCGGCGACCCGTCGTCGGCGGCCTTCCCGCTGGTGGCCGGCCTGATCGTGCCGGGCTCGGAGGTGACGGTCGAGGGCGTGATGCTCAACGACCTGCGCACGGGCCTGTTCACGACGCTGCAGGAGATGGGCGCGGACCTGACGATCGCGAATGTTCGGGAGAGCAGCGGCGAGCAGGTCGGCGATATCACCGCCCGCTACTCGCCGAGCATGAAGGGCGTCGTCGTGCCGCCCGAGCGCGCGCCGGCGATGATCGACGAATATCCGATCCTGGCGATCGCGGCCGCCTTCGCCACGGGCGAGACGATCATGCGCGGCGTCGGCGAGATGCGGGTCAAGGAGAGCGACCGCATCGCCCTGACCGCCGCCGGCCTGGAAGCCTGCGGCGTCGACGTCGAGGAGGAGCCCGAGGGGTTCATCGTCCGCGGCACGGGCCAGGCGCCGCGCGGCGGGGCCATGGTCGAGACCCATGGCGACCACCGGATCGCCATGAGCCACCTGATCCTTGGCCTGGCCGCCCAGGCGCCGGTGTCGATCGACGAGCCGGGCATGATCGCCACCAGCTTCCCCGGCTTCGCCGAGATGATGCGCGGCCTGGGCGGCGATCTGGTCGAGGCCTGATCGTGGCCTTCGTCATCGCCGTCGACGGTCCCGCCGCCTCGGGCAAGGGCACGATCGCCTCTCGCTTGGCCGAGTTCTACGGTTATCCGATGCTCGACACCGGCCTGCTGTATCGCGCGGTTGGCGTGCGCCTGCTGGACTCCAGCGGCGACCTGGACGACGCTGTCGCCGCCGAGGCCGCCGCACGGGGGCTGGCGCTGGCCGAACTGGAAAAGGCCGAGGTGCGCACCCGCGCCGCTGGCGAGGCGGCCAGTCGGGTGGCCGTGCATGCGGGGGTGCGCGCCGCCCTGTTCGACCTGCAGCGCGACTTCGCCTTGCGCGAGCCCGGCAGCGTCATCGACGGTCGCGACATCGGCACGGTGATCGCTCCCGACGCCCAGGCCAAGCTGTTCGTCACCGCCAGTCCCGAGGTCCGCGCCGACCGCCGCTGGAAGCAGCTGCTGGGCCAGGGCGAAAGCGTCGCCTTCGATGAAATCTTGGCCGACATCCGCAAGCGCGACGAGCGCGACAGCGGTCGTGCGTCGGCCCCGCTGACCCAGGCCTCCGACGCCGTCTTGCTTGATACGTCGGAAATGACTATATCCCAGGCCTTCGATGCGGCCCGCCGCATCGTCGAGACGGCGCGCGCCCGGTGGGGAAACCCCAAGGGCTAATCCACCGCCCGCCTCGCCGCCGTTCAGGACACGGCGGTCCGCATCAGAAATCCATATCACCGGAATCCCGAGAACCGTCACATGGCGGCGCTCATCGCAGGGTTTCCCACAACCTAGAGACCGAAGATCAGCATGGCTGACGATATGAGCTTCAACCCCACGCGCGACGATTTCGAAGCGCTCCTCAACGACTCCATGGGCGGCCGCGACTTCGCTGAAGGCACCGTCGTCAAAGGCAAGGTCGTTGGGATCGAGAAGGACTTCGCGATCATCGACGTCGGTCTGAAGACCGAAGGCCGCGTCCAGCTGAAGGAATTCGGCGTCGACGAAGCCGGCAAGGCCACCGTGAAGATCGGCGACACCGTCGAAGTCTTTCTGGAACGCCTCGAAAACGCCCTGGGCGAAGCGGTCATCAGCCGCGAAAAGGCCAAGCGCGAAGAAGCCTGGACCCGTCTGGAAGGCGTCTACGCCAAGAACGAACCCGTGCTCGGCGCCATCGTCGGTCGCGTCAAGGGCGGCTTCACCGTCGACCTGGGCGGCGCCTCGGCGTTCCTGCCCGGCTCGCAGGTCGATATCCGCCCGGTGCGCGACGTCGGCCCGCTCATGGGCAAGGAACAGCCCTTTGCCATCCTCAAGATGGACCGTCCGCGCGGCAACATCGTCGTCTCGCGCCGCGCCATCCTGGAAGAAGCCCGCGCCGAGCAGCGCACCGAACTGGTGTCGCAGCTGCAAGAGGGTGAAATCCGCGAAGGCGTCGTCAAGAACATCACCGACTACGGTGCGTTCGTCGACCTGGGCGGCATCGACGGCCTGCTGCACGTCACCGACATGAGCTGGAAGCGCGTCAACCACCCGAGCCAAGTGCTCGCCGTGGGCGACACCGTGAAGGTCCAGATCGTCAAGATCAACCCGGACACTCAGCGCATCAGCCTCGGCATGAAGCAGCTGCAGTCGGATCCGTGGGACGGCGTCGAAGCCAAGTACCCGGTCGGCGCCAAGTTCACGGGCCGCATCACCAACATCACCGATTACGGCGCCTTCGTGGAGCTGGAAGCCGGTGTCGAAGGCCTGGTGCACGTCTCGGAAATGTCGTGGACCAAGAAGAACGTCCACCCCGGCAAGATCGTGTCGACCTCGCAGGAAGTCGACGTGGTCGTGCTGGACGTCGATCCGTCCAAGCGCCGCGTTTCGCTGGGCCTGAAGCAAGCCCTGGCCAATCCGTGGGATTCGTTCCTCGAAACCCACCCGGTCGGCTCGACCGTCGAAGGCGAAGTCAAGAACGCGACCGAATTCGGTCTGTTCATCGGCCTCGACAACGACATCGACGGCATGGTCCACCTGTCGGACATCGACTGGAGCGCGTCGGGCGAGGAAGCCATGGCTCGCTACAAGAAGGGCGACGTCGTCAAGGCCAAGGTCCTGGACGTCGACGTCGAGAAGGAACGCATCTCGCTGGGCATCAAGCAGCTGGGCGGCGATCCGATGTCGGGCGACACCTACCGCAAGGGCCAGACGGTCACCGTGACCGTGACCGAAGTCACCACCGGCGGTATCGAAGTGCGCTTCGGTGAAGACGACGCCCTGATGACCGCGTTCATCCGCAAGTCGGATCTGTCGCGCGACCGTCAGGAACAGCGCCCCGAGCGCTTCGCCGTGGGTGACCGCGTCGACGCTCAGATCACCAACATCGACAAGGCGGCTCGCCGCGTCTCGATGTCGATCAAGTCGCTGGAAATGGCCGAAGAGAAGGAAGCCATCGAGCAGTTCGGCTCGTCGGACTCCGGCGCTTCGCTGGGCGACATCCTCGGCGCCGCCCTGCGTGAGCGGGCCACCAAGGACTAAGCCTTCGCCTCACTGCGAAGACCAAGAGCGGCGGCCGGAGCGATCCGGCCGCCGTTTTCTTTTGGGCCGCCGTTAACCGGTCCGGTCGCAAACCCGACGCCGATATCAAGCTTTCCCCTTGAAGACTCAGGCTTGCTTGGGCAAAGGTCGCACGCGCGTCGGGTCCTGCCTCCCCAGGACCGCCAAGTCGCGTCGGGGATATCGATGATCAAGTCCGAACTCATCGCCAGGCTCGCGAACGAGAATCCGCACCTGACCCAGAAGGATGTCGAGCGCGTCGTCGGCGTCATTCTCGAGCGCATGATTGGTTCGCTCGAAGAAGGTGGAAGAGTGGAGCTCCGGGGCTTCGGCGCCCTGTCGGTGCGTTCGCGTCCGGCTCGCGCCGGCCGCAATCCCCGCACCGGCGAGACCGTCGACGTGCGGGCCAAGCACGTGCCGTTCTTCAAGAGCGGCAAGGAACTGCGCGGTCGCCTGAACGCCGACGAGTAGGCCGGTCGAGACTTGACCGCCGGGGGCGAACGCGCTCAGCCTTTCGCGCCAGTCGGAAGAGGTTCAGCATGAGCATCGTCAAGGAATTCCGCGAGTTCATCGCACGCGGCAACGTCATCGACCTGGCGGTCGGCGTCATTATCGGCGCGGCCTTCAACTCGATCGTCAAGAGCCTGGTCGACCAGGTGATCATGCCGCCGATCGGCCTGCTTATGGGCGGGCTCGACTTCTCCAAGCTGCAATGGGTGCTTAAGCCCGAGGACCCGGCGACCCCGGCGGTCGAGTTGGTGGCGGTCCAGTACGGCGCCTTCATCAACACGGTGATCCAGTTCCTGATCGTGGCCGTGGTGGTGTTCCTGCTGGTCAAGCTGGTCAACCAAGTCCGCCGCGCCGACGCCGACGAACCGGCTCCGTCCGCGCCCACGCCGGAAGAAAAGCTGCTGACCGAGATCCGCGACCTGCTGGCCAAGCCGGCGGCGGCCCCCAAGGCTGCGGTCGCGCCAGCAGCGAAGGTCGTGGCCAAGGCTCCGGCTAAGCCCAAGGCCTGACCCTATTTCTGCTCATCCCGGCATTCACCGGCTGAGCGGAGCTTGAGGGCTTAAACTCCCAAGGTCGTCGTCGCCTCGCGCGCCGCCAGCTCTCCCGTCTCCCAGGCCCCATGCGCGGTCGAGAAGGCATGGGGCGAACAGGCTTCGCCGGCGAAGAACAATCGGCCGTCCACGGGCGTGGCCAGCACGGCGCGCTCGCCGGCCCGGCCGGGCAGGGCGTGGGAATAAGATCCCCGCGCCCACGGATCGGCCGCCCAGGCGGTTCGCGCCAGTACCGAGACCCGCCGCCGAAGCCCGGTTCCATAGATCCCCGCCAACTCGTCGATGGCGAACGCCGCCGCTGCGCCGGGACCCTCGGCCTCCAGGGCGCGGGCGTGGGCCCCGCCGAAGAAGGCTTCGATGATCGGGCGACCCAGCGGGCGCAGGTGATAGGAGCCCGTCGCCGCCCGGTCGACGGCGCCATAGACCATCGCCTCTACCGCGAAGGCCTCCGGTTCGTCGAGCTTGAGGAACACCTTGTCGGCCAGGCCCAACGGCAGGCCCTCGGCGGCGGCCAGCTTGGCGGGGAGTTCGGGCAGGATCCGCAGGGCGCCGGCGGCCAGCACGGCCGTGGGCACGCAGACGATGGCTGCCCGGGCTTGGACCACGCCCCGGGGCGTCTCCAGCGCCAAGCGGGGCCCGTCATGGCGCAGCAGCCGGACCGGACAGTCGCCGACGATGCGGACGCCTGTCGGCGCTAGGCCGGCGATCGCCGCGCCATAGCCCTCGGCCACCCGCCAGTTGACCTCGCTGTCGTCATAGGCGGCGTAGTCTCGGACCGAGACCTGGTCGAATTCCGCGCCGTTGTAATAGGCGCTGAAGGCGTTCAGCAGCGGGTTCCAGCGGTTGCCGGCCTCCATCAGATCCGAAGCGGGCCGGTCGATCGCGTCGCCGCCCGCCGCCTCGACCCGTTCGTCGAACGCCGCGAACGCCCGGCCATAGGCCTCCCGCTCGGCGGCGCTGAAATTGATCGTGGTTTCCGGATTGGCCCAAGGCGGCGGGGTCTTGTCGATCGTCAGGCCCGAGGTGGCGATCGGTGTGACCAGGGGGTTGCGGTCAGCCGAATGCAGCCACTCGCAGCCGAGGTCCAGCGGCAGGCTGGCCAGCGAGACGGTGTGCGCCCGCCCGCCGATCCGGCCCTGGGCTTCCAGCACCACCACGCTCAGCGGCGCGGTGGCCAGGGTGGCGGCCGCGGCCAGGCCAGCGGCCCCGGCTCCGATGACGGCGACGTCGACCTCTGTCATTGGGCGAGGCTCATGGCGCGACCGGCTCGGTCGGCGGCGCCTGCTCAGGCTCCAGTTCGATCGACTCGCCGGGCTTGAGGCCGCAGGCCAGCAGGGTGGACCACACCGTCTCGGCGCTCTCGGCGAAGCGGAAGAGTTCCAGATCGGCGGGATTGACCATGCCGTGCTCGACCAGGCTGTCGAAATTCACGACCGAGCGCCAATAGGCCTCGTCGAACAGCACGATGGGGATGCGCGGAGCCTTGTCGGTCTGGCGCAGGGTCAGGATCTCGAACAGCTCGTCGAAGGTGCCGAAGCCGCCGGGGAACACCACCAGGGCGTTGGCCCGCATCGCCAAGTGCATCTTGCGCATGGCGAAGTAGTGGAAGCGGAAAGACAGGTCGGGCGTGGCGTAGGGATTGGGCCATTGCTCGTGCGGCAGGGTGATGTTGAAGCCCACCGACGGCGCGCCGGCGTCCCAGGCCCCGCGGTTGGCCGCCTCCATCACGCCAGGGCCGCCACCGGTGGCGATGACGTTGTCGCGGACCCCGTCCGTGGCGTGGATCGCTCCGCCGCGCTCCGAGGCGATGCGGCCGAAGCGCCGGGCCTCGGCGTACCAGTGAGGCTGCCGTCCGGGACCGTCCTCGCGCACGCGGGCGCTGCCGAACACCACGATGGTCGAGCGTACGCCCCAGGCCCGCAGAGCCTCGTCGGCCTTGGCGAACTCCAGCAGGAACCGCACGCCCCGCATCGACTCGCCCAGCAGAAAGTCCTGGTCCAGCACCGCCAGCCGATAGGAGGCGGAGGCGAGTTGGGCGGCGCTCGGCGATGCGGGCGGCGGCTCGGACATTTCAACGCTCCACTCAAATACAGCGGCCGAACGCAGCTGACGGGGACATGCTCATGGCATGCCCCCAACCCGCGCGCGTCCGTCTAGTTGCCCTTGCGCAGCGTCGGACTGTCCAGGTCGAGCTGGTCGATCGGAATCTGCAGGGCGGCCGGGACGGCGGTCTTGACCCCTTCGCCCATCGCCTTGGCGTCGCCGACCACGATGACGCTGGTCTGGGCGGGATCGAGCACGGTCTTGGAGAAGGCTTGCACGTCGGCGGCGCTGACCGCCTCGACCTTGCTGGTATAGGCCTGGATCTCGTTCAGCGGGACGCCATAGATCGCCAGGTTGCCCAGGATATCGGCCAGGCCGCCCGAGGTGCCCAGGTCGCGCCCGAAGCCGCCGACCAGCACCGACTTGCGCGCCGCCAATTCGGAGGCCGAGGTCGGCTCGGCGGCCAGCCGGGTCAACTCGTCCTTGATCAGCCCCACCACCTGGGCGGCGGACTCGTTCTTGGTCTGGACGCTGGCCGAGAAGCCGCCGATCGCCGCGCGCGGCGTGAGGCTGGAACTGGCGCCGTACGACAGGCCGCGCTTGATGCGGATCTCCTGGTTGAGGCGGGAGGAATAGCCGCCGCCCAGCACGCCGTTGGTGACGAGGCCCGCATAATAGCGCGGGTCGGCGCGCAGGATCGCCGGCTTGGTCACCACGACCGCGGCCTGACCGGTGCCGGGCAGGTCGACGATCACGTTCCTGGCCGCGTAGCCCGTCGGGCCCTTGACCGGAGCCGGCGGAGGGCCGGCCGGCTTGGCCCAGCCGCCGAACGCCTTTTCCGCCAGGGCGAAGCCCTGCTCGGGCGTCAGGTCGCCGGTCAGCACCAGGATGGCGTTGTCCGGACGCCAGTTCGTGGCGTGCGTCTTGACCAGGGCGTCGCGCTGAATCTTCGGCAGCGAACCCGGCGTACCGCCCGCCACGTGGCCATAGCCCGAGCCCGCATAGATCACGGTCGGTACGACGAAGCCGGCGACCGAGCCCGGCTGCTGGAATCCGACGGACAGACCGTCCAGGGTCTCGGTCTTCACGCGTTCCAGCTCGTCGGCCTTGAAGGTCGGGTTCTGGGCGACGTCGGCCATGATCGCCAGGCCTTGGGCGGCCTTGTCGGCGATGACGCTGAGGGTCAGGGAGGTGGCCTCCCAGCCGGAACCGGCTTCCAGATTGGCGCCGAGCGCCTCGGTGGCGGCGGCCACCTGGGTGGCGGTGCGGGTCTTGGTGCCCTCGGTCAACAGTTCGGCGGTCAGGCTGGAGACGCCTGCCAGGCCGGCGGGGTCCGCGCCCGAACCGCCGCGCACGGTCAGGTCGGCGGTGATCAGCGGCAGGTCGCTGCTCTTGGCGACGATGACCCGCAGGCCGTTGGCCAGCGTCTTCTCCACGGGCGAGGGAAGCACGGGCGACACCGCCGCGCCCGGCGCGGGCGGAGCGACGCGCTCGGCCGCCGGAGCCAGGGCGGTGACTGGGCCGCTGTAGGTGACGGACGGAGTGGGCTTGGGCCCCTCGAACGGGTCCTTGGCGCCCGCCGGTCTGGCCGATTCGGGCAGATAGCGGATGGTCACCTTACGGTCGTCGGCCAGGTACTTGGCCGCTACGCGCTGGACGTCGGCGGCAGTCACCGCCTGCAGGGCGGCCAGATCGGTGTTGGCGCGCTGGGCGTCGCCTTCGGTCCGCAGGGCGTAGCCGATCGCGAAGGCGCGGCCGTCGATGGTCTCGCGACCGCGGACGGCGTCGGCCAGCAGGCCGGCCTTGGCCTCGGCCAGCTCGGCGATGGTGGGCGGGGCCGTGCGCAGCTTGGCGACCTGGGCGCTCAGCGAGGCCTCGCCCTGTTCGACGGTCTTGCCGCCCGCCATGATAGCGCCGACGTAGAACAGGCCGGGCTGGGCGTTGTCGGGCGCCGACGAGAAGATCTGCTGGGCGATCTTCTGGTCGTAGACCAGGCTGTCATAGAGACGCGAGGACTTGCCGGCCGACAGGATGGCGTCAAGAACCGCCAGGGCCGGAACATCGGGATCGGCGGCGGCAGGGGCCAGCCAGGTCATGGCCACGGCCGGCAGGGGCACGTTCGGACCGTAGGTGGTGACCACCTTGGATCCGGTGCGGGCCGGCTCGACCGTTGTCACCTGCTTGATCGGCGTGGCGGGGGCCTTCAGCGGGCCGAAATACTGATCGACCCAAGCGTTCAGCTGCGCCTCGTCGAAATTGCCGACCACGATCAGGGCGGCGTTGTCGGGGCGGTAATAGGCCTGGTGGAAGGCGCGGACGTCGTCGACCGTGGCGGCGTCCAGTTCCTCGATCGAGCCGATCCCCGGCCGTTTGTAAGGATGGTCGGCGAACGAGGCTTTTGTGATGTTCAGGGCGAAGAATCGGCCGTAGGGATTGGCCAGGACCCGCTGACGCAGCTCTTCCTTGACGACGTCGCGTTCGGACTTGAACACCGCGTCATCGATGACCAGCGAACCCAGGCGCTCGGCCTCGGCCCACAGCAGGCGCTGCAGGTGGTTGGCCGGCACCACCTCGTAATAGTTGGTGAAGTCGTCGTAGGTGGAGGCGTTGTTGAAGCCGCCGACGTCCTCGGTCAGCCGATCAAAGAACTCGTTCGGCATGTTGCGCGTCGACTTGAACATCAGGTGTTCGAACAGGTGCGCGAAGCCCGAACGGCCCTGAGGGTCGTCCTTGCTGCCCACCCCGTACCAGACCTGCACCGTCACGTTGGGCGTGCTGGCGTCACGCGAGGCGTAGACCTTCAGGCCGTTAGGGAGGGTCCGCTCCTTGTAGACGATCGGCGGCACCGCCACGCCGGCGGCGGCTGGCCTGGTCTGCGCATGAACCACCGGCGACAGCGCGGTGGTCGAAAGGGCCAGCGCGACGAGGGCGGCCTTGGCGGCGGGACGGATCATGGGGACGGCGCTCCGAAAGCTTGAGGGCGCGACCCTAGCACCCGGGCCGAAGGCGCCAAGATTACCGTCTTGTCATGAAGCGCGGGCATTGCCCGGCGAGCGTGGCCGTGCATCTTCTGGTGGAAAGATGGTCAGAAGGGGGAAGCCGCATGAAGTCTCTGCCCGTCGCTTGCGCCCTGGCGGCGCTCGCCGTCGTCTCCGTCCCGGCTCAGGCTCGCCAGTCAGGGTTGGACGAGGTCGTGGTCACCGGCGCACGGATGACCGACTACGATCCGGTCAAGACGCCGTTCGTGACGCTCGGCAAGCGGGCCGACAACCTGATCACCACGGTGCGGGTGGTATGCGACACCCGCGACCTTTCTCAGCGCAAGCAGGAACTGAAGGCTACCCTGCGCAACATGATCAAGGCCGCGCCGGGGGCGGGGATCGAGCTGGGCCTGGAGGGCGAGGAGGTGATCGGCCGCTTCGACGACACCATGCTCGACGCGGTGATCCACCCGGACGGCAAGCCCGACACCAGCGTCGCCCTGCTGGTGGTCAAGACCCGTGTGGCGCCGGCCGACACCTTCGACGCCGCCACCGGCCGCATCAAGGCCTTCGCCGAGAAGACCGCCAAGGCCGGCCGCACCGAGATCCTGCCGACCGAGAACTGGAACCTGACCCTGATCGGCCCGCAACGCTATCGCGGCGAGGTGCTTGCCCTGGTGGCGGAGGACGCTCGCAAAGTGGCGGGGACTTTCGGGTCGGACTATGCGGTCGCCGCCGAGGGGTTGCAACTGCCGTTGTCCTGGTACCAGTCCGGGCCGCTCGAACTGGCGCTGTACGTTCCCTACAAGCTGACCGTCACGCCCCGCCCCAAGTGATCGGGCCCGGATCAAGCCGGCCGGCATAGCCGAAGATCACGCCCAGCCAGGGATGGGCGACCAGCACGCGGAAGCGGTAGGCGCCGTCCCCATTCCTGCTTGAGAGGCCGAACGTCCGGGCCCGGATGCGCGGCGCCCAGGCGCGGGGCAAGGCGACCGAGCCCAGCCGCCAACCCTCGAAGGTCCAGGAGAAGCCGTCGGGATAGGGTGCGACCGCGAAGCGGAAGGTCAGGACCCCGGCCGTTTCCTCGAACGTCCACGGATCGTCGCGGGTCGGCGCGATCGTCGAGGCGAAGGTGCGCTCGCCGAATCGGCGGACCCAGCGCTCGCCGCCCGCCGTCGGCGTGATCGTCACCGTCGTCGCGTGCGGGCTGGGGGGCGGCAGGCCCTGCAGGCGGCGGACCAGGGCGGGCAGGCCGGGCGCGCCGCGAGCGCGGGCCCGTCCCGTTAGGGTGACGGGATCGACGCCGGCGTGGGCGCGGCGAACGACCTCGGGCCGGGTCTCCCACGGGTCGCCGAGCAGGCGAGGAAACAGGCCGGGCGTGTCCTGGCTCTGGCTTTCCAGCCGGGTGCGGATCGGCAGGCCGCCCAGTTCACGCAGGATGGCGTCCAGGCCGACCAGGCCGACGCAGGGGGTGGCGCGGGGTTGGCCCAGCCGGCCGTCGAGCAGGGCGCGCAGGGTGGCCGCCGCCGGGGCGGCCGGGGTGTGGGGACCCGCGCCGGCCTCAGCGCACAGGCTCCAGCGCGCCAGGCGCCGCGCGCCGTCGGCGTCCAGGCCCTCGGCGCTGACCACCATGCCGCCGCGGTCCGAGCCCAGCGGCGCCACAAGGCCCGCCGCTTCGCCCAGCAGCACGGCCAGCGGCTCCAGGGTCGGGATCAACCGGGCCCGTCGAGCCAGGCTCACCGTCCACAGGCCCAGGTGCAGAATCGGAAGCTCCAGCCCGGCGCGGAAGATCGCGTCGCGGCGGACGTGGAAGCGGGCGGGCAGCAGGTCGAGATCGGGCGTCTCGGCCAGGCTGGACCAGCGGCGGCCGAGGGCCGGGAAAGGCGTGCGGCGCGGGTCGCTCCAGCCGGGCCGGGTCGCCCAATGGCCCTGGGCGAACACCCGGACCGGCGCGCCGGCCCAGGCCAGGATGGCGCGGATCACCGAGAGGCCGCGCGGCGCTCGCGCGCCCGGCGAGATCGCCGCCTCGATCCGGTCGATCCGAGTCCAGCCGGCGGTCATCGCGTCGAGGGCGGCGTGGCTGAGGGCGGGGGTCGAGCTGGCGCCGGTGATCGCCCAGCGCTGGTCGACGCGGGCCTGGCCGTCGAGCGCGGCCTCGAAGCCGGCCACGAAGTCGCGGGCGTCGGCTAGGTCGACATAGTGGGCTCGGGCCGCGAGCACCGCGCGGGGAAAGGCGTGGTCCTGACCCTGGAACGGCCCGGCCGCGTCGACCACCGCCCAGGCCCCCAGCGCGCATAGCCCGACGGGATTCAGGCGATCGAGCTGGGCAACCTCGATCGTCGCGGCCGGCCCAGTCTTGGCCAGCTCGGCCGCCACTGCGTCCAGGCGGACGAGGTCGCGGGCCGCCAGCACCAGCACGACGTCGGGCCAGCGGGCGATCATCGCCGCCAGTCGCTGTCCGAAAACGCCGCTGGCGCCGACCAGGACGATGCGCTTGCGGGCGTCGCTCACGAAATCGGCGGATCGAGGATGAAGCGGGCCCGCTGCTCGGGCGTCGGCAGCATGCAGGTCGCGCGCTTGCCCATCAGTCGGTAGCGGTTGGCGGCCAGCCAATCATAGGCGCCGTCCAGCCACGCGCGCGGCAAGACGTCGACCACCGCCAGCCACGACCAGGGCGCGCCCAGCCGCCGCAGCAGCGCCAGGATCGCCGCGCTCTTCTCCAGCGCTCGGCCGGAGTCGAGGAACAGGAAGCTGGTCGGCTGGTCCGGGTTGATTCCATGGTCCTGGGCCAATTGTCGTCCATAGGCCGACTGGATCGGGGTGAAGCGGATCAGGCCCTTGCGATCGAGGGCCATCACCGTTCGGACCGAGCCGGAACACAGGTTGCAGATCCCGTCGAAGAGCCAAAGCCCGTCGGGTGATCCGCTCATCGCGCCGCCGCCACGCTTTCGCGGCGCAAGGCTCGCAGGGCGGCGGGGACGTCGCGGCGCATGGCCATGGTGGTCACGCCGCTGGGCAGGCCGAAGGGCGCAGTGGCGCGGTTCTCGTAGGTGACGCGGGTGGTTCGTCCGCCGTCCAGCGGCTCCAGCAGCCACTGGCCCTCGCAATCCTTGATGTCGCCGGTTTCGCAACGGAAGGCGATACGCCGGTAGGGCTCGAGGGTCAGCCGCGAGGTCGAGTGCAGGGCCGGAAGCAGGAAGCTCCACTTGACCACGTGTTCCCGCAGCTCCACCCGGCCGGCTTCGTCGCGCGACAGCACGGTGCACCGCTTGACGCTGGGCGTCATCCGCGCGGCTCGTTCGCAGTCGAGGATCGTGGTCCAGACCACCTGCGGCGGCGCGGCGATGTCGATCATCGCCCGCACCTGGCCGCCGCGGCCCCCAGGGTCGGCGTGGGCCTCCAGGGCGACGTCGCCGCTTTCGATCCGCCGTAGCCAATCGGGGTTGGCTTCTGGCGGTCTGGCGAGCGCGGGGGTCGCCAGCATCACGAACGCAACGACAAGGGCTCGGCCACGCATGGGCCCAGCCTAGCCGAGTTTCGGTGTGCGGCGCATCAGCCCCCTGCGCGATTCTTCACTAGGTCGTCGACCACGGAGGGGTCGGCCAGGGTCGAGGTGTCGCCCAGGCTGCCCAGTTCGTTCTCGGCGATCTTGCGCAGGATGCGGCGCATGATCTTGCCCGAGCGGGTCTTGGGCAGGCCGGGCGCCCATTGCAGCACGTCCGGCGCAGCGAACGGGCCGATCTCCTGGCGCACCCAGAGGATCAGGTCCTTGCGCAGCTGGTCGGTCGCCTCGATCCCCGCCTTCAGCGTCACATAGGCGTAGACGCCCTGTCCCTTGATGTCGTGCGGGTAGCCGACCACGGCGGCCTCGGCGACGGTGTCATGGGCGACCAGGGCGCTTTCGATCTCGGCGGTGCCCAGGCGGTGGCCCGAGACGTTGATCACGTCGTCGACCCGGCCGGTGATCCAGTAATAGCCGTCCTCGTCGCGCCGGCAGCCGTCGCCGGTGAAGTACTTGCCCGGATAGGCCGAGAAGTAGGTGGCGAAGAACCGCTCGTGGTCGCCGTAGACGCCGCGCATCTGGCCCGGCCAGCTGTCGGTGATCAGCAGGTTGCCCTCGGTGGCGCCCTCCAGGACCTTGCCGTCGGCGTCGACCAGCTGCAGCTTGACCCCGGGCAGGGGCTTGGTGGCCGAACCGGGCTTCAGGGCGGTGGCGCCGGGCAGGGGCGAGACCAGGATGCCGCCGGTCTCGGTCTGCCACCAGGTGTCGACGATCGGCAGGCGGTCCTTGCCGACCACCCGGTGGTACCAGAGCCAGGCTTCCGGATTGATCGGCTCGCCGACGCTGCCCAGCAGGCGCAGGGACGACAGGTCGTTCTTGGTCACGTGGTCGTCGCCCTCGCGCATCAGGGCGCGCAGGGCCGTAGGGGCGGTGTAGAAGATCTCGACCTTGTGCTTGTCGACCACCTCCCAGAACCGGGCCGGAGTCGGATAGTTGGGTACGCCCTCGAAGATCAGGCTGGTCCCGCCGTTGGCCAGCGGGCCGTAGACGACATAGCTGTGACCGGTCACCCAGCCGACGTCGGCGGTGCACCAGAACACCTCGCCGCGGCGATAGTCGAACACCGCCTCGTGAGTCCAGCTGGCCCAGGCCAAGTAGCCGCCGGTGGTGTGCATCACCCCCTTTGGCTTACCCGTCGAGCCGGAGGTGTAGAGGATGAACAGCGGGTCCTCGGCGTTCATCGGTTCGGGGGCGCAGGTCGCCGAGGCGGCGTCCTTGACCTCGTCCCAGACCACGTCGCGGCCCTCGACCACCGGAACCTCCGCGCCGGTCCACCGGATCAGCAGCACCTTGTCGACCTGCGGGCACTGCTCCAGCGCCTTGTCGACATTGGCCTTCAGCGGCACGCGCTTGCCGCCCCGACAGCCCTGGTCTGCGGTGATCACCAGGCGGCTTTCGCAATCCTGGATGCGGCCGGCGATCGAGTCCGGCGAGAAGCCGCCGAACACCACCGAATGGATCGCGCCGATCCGCGCGCAGGCCAGCATGGCCACGGCCGCCAGTGGGATCATCGGCAGGTAGATGGTGACCCGGTCGCCCTTTTTTGCCCCCAGGTCCTTGAGGACATTGGCCATCCGGCAGACCTGCTCGTGCAGCTCGCCATAGGTCACAGTGTAGGAATGGCCCGGCTCGTCGCCCTCGAAGACCAGAGCCACGTCGTCCTTGCGGTGCGGCAGGTGGCGGTCCAGGCAGTTGGCCGAGGCGTTCAGCACGCCGTCGGCGTACCAGTGGATATGGAAGTCGTCCTTGGCGAACGAGACGTCCTTGATCTTGGTCGGCGCCTGGATCCAGTCCAGCCGGCCGGCCAGGTCGCGCCAGTAGCCCTCGGGATCGGCCTCGACCCGGGCCACGGCGGCCTCGTAGCCGGCGGCGTCGATATGGGCCTTGCCCGCCCAGTCGTCGGGAACCGGAAAAACCTGTCCGTCGCTCACGCCGCGTACTCCCATGATCTCGTTGCGGCGGAGTTATGCGCGGCGGGATGTCCCGCGCAAGAAGACCACTGCGATTTCTCCGAAACGATTGTCCGTTCAGGGCACGGTATAGGCTTCGCACTCGGGCAGCGGCCTGTCGGGCGCGTAGGCGTCCGAGGCCGGGTCGAAGGCAAAGATCCGCCGGTAGCTGCAGGCGGGGTCGGGGACGGTGATCAGGTCGCGGGCCCGCAGCCGGCCACGCGCGGCGTCCCCGGCCCGCAGGGCGCCGGCGGGGAAGGTCGTGGCCTTGGTCGCGAACACCAGGCGCGGCGGACCCACGGCGGTGGTCGGATCCAGCGTCAGGTCGCCGGCGAAATTATACTCGTCGTGGCAGGCGCCGCGTCGCAGCCAGAAGTCGCGTTCACCGAAACAGGCGCGGATCAGCAGCGAACCAAAGACCGGCGCGTTCAGCACCGGCTTGGCCTGATCGCCCCGCACCCGGATCAGCTGGAGCTGGGTGGCCGCGCCGCCGCCGCCGGAAAAGCTGGTGCTGACATGGCGCTCCACCCCGACGATCACGTCGGGCCGGGATCCGGCGGTGCGGACGATCGACGGCCACAGCGCCAGGTCGTCATTGTCGTCGCTGCCCAGGTCCAGGGTCGCGGCCGGCGGCTGGCCGGTCGGCGTTCCGGCGAACACGTGCAACGCCGAGGTGTTCTGGTCGACGTCGCGGCTGATCTCCGCGCACCAGCCGCGGTCGGCGGTGCAATGCAGCGGCGGCGCACCTTCGGGGCCTTGCGGCGGCGTCGCGGCGAAGGCCTCGAGGCGGTTGCCGGCCTGGTCCTGGGCCGCTGGCGCCATGGTCGCCGCTCCAAGGAGGAGGGCGAGCAGGATCGATGTCATGGAAGCCTCGGCTTTGAACGGCGCAGGCCTCGCCTAACGCGTTTGGCGTGCGCCGTTCAAGGCTCGCGGATCAGGCCGGCTGTTTGATCACCCGCAGATATGGCTTCTGCTCTTCCCAGCCGCCCGGGAACAGCGTTTTCGCCGTCTCGTTGTCGACCGACGGGACGATGATCACGTCCCCGCCTTGGGTCCAGTTGGCCGGGGTGGCCACCTTGTGGCCGTCGGTCAGTTGCAGGCTGTCGATCACCCGCAGGATCTCGTCGAAGTTCCGCCCGGTCGAGGCCGGATAGGTCAGGGACAGCCGCAGCTTCTTGTTGGGGTCGATGATGAACACCGAGCGCACGGTCAGGGTGTCCGAGGCGTTGGGGTGGATCATGCCGTAGAGGTTGGACACCGAGCGGTCGGTGTCGGCGATCAGCGGGAAGTTCAACTTCGCGCCCTGGGTTTCCTCGATGTCGGCCGCCCAACCGCCGTGGTTCTCCAGCCCGTCCACCGACAGGCCGATCACCTTGACGTTCCGCTTGTCGAATTCGGGCTTCAGCTTGGCCACGGTTCCCAGTTCAGTGGTGCAGACGGGGGTGTAGTCCTTGGGATGCGAGAACAGCACCACCCACGCGCCCTGGGCCCAGTCGTGGAAGTGGATCCGGCCCTCGGTCGAGGCCTGGGTGAAGTCCGGAACGATGTCGCCGAGCTGCAGCGTCATGGATGGTGCTCCTGTCCGCAAAGGGTCGGCTTGACCCTAGGATGGGCGTAAAGCCGTGCCCAAGTTGTAGGCGTGCGCCCTTCCTGACGCCGCCCAGGATTTCTCGCGGAGTTTCCAGCCATGCTGCTCGCCCTTTCGACCTGGTCCGAGATCGAGGCCTATCTGCAGACGTCGAGAACGGTGGTCGTGCCGATCGGCTCGAACGAGCAGCATGGCCCCACGGGGCTGCTGGGCACCGACTGGCTATGCCCGGAAATCATCTCGCACGAGGCCGCGAAACTGTCGGACAGCGTATTGGTGGCCCCGACCTTCAACGTCGGCATGGCTCAGCACCATCTGGCGTTTCCGGGGACGATCTTCCTGCGGCCCTCGACCTTCATCGCCGCGATCGGCGACTGGGTGCGATCGCTGGGCGCGCACGGTTTCGAGAAGATCTATTTCCTGAACGGGCACGGCGGCAACGTCGCCTCGATCGAGGCGGCTTTCTCCGAGATCTACGCCGAGTACAGCTTCCGCCAGGAGCGCGCGCCGTTCGCCCTGAAGCTGAAGAACTGGTGGGACCTGAAGGGCGTGATGAGCCTGGCCAACCAGCAGTTCCCGGTCGGCCATGGCAGCCATGCGACGCCGTCGGAGATCGCGGTGACGCAATGGGCCTATCCGGACACCATCAAGACCGCCGCCTACGAACCGAAGATCGCCCCGACCGGCCCGATCCGCGAGGCGCTGGACTTCCGGGCCCGCTACGCGGACGGCCGCATGGGCTCGGACCCGGCCCAGGCCACGCCCGAGAAGGGCGGCGCGCTGGTGGCCCAGGCAGCCAGGTCGCTGATCGAGGACCTGGCCGACTTTTCGGCGGAGAAGCGGATCTAGACCTCGGATGGGGACAGGCGCATGCGCCTGTCCCCCAATCGTGGAACCCTACCGCGGGATTTCGGCAATCTTGGTCAGGGCCACTTGGCGGTACACCGCCGTGATCTCGAAATAGCGGCCGAAGGCGCCGTAGAACTGGTCGGTGGCCTGCTTGACGCCCGGGCCGCCGATCTCGCTGATGTCGTGCCAGTAGTCGTCCAGCACCATCATGCCGCCCACGCTCAGCAGGCTGGCGCAGAAGCACAGGTCGATCAGCACGGCCAGGGCCGTGTGGCTGCCGTCGACATAGATCAGGTCGAACTGCTCGCCGGCCGCCAACATCTTGGGCAGTTCGTAGGTGGAGAACCCCTTGCGCGCGGTCATCGACCGGAACGAGGTGCGGGCCATGTTGCGGTGAAAGCGCGGCTCGACGGCGTGGTACTTCTCTTCCGGGTTCAGGGCCTCGTCGAACCAGGGGTCGATGACGGTCACCTCCAGGCGGTCCGGCATCAGCCAGTCCATGAACGCCAGGTTGCGGCCTTCGTAGGCCCCGATCTCGAGGTACCGGATGCTCGTATCGCCGCGCTTGCCGGCGAAGTCGCGCAGCAGCGGGGTGACGAACGGGATGTTGTTCGAGGCCCAGCCCGAGGTGAACTCGTAGCCGGTCTTTTCACTGTGGGCGTTGAAGGCGTCGACCACCGAGTGGTCGCGCTTGGCCAGCATCGTGCGGGCCAGGTCCGGGGCGAAACGCGGATTGACCTTGGCGAACGAACGCAGCTTGGCTCCCAGGCCGCGGGCGTCTTGGGCGTCGGTCAGTTCGGCGTCGAAATTGGTCGTGGACCCGTCGGCCATGGCGCGGTTTCCCGGTTTGTGTCGGGCGCAAGCCTAGGTCGAACGGGTTAAGACGAGGTTCTAGGCGACGACGATGTCCGAACCTTGGATACGCACCGGCCATGGCGTCAGGGCGACGTCCTGGCACGGGCCCGCGACCATCGCGCCGTCCTCGATCCTGAACAGGGCCGCATGCCCGGCGCAGAGGATCAGGTCGTTCTCGCGGGTCAGGAAGCGGCCGTTCGGCCCGGCGAGGGGCCAGCCGGCGTGCGGGCAGCTGTCGACATAGCCGACCACGGTGTCGCCTCGTCGCACGACGAAGCCGGCGAACACGGCGTCCTCCCTCCGAAAGCGGAAGCCCCGCGCGCCGGGCGAGGCGATCTCGTCCAGCGCGCACAGGATCGCGCCGGCGGCGGGCCGGGCGGGGTTGGAAGGGCCGGTTCGGCTCAAAGGCTGCCGATCGCCAGTCGCCAGAAGTGCACCTCGACACTCTCGAACACGCCGGCGGCGGTGAACGGGTCGTTGTCGGCCTGCGCCTGGGCGGCGGCCTTGTCCTCGGCTTCGACCACGATGATCGATCCGATCGGATTGCCGTCGTCGTCCAGCAGGGCGCCGGCCAGTTTCAGGTTCGGGCTGTTGTTCAGGTAGTCGAGGTGGGTCGGGCGGGTCGCCAGGCGGGTTTCGAGCACGCCGGGCTTGTCCTTGCAGATGATGGCGTAGAGGGGCATGGGGCGGTTCCTTTCAAGATGCGGACGGGGACAGGCGCATGCGCCTGTCCCCAATCGTAGTCAGGCCTCGGCCTTCAGAGGTCGCGACAGCAGGCCCAGGATGGCGCTGTCGACATCGACCTCGCCGGCCAGGATGGCGGCGACGGCCTCGCAGATCGGGGTCTCGACCCCCAGCGAGCGGGCCAGGGCGCGGACGGCGGGCGCGGAGGCGACGCCCTCGGCCACCGAGACCTTGCCGGCCAGGGCTTGTTCCAGGGTCTGGCCGCCCCCCAGGGCCAGGCCGACGCTCATGTTGCGCGATTGGGGGCTTGAGCAGGTCAGGACCAGGTCGCCCAGGCCGCATAGGCCAGCCAGGGTTTCGGCCTTGCCGCCGAGCGCCACGGCCAGGCGGGTCAGCTCGGCGAAGCCGCGGGTGATCAGGGCGGCGTGGGCGCTGCGGCCCAGGCCCTTGCCCTCGGAGATGCCGCAAGCGATGGCTAGGACGTTCTTGACCGCTGCGCCGGCCTCGGCGCCGATCACGTCGGCGGCCCAGTAGGGACGGAAAGTCGGGATGGCGATCGCCTCGCCGATGCGGCGGCCCAGGTCCTCGTCCTCGCAAGCCAAGGTGACCGCGGTCGGCAGGCCGCGCGCCACCTCTCCGGCGAAGCTGGGTCCCGAAAGCACGGCGATCGGCGCGTCGGGCAGCACCTCGAAGGCGACGTCGCTCATCAGTTTTAGCGTGCCCTGCTCGACGCCCTTGGAGCACAGCACCACCGGCGCACCGGCCTTCAGGTGCGGCTTCAACGCCATGAGGGCCGAGCGCAGGTGCTGGGCGGGCGGCACGGCCAGGATCAGGTCGCAGGACGCCAAGGCGTCGAGGCCGGGCGCGGCCGTGACGGCGTCCTCCAGCTTCACCCCGGGCAGGAACATTGCATTCTCGCGCTCGGCGGCGATCGAGGCGACGACCTCGGGCTCGCGGGCCTGCAGGGTGACCTGGAGGCCCGCCCGGGCGGCGACCTGGGCCAGGGCCGTGCCCCAGGCGCCTGCGCCGATGACGCCCGCATGATTGAAGTTCACGCCTTGGCTCCCTTGCGGCCGAAACTGTTGCTCGGATTGGATAACGCCGCCGCCTCGTCCAGGGGCCAACGCGGACGCGCCACGGCGTCCAGATCATCGGAAATTCCCAGCGCCAACCGCTCGGCCCCGGCCAGGGCGATCATGGCGGCGTTGTCGGTGCAATAGGCCAGGGGCGGGGCGTCGAACGAAAAGCCGTTGTCGGCGCAGTTCCTTTGCAGGGCCGCGCGCACCGCGCTGTTGGCCGCCACGCCTCCGGCCACCACGAAGCGCAGGTCCTGGCGCGGGTGGGCGGCGGCATACAGCTTCATGGCCCGATCCGTGCGTTCGGACAGCTGGCGGGCGATGGCGAACTGTACGGCGGCGGCCAAGTCGGCGCGCTGCGGGTCGTCAGTAATCTTCTCGGCCAGCCGGGCGGCGGCGGTCTTCAGGCCCGAGAACGAGAAGTCGCAGTCCTTGCGGCCTAGCAGCGCGCGCGGCAGGTCGAACTTCGTCGGGTCGCCGGACGCCGCCAGTTTTTCCAAGGCCGGACCGCCGGGATAGGGCAGGCCCAGGCTCTTGGCGATCTTGTCGAAGGCCTCGCCGGCCGCGTCGTCGATCGTGGTGCCCAGCCGGGTGCAGGCCCCCACCCCGGCCACCTCCAGCAGTTGGCAGTGACCGCCCGACACCAGCAGCAGCAGGAAGGGATAATCGATCGACGCCCCCAACCGAGCCGACACCGCGTGACCCTCCAGGTGGTTGACAGCCACCAGCGGCAGGTCGCGGGCCAGGGCCACGGCCTTGCCGAACGCCAGGCCGACCATCACCCCGCCCACCAGGCCCGGGCCGGCGGTGGCGGCCACCCCGTCCAGGGCGTCGAAGCCGATATTCGCCGCGCGCATGGCTTCGGCGGCGACGGCGTCGATGGCTTCCACATGGGCGCGGGCGGCGATCTCCGGCACCACGCCGCCGAACGGGGCGTGCTGCTCGAACTGCGTGCCGACGATAGACGACAGCACCTCGACACGGCCGTCCGCAGCCCGGCGCACGACGGACGCGGCGGTCTCGTCGCAGCTGGTCTCCAGGCCGAGGATGGTGAGCGTCGATTCCGTAAGGGGCGTCATTCGGTTGCCGGGGTCCCGCCGCTCCTGTAGCAGCGAAGGCTCTTATTCGCTCTGCAGGTAACGCCCCCACCGTGTCCCGGCAACCCATCCGCATCGGCGCCCGCGGCTCGAAGCTGTCGCTGGCCCAGTCCGGCCTGATGCAGGCCCGCATCGCGGCCGCGCTCGGCTGGACGCCCGGCGACGATCTCGACGCCTTCGCCCAGTTGGTCCCGATCGTCACCAGCGGCGACCGCATCCAGGATCGCCGGCTGATGGAGATCGGCGGCAAGGGGCTGTTCACCAAGGAGATCGAGGAGGCCCTGCTGGACGGCCGCATCGACTGCGCGGTGCATTCCCTCAAGGACATGCCCGCCGAATTGCCGCCCGGCCTGGTGCTGGCGGCGACGCCCGAGCGCGAGGATCCGCGCGACGCCTTCATCAGCCATTTGGCCGAGCGCCTGGAGGATCTGCCGCACGGGGCGCGGCTGGGCACGGCCTCGCTACGCCGGCAGGCCCAGGCGCTGCACGTGCGTCCCGATCTCGAGATCGTCATGCTGCGCGGCAATGTCGACACGCGCCTGGCCAAGCTGGAGCGCGGCGAGGCCGACGCCATCCTGCTGGCCCAGTCGGGCCTCAATCGCCTGGGCCTGGGCCACCTGACCTGTAGCTGGCTCGACCCGCTGGCCGCGCCGCCGGCGCCGGGCCAAGGCGCCCTGGTCATCGAGACCCGCGCCGAGGACGTCGATCTGCCCTGGCTGCAGTCCGTGCGCTGCCAGGCGACCACCCTGGCGGTCGCCGCCGAAAGGGGCGCGCTCTATGCCCTGGAGGGTTCGTGCCGCACGGCGGTCGGCGCCCATGCCCGGCTGGACGGCCTGGCGCTGACGATGATCGTCGAGGCCCTGACTCCCGACGGCGCCCAGCGCTTCCGCCGCGAGGGCTCGGTCACCCTGTCCAGCCCGAACGCCGCCGACGAGGCCCGGGGCCTGGGACTGGAGCTCGGCGGCGCCGTCCGCGCCGAGGGCGGTCCGGCCCTGATCCTGACGGACTAGGCGATGACGGTCGGCGCGCGGCGGATCTGGGTCACCCGGGCCTTGCCGGGCGCGGAGGGCACCGCCGCCCGCCTGGAGGCCATGGGTCTGGCGCCGCTGATCGATCCGTTGCTGGAAGTCCGCGATCTTTCTCCACCCGTCGACCTGGCCGGCGTCGCGGCCCTGGCCTTCACCAGCGTCAACGGCGTCGCCGCCTTCGCCCGCCTCGACGCCGGCCGGGATCGGCCGGTGTTTGCGGTCGGCGACCGGACCGCGCGGGCGGCGCGCGAGGCGGGGTTCTCGTCCGTCACCTCGGCCGCGGGCGACGTCGAAGCCCTGACGGCCCTGATCCTGGACCACGCAGGGCGGTTGGATGGCGCGGTGCTGCATCCGTCGGCGCTGGAGCCGGCGGGCGACCTGGTCACGCCCCTGGTTTCCACGGGGCTGAACGCCCGGCGATTGGCGGTCTATGAGGCGGTCGAGCGCGATCCCTCGTCTTCCACCCTGTCCGGGCTCGATCAGCTGGAGGCGGTGCTGCTGCATTCGCCGCGCGCGGCGCGGGCGCTGTCGTGCTGTCTTGCGGAACGTCCCGCGCCGGCGTTGCGGGCCTTGTGCCTGTCGGCGGCCGTGGCGCGACCGCTTGAAGGGCTGTTGCAGGCCGGGGGGCTGGGGGGCGTGACGTCCGCGCCGCACCCGGATGAAACCGCGCTGCTGGCGCTGCTCACGCTCTAGCTGAACATTGCGCGGCGCGGCCGTGTGGGGCACGAATGGCGCATGACGCTCGCTCCCGATCCCGTTGACTCCGACGCGCCGCGCGACCCGGCGCTGTACGGCCGTCGCCGCCTGCTGGGGCCGGGCTTCTGGGCGCTGATCGCCTTTGGGATCGTCTGCGTGGCGGCCGGCGCGGCCCTGGCGCGATTCGGTCCAACCTGGTTCTCCCGCGCCAAGACGCCGCCCGAGATTCACCAGCCCGCCGGCGATCCGCCCCCGTCGCCCTCGGTGGCTGACCGGCCGCTCTACGGGCCGCCCAGCGCCGCCGTCGTCTCGCCCTCGGGGTCCGATGACGTGGCCCGGTTGGAAGGCCGTGTCGCGGTTCTGGAGACCGGCCAGCAGCGGGCCCTGGACGCCGCCGGCGTCGCCCTGGCCGCCGCCACCCTGGCCGACGCCGCCCGTACGGCGAGACCGTTCGCCGAGGAGCTGGCCAGCCTGGAGCGGGTGCTGCCCCTGTCGCCAGACCTGCGGGCCCTGGCGCGCCTTGCACAGGACGGCGCGCCCACCCGTGCGGGCCTGGCCGACGAGTTCGAGACCCTGGCCGGGCGCGCCGCGGTCGCCGCCCGGGATCCCGGCCGCAACGCCGACTTCCTGGCGCGCCTGCGGCACACCCTGTCCAGCATCGTGTCGATCCGCCAGGTTGGCTCGACCCAGGGCTCCACCCCCGACGCGGTGCTGGGGCGGGCGCAGAAACTGTTGAACGAAGGCGATATCGAAGGGGCGCTGGCGGCGGTCGAGACCTTGCCGCCACCCGCCCAGGCCGTCCTGGCCCCCTGGCGCGGCGCGGCCGAGCGTCGGGTCGAGATCGACCGTCACATCGCCGCCATCCGCGCCGACGCCCTGGCGGGACTGATCCAGGTGACCCATCCCCAACCGAGCGCGCCGGCGCCTGCCGGTCCCGCCCAACCGGTGGTCCCGTGATCCGCGCGGCGATCATCTTCTTCCTGGTCGCCGCCCTGGCCGTGGCGGTGGTCGCCCTGACCGGCGAGCCCGGCGCGGCCAGCCTTGATTGGATGGGATGGCGGGTCGAGATGACGGCCGCCGCCGCCGCCCTGCTGACTTTGTTCACCGCTCTTCTGGCCACCATCCTGTGGCGCGGCCTGCTGTGGGTGGTCGAGGCGCCGCGTCGCGCCGCGAGGGCGCGGATCGAGGCCAAGCGCAAGCAAGGTGTCGAAGCCCTGTCGCGGGGCTTCCTGGCCGCGGCCGCCGGTGACGGCTCCGAAGCCCGGCGCCTGGCCCAGAAGGCCTCCGAACTGGCCGAGGACGCTCCGGCCCTGGTCCGAGTCCTGGCCGCTCAGGCCGCCGAGGCCGCCGGCGACCATGTCGCGGCTCGCCAGGCCTACAACGCCATGCTGGGCTTTCCGGAAATGCGCTTGGCGGGCTTGCGGGGCCTGATGCAGACCGCCGTGGCCGAGGGGGACAAGACCCTGGCCCTGCGGCACGCTGAAACGGCCTATGGTCTGGCCCGCACCGCCCGCTGGGCCTGGCGCGCCCTGCTCGAAGCGCGGCTGGAGGCTGGCGACTGGCAGGCGGCTCTAGCCTTGGTTCAGGGGGCTCTGGAGCGCAAGATCGTGCCGCCGCTGATCGCCGAACGGGCCAGGGCCGCCCTGCTGGCCGCCTCGGCCGCCGGCGTGGAGGATTCCGACGATCCCAAGATCCTGGCCCAGGCGCTGGACTTCGCGACCCAGGCCGCCAAGCTCAAGCCCGAGTTCGCCCCGGGCGTGGTGATGGCCGCGCGCCTGCTGGCCGCCGACGGCAAGACGGCCAAGGCCGGGGCATTGATCGAGGCCGCCTGGAAGCGGGCGCCGCACCCGGCGCTTTGGCTGGCCTATCGCGATCTCAAGACCAGCGAGACTCCCAAGCTGCGGGCGGTTCGCCTGGCCGCTCTGGCGAACCTGAAGCCCGAGGCCCGGGAAAGTCGACTGCTGAAGGTGGAGAGCGCGTTGATCGGCGGCGATCCGATTGCGGCGCGAGCCGCGGCTCGGCTGCTTCCCGAGGAAGCCCTGACCGCCCGGGTAGCCGGCCTGATGGCCAGAGTCGCCTACGCCAACGGCGAGGCCGACGAGGCCCGGGCCTGGGTCGCTCGGGGCGTGGCCGCGCCGCAGGAGCCCGACTGGTCGGATCTCGATCCCGAGGGGCGCGCTTTCGCCTACGCCAGGGAGGACTGGGCGCGGCTGACCGTCAGCTATGTCGAGACCGGCGAGTTGATCCATCCACGCTTCGAGCGCGGGGAGCGCACGATGAGCGAGCTGCCGCAGTTGCCTTCGGCCTATGCCGAATCGACCCCGTTCGTCCGGGCGGCCGAGGCGGGCGGCGCCCTGATGCCTATTCCGGACGATCCAGGAATCGGACCCGGCGGCTTTGACGCGGCCCCGCCAGCAGAGCCTGAAACGGGCAGTCCGGCGCCTCGCCGCAACGCCGGTTCACGCCGACGCTTGGCAAGCGGCCCGCGCGCCGCTAAATAGGCCCCTCCTCGCGCTGGGTCGGTGATTTGGCGCCTGGAACACCAGTGTCTCCTGTGTCCGTATCACGGGCTTCCGGAGACGAAGCGCGCCGCTTTAGCTCAGCTGGTAGAGCACCTCATTCGTAATGAGGGGGTCACAGGTTCGAGTCCTGTAAGCGGCACCACCTTCCCCGTGTTCGATCCGCGCTCTTATGTCGAGCGCTCGACCGGCGGATCAATCCCAGCCCTTGACCTTCTTCTTCCTGCCCAGGGCGAACAGCCCGGGATACGGACCTTTGCCGGTGCGATAGAGGCACCAGTCGTCATCCTTCTTGCAGTCGCCGTCGAAGGCGGCCTTCTTGTCCGGGTCGATCGCCGCATATAGCGCTGGACCGTTCTTGTGCTTGGCCCCCAAGGCTTCGGCGCAAGCGTCGCGCTCGGCCTTGGTCAGCTTGACGACGTCGGCCTCCGTACACCCGCTCTGGCGCGTGGCTTGACGCAGGGCCTCGCCGCCGCCGGTCAGGGCGCCCCGGGCGGTGAAGCCGGGCGGGGCGACGATGGTTCCCGGCGCGCTGGGGGCGAGGGCTTGGGGCGAAGGCGTGATCGGCGATACGGACGGCGGTGGGACCGGGCGCGGCGTCGGCACATGCAGCGGCAAGGACTGGGCGTGGGACGCAGCCGGGCGCCTCGCCGTATGGGATCTGTCGGGCGTGAAGAGCTCGACCACCACGCTTCGCGGTTCGATCACGACGGGCGGCGCCGGTATGGCCTTGAGCAGCGCCCATCCCAGCAGGCCATGAAAGGCCAACGAGGCCGCGCCGATCGCCAGACGGCGTCGCGGTCCCCGACGAGACGGCCTTTTCACGGGCATGCGGTCTCCCTGACGCCCCCTGGGACGATACCGGGCGACAAGGTCGGTCCAGCTGGGTCGGTAGCGGGGTTCGTCAAGGATAGGCTTGCTCTCACCCGATCAAGCCCTAGCGACGCGGTGCGGCGGGACCATGGCCGCGAGAAGTCGAGCTTGAAACGAATGCGTCTTGGGCGGTCTTGTCCCTGAACGGACGCTGTCCGTTGCAACGCGCGGCCTGGGCGCACGTTCGGCGACGTCGGCTAATCGCCTTGAACGGTTGGCGAAGGCTCTGGCAGGCAGTGTCAGTCGAGGATCAGGCGATCCAGCCCTGGTAACCCCCGAAGGCTGGCTCCTGAATTAGAGGTTCGCACAGCGGCGAGGGCCGTTCGTGCGTTCTCGGCCGCGCTTAGCCGAGCAGCCGGACGCCGGCGACGATGCCGGCCCAGGCGGCGAGGTTGAGCGCAAGGAAGCCGATCCGGCTCCAGTTCACCCGGGCTTTCGGCGGCGGCGACATCGCGACCAGGTCACGACCCGAGGTGATCGTCGTCATCTTCGTCATCCGTACTGCGATCCGGTCAAACCGGTCAGTGTTCAAGGTTCCTTGATTTCCCACATTGAGCTTAACGGTGGGCGTAGATATAGGGTTTAAAAGTCATTAAGGATGTTTCGCTCGGGCCTGGGCCGAAGTCTATTGCCCTCAGGCCGGGATTCTTGGAGCTAACCTTAGAAGGCGTCCCCACGTGACACGATCGCCTTTTGCAGACTTGCTGGCCCGTTCGTAAGACCAGACTGCGCCCGGCAGATAGGTGGGTGACGGTGCGCTCGACAGACGAAGAGGCTGTTCTGAACGAAAGAACCGCCGGGCTGCGCACCCGGCGGTTTCATGGAGCTTGCCTGAGCGGTCGCGCGAGCCGCTACAGGATGAAGTCGGTGCTGTGCAGCGAGGTCACCGAAAGCTGGATCGAGAAGTCGGTGAGGCCATCGCCATTGACGTCGGCCTGGACCACGACGCCGCCCGTGACCACGCCGTAGCGAAGTTCGCCGGCGACATGATGGAAAGCCTCCTGACCGATGAAGGCGAAGGGATCGTCCACGCCTCCCGCGACGGCGTCGATAGCGGACAGGTCCATGCGATCGCCCTGGCTGGTCGAGAAGTCGGTGATCTTGTCGACGTCGCCGGCCTTGTACGGACCGAAGACGAACAGGTCCGCGCCGGCGCCACCGGTCAGGATGTCCGAAGCGGCTCCACCCGCTAGCTTGTCGGCGAAGGCGCTTCCGACCAGGGTGTTGGCGAATTCCGAGCCGGTCGCCGTGACGCCCGCGCTGGCCGCCGTGGCGTCGAGATTCTCGAAGCCGGAGACATAGGCCGAACCACTGACGACCTGGTTCGTCGTAAAGGTGCTCAGGTCGACTGTCGCGCCGACCTTGAGGATCAGCGTGTCGCGTCCCGAACCGCCGTTGATCAACGAGTCGGCAGCGTCATAGACGATCTTGTCGTCACCGGCCTGGCCGAGAATCTTGTCCACGCCCGCGCCGCCGTCGAGGAAGTCGTTGCCATTACCGCCGTCGAGAGTGTCATTGCCCGAGCGGCCGCTCAGCGTATCGGCCCCGTCGCCGCCGAACAGGGTGTCGGCATAGGCGCCGCCGGTCAGGCGGTTGTCGTCGACCGAGCCGGTGAGCGAGACTGCTCCCGTCGCGGCCGAGGCGTCGACGTCTTCGAAGCCCGTGACGACCGCGCCGCCGACCATCTGGTCGGCCGTGGCGGACAGATCCACCGTGGCGGCGACATGCAGCACCAGGGTGTCGTGGCCGTCGCCCCCTTGGACCGTCAAGGTCGTCCCGTCGTAGACGACGCTATCGTCGCCCGAGGTGTCGGGCAGCGGCTGGGGTTGCTCCGCGGGTTGTTCCGCAGGTTGCTCGGTGGTCGGCTGCGAGGTGGTGGTGGTCACGTTGGACCCTTCCACGTGCATGGTGGTCAAGAGGCCGTCGGCGCCTCGGGTCTGGACGTTCAGGTCGAGGTTGTTGATGGTCAGCGAACCAGCGCCCGATACGACTTCAGATCCCAGCTCCACCGAGGCGACATAGTCGTTTGAGGAGACGAGATTCAGGCCTTTGAGCGTGGTCAGGATCCCGGCGATGTCGATCTGGCCCTTGGGCGTGTCCTGGTCGAGGACGACGGCGGTGTAGGTCCAGTCGCCGGTGGTGTTGGCGTAGATCTTGCCGGTGACCGAACCGTTGGAATAGGTCCCCACCTGCGTGCCGAAGGCGTCGAAGTCGCCCTTGTGCACCCAGACCATGACCTCGGTCGTGACGGTGTCGGCGCCGCCGTTGGGGGTGTCGGTCAGCCAGATGTCGAACGAGACGTTGAAGCCGCCGGTGTTGCCTTTGTAGCTGACGTCGTAGTCGGCGGTCAGCGCGGTCAGGCTGCTGACCTGAGCGGGTAGGACCGTGGTGATGTCCGAGGCCTTGTGGCCGCCGCTCATCGGGGCAGGACCGAAGATCACCTCGGGGTAGGCGCGGATCGTGTGCGCCGAGTCGGTGGTCACTGGGAACGACCAATTGAAGGTCGTCTTGGCCGTCATGTCCGAGGCGCTGTAGACGCTGTCGACGGCGTAGTCGGTACCGTAGACGAGGGAGCCTGGGTTCCAGACGTTGTTGAGCACGTACCAGCCATGGGCCGTCCAGGCCGCGCCAGGACCCGTCAGCTGGGAATAGCCGGCGGGAATGGCGGCGGGGTCGGCCTTCAGACCAAAATCGTAGGCGGTCAGGCTGGAGAGCGCCATATCGCGGATGACCAGGCTCTCGCCGTTGGTGAAGCTGAGCTTGACGTCAGCGCCGCTCTGGGTGGCCAGGGTCTTCAGCTGGGCGAAGCTGGTGACGCCGTAGCCGCTCAGCTGGATGACGTCGCTGCCGGGCTTGAAGTTCATGATGGCGTCGGAGCCGTTGCCGGCCGCGACCTTGAACAGGTCGCCATGCGCGCCGCCAACCAGCACGTCGTCGCCGGCCAGGCCGTTCAGGGTCGCGCCGACGGTTCCTGCTACGATGATGTTATTGAGGGCGTTGCCGGTCCCTGCGGTCGAGCCGGCTGAGTTCAGCAGCAGGTTTTCGACGTTGGCCGACAGAGTAGCCGCGCCCCAGAACCGGGCGTCGACCGTGTCGATGCCTTGATTGGCGTACTCAACCGCGACCGAGGTTCTGTCCCACAGGTAGTAGGTGTCGTCGCCCGCGCCGCCGATCAGCGTATCGCCGCCCGAGCCTTGGAACACGTCGTTGTTGGCGGTCCCTACCTGAGTTTCCTTGGCCGAACTCTGGGCCGGCCAGTTGTTCGGCGCCGCCGAAAGGAAAAGTTCGACGCCCTTGGCTGTGAAGTAGCGAGTCATGTGTCTCTCCGTGGCGAGGAGAGATCAACATTCATCGGTTAACGAGTGGTACAGTGGAGCTATTTGGATAATGTAGGCTCAAGTATAAAAAATAGGCATTTTGCCATAACGACGATTTACCAGAGACGAGTGCGACATAACGTCCCACGTTACTTAAAAATACAATCAGCGATGGTGTCTGAGATCGACAAGATTTTTTCGACCCCAAGTCTTTTCTTGTTGCGCCGTCTGTTCTTTAGAGGGGGCGTTCCAGGAAGACACCGCAGTCAAGGGGCCGCCTGGCGTTACATGCGGCCAGGTTCGTCACAGACTAAAACACCCATCTTTGGCGCCGCAGCAAACCTGATCCTGGAGCCCCGACCGCCGAGGATTGGATTGCGTACTGCTGAACCAGACGAGCTGCCGCGGCGCCTGTGTTCGAAGGCGGCGTCAGGAGGCGTATCCTGGAGAAGCGAGCGCGCGCCCGAGGAGTCGCCTGGCGACAGGTCGCTGCGAGGGCATTGAAGGAAATAAACCCTGACGGGGTCGTCCTATGAATTCTCAATTGTTATACACTTATGCATTATGAGAATATCTTCAGTATCATGAGATAAAGTTGCTGAGCCTATTGGGCGGCTGTGGACCGGGGTGGGCGGATCCGGAACATCACTCCTGGCGTAGATCCAAATAAAAAGGGCTCGCCTTAATCGGCGAGCCCTTTACAGAGTAAGAAATCGACGAGCGGCTTAGGCTGCCGCGCGCTCCTTGGCCCCGAACCGGCCGTAGAAAGTCTCGCCCTTGGCGGCCATGTCGCGCAGCAATTGTGGCGGCGAGAAACGCGCGCCGTGCTTCTGCGCCAAAGCGTCGCAGGCCTTAACAAATTCGGCTGCGCCCAGGCCGTCGATCAGGCTGATCGGGCCGCCCGTCCAGGGCGCGAAGCCCCAGCCCAGGATGGCGCCGACATCGGCCTCGCGCGGATCGGTGATCACGCCCTCCTCGAAGCAGCGGGCGGCTTCCACGGCCTGGCGATAGAGGAGCCGGGTGCGGATCTCCTCGATGCCGACCTTGTCGACCTCGGCGATCCTGACCGGCGCCAGGTCGGACAGGCCTTTCCACAGAACCTTGGGACCGTTTTCCGGATAGTCGTAGAAGCCCTTGCCGTTCTTGCGGCCATAGCGGCCCTCGCCCTCGACCATCTTCTCGATGATCGTGGTGAAGGGACGCTCCTCGTACTTGTCGCCCAGGTCCTTCTTGGTCTGCTGGGCGATCTTGTAGGAGAGGTCCAGCGCGACGTCGTCGTGCATCTCCAGCGGACCACGTGGCATGCCGGTGGCCCGGCCGACATTGTCGATGATGGCCGGGGCGTAGCCGTCGGACAGCAGTTCCATGCCTTCCTGCACGAAGGTGCCGAAGCAGCGGCTGGTGTAGAAGCCGCGGCTGTCGTTGACGACGATCGGGGTCTTCTTGATCTTCAGGACGTAGTCGATCGACTTGGCCAGGGCCTCCTGGGAGGTCTCCTCGCCCATGATCAGCTCGACCAGGCCCATCTTGTCGACCGGCGAGAAGAAGTGGATGCCGATGAACGACGCGGGACGCACCGAGGCCTTGGCCAAGCCGGTGATCGGCAGGGTCGAGGTGTTGGAGCCGAAGATCGCGGTGTCGGCCAGTTGGGCCTCGGCCTTCCGGGTCACCTCGGCCTTGACGTCGCGGTTTTCGAACACGGCCTCGACCACCAGGTCGCTGCCCTTGACGCTGGCGTAGTCGGCGGTGGGGTGGATCAGGGCGAGGATGGCCTCGCCCTTCTCCTGGGTCATCTTTCCTCGCGAAACGGCCTTCTTGACCAGGCCCTCGGCGTAGCCCTTGCCCTTGTCGGCGGCTTCCTGGGTCTGGTCGATCAGCACCGTCTCGATGCCGGCCATCGCCTGGACGTAGGCGATGCCCGCGCCCATCATGCCGGCGCCCAGAACGGCCACTTTCTTGACGTCGTAGTGCGGCACGCCGGCCGGCCGGCCCGAGCCCTTGCCCAGCTCTTGGAGAGACAGGAACAGGGTGCGGATCATCCCCTTGGCCTGGGGCGACATCAGGGTCTTGAGGAAGTAGCGGGTCTCGATGCGGATCGCCGCGTCGAACGGCACCTGCAGGCCCTCGTAGACCGCCTTCATGATGTTCAGCTGGGCGGGATAGTTGCCGTAGGTCTGCTTGCGCAGCATGGCGTTGCCCATGATGAATACCTGGCTGCCGCTGGCCGTGTAGGGCCCGCCACCGGGAATCTTGAAGTCCTTTTTGTCCCATGGCGCGACCGCGTCGCCCTTGGTCTTGACCCAGGTCTTGGCCGCCTCGACCACCTGGTCGGCGGGAACCACCTCATGCACGACCTTGAAGCCCAGGGCTTCGGCCGGCTTCATCGACTTGCCCTCCAGCAGGAAGGGGGCGGCGGCCATCACGCCCATCAGGCGGGTCAGGCGCTGGGTGCCGCCGCCGCCCGGCAGCAGGCCGACCTTGGCCTCCGGCAGGGACAGCTGGATCTTCGGGTTGTCGGCGACCACGCGGTAGTGGCAGGCCAGGGTCATTTCCAGGCCGCCGCCCATCGCCAGGCCGTTGATCGCGGCGGCGACCGGCTTGCCGCCGGTCTCGAGCGCGCGGAAGGCCTTGTTCAGGGCGAAGCCGGCCTCGAACGCCGCCTTCAGGTCGCCCGAACCGAAGCCGCCCTCGGCCCCGCCCAGTTCGCCCAGGTCGGCGCCGGCGCAGAAGCCGGTGGTCTTGCCCGAGGTGATCACCGCGCCCTTGATGGCGGCGTCGGACTTGAGGGTCTCGACCACTTCACCGATCTCGCGGATCACCGAGGCGGTCAGGGTGTTCATCGAGCGGCCGGGCACGTCGAAGGTGACCAGGGCGATGCCGTCGCCGTCGACCTCGATCTTGAAGTTTTCCATTGTCGTTGGTCCTTGGATCTTAGACGCGTTCGATGACGGTGGCGGTGCCCATGCCGGCGCCGACGCACAGGGTGATCAGGGCGGTTTCCTTGTCCGAGCGCTCCAGCTCGTCGACCATGGCGCCCAGGATCATCGCGCCGGTGGCGCCCAGCGGGTGGCCCATGGCGATGGCGCCGCCGTTCACGTTCATCTTGTCGTGCGGGATGTTCAGCGCCTGCATCATGCGCAGGACGACGGCGGCGAAGGCTTCGTTCAGCTCGTAGAGGTCGATGTCCTTGACCTCCATCTTCAGCTTCTTGAGCAGCTTCTCGGTGACCAGCGACGGACCGGTCAGCATGATCGAGGGCTCCGACCCGATCGAGGCCGCGCCCTTGATCCGGGCGCGGGCCTTCAGGCCCAGGGCCTCGCCCATCTCCTTGGTGCCGATCAGCACGCCCGCGGCGCCGTCGACGATGCCCGAGCTGTTGCCGGCGTGGTGGACGTGGTTGACCTTTTCCACCTGCGGATAGCGCTGGGTGACCACGGCGTCGAAGGCCATGTCGCCCATGCCCTGGAACGAGGGGTTCAGCGAGGCGAGGGTCTGCATGGTGGTGTTCCCACGCACGGTCTCGTCATGGTCCAGGATCGTCAGGCCCAACTGGTCCTTCACGGCGATTACCGACTTCTTGAAGCGGCCGTCGGCCCACGAGGCGGCGGCGCGCTTCTGGCTCTCGACGGCGTAGGCGTCGACGTCGTCGCGCGAGAAGCCGTACAGGGTGGCGATCAGGTCGGCCGACACGCCTTGCGGCGCGAAATAGGTCTTGAAGGCCGAGGACGGGTCGGTGGGCCAGGCGCCGCCGTCGCTGCCCATGGGCACGCGGCTCATGCTCTCGACGCCGCCGCCGATGGCCAGCTGGGCCTCGCCCGAGGCGACCTTGGCCGCGGCCATGTTCACCGCTTCCAGGCCGGAGGCGCAGAAGCGGTTGATCTGCACGCCGGCGACGCTCTCGGCGTAGTCGGCGGTCAGCACCGCGGTGCGGGCGATGTCACTGCCCTGTTCGCCGACCGGGGCGACGCAGCCCAGGACGACGTCGTCGACATACGAGGTGTCCAGGCCATTGCGATCGCGCAGGCTTTCCAGGACCTGGGTGGCCAGGGACAGGGCGGTGATCTCATGCAGAGACCCGTCCTTCTTGCCCTTGCCGCGCGGCGTGCGCACGGCGTCGAAGATGTAAGCGTCGGCCATTTGATGGCTCCTTCCTGCGTAGGCTTGGAGGGTTCGTTAACCAAAAGAGCGTCTGATTCCGGGGGTTTGGAGATCAGGACGATGACGGCAGCCGAGCGCTCGACGGACGTGGCCCACCCGGTGGTGAGCGACTTCATCGCGCGCGGCTATCATGTGTTTGACGGCGGTGTGGATCCGGCGGCGGCGAGCGCCCTGCTGGCCAAAATCCGCGCGCTGCGGACGTTCGACGCGGACCTTTTCCTCTCGGAAGCCGAGTTCGACGCCGACCCGCAATATATCGGGGTGAACCCCGCGCCCGGCCGCAACCTGCTGGAGCGGTTCGAGGACGACCTGGCGTTCGTTGAGACGGACCCCGCGATCGTCGCCGCCCTGACCGCCCTGCTGGGCGACGGCTACGAGATCCTGCTCAAGAAGCTGATCTGCGGCGTGCCCGCCAGCGTCGTGCCCGATTGGCTGAAGGCCCGTATCGCCGGCAATCCGGTCAACAACCTGGGCGCCTATGTGAAGGCCCCGTTCCGGGACATCACCTATTTCTACGGCATCGACTTCCATCAGGACCTGATCGACTACAAGGACCGGGAAGCCGACTTCATCACCCTGTACGTCTACCTGCACGACGTGGGGACGCACGACGCCCCGCTGTTCCTGCTGGAGGACAGCCACATGCTGGGTGGGACGTTGTTCCCACACGACCTGACCAAAAACGAAGTCGGCTGGCTCTATCGTGACGGGCGCGGCCATGAGGTCCAAACCCGGCAGCACCTGCTGACAGGCAAGACGGGCTACGCGGCCATGTGGCATGCCTGCACCCTGCACGGCACCCAGCCTGACGCCGCCGACAACGAGCGCCTCTCCCTGCGCTACCTGATCGCCCGCAAGCCGGGCTTGGCGGCGCCGGGCATGGACGCGGTCAACGCCACCCTGCTGGGGCCGCTCAGCCTGGAAGCCACGCGCCAGGACCTGGACGCGCGGGGCGCGGCCCAGATCAAGGCCAACAGCGTCAACAAGGCCTAGGGGCTGGATCACTTCCAGCTTCCGATTGGCGATCTGGCGATTGGCGCGCAGGCCAGACCTCGGGCCGTGGCCTTGGCGCTGTAGGTCACGCGATAGCCGAACTCAGGCGCAGGCAGGGCGCAGGCCTTGAACCCTGGCGTGGTCACCGACAAGGCCCAGTCGGCCACCTTCGAGCGCAGCAGGTTGTTGCACTGGTCGACATTGACCTTCAGCGGCAGCTCGAAGTCGCCTGGCGGTTTGGAGCCGGGCCGCTTGGACACCAGCCTGCCCGTGAAGAACAGCGGGCGAGGACCGGCGGCGCGGACGCAGACGACCGCCGAGCGGCTGTCGGCGGCGACCTGGGCGGGCGGCGGGGCGACGGCGATCAGCATCAGCGGGTCTCCTTGCAGGTCAGCCGGCCAAACAGGCTCTTGCGATAGATGAACGTCAGGCGCTGGCCGGGACGGGGCGGCGCCGTCACGCGGCAAAGGGCGTCGCCGTGGCGGTCAACGGGCAGGTCGCCGGCCGCCGCCGGCTGGCCCGACCAGACCACCATCTGCGGCTTGGCCAAGGAGAGCGCGTCGAAGGTGGCGCAGCCGGTCTGGCCGGCGGCGACGACGGGAAACGGGATCTGCGCCACCGGTTCGCGATAGGTGAGGCTGGTCCCCGACAGCTTGGCCGAGGTGGTCTTGAAGCGGCCGTCGTGCACCAGTCCGTGCGCGGCCGTGTCGGTCGCGTTGGTCAGGCACAGGACGACGGCGGCTTCAAGCAGCATGGCTAGAACGCCCTCGCGATCGAGCCGCAGCGGTCGATAACGTCGAGCACGCCCATGATCAGAAGGCCTCCGCCGGCAGGGCCATCAGCGTCTCCGAACCCGTCTTCAGCTTGGCCAGGTGAGCGCCCGCGTCAGGCAGGATGCGCTCGATGAAGTATCTGGCCGTGACGACCTTGGTCGTGAAGAAAGGATCCGTCGAGCCGGCGGCGATCTTGGCGTTGGCCGCCTTGACCATCAGGCACCACATGTAGGCCAGGCCCGTCAGGCCGAAGAGGTGCATGTAGTCGGTCGAGGCAGCCCCGGCGTTGTCGGGGTTCTGCAGGCCGTTCTGCATCAACCACATCGTGCCGTCCTGCAACTGGGCCTTTACCCCGGCCAGGGCGTCGACGAACGGCTTCAGCTCGGCGTCGCCGTCGTTCTCGCCGACGAACTGGTCGATCTCCTGGAAGAAGGTCATCACGCCGCGGCCGCCCTTGGAGGCGAGCTTGCGGCCGACCAGGTCCAGGGCCTGGATGCCGTTGGTGCCTTCGTAGATCAGGGCGATGCGGACGTCGCGCAGGTACTGGCTGGCCGGGAAATGCTCGGTGAAGCCGCTGCCGCCGTGCACCTGCATGGCGTCCGAGCAGATCTTGAAACCCTTGTCGGTCAGGTAGCCTTTCAGCACCGGCGTCATCAGGCCCATATAATCCTCGGCCTTGGCGCGGACGGCCTCGTCGGGATGGTGGTGGGCCAGGTCGCCGTGCAGGGCGGTCCAGAACAGGAAGGCGCGGCCGCCTTCGATCAGGGCCTTGCTCTCCAGCAGCATGCGGCGCACGTCCGGGTGGACGATGATCGGGTCGGCCGGGCCGTCGGGGTTCTTCGGGCCGGTCAGCGAGCGCCCTTGCAGGCGGTCCTTGGCGAAGGCGGCGGCGGCCTGGTAGGCGGCCTCGGCCTGGGCGATGCCCTGCAGGCCGACGCCCAGCCGGGCCTCGTTCATCATCACGAACATCAGCTTCAGGCCGCTGTTCTCCTCGCCGATCAGCCAGCCCTTGGCGTCCTCGTACTGCATCACGCAGGTGGCGTTGCCGTGGATGCCCATCTTCTCCTCGAGGCCGACGCACTTGACGCCCTCGTTGCGCTCGCCGACCGAACCGTCGGCCTTGGGCAGGAACTTCGGCACGATGAACAGGCTGATGCCCTTCACGCCGGCGGGGGCGCCCTCGATACGGGCCAGCACCAGGTGGACGATGTTGTCCGACATGTCGTGCTCGCCGGCGCTGATCCAGATCTTCTGGCCGGTGATGCGATAGCTGCCGTCGGCTTCCGGAACCGCCTTGGTGCGCAGCAGGCCCAGGTCCGTGCCGCAGTGCGGCTCGGTCAGGTTCATGGTGCCGGTCCATTCGCCCGAGATCATCTTGGGCAGGTAGGTCTGCTTCTGGGCGTCGCTGCCGCCGGTGTGGATGGCCGAATAGGCGCCGTGAGCCAGGCCCGGATACATCGAGAAAGCCATGTTGGCCGAGCTCGACATCTCGCTGAACGACAGGTTGACGACGTGAGGCAGGCCCTGGCCGCCGTAAGCGGGATCCGAGCCCAGGCCTGTCCAGCCGCCTTCGCACAGCTGCTTGTAGGCTTCCTTGAAGCCATCCGGCGTCTTGACGGTGAAGTCCTTGTTCCAGACGCAGCCCTGCTTGTCGCCGACGCTGTTCAGCGGAGCCAGAACCTCGCCGGTGAACTGGGCGGCGGCCTCGAGAATCTGCTCGACGGTCTCGAACGGCGCATCGGCGAAGCTGGGCAGGGCGCCGTGCTGATCGATGTCGAGCACGTCGCGCAGGATGAAGGCGTGATCGCGAACGGGCGGCTGGTAGGTCATGAAGCGGTCCTGGTCAGTCGGATCGGGGAATGGCGGGTCGGGGAGGAAAGAGGCGGCCTTCGCGCGTCGTTCCGGTCTTGAAGGAACAGCGCGGATCTTAGGTCTACTTGCCCAACGCGGCGTCCTGGTGACCGTCAAGCCGGGCGCGCAGCACCTGGTCGTAGTCGGCGGCGCGAGGCAGCAGGTCCGGGCGGATCTCGGCCAGGCGCTTTTCGAGGCGGGCGCACGCTTCGCGCAATTCGATCAACGCCCCATCGATGTCCTCGCGCTGCTGCTCCAGCGCGGTGGCGCGCTCGCGGAACTTCTTCAGCGATCGGGCCATCTGGGCCGCGCCGTCGTCGTTCTCGTCATAAAGGTCCAGCAGTTCACGGATCTCCGACAGCGACAGGCCCACACGTTTGCCGCGCAGGATCAGCTGCAGACGGACGCGGTCCTTGTGGGAATAGACCCGGTTGAGGCCTTCGCGCGCGGGGGTCAGCAGGCCCTTGTCTTCGTAGAAGCGCAGAGCGCGCGGCGTAGCTTTGAACTCGTTGCACAGCTGGCGGATTGTAAAGGTGCGTTCCGGACGTCGCAGGTCGGCCAACATTTGAACCCTCCCTGGGCAGGCCCGGCTTCTGCGGCCGAGCCGGTTGGTTATCGCCGATCACCATATGCCTGAGACAATCTGTCGTCAACGTTTACGTAAACGTCAACTTGGTCGCGGGTGGTTAGGTTTACTTTCCTAGGTCGGAGGCATATTTTCCGGGACCTACGCGGCCAGGAAGCAGCTCGCCATGTCGTCTCTGTCGCATGCAAAAATCTGGACCGCGATCGACGCCCTGGCCAAGCGGTTGGACATGAGCCCTTCGGCCATGGCCAAGATGGCGGGGCTGGATCCCACCAGTTTCAATCGCTCCAAGCGCGGCGAGGGCGGCTCGCGGCCGCGCTGGCCATCGACGGAGAGCCTGGCCAAGGTGCTGGAGGCGACGGGGGTCGGGTTCTCGGAGTTCGCGGCCCTGACCGAGCGGGCGCCCAAGCCCAATCCCCGGGCCGTGCCTCTGATCGGGTTCGCCCAGGCGACGGCCGAGGATGTCTTCGACGAGACCGGCGCGCCGCTGGGCGCCGCGTGGGACGAAATCGATTTTCCGGGTTTGGTCGACGAGGGCGTCTACGCCCTGGAGATCGCCGGCGACGCCTTGGCTCCGGTCTTTCGCGACGGCGACCGCATCCTGGTCTCGCCGTCGGTCGAGCCGCGTCGGGGTGACCGGGTGGTGGTGCGGACCACGGGCGGCGAACTGCTGGTCAAGGAACTGGCCCGGGTCACGGCCCGCAGCGTTGAACTGGCTTGGCTGAACCAGACCGCCGGGGACCGGACGCTGGATCTCACCGAGGTGGTCTGGATCGCCCGTATCCTGTGGGCCAGCCAGTAACCCGGATCAGGTGCGCGGGCAGTCCGCGTGCTTGCTTTGCAGCCAGGCGGTCAGGTCGCCTTCCCAGGGCGCGTCGCACGAGATGTCGACCCGGTAAGACGCCCAGTTGTCGTTATGGGCGGCCTCGACGTGCGCGGTAGGGAACTGGGTGGCCAGTTCGCCGAGCAATGAGTCGAATTCCGAGCGGTCCGAAGGGCGGAGGGTGAAGCAAGCCATGAGACTAACCTTGGTTCTGATGAAACCAGACTAGGCTACAAAGTGCGGACAGACCCTTAACCGGCAGTTCAGACTCCGTTCATCTGTTGGGTCATGGTGTCGCAGGGCGGAAGTTGGCTCTGATTGTCAGTGCATCGGTGGCCAGCCGACGCGTCGACGGTGGCTCGGGCGCGACGCGAGATGAATTCATCGAGCTGAGCCGTCTGCGTCCTCATCGCCATCCACTTCGTCTTGGCGGCGACCATCCTCGGGGACCGGACCGAGCCTGGCGGGGTCGAGGGTTTGGGGCGGCTGATCGCAATCAGGATGATGGCCGCCGCGCGCCAAGAGGGCGTCGCTTTCGGCCTGGGCGGCCAGCGCCTCGGCCGCCAGCGTCTTAAACATGGCGCGATAGGCTCTGGCCCATACCGTGGTCTCCAGGCGGGCGATCGCTGGCCCCGTCTCCTCGACGAAATCCTCCAGCGCGATCATGTAAGCCAGCATGGCCTTGTTCTGCGCGACATAGGCGGCGAACTCCGGATGGCCGATGTGCACGGCCGCCAGCACCCCGATCGGATCACAGTCGATCGCTGGCCCAAACCTCATGACATGGCCGATGTTAAGCTGCCCGCCGCCGGCCTCGAAATGCTGGTAACCGCGCAGCGAAAGGCCTAGCGCCCTGGCCAGGTCGCGGGATGTCGCGGGCCGGATCTTGCGAACCGCCCTCAGGGCGCGCGAGAGGAGCTGACCGCGCCGTTTGTCGTCTGAGTCGTTATCCCTCATCAAATCCACGCTTAAGCAATCTACCTAGGGTGTAGCAAGCCCGGATGGCGGGCGAAGACCCTGTCGCGCCTCGCCTCGCATCGGCGCTTGGATCCGTCGCCTAAGGTGAGTCCGCGCGTCACATCATGCCAGCAAGCATTGCGCAGATCTTGACGCGCAATATATTTGCGCCGTCGCGCAACATTCCGGCGTAATACCGTTCGCCATGTCACCCTATCCTTAGGTTGATCTCTAATGATATTGCGACTATTTGTGAATTGGTGACGCGCTGTTGTTTCGCTCAGCGCGTAGTGTGGAGAGTCGCGTGAAGGGCCGTGCGTCCGGAAAGCCAAGAGATCCCTTCAGCGCCGCGCTCGACGCCCTGAAGGCGGAGCTAAGAAACGGTCGTCTTGTTCTTGGCGAGCCGCTGACGATCACCGAATTGGCCCAGTCGCTCGGCCTTTCGGCGACACCGGTGCGCGAGGCGCTCTCGCGTTTGGCCGGAGCGGGGCTCATCGAAGATCGGCGCGGACGCGGCTACGTCGCGCCGCGCTATGAGGTCTCCGATCTTGAGGAGCTGTATGGTTTGCGGCGGCTCTATCTGGACGAAGCGCTGAGGGCCGGCGAAATGACCGATCCGCCACCAGGGTCTGAGACCACGGTCCGGCGGGCGTCAGCGGGCGACCAACTCACCGATTTGCTCGATTGGATCGCCGCCCAGGCCGGCAATCGGGCCCTGTTCGACGCCTATCGCCAAGTCAGTGACCGCCTGGCGCCGGCGGTGCAGGTGGAGGGTCAGGTCTTCGCCCTGGCGGAAGACCTCGCCGGCCTGCGAGCCGTGCTGACCGAGCGGGTCAAGTGCTCGGCGGTGTTGGTTGATTTGCACGATGCGCGGCGGCGACGCGCACCGGAATTAGTACGCGCAATGCGGGCGAATGCAAATATAGCGTCGTTATAGCTGCAATATACTGCCAATGCAGAGCCGGCGGTGCGCCTGATGGGATGCCGCAATAACGCGGCTTACTTCCTGAAGGAGCGTGTCATGACCAAGACCCGCAAGTTCCAGCTCGTTCGTGTCGGCGACGCCAAGGTCCTTACCCGTGGCGAATTCGGCGTCGGCGCGGAGTTGGCCACCATGCACAAGGACGAGGGCTGACCTCAGGACCGCCGGCTCTCGTCGGCGGCCCCGGGCGGCCATCACGGCCGCCCGTTCCTTCAGCACATCCCGTCAAGGAGACGATGATGACCAAGCAAGCCAAGACCCGCCTCGTCCGTCTGGGCGACGCCAAGCGCCTGACCAAGGGCGAAATCGGCGTCGGCACGGAGCTGAACGGCCGGGTCGAGCCGCAAGGCTGAACGGGCCAAGACGCCCGATCGGGCCAGCCGCCACAAGGCTGGCCGCTGGGCGGCGCCGGCATGCCGGCGCCGCCTTTCCTGGGGGATCGCCCACTGTTCCTGTCATCCACCACCCACCTGGCCACGATCGGGGACGACATCGTCGTGCTCGATGCGCGGACCAACGCCTATTACTGCCTGCCCGCCGCGGCGGCGGCCGTGCGCGTGGAAGAGGCCGGAGTCGCCTTCGACGATTGCGATCTGGCCGAGCAGTTCGCACAGGCCGGCTTGCTGACCGATCGGCCGCCGCCGCCCAATCCCTCTCCAACACCGCTTCCGTCCCAGGACCTGGGACTGCGCACGGCCGAGCGTGTGCGGCTCGGCGACCTGGCCCTGATCCTTGCAGCCTGGCTGACGATGTTTGTCAGTTATCACCCCGTGGCCTTCGATCGCCTGGTGCGGCGCGGGCGTGACGAGGGGCGGGCGCAGGGGCCGAGCGAACCGACGCAGGAGGTCAAGCGCCTGGTGGCTGCTTTTGAGCGGGTGCTGCCGTGGCTGCCCTTTCAAGGCGTCTGCCTTTACCGCGCCTTTCTGCTCAGGCGGATCCTGCTTTGGCGGGGCCATCGCGCGCGCTGGGTGTTTGGCGTGCACACCTGGCCCTTCCAGGCCCACTGCTGGCTGCAGATCGGCGAGGTGGTTCTCGACGACGCCGCCGATCGCCTGGCCAGCTTCTCACCAATCATGGAGGTCTGATGGACGGTTTCGTCGTGGAGGGCCGCTTTGGCTTTCTGGGCGCGCATGCGCGCGTTGATCCCGCTCCGCTGGCGGCGGCGGGCTGGCGGGAGGCGCGCACGACGCCGCTGACGCGTCTCTTCGTTCGCAACGGCCTTGAGGTGCGCGACACCGCGCGCGGTTGGATCGTCGGCGCGCTGTTCGAGCGCGGGTCAGGCCATCAGGCCTCGGGCGCGCCCGACGCGCTCCAGGATCCGCACGAACCGATCGAGGTCCTCTGCGCAAATCTGGTCCGTTTCTACTGGGGGCGGTACGTGGCCATCTTCCCGACCGAACGGGCGGTGCTGCGTGATCCATCAGGGCATCTGGAGTGCCTGACCTGGAACACCAAGACGGGCTGGGCGGCCGGATCGGCCCCGCCGCAGGCGCCGCTGCCGCCCAGCGCCGCGCCTGCCGACCTGGCGATCGACTGGTCGGCGATCGCGGGCATCGTCGCCGACCTCCCGACGGCGCTGCGACGCGTTCCGCTGCACGGCGTCGAGGCGGTCCTGCCCGGCGAGCTCAGGGGGGGCGGCGCGGCGGCCAAGAGCCAGTTGATCTGGAATCCGGCCGTCTTCGCGCGGCAGCCGCCCGCGTCGTACGAGGTCTCGCGCCGCGCCGTCGTCGACGCGGTCCATGAAAGCCTCCGGGCCGAGCTCGCCTCGGATGATCGGTTGCTCGCCGAGATATCAGGCGGACTGGATTCGGCGATCGTCGCCTCGAGCCTGGTCGCCCATGGCGGCCGAGACAGGACGCGGTTCGTGCATTTTCATGTCGCAGACCCCGGCGGCGAAGAACGCGCCTATGCCCGGCAGGTCGCCGACCAGCTCCAGGCGGATCTCCTGGAGATCGTAAAGCCGGAACTGCAGGTCGACGCCGACATCCTGGCTGAGGTCCCCGTCGGCGTGCGGCCCTCGAACAACGCCGCCGATCACCACTACGACAGAACCATGGCCGCCCTGGCCCAGCGGTCGGGCGCGCGCCGGATCCTGACGGGACAGGGTGGCGACATGGTCTTCTTCCAGAGCCCGTCCCGGCAGGTCGCCGCTGAACTGTGGGGACGCTGGCGGCGCCTGCCCCGCGCCGATCCGCTTTGGCGGCAACTTGAGTGCGCGGCGCGCTGGAACCGCTGTTCCACCTGGTCTCTGATCGGCGAAGCCGCGCGCGAGGCGTTCAGCTCCCGAAAGACGATCGTCAATCCTCATCCCTGGCTTGCCACGACCGTGGCCCCCGCCAAGCAGCGTCAGCTCGAGAGCCTGATCCGGTCGCAGGTCTTTCATGGCGCCAGCCGTCGGGGCCGACAGGCCGCCCTTGTCCATCCGCTGCTCAGCCAGCCGGTGCTGGAGGCGACCCTGGCCGCACCGGTCATCGATCTCGCGCGGGGCGGCCGCGGCCGAGGCCTGGCGCGCGACGCCTTCGCGCACCAAATCCCCGTTTCGGTGCGCGAACGTCGATCGAAGGGGGTGCTGACCCCGTACTACGGCCGGATGATCCTTCGCAGTCTTGGGGCGCTGCGGCCCTTCCTGCTGGATGGGCGGCTGGCCGGGGAGCGCGTCCTGGACCGCGCCTTCGTTGAGGCGATGCTCGATCCGGACAGACTGATCCACCAGGGCGACTATCCCCGCCTGTTCGAGACGATCGCCCTGGAGGCCTATGTGCGTCACTGGGAGGGTCGGTCGCCTTCGGCGGCCGCCGGCGTGGACGGCGCCTCCAACCTGTCGGCCAGCCAGGGCAGAACCTCGGCGTAGATGGCGCGCAGATTGGCCGGGCTGGCCGGCAGGTGACGTTCGCCAAACAGGGTCAGCAGGGTGGCGTCCTTGTTCTGGCGGTAGAGGGCATTGAACATCGCCTGCCCCTGGGCCAGGGCGACATAGTCCTGGTCGCCGTGAATCAGCATGATCGGCGTGGTGACCCTGTCGGCCTGGAACAGCGGGCTGTTGCGTCGGTAGCGCTCGGGGTCTCGCCACGGCGGACCTTTCAGGCCGCCCTGACCGGTCTCGTTGAAGCCCATCTGGTTGGGCGTCGGGCCGCCGCCGTCCGACGCGGTGAGCATATACGGATCCGTCGAGGCCCAGTTGGCCACGAAATCGGACGGCGCGGCCTGGGCGATAATCGCTTTGAACCGGTGGGTGTGGGTCGCGGTGACCAGCGCCGCATAGCCGCCAAAGCTGTGTCCCCACAGCGCCAGCCGGTCAGGATCGGCCAAGCCCTGGGCGAGGACCGCGTCGACGACGGCCAGGATCTCGTCGGCCAGGCCTTCGCCCGGTTCGCCGCGGCTGCGATCGCGTGGCAAGGCCGGAACCAGCACGGCGTAGCCCTGGGCGGCGAGCAGGGGCGCACTGGGGGTCAGGTTATTGGTTCTCAGCGTGAACCGATAGGGAAAGGTCTGCGGCGCCGAACCCGGATAGGGCACCACGATCAGGGGCGGCTTTTGGCCAGGACGCCAGGCTGGCGGCAGAAGCACCCAGCTCTTGAGCATCTGGCCGTTGGCCGCGCGGCTTTCGATAACGCGCACCACGCCCTGGTCGAGCTTGGCCAGGTCGGCGTTGACCGTGATCAGGGCTCGTTGCCGGCCCTGCTCGACGATGCCGATCGTCGCCACACCGCTGGGCGCGCGGGACTCGAAGACCGCACCCAGGCGGGTGACCGCAAGGGGTTTAGCATCCGGTGGAAGCCTGACGAGGTGGCCGGCCAGATCTCCGATCCCAGAGTCAGTGAGCAGCCACGGGCTCTTGGCGCGCAAGACCGCCGACCTTTGTCGAATTCCGGCGGCGACGGCGGAGGGGCGCAGCCAGGCCGAGGCCCTCAGGTCGGTCTGCGTGGCCCTGCCGCTGACGCCGATCCGCCAGACCCGCCCCTGCGCGAGGGCCAGCATCGCGGCGTGACCAACGATCGCGATGCTGTCGGGGCGGCTGGGCAAGGCGCTGGTGAGGTTGATCGGCTTGTCCCGCCCCACGTCATACCAGTCGCCGCGCGAAGCTCCGGCCACCTTGCCGAGCGCGATGGGGCGTGGTCCCAGCCAGTCGGCGCGCACCCGCGCGACACCTTCGGACCCGTAGTCGAAATCGGGGATCAACGCCGCGCCGACCTTCTGAACCGCCTCACGCGACGGATCGATCACCGTCAAGGCGCCGGTCGCCTCGGGCTTGTTCACCGGGTGCTGGAAGACCAGCAGCCGGTCCGCGCCGGGCGCCCAGACCAAGGGCTCGATGAGCGTCGTGCACCGGGGACAGGGGGTTTGGACGGCGCCGGTCCGCAGGTCCACGATCGTTAGCGCGCGACGGCGGCTGGGCGCCATCATCCGCACGGCCGGGACATCGGCGAGACCGACGCGCTCGGCCTCGCCCAGCACGGCGAGGTATCGCCGGCTAGGGGAAAGCTCCAGGTCGAAGAAGCCGCCGGTCGCCAGCACCGTCTGCGTCCCAGTGGCGAGGTCGAACCGCAGGAGGCGCCGGTCCTGGCGCGGCTCTGGAAGCCGGGCCCGGCCGCTGCCCATGACGCTGGCGCTGGCGATCCGTCCCTCCGCCTGCCGGGCCCAGAGCGCCGGGAGGCGCTCGCGGTTTTGCGAATTGAGCTTCTGGTCCACCGGAAGCTCGCCCGGTTCGAGCGCGATCGCCACGAACGCAGTTTCCGACACCCACTGCAGGCTGCGGCCATAGGCGGGTTGGTCGACGCCGAACGGTAGCCAGCGCACCGCGCCGCTCTCCAGGTCGGCGATCCCCGCATCCCAGCGTCCGGCCTTCCAGCGCGAGACGACGATTTGCCGCCCGCTGGGCGAGAACGGGCCGGCCCTATAGCCGGCGCCAGGTTCGGCGGCGAACAATGGACGGGCGCTTTCCCCCGTCGCCAGGTCGGCGACCATCAGGCGGCCGATCCGCGCGTCGGGCGTGTCGAAATCAAACCGCGCAGCCTGATCAAACGGCGCCTGGGTCTCGATCACCAGGCGCCGGCCATCGGGAGACAGGGCGGTAGACCCCAAGTCCTCGAGCTTGAGGAGACGATCCAGGCTCAGGGGTTCAGATTGCGCCGCGGTCGCGGCGAGGATCAGCCAGGCCGCCGCGAGGCGACCCAGCCGTTTTGCTGTAATGATCATGATGAGGCCCCGACCTACCAGCGCTTGGTCAGCTGGAGGGAGACGAAGCGGCCAAGCGGATCGGCGTTGGCCGTGTCGTAGCCGACGCCCTGGGGATCGTCATAGAACGGCGGGTCCGCGGCGAACAGGTTCTGCACCGAGAAGGCGGCGGCCAGTCCCTTGCTCCAGCCCGCCCCTTGGGCGCGCCAGGCGACTTGAGCATCGATCGTCGTCCAGCTGTCGACGGACGCGCCCAGGGTCGTCTTGTAGTCGTCGACATAGTTGAGGCCGCCGGTCATCGACCACGCCTGGCGGGTCCAGGTCGCGCCGAGCCTGGCGCGCAGGTCGACCGGCTGACGGGCCTGGTCGAGCAGCGACAGCCAGCTCGAACGGGGCGTCACCTTGCGCTTGTAGTCGAGCAGGTAGCTGGCGTTGCCGGTGAGATCGAGCTTGCCCCCGGCCAAGAGCAGACCATAGCGCGCCGTCAGGTCTACGCCGCGCACGTGCAGGCCGCCGGTATTGACGTAGCGGCCGTCGACGATCGCGGTGTAGGCGGTGGTCGGATAGAGTCCGGCGCTGGTCGTGCCGGCCAGCAGCGCGGCGACCTTGGCTTGGTCGGCCGGATTGTTGACGTCGAGCGGCTGGACGAAGGGCGCATAGGCCGGATTGCCCAGCACGTTGGTGAGGTTCTCGTAGACGGGCGTTCCGATCTGGCCCTTGAAGCGCGTGTCGAACCAGGTCGCCGACAGTCTCAGGCCCGGAAGGCTTCGGCTGCTGTAATCCACGCCCGCGGTCCAGGACGTGGCGCGCTCGGGCTGCAGGTCGGGGTTGCCGCCGTAGCGTATGAACACGAGCTTGCTGGCGGCCCCTTGGGCCAGAAAGGTCGGCCCGCCGTCCTGGGGTTGGAACACCTCCGGCAGGGAGGGCGCGCGGAAGGAAGTCCCATAGCTGGCGCGGACGTTCACCGCCTCGACCGGCGACCACACCACCCCGATCTTCGGGTTCCGCGTCGTGCCGACATCATCATAGTGCTCTATGCGTCCCGCCAGCGACAGCTCCAGGCGCTGCATGCCGGAACGGGCGTTCTCGGGTCCGACCAGCGGCGCGCGCAGTTCGGCGAAGCCGGCCAGGATCTTGCGGTCGAAGGGCCCAGTTAGGGTGGTGGTCGGGGCGGCCCGCGAGGTCATGGCGATCGTGCGGGTGTCGAAGTGCTCCTGGCGGTACTGGCCGCCGACCGCCAGCTTCACGGGACCGCCCGGCAGGGTCAGCAGCGTGCCGTCCGCCTGGCCGTTCAGGGTCTCCACGGTGCTGACATAGCGGGTGCGCAGATAGCCGCCGGCGATGAAGTCGAGCACGGCCTGACTGTTGGCGGCGCCATCACCGTAGGGGTTGAAATAGCCGTCGCGCGCGGCGCTGTAGGCGGTGGCCGGGTCGTCAGGGATCGAGCCCAAGGCCTCGTTGAGAAAGCGCGTATTGAGGCGGCGCTCGCCGTCGCGGCGGGTCACGTCCTGGGCATAGGCGCCATAGAGGTTGGCGCGCCAGGTGCGGCCCAGATCGACATCGGCGCCGAGCGACGCGGCCACGCTGGTCGAATCGCCGTGCGCCCGCAGAGGGCCCAGCTCGTCGGTGAAGCTGTAGCCGATCACGTTCGAGGCCACGCTGTTGGGCGAAACGAAATAGGGGTTGGCGCGGGTGACCGTGAAGATGTTCACCGAGCCGGGCAGGGCGAAGGCGAACCTGCGCCGGCTCATCCGGACATCGCCGCTCAGCTCCAGCCGCGGCGCCAGCTGCTGGCCGAAGGCGGCGTAGACGGCGTTGCGGTCCTGCTCGGGCAGGATGTCGGACCGGGCGCGCTGGTTTTCGAGGTTGACCTGGCCCGCCTGAAAGCTGGCGGGCGTCAGGCCCACGCCCGATTGACCAGCGGGGATCGCCCAGGTCGGGACATAGCTGCCGGCGACCAGCAACAGGACGTTGCCCGGATGGCTGTAGAAGAACCGGTGATCGGTCCCGCCGAGCGGCCGCAGGTCCGCATTGGCGGCATAGGGCCGCTCGGCGCTGGCCACGCGGTCGCGCCGCCAGTGCTCGTAGCTGACCAAGGCGTGCCCGCTGCTCCAGGTCTTGCCCAGGGTCTGGGCGAACTGCCGCTCGAAGGCGCCGCCGGCCGTCGCGCCGCCCAGGCGAGCGCGCGTCTCGGCCCCGTCGAAGTCCTTGCGCAGGATGACGTTGACCACCCCGCCGACGGCGTCGGAGCCGTAGAGCGCCGAAGCGCCGTCGAGCAGGACCTCGACCCGGTCGACCGCGGCCGTGGGCAGGGACGAAACGTCGGCGAAGTCCCCCATCAGGCCCGACCCGGCCATGCGGCGGCCATTGACCAGGACCAGGGTCGCCGAGGCGCCGAGGCCTCGCAGGTTGACCCCTGTCGAGACCACGGGATTGGCGCCCGAGCCGTCGGTGTTGGCCAGGTTGGTGTCTGCGGAGGCGTTGCCGCCGAACGCCTGGGGCAGGTCGGTGAGCATGTCGGCGACCGTGGCGCGGCCCGAACGATCAAGATCATCGCGCGAGACGGTCACCATGGGCGAGGCGCCCTTGGCCGGCCCCCGGATCAGCGACCCGGTCACGACGATTTCGGAAAGTTGGCTTGGAGCCTCTGCGAGGTCGTCGCCTGTTGCGGAATCCAGGCTCGCAGCCGGGGTCGCACCCGGCTTGCGGCGCTTGAGCACGAAGGCCTTGTCGCCGCGGCGATGGATGTCGATCGGCGCGTCGGCGACGAGCCGCTCCAGGGCCGTCTCCGGCGTAAAGCGTCCACGAATTCCATCGCTTCGCCGGCCGGCGACTAACCCGGGTGAATAGACCAACTGACGCCCGCTTTGAGTCGCGAAGGCGATCAGAGCCGCATCCAGGGAGCCGGGGCGGATGTCGAAGGCGACGGCGGCGGTCGCCTGCTGGGGCGCGGCCAGGACCGGCGTGACAAACACCGGGACGAGGAAGGCGGAGGTGGCCAGGCCGATCAGCAATCGGCGGCGGAGGGAAAGTTGCAGCATGAAAGGGGTCCCCTTGGACGCTGCTGCGGCGTCCGTCGTGGGACGGATCTTCTGTGCACGGCGCAGGGCGTCGGGGCATTGACGCGCTAGGACGACCTCTTCCCTGGCGGGCCGGCGAAAAAACCTACGGGCTCGCGTCACCGTCTCCTGCGCGAGTCAGGCGGATCGCCCCGTTCTTGCTGTCCCGCACGACCGCCAGATCGTGCAGATCGGCTACGGCGCCGATGAAGGTGTCGGTGTCGCCTACAGCGAAGACGCCGGTGATCAGCGCCTCGCCCACGGCGCCATCGGCGATCTCGATCTTGCGCCGTTCGTAGCGATTGAACTCGGCGACCGCCTCGCGTAGCGGCACGGCGCGAAAGATCAGCCGGCCCGACGTCCAACTGGTGGCCGCATCGACGTCGACGCGGCTGGGCGCGCCCGAGGGCGCCCGGGTGGCGATGCGCTGGCCCGGCGCCAGGCGCCAGACATGGCCGGGGGCGCCGCCGGCCCCGTCGCGAACCTCCACTGCGCCGCGGACCAAGGTGATGATCGCGCCGCCGCGATCACGGCGAACGTCAAAGCGCGTGCCCAGGGCCGTGACCGAGGTGGGGCCCGCTGTCACGACGAACGGGCGGACCGCGTCATGGGCGACGTCGAACAGGGCCTGACCTTGGTCCAGCCGAAGGTCGCGCCGGGCGCGGCCCAGCCGCACCGACACTTGGCTGTCGGTGTCGAGCACCACGGTGGAGCCGTCGGCCAAGGTGATCGTGCGCTGCTCGCCCACCCCCGTGGAATAGGTTCTGGGAGCCCAGAGGGCGTAGCCGCCGCCGAACGCCGCCAGCAGGACGACGGCGAAGGCTAGTCCATAGGCTAGACGTCGTGCTTTTGGCGCAGCCGCCGGCCCAGGCGTTCGGGCCAGGGCGCCGCTGATGGCGGCCTTGATGTCGGGATCGTCTTGCAGCGCGGCGCTTCGCCGCCAGAAGGCGTCGACCTCGTCGTAGGCTTCCTTGTGACCAGGCGCCTTGCGCCAGATCCGGAATGCTTCCATGTCGGCATGGGGAACGTCGCGCTTGTTCAATCGGGCGAACCAGTCGGCGGCCTGCGCCTTGGCCTCCTCCGATGGGACAGTCGAAAGGCTCATCTGTCGCTTCTTCCGCCCAGTTCTGACCGCGCCGTCATGCAATGGGCGATCGCCTTGCCCAGCCGCCATTCTACGCTTTTCACTGATAAACCGCAGCGTGTGGCGATCTCTTCATATGTCAAACCTTGGAAGCGGCTCAAGACGAAGACGTCCCGATAAGCCTCGGGGATCGACAGGATCAATTCCTTGACGAGCAGTTCGTCACCCGGGAGCGCCATGGAAGGATCCTGCGAAGGGCCGTCCTGGAAGCTGCGGACGTGGCGGCCGCGGACGGCGCGCCGACGGATCAGATCCTTGGCCAGATTTGACGCCACGCGCATCAACAGCGCCTGCGGCCGACGGATGTGGTCAGGGTCGTGCGGCGCCAGGCGGACATAGGTCTCCTGGACGACGTCCTCGGCGTCGGCCTCGATCCCGCGGCCGAAGCGCTTTCTCAGCATGGCGGCCAGCCAGGGCGCATACAGCCTGTAGAGCTGGTCCAGGTCGCGGCGCTCGCCCCAATCAGGCTGGGTCGCCACGCGCGGAAGGGTCGGGTCCATCGCCTACTCCGTCGCTTAGACGAGGCTTTGGAAACCCAGGGACGAACAAGGGCGCGCAGCCGCTCGTCGCGGACGCGATCGCACGCCCGCCAAGGGGCGCGCACGACGGGTCGCATCGCGGCGCGTCGTTATGGCTCTTAGACATCGCACGGGGTTTCCACGCCCCACCGCCGTCCAGGGACGGCGGCTCTCGAATCCTGAATCAATCGAGGCGTCAGCGCAAGTCGTAGACCGCCGGTAGGCGAGAAGGGGGCGGGCGTTGGAACCTCGTGCGTTCGCTAAAGGCCCGTCGATTTCAGAATCCGACCGCCGCCGATTACCCCCGGCTCTTGGTCGGCCCCTATGAGACGGCGCCCGCCACGGTAAACTGAAGGAGGCGATCGCGACGCGCAATCTAGATTGGCGCGATGGGGCGAACGCCGGATAGAGAGACTAAAGCGCATTCGCGAGCACACACGCCCTAAGGGTGCGTCAGCCGAGCATTCTTATGGACGTTCCTCCGGGGAGACCTCCGGCCAAGGTTGGCGCCTCGCAACCCAGCTTCTCAGCCGCTCTCCGGGTGCACAACCTTTATAGCTTCGACACTTAAGATCCCAACGGGTCCGGCCGTCCTGATGACTTGCTTCGACGCCCTCCAAGCGACGGCCGACGACAGCTGTCTTGAGCTCCACATGAAATAACGCTATTTTGCGTCAATTGATGAGTTGAGCAAAAGCGCCATGGCCCTGCACGCATACGCCGAGGGCGGCTTTTTTGCCCCGCGCAAGATCGCCAACGCCTTCCACACCACGAGCGAGGAAGTCGCGCGCACGGCGGGCCTTGGCCGCGACGCGGTTCAGCGCAAGGAGCGGGTGCGGTCCGATCGGACGCAACGCCGGCTTCGCGAAATGGTCGAGGTCATCAACAAGGTTGAGCCGCGCTTTGGCTCGGCCCTGATCGCCTATGCCTGGTACCGCTCCGAACCGCTGGCGGGCTTCTCGGGGCAGACAGCCATGCAACTTGTCAGGGAGGGGCGTGGCGACGAGGTTCTCGACTATGTTGATGCGGTGGATGCCGGCGTCTACGCCTAGACCGCCATGCGATATTCCGGTCCGCTCTATCGCGCGCTCAATCCCGTCTATGCGCGTGAGCCGATGTCGGGGCGCGGCGCCGAACTCTACGGCGGCCGGTTCAACGCCAAGGGGACGCCGGCGCTTTATGGGGCGCTGGAGGTGATGACGGCCGTTCGCGAGGCCAATCAGGTCGGCGCGCTGCAGCCCACGACCTTGGTTTGCTATGTCGCCGACATTGAAAGGGTCTTCGACACCGGTGACGCGGCCGCGCTGGCGCAGCAAGGCGTCGATGCGGCGACGCTGGCCCACACCGGCTGGCGCGATGAAATGCGATCCGCAGGCCTTTCGTGCACGCAAGCCTTCAGTCAGCGCCTAATCGCCCAAGGGTTCCAGGGGCTGTTGGTCCGCAGTTTCGCGCCGGGGTCGGGTCCGGACGATCTGAACTTGGTGCTCTGGACTTGGGGCGCGGCCCCACCGAGCCGTCTGACGCTGGTCGACGACGAAGATCGCCTGTCTCGCTAGCGGCCGCCTACGCAGCAGGCGTGTCGATGGGCTGATCCTGGGGACGCTGCAGGCTGATCCGGGTTTTGGGGCGCGCTTGCGCCGCGCCTCCGCCCGCCCCGCCCCGCCCCGCCGATCGCCGCGGCGAGGCTAGGGCCGGGCGACGGCTGGCGGCGGCGCTTGCCAAGCAAAGCCCCGCTGGGTTCCGCGCAGGCCGGTCATCGGCTTTCCTTCACCAGGGTCAGCTCCGGCCAGCGATCCCGCAGCACCCGGGCGCGTTCGCGCGTGATCGGCAGATCGGCCAAGGTCAGCGGCCAGGTGTCGAGCGCCTGGACAACGAGGTCCTGGACCTCGCGGGCGATCCAGTCGGGGTCCAGACGCAGATGCTCCGCCACCCGGCGAAAGTGGTGCAACCGCACCGAGTCGAAGCGACGGATCTTGGCGAACGGCAGGCCCAGGGTGTCGTCCAGCGGCGTGAACAGCACCGTGGGGACGATGTCGTAGGCGGGCGAGAGCCGGATCTGCCCGGGCGCGGGGAAGATGAACGACCAGTTCTTCAGGTGGTTGTCGCCATTGCCCAGCAGGATGTCGGCCACCAGCCGGCGAAACCCCTCGAGCACGTCGTCGCGCCAGTCGGTGCTGAAGCGGGCGATCATGTTGAGAACCGTCTCAGTGTTGGCGGTATATTTGCGCTCGCCCACCGCGCCGAGGATCTGGCCGGCGTCCTCGATGTGGATGCGGCCGTCCTCGATCGTACGGTCGAAGCGCTCGATCGCCAGCGCATGGTCGCCCACCAGCATTTCCGGCGGAACGGCCCCGATGTTGCTGTTGGCGACCAGGCGGACATTTGCGGTGCGCACGCCAAGGGCCTTGGCCAGGCTCATGGCGGTGAACTCCGCCTCGGGCAGGCCCGGATAGGCGGCGGAGGCCAGCTTGAGGATGTAGCGGCCTTCGCCGGCGCGAGCCGGCGCGGTGAAGCGCTGGCCCGCGTCGGCGGCGATGAATTTCAACTGGACCCCGGCCAGGGAGAACTTCACCTGACCCTCGGGAACCGGCGCGCGAAAGCCTCCGACCCTGTCCCAACGGAGCGGTCCTGCGGAGTTTGGCGCCTCGGCGTTGTCCGGCGTCACGAAGATCGCTCCGGGCAAATCGGCGCCCAGCCGGGTGATCAGATCGAAGGGGTCGTGGTCGCCGGGACCCATCTCGTTGATGACCAGATCGCGCAACGCGCCTTCCGGCAACAGCCCCGCGAACCAGGGCGGCAGCCCGCCATAGAGACCGATCTTGTCGCCGCGATAGTCCAGTCGTCGGCGCGTGTCGGCCGGATCGCCCGGGGAGAACCAGGTCAGGCTGAGGATCGGGCGCGCCTCGTCGCGCAGCCACGCCTCGTCGGGCAGGAAGGCCGTCGCCCCAACGCCGTCGCGGGTCAGGGCGCCGACGCGCACTGGCGCGCCGTGCTGGCCCAACAGGTAGACGCCCAGGACGGCGGCCTGCTTAGCCATCGGGATGGTCCTCCTCGTCGTCGCCGAGATCGACGAACAGCTCGTCGAAGGTTGACCGGGCCAGGCCGTGCGCGTGCGGATGTGGGCCCGTCTTGGAGGCGTCCTTGTCGCCGCCGGCGTGCAGGCTTGCGACGGCGCGAGCCTGGTCTCGCGGCACTAGCACCGGCACCAGGTCGAGCGCGTCGCAGATCTCCGCCAGTAACGTCAGGCGGTCTTTTCCCAGCCGGCCCCGCGTCAGGTCGGTTTCCAGTTCGGAAACCCGGCCCTGCTCGCGCCCCAAGCGCTTGGCCAGTTGTTCCTGGGTGAGGCCCTTGGCGTGACGCGCAGTCTTCACCGCCTTGCCCAGTGTCTGGAAGATGTCCGTGCGCATCCGATATTCCGGATAATGTGGAAAGAAAATCCGAAATTACGGATACATCAACAGGAGCCAGGTGTCTATGGAATCCGGAATTCCGGATTTATAGGATCCGATATCCGTAATTCCGGATAGAGGCCCGCCAAGGCGCTACGGCCGGCGTTCTTGACGATCACGCGGGACTTGCGCTGGAACTGGAGCGCGGCGGATCCCCTCGGTTTGGAGTGCGCGTTCAAGATTCGCCACCAGGCTATGCGGCGTTCGTCTGAGATCGCACCTGACGCCGCTCGCCCGCCGCGGCCGGATCATCGCAGTGCGCTTCAACTTTACCATAAATTGTCATATCTGGATTGGAGCGCGGCATACTCCGTCATATCTGAGGTGTTAGGTGAGCTCGCCCAAGACCAGATCGGCGCTGGAGCGTCTCGGACTGGATATCCGGGGCGCACGGCTGCGGCGGGGCATGGCGGTCAGCGACCTGACGGCGCGCGCGGGCGCCTCGCCAAGCACCCTTGCGCGCCTGGAGCGGGGCGACGCGGGCGTCGCCGTGGGGGCTTGTCGACGTGCTTCTGGTCCTGGGGCTGGCCGACAAGCTCGGCGATCTCTTCGACGTCCGCAACGACAACCTGGGCCTGGCGCTCACCGAGCAGCGCCTGCCTCGCCGCACGCGAACCTTCGCCACCATCGCCCGCCGCCAGAAGGCCGCGGCGCGCAAGTCGGCCGCGCAGTCCGGTTCGCCCGAACCGGGCCAGGAGAAATCGCAAGCCGCCAGCGTCGTTGATCCTGACGGCGTCGCCTTCTGATGGCGACCTTCGCGCTTGGATCGCCCGCAGGGAGTAGTTTGTGCTCCGCCCCCGGCGGCGTCCCTTACCAGTACGTCGCGTTGAAACAGATCATCGATGTCCTGCCCGGCGGTGTCCTGAGAGCCCTTGGCGATCAGCGCTCACTTTGACGACGTCAGCTTGCATTCAAACCCGGTCAACAGGCGCTGCAGCATCATGCGTTGGCGCTCATTGAACGCCTCGCCGGCATGACTTTCCCGGAAACGCGCGGCGGCTAGCACGTCGCCAAGGTGGCTTCGGCGCCGTCGAAGGCGCGGTTCAGACAGCCCAAGAACCAAGCGATCCATCGGGCAATATCGGTAAGCCGACGTGATGCTTGCATGTAACTGCCGCACACCTACGGAAACGACACGCGCCAGGTGCGGCCACCCAGACCCTCATAGGGCGCGCAGGCCTGGAGGGCGCGGGCGGCGGCGCGTTCGGCCAGCAGCAACTGCGGATCGGCGGGCGCCGAGATCTTGCGAACGGCCTTGGGGGATACGGTCAGGCGGCCGTCGTCGCCGATCTCGACCATCAGCGTCGCCTTGCGGGGGGAGGCCGAACGCCAGCACGGCGCGACCTTCTTCCAGAGGTCGCCGGCCGGCGGCGAGGCGGGCCTGGGGCCGACGTCTGGCAGGGAGGCGGCCGCGTAAAGGTCGATCCCTTCGGCGCCCTCGCCCTGGCCCAGACCCTGGCTGGCCTGGCTCGAGCCGGAAGTCCCCGTCTGGCCCGCGGCGCCCTTCGCGCCGGACAAGTTGCTTGGGGCAGGGTGGCCGCCTTGCCCGAGCGGCGGCGAAAGGGGAGGCGACGCCGACGGGGACTCGGCGGCGTCCGGCGAGAGCAGGTGATCGAGGCGCTCGCCCGCCAAGTCGAGGCTGGACGTCCGCGGAGCGGCCTTGGGCGTGGCGGATGCGGCGGCTGGCGCGGCCGTCGACGCGGTCGAGGCCTCGCCGGGCGCGTCGCTGACCAGGGTGACGCCGACCACTCCGGACGTGACGGCCACGGTTTGGGTTCGTCCGCCCAGCAGCATTACGGCCAGGATGATCATGGCGTGGCCGCCCAAGGCTGCGAGCGCGGCGGTGGCGCTGACACCGTCTTCGTCAGGTGTGCGAGAACGGAATCCTGACATGGTGCGGCGAGGGGCGTCTTGCTCGACTTTGCGATCGTGCCGGCGACGGTAGCGATCCACGGGCCTAGGGTCCACTCCTCGTGCAACCGAGAAGACATCATCTGTTCACCCACCTGCATCGCGTGATATCAAGGACGTGGAAGCCTTGCTTCCGGGGTAGACGCGCCGAGGCGCGGAGTGGGGCGGGTATGCGTCAGGGACCAGGTCCATTCAGGGACCAGGACGGCTTTGCGGCCGTCGATGCGCTGGTCGCCGTGACCATCCTGTCGTCGAGCCTGGCCCTGTCCCTGATGGCCGCACAGGTCGGGGCGCGCGCCAGCCACGCGGCCGGTCAGGCCCGTGATGCCGAAATGCTGCTGCGCGAACGCCTGGAAAACACAGCGGGCCAGACCGGTGTTTGGTCCGGCCGCGAAAGAGGTCTTGACTGGCGGGTGGAGGCCCACGTGTCGGGCGCTGGACCGGCTCGCCTTGCGGCGCCCTGTACGCGCGTCGCTTCGGCCAAGGCCGTCGGCGGCCGGACCTACCGCATCGCCACGGCCGATATCTGCGCCCCCGGGGCCGCCGGATGACCGACGACGGCTACACCCTGGCCGAGATGTTGGCGGCGCTGGCCATCCTGGGCATGGCCGTGGGCGGTCTTGGTCTGGTCACCAGCCTGATCGCTCGCCAGCAACTGGCGGCCCATCGCGTTTCGACCCGCCTGGCAGAAAGTCGCGCCGCCGACCGAGCCCTGGGTCTCTGGCTGGCCGACCAGGACCCGACGACCTTGAGGGGCGATGGCCGGCGGCTTTCCGCGGCTTGCGGTCAGGCGACCTGCACGGCGCGGCTGGAGGCCGACAAGTTGCGCACGGTTCTGATCCTACAAGGGCGATCGGGAACGGTGCGGCGGTTTCGCCTGCGCCAGCCGCGCCTCGGTTTCGGCTACAGCGACGGCCTTGGCCAGGTCGCCGTCTGGCCCCGGCGCGGCAGCAATGAAGGGGAAGGCGATGGCCTTGCGCCGCGAGCGATCGTGCTGACTGCGACGAACGACGCCCCCTTGGCCGTGGCGCGGGTCTGGCCGCGCGAGCCCCGCGACTGTCAATTCGACGTCATCGTCGGCGCGTGCCGGGTCGCAAGCCGATGAATGCTCCCTTTGATTTGCGATTGGTCGAGCCCGACGATCTGACGGTCGATGACATCGCCCGTGACGGAGGCGGCGGGGCCGCCCAGCCCCGAGTTTTTGCCCGGGCGGTGCATGCGCCCGTCGGTTGGCCCTGGGAGCAGGTGCGAGCGGCCCAACTGGCGGCGTGTCACGAGGCGCCCTTGCCGATGGATCAGGTGCATCTGCGGCTCAAGCGCTTGACGCCGTGGCGTCCGGTCCAGACCGCGCGGTTCGCAGCCTGCTACGTGCGCATCGCCGAGATCGCAGAACGGTTCGAGACACAGGTCGAGGTCGAAGGGCGGCCCGTGCCGGTGGTGTTTGAACCCCCGGAATCGCTGGCGCGGCGGGCGCGACGCTCTGTGCTCGTGGGGGCGGGGGCTGCGGTCGTCGTGGCGCTGCTGTTCGTTTCGATCGCTGGCGCCCTGTTGGCCCGCGCCCAGGGCGAGGAACAGTTGGCCGCCCTGGAGCATGACGCGGCGATGAAACTGCAGCGGGCCGAAGCGGCTCAATCGTTTCGGCGGCAATCGACGGCCCTGGCCGCAGCCGCGCCGGGTGAACTGGTCTCGGCGCCGCTGGCGGATCTGGCCTGGGCCATGGCGGCGCGCGCGCCGGACGCGCGTATCGAAGCCTGGCGTTGGGATCATGGCGTCAGCCGCGTCGAAGCCCGCGGCGAAGCCTCGCCGTTCGCCGACTCCCATCGGGCGGTGACCCGCGAAGGAGCGGGCGTGTGGCGGATCGAACCCGAGGAGAGGGGGCGATGAACGGGAGCCGAGCCAGCGGGCCGGGTTTGGCGGTCGCCGCGGCGATGATCGGCGGGGCCGCAGCCATTGTCGCCGCTACCGGCCTGTCAGCTTTGGCGCGGCCGGACGATCGCGCCGCGCGACTGGCCGAGGTGGAACGCAAGCTCGACCGCATCGAGGCGCTACAGCGCGGCGCCGCCGAGGGCGGCCCGATCTATCCCCGTGGCGCGATCTGCCGTGAAGGTGTCGGCCTTGGCTCCAGCACGGTCGAGCGAAAGCTCCGCGCGGCGCTTGGACCGGCCAAGTTGATGTCGATGGCCTTCGAACCCTCGACACCGGCCGGCGAGAGCTTGCTGGCCGTCAATTTCCGCTTCGAGACCGTCGGCTCCTACGAGGACGCCATGGCCATGCTGCGCGAACTGGAGGCGGCGCGACCGACCCTGTTCGCCGACTCCGTCGACCTGGTCTCCAAGACCTCCGCCGTCTCCCTATCGTTTTCTGGACATTTCTATTGCTCGACCTCCGCGCGCCTTTGATCCCGATCTGCGCCGCTGTGGGTCTCGTCCTGGGCGTGACCGCATGGCTGGCGGCTGGGCGCCAGGACGTGCTGGCGCCGGTCCAGGAGCGATTGGCGAGTTTGCGGCCGCCAGATGGACGACTTGCCCTGAACGGCGGTGCGCCGTCGCTGCTGGGCCAGCCGCTATTTGCGCTGTCCGTAGGCCCCAACGCCGTACGCGATCCCGCGGTGAGCGTACTGGGAATATCGCGCATGCCCGGGCGCGCCGCAGCCTTGGTGGCCATCGACAGCAAGGCGCCCGTTTGGCTGGCGCGGGGCGAAAGCCGTGACGGGGTGGTGCTGAACGACGTCGGTTCCGGCCGCGCGACCCTCGATCTGCCGCTGGGCGTTCGCACCCTGCGGATCGGTGAGGCCACGTCCGTCGGTGGCGGGACCGCAGCAAGTCCCGATCTGGCCAATCCGATGACGGCGCCCGCACCCGGCGACATGCCACCGCCTGGCTTCAGGTCGCCCCCCCCGCCCGCCAGCGCGCCCGGCCTGGGTGGCTGAACCCTTGTCTCCAACGAAGCTCTCCATGACGCCTAAGCGCCTAGTCTGCCTTGCCTTCAGCGGGGCTTGCCTAACCTTCGGCCCCGCAGGACCGGTCTCTGTTCTTGCCGCCGCCCCAGCTTCGCCGCAGGCCGAGCGCGCTGAGTCCTTTACCTTCGCCTTTCGCGACGCCGACATCGCCCAGGTCGCCGAGGAGATTCTCGGCAACGCCCTGGGCGTGCCCTACACGGTCGATCCCGGCGTCACCGGCAAGGTGTCATTCCGGATCGACCGCCGGCTGACCCGGGCGCAGTTGCTCGACGCGTTCGAGGCGGCGTTGGCCGTCAACGATGTGGCCTTGCTACGCCAGGGCGACAGCCTGGTGCTGGCGCCGCGCGACAAGGCGCGCTCATCGGCGTCGTTGCGCGATCCCAGCGCGCTCAGCGGCGCGCGACGCGGCGGCTACGACGTCGTCGCCGTCCCGCTATCGTTCTCGACGCCGACCGAGGTGGCCAAGGCGCTGGAAGCCATGACCGGCTCCAAGGCGGTGCTCTATTCCAACGATAAGCTCGGCCTGATCGTGCTGGGCGGATCGGGCTCGGAACTGCAGTCGTTGCTGGAGACCATCAAGATCCTGGACCGCAACGTCTTCGAAGGCGCGCGCATTCGCTGGTTCGACCTGCACCAGGCCGCGGCCGGCACGGTGGCGGCGGACCTGGCCAAGATCCTGTCGACGGCCGGGGTCCAGGGCGTGTCCGTCTCGCCGCTCAGCCGGCTGAACGGCCTGATCGTCTCGGCCCGAACCGAGACGGCCATGAACGAGGTCGCCGGCTGGATCGTTCGGCTGGACACCCCGTCACGCGATCTTTCCACCCAGCTCTATGTCTACCGGCCACGCAGCGCCTCGGCCGCCTCGCTGGCCCGCACCCTCTCGCAGGTGCTGTCCACCGGCGAGGGCGGCGGCGGCTACAATGACCGTCAGTCCGGCCGCGAGACCTCCCGCACCGACGTCGCCCCCTCGTCCAAGGACGACGGCGCGACGCGAAGCAGCAGCGAAGGCGACACCGAAAGTCTGGGCGACCAGAAGCTGGAGGACGGCGTGCGCATCGGTGTGGATCGCGACAGCAACACCCTGATCGTCCGCGCGCCGGCCGCCCGGTGGATGAGCCTGCAGCAGACCCTAGCCGAGATCGATCGTCCGCCCAGTCAGGTGATGATCGAGGCCTCGATCATCGAGGTCAGCCTGACCAACGATTTTCGGTTCGGCGTCGACTGGTCGGCGGTGAGCGGCAGCGGCAAGCTGGCGGGCAACTCGGTCTATACCGACAATGGCGTGATCGGACCCAAATTCCCGGGCTTTTCGATCACCTATCTGGGCGGCGACATCGACGCGGCCATCAACGCCCTGGGCTCGCGCACCGCCATTGACGTGGTTTCCGCGCCCAAGCTGATCACCCTGGACAATCACAAGGCGCGCCTGCAGATCGGCGACCAGGTGCCCATCGTCACCCAGACGGCCACCGACACCACCACTTCCTCGCCGGCCATCGTCAACACGGTGGAATATCGCGACACCGGGGTGATCCTGGAGGTGACGCCGCGCATCAGCGGCGACGACAAGGTGGTGGTCGACATCGCCCAGGAGGTCAGCGGGGTGGCCAAGACCGTGACCTCCGGCATCGACTCGCCGACCATCCAGCAGCGCAAGCTTTCCAGCACGCTGGTCCTGCAGGATGGCGCCGTCGTCGCTCTCGGCGGCCTGATCAGCCATCGCCGCAGCGACTCCGACAGCGGCGTGCCGGGCCTCAAGGACGTCAAGCTGCTGGGCAACCTCTTCAAGTCCAAGTCCAAGGAGGGCGCGCGCACCGAGTTGGTGGTTTTGCTGACCGTCAGGATCATGCGCGATCCGGCCGCCTCCAGCCTGATGACCCGCGACCTGCTGGCCGACATGCGTGAGATCGAGAGCCGTGGCCTGCTGCCGCACTGAAGATCCAGGCGACGGGGGCTACGCCACCGCCGCGGCCCTGACGGTCAGCCTGGCGATCGCCATCCTGGCGGCGGCCTTGGTGATGCGCGGCGTCGCGGTCCTGAAACTCGCGCGGGCCGACTATCGCCGCAGCCAGGCTGAATACGCCCTGTCTGGGGCGCATGTCCTGGCAGTGGCGCGGCTGCTGAACAGTTCCGCTCCCGGGCGACTGGCCTGGAGCATCGGCGGCCTTGATCCGCAGGGCGTGGCCCTCTTGGCCGAGCCGGAGGCGCCGAAGCTGGCGCTGGCCGCGGCGGAGGATCTCGATGACAAGACGCTGGCCGCGCTGGGCGCGGTCGATCCGGGCCAGGCGCGGTTGCGGCTGGCGGAACTGGAGGCGGCCAGCGCGACTCCCGACGAGGTCATGGCGGTCGACCGCGGCGGAGCCTGGCGAGCCTGCGCAGCCAGCGCCATCTCGCCGTGGGGGAGGTCGCAGGTCGTCAGCCTGGGCGCGGTCCGCGAACCGGACCAGGAACCGGGCGGCGCGCGGGCGGGACAGGTCTGGCGCGTTCGGGCCAGCACCGATGACGGCTGGACGGACGAGCGGATTGTGAGATTGATCGGGCGGGCGCAAAACCCCAGCGCGATCATATGGCGACGCTTCGGAAGAGGCGCGGGGAAGGGCGTAACATGCGACAGGACGATAGAGGCTCGCGCCAGCGGCGCGGCCAATCCGGGCGGGACGCGGGCTACACCCTGACCGAGATGCTGGTGGTCATCGCGATCATCGGCCTGATCGCCGCGGTGCTGACCCCCAGTCTGATGGGCCAGCTGGGCCGCGCGCGTGTCAAGTCGGCCCAGCTGCAGCTGGAATCGGTGGCCGCCGCCGTCGAGATGTTCCATTCCGACGTCGGGCGCTATCCGACGGCGGCCGAAGGTCTGAGGGCGCTGGTCACCGAGCCAGCCGAGGCCGAGGGCTGGACCGGTCCCTATCTCAAATCCGCCAGCGTCCTGAAGGATCCGTGGGCCGGCGATATCCTGTATCGCGTCGTCGACGACCAGGGTTTCGAGGTGGTCAGTCTCGGCTCCGACCGCAAGACGGGTGGGACGGGGACCAAGCGCGACTTGGTCGCGCCCAAATGAACGCCGCCGCGCTTATCCTCGCGCCGCTGCTGGGCGCGGTCGTCGGCAGCTTCGCCGCGACCGTCGGCCTGCGCTGGGCGCGAGGCGAGCAGGCGTTGAGCGGGCGCTCGCGTTGCGATGCCTGCGCCAGGCCGTTGGGGTTTTCCGCCACCGTGCCGATCATCTCCTATGTGCGGTTGGGGGGCGCCTGCGCCGATTGCCGCACGCCGATCCATCCGGGCCACTTCGCCGGCGAGGTTCTCGGCGCGAGTCTGGCGGTCGCCAGCGTCGCGTTTCTTCCGACCGGCCAGGCGGTGGCCGCCGCCGCTATGGGCGCGGTGTTGATCGCCGCGGCCGCCGCCGACGCCGCCAGTCGCCGGCTGCCAGACTTGGCGAGCGCGGCGGTGGCCGTGCTAGGCCTGGGCCTTGCGCTGCTCCGTGGTCCGGCGGCCCTGCTGGCCGGTCTCGCCGGGGCCCTCTTGACCGGCGCAATCCTGCTCCTGCTGCGCCGCGGCTTCGCAGCCCGGCGAGGCGATCCGGGCTTGGGTCTGGGAGACGTGAAGCTGACCGCGGCCCTGGCCTTGTGGTTGGGGGCGGCGACGCCCTGGGCGCTGGCTCTTGCGGGGCTGGCGGGCTTGGCGCAGGTGCGCCTCGCCAAACCGGCCGACGGCAGAATCGCCTTTGGTCCCCTCCTGACGGCCAGCGGCTGGGCGGTCGGATTGTCGCTGCAGGCGGGGCTGTTTGGAGATCTGCTTCCATGACGGTCGCCCGCACCCCTGCGCGCTCGGCGGCGCGCGCTCGCCTGGTCGAGACGCTGGTCGAACGCGGCCTGGTCGAGGGCGCGGCCATCGCCCGCGCCGAATTGGTCGCCCTGCGCACCGGCCAGCCCGTCGAGCAGGTCCTCAACCAACTGGGCGCGCTGTCGGACGAGGATTTGGCGCAGGCCTACGCCCAGGCGACCGGCTGCGAGATTTGGGAGCCGCGCCTGAGGCCGGCGGTCATCGAGATCGCCAACCTGGGCGTCACGGCCGATTTTCTGCGCCGGACCCGGCTGCTGCCGCTCGATGAAACGGCGGGCTCCCTGGTCTGCGCCGCCTGTGACCCGTTGGACGATGAGGCTCTGGCGGGCCTGGTCTTCGCCACCAACCGTTCGGTCAGCGTCCTGGCCGCGCGTCCGGACGAGTGGCGCCGCGTGTTCGACGAGCGCCATGGCCCGGAGGCGGCCGCGCCGGCTGAGGCGGTCGACGAGCGCCGCCTGGCCCGCGAGATCGATCAGGTGTCGGACGGGGCCGTCGAGGGCGGCGGCGCGCGCCTGGTGGCCGAGGCCTTCGAGACGGCGATCGCCCTGGGGGCGTCCGATATCCACTTCGAGCCGCGCCGGCATGACCTGCGCGTGCGCCTAAGGGTCGATGGCCGGATGATCGAGCATCGGGTGGTGGCCGCCGATCTGGCCGCGCCGGCGGTGTCGCGGATCAAGGTGATCGCCAACCTCAATCTGGGCGAGCGCCGCCTGCCACAGGACGGCCGCACCTCCTTCGTGATCGGCGGCAAGTCGGTCGACGTCCGTGTCGCCACCGCCCCGACGGTGTTCGGCGAAGGCGCGGTGCTGCGGATTCTCGACCGCAGCGCCGTGCCGCTGGAACTTGGCGGCCTGGGCCTGGCCGAGAACGTGACGGAGGTGCTGCGCAAGGCCGGTCGCGCGCCGCACGGTATTTTCCTGGTGACCGGTCCCACCGGCAGCGGCAAGACCACCACCCTCTATGCCCTGCTAGAGACCTTCACCGGTTCGCCCAAGAAGGTGCTCAGCGTCGAGGATCCCGTCGAGTACCACTTCGAGCACGTCTCCCAGACCCAGGTCGCGTCGCATCTGGGCCTGACCTTCGCCGCGGCCCTGCGCTCGTTCCTGCGCCAGGATCCCGATGTCATCTTGGTCGGCGAGATCCGTGATCCGGAGACGGCCGCGGTGGCGATCCAGGCGGCCATGACCGGTCACCTGGTCCTGGCCTCGATCCACGCCAACGACGCCCTGGCCGTCGTGCCGCGTCTGCTGGACATGGGGGTGGAGCCCTACCAGCTGGCGGCCGCCTTCCGGGGGGCGGTGGCCCAGCGGCTGGTGCGTCGGCTCTGTCCCCACTGCCGACAGGGCGGCGCCGCCACCGAGGCCGAGCTGGCTTTCGTCGCCGACCAGGGCCTGCCCGCGCCGATGCGCACCTTCCGCGCCCAGGGGTGCCCGGCATGCAAGGGGGGCGGTTTCCGCGGCCGCCTCCCGATCGCCGAGGCCTTCCTGACCAACGACGCGGTGCTCCGGGCGATCGCCGATCGCCAGCCGGCGGTCGAGATCGCTCGCCTCGCCCAGGCGCTGGGTTTGGCCAGCATGGCGACCGACGGCCTGGACAAGGCAATGCGCGGCGAGACCACGCTGGAGGAAGTGATGGGCGCGGTCCATGACTGACGGCCAGAGCTTCGCCTATGTCGCGCGCGGGGCCGACGGCAAACGTGTCCGAGGGCAGGTTCCGGCGGCCAGCGAACAGGCCGCTTTCGAGCGCTTGCGTCGGCAGGGGCTGTCGCCGCTGAAGCTGCGGCCAGCGCGAAGCCGGGCCGGCAGCGGCCAGGGTCTTCAGGACCGCGAAAGCGCCGAGATCCTGCTCAGCCTGGCGGATCTCCTGAGCGCCGGGGCGGACATGCGCTCGGCGCTGGACGTACTGCTGTCGCGCGCCCAAGGCTCGCGGGTCGCCAACGCCTGCCGACAATTGCTGCAGGACATCAGCGCCGGCGAGGCGCTGGATGCGGCCTTCGCCCGCACCCTGGCGCCGCGCCACGCCTTTGTCGCCGCCCTGGTCGCCGCGGGCGAAGCGGCCGGCGACCTGCCCCAGGCGCTGCGCCGAGCCGGCGAGATGCTCGAAGCGGCCATCAAGCTGCGTCAGCAACTGGTCGCCGCCCTGGCCTATCCGTTGTTCGTCCTGATCAGCACCCTGACGGCGGCGGGCGTAATCCTGCTGGCGGTCGTGCCGTCGCTGGAACCGCTGGTCAGCGAGGGGGGGGAGGGGAGCGCGCCGATCCTGTCGGGCCTGTTGGCGGCCAGCCGCCTGCTGCGCGAGCAGGGCGTGGCGCTGGCCGGAGGCTTGGGCGCAGCGGCCATCCTGCTGACGAGCCTGGGGCGCGCCGGCCTTCTGCGTGGCCCGGTCGATCGGCTGTGGCTTGCAGGACCGTGGCGGCGCACCACCTGCGCGCTGGCGTTCGGCGGCTTTGCGATCTCGCTCGGGGTGATGCTGAGCGCCGGCGCGCCGATGAGCGAGGCCCTGAGGCTGGCCATTCGCGGGGTGCGTTCCGACTTGGCCAGGGCGCGGCTGCAGGTCGTCCTGCAGCAGGTGCGCCAGGGCGTGTCCCTGTCGCAAGCCCTGCAGGCGGTGAGGGGGTTTCCGTCAACCGTCGTGCGGCTGGTTTCGGTCGGGGAGTCGACCGGCGCCCTTGGGCGGATGCTGCAGCGCTCGGGCAAGCTGGAAGAGGACGCCGCCGTGCGCGACATCGAGGCGGCCGCACGATTGCTCGGACCCGCCTTGATCGTCCTGCTGGGCGGGCTGATCGGCTTGATGATGGCCGGCCTGCTGTCCGGGGTGACCGAGCTGGGGCAGGCAGCCCTGAATTGAGCGCTATCGCATAAATTTCAACGCGCCTTGGTTGCGTCTTTGAAAGGGCCAACATACGGTCAAGGTTCGAGGGGCTTGGGCAGGGGCGTTCAGTGGCATTTTTGGCGCGGTCGCGATTGGCGATCGCTTGGGCTTCGCTCGCGGCCGCGAGCGTGGCGTCCTCGTCGTCGGCCCAGGTGACGACGAGCTACACCTATGACGATCAGGGTCAGGTCAAGACGGTCGTCCGGTCCGGCAATACCGTCGCCTATACCTACGATGCGGCGGGAAACCGCACGGCGTTGGGCGTCACCTATCCGCCGCCGGGAGCAGCGGCCGGTTCCCTCAGCGTGCCGTTCGGCGGTTCGGCCAGCCTGGCGCTGCCGGTCAGCGGCCAGTTTACCGGCGCGGCCGTCGATACCGCGCCAGCCAAGGGCTCGGTGACGATCGCCGGCACGACCGCGACCTATACCGCCTCGGGATCCAACTATGGATCCGACAGCTTCACCTATCATGCGGTCGGACCAGGCGGGAATTCAGCGGTCCAGACGATCGGCGTCACCATCGCCAATCCGCCGGCCCCGGGGGCGAACAATGGCGCGCTGAACGTCGCCTACAACAGCGCCGCCAGCCTGGCGGCCCCGGTCACCGGCGTGGCCACCGGACTGGTCATCGACAGCAATCCGGCCAAGGGGTCGGTGACGACGTCGGGAACCACCTTCACCTATACGGCGACCTGGCCCAACTACGGGGCCGACAGCTTCACCTATCACGCAACCGGTCCGGGCGGAGCCTCGCCGGTGCGCACCATGAGCGTCAACATCGCCAACGGCGCGGTTCCGGCGGCCAGCAACGGCTCGGCCGCCGCGGCCTACAACGCGCCAGTGACCATCACCTATCCAGTGGGCGGCGACTACGCGGTCGCGGCCCTCGACAGCCAGCCCGCCCATGGCAGCGTCTCGGCGCCGACCTATGTCAACGGTGTCGGCAGCCAGTCGACCTACACGCCGCAGGCCGGCTGGATCGGCGCGGACAGCTGGACCTTCCACGGGACCAGCCCGTTCGGCAATTCGCCGGCGAGGACCTTCACGGTGACCACCGGCGCGCCGGCCGCGCCGACGGTGTCGAACAAGACGCTATCCGTAGCCTATGGGACCGGCGGTTCTGTTTCGATAGCGCCGTCGGGGGTCTACACCTCCGTGGCCATCGTAACGCAGCCGGCGCACGGCCAAGCTGGCAACGCTGGCAACCAGACCATCGCCGACTATATTCCGGCCGCAGGTTACTACGGCGCCGACAGCTTCACCTACAACGCCACCGGGCCCGGCGGGACCAGCGCGCCAGCTACGGTTTCCGTCAATGTGCCCCGCCCGCCGCCGCCGACGGCGCCGAACATTTCGGTCCAAACGGTTTGGGGTACACAGGCCACCGTGACGCCGTCCGTCAGCGGCTATTACGACAGTCTAGCCATCGCCACCGCGCCGACCCGCGGCGGGGCCGGTGTGGTCGGCGGGTCCATCGTCTACAACAACATGCCCGGCTATTACGGGCTGGACAGCTTTACCTACACGGCGTCGGGGGTGGGCGGGGTGAGCGCCCCGGCGACCATCACCGTCGATGTCGTTCCTCCTGCGCCCGTGACCGCTGGCAACGTTTCGGCAGACGTGGCCTACAACACCGCCACCAATATCTCCCTGGCGACCACTGGCCCGGTCAACAGCAGCAACATCTATGCCGCCCCGGCTCATGGCGTGGCGACGCTGCATGCAGGCTACGTGACTTACCTGCCCACCAGTGGCTATTCGGGGCCCGACAGCTTCCAGTACTCCGTCAGCAACGGCGTCAACTCCAGCGCCACTGGAACGGTCACGGTCAACGTCGCCGCGCCTCCAGCCGCGCCGCAACCGTCGCCACAGCCGGACGTAGCAGGGGTCTATTCACGCAATACCGTGGTGATCTCGCCGCTCGTGAACGACAGCGATCCCAGCGGCTATCCGCTGACGATCACCAGCGTCAGTTCCAATGGCGGCGGCACGCCAACGATCATCAATGGCGGGTCGCAGATCAGCTACAACGCGCCCACCGTCGCCACCCGCGGCAACAAGATCGTCACCCTGACCTACACCGTCTCGAACGGACATGGGAGCAGCGCGTCCTCGACGATCACGGTCACTGTCGAAACTGAATACTTTGGTGGGCAATAATCATGCGCGCGTCCTTTTTCCGTCTGATGCGCGGCCTGCTGCTGGCGAGCTTCTCGATCGTTCTGGGTTTATCGACTACCCATCAAGCCCGAGCCCAGGCTGGGCCGATCAAGCCGCCCGAGACCTATAACCCGGTCGACGCGAACGGGGTGAACCTGCTGAGCGGTTCGATGACGGCGACGACGCCGACCGTCTCGATCGGGCCCAAGGGCGGGCTCAGCTATTCACAGAGCTACGACTCCGGGTCGATCACGGCGTGGAGCGACAACATCAACGGCATGGTGGCTACGTCCACTTTGACGGGCGATCCCTGGTACACCGTCACCATGATGGGGCAGGCCTTCCCCTTCAAGCGCACCGGCGACACCTTCGCCGCGCAGGAGGGCAGTACCGCCAGCCTCGTCATCAGCGGCGGATCGTTCATCCTGACCCTACTTGACGGCACGGTGGCGACCTATTCTTCCGCCTATCCGAGTTACATGCTGGGCGTGGTCAACAACCTGGGTTCGATCGTCAAGATCGTTTCGCCCAACGGCCGGACGATCGACTTCACCTATACGAGCGCGCTGTCCTACAACACGCCGGTCTATCGGCTGCAATCGGTCAACAGCAGCGACGGCTACCAACTGCATTTCGACTATGTTGCCAACAGCAACACTAATGGGGACGTCAACGCCATCCCCTCCGCCTGGTACTCGGTGGCCAAGGTTACGGCGCTCAACAACGCCATCGACGCCTGCGCGCCGGCGGCCCTGGCGTGCACCTATTCGCGCGCCTGGCCCAGCCTGACGTTCGCAAGCAGCGGCAACACCAAAACCGTGACCGATGCGCTCAATCGCGTGACGACGTACATCTTCACCAACGGCATTCTCACCGGCGTTCGCCGACCGGGCCGCGCCAGTGGCCAGGACGTCCTGGTCTCCTACAACGGCGAAAGCCAGATGGTGGAGCAGGTCACCACCGACGCGGGTAACTACACCTACGCCATTCCCGACGCCTACAAGAACGGCTTCCCGGCGGCGCCCAACCAGACGATCACCAACAGCGCCACCACGGTCACTGATCCGCTGGGCCACACGCGCATCGTGACCAGTCGCTCAACCCTCGTCGATCTGGCGACCCATCATCGCGTCAGCCGGCTGCATACGGTCTCCAACGGCGTGGAGAACGCCACGCAGTACGGCTACACCAACTTCCGGCTTTCCTCGATCTCGCGGCTGACGGACTACAATGGCACCAGTTACGCCTTCGATGCCCGCGGCAACATCACCACCGTCACCCAAAGCCCGAAGGTGAACTCGGGCGCGTCGCCCATCGTCGTCACGACCGCGACCTATCCGGCGACCTGCGACGCCAGCAATTTCCGGATCTGCAACCAGCCGGTGTCGGTGACCGACGCACGGGGCGCCGTCACCACCTTCACCTATGATCCCGCGCACGGCGGCGTCCTGACCGCGACCTCGCCGTCGCCCGCGAGCGGCGCCGTCCAGCCCCAGGTTCGCACGACCTATGCGGCGTTCAACGCCTGGTACAAGAACGCCGCGGGCGTCATCGTCCAGGACGTGCGGCCGATCTATCTGCCGACAGGAACCTCGCAGTGCGCGACTCAGGGGCCGGCCAACGGCGCGACGCCCGCGCCCTGCGCCGGCACGGCTGACGAGATCAAGTCGACGATCGCCTATCAGGCCGGTGCCGCCTCGATGGCCAGCAACCTGTTGCCTGTCTCGACGACCCGCCGCAACGGGCTGGCCTCCAACCAGGCCGGCGCCCTGGCGGCGACCACCGCGATGACCTATGGACCTTACGGCGACGTCGAAGCTGTCGATGGGCCGCTGGCCGGCGCGGCCGACGTCACGCGCACCTACTACAACGCCGCTCGGCAGGCGATCGGAACGATCAACCCCGATCCGGACGACGCTGGCGCCTTGCTCTACCGGGCCACGCGAACGACCTATGCGGATGACGGCCAGGTGCTTTCGGTCGAGACCGGCACCGCGACCAACCAGTCCGACACCGGCATGGCGACCTTCTCGCCCTTGCAGAAGCTGACCACTGGCTACGACGTCGCGGGCCGCAAGATCTCCGACAGCTTGGTGGTCGGCGGCGTGACCCAGGCCCTGACCCAGTACGCCTATGACGCGGCCAATCGCCTGATCTGCAGCACAGTCCGAATGAACCCCACGGCGACCCAGCAGTCTTCGGCCTGCACCCCGACCCTGGGCGGGCCCGACGGCAACGACCGCGTGACCTATACCGAGTACGACGCCGCCGACCGGGTGATCAAGATCACCAGCGGCTATCAGGGATCGAGCCCCCGCGTCGAAAAGGCCGTCACCTATACCGGCAATGGCCTGGAACAGACGGTCGCCGACGGCAAGGGCAACCTGACGACCTACGAGTACGACGCGTTCGACCGGCTGGCCAAGGTTCGCTATCCCAGCGCCGCCAACGGCGCGGTCTCGGCGTGCGGCCTCCCGCAAGGGGGATGCGACTACGAGGAATATGGCTACGACGCCGCCGGCAACCGTACCAGCTGGCGACGGCGCGACGGCACGACGGTCGCCTTTACCTATGACGCCCTGAACCGGGCCAATAGCGGCCTGCGCGGCGAGGCCTACGCCTATGACAACCTGGGCCGGCGGACCTCGGCGACCTATGGCGGCGGCGCGACCACGGCGAGCTATGACGCCCTGGGCCGGATGACCGGCGAAGACACCTACGGTCACCCTCTGACCTATCAGTACGATCTGGCCGGCCGCCGCACGCGGATGACCTGGTGGGACGGGGTCTATGTCACCTACGACTATTACCGTTCGGGCGAGATAGCGAACATTTACGAGAATGGCGCGACCCGGATCGCGGCCTATGCCTATGATAATCTCGGGCGCCGCGACCTCGCCTGGCAAGGTCTCGGCGCCAAGGCTGTTTCCGAGGACTACGACTATGACGCTGCGTCTCGACTGGCGAGCCTGAAGCTCGACCTGGCCGGAACGGCCCAGGACCAGACCTGGACCTTCACCTACAACGCCGCCAGCCAGGTCAAGACCCGCGCCGCCAGCAACGGCCTCTACGAGTGGAGCGGCGCCCAGGCGGCCAAGAGCTACACCGTCAACGGCCTGAACCAGTACGCCGCCGCGGCCGGGATAACGCTCGCCTACGACGCCCGCGGCAACCTGACGAACGACGGGACCAAGACCTACGGCTACGACCTGCTCAACAACCTGACCAGCACCTCGACAGGCGTAAGCCTGGCCTACGAGCCGACGGGTCGGCTGTGGCGGGTTTCGACGGGCGCCGAAGCCACGGCCTTCATCTACTCCGGTTCCGACCTCATCGCCGAACTCGACGGCGCGACGGGCGCCATCCTGCGCCGCTACGTGCCTGGCCCTGGGACCGACACGCCGATCGCCTGGTACGAGGGCTCGGGAACGACCGATCGCCGTTGGCTGATGGCCGATCCGCAAGGCTCGATCGTGGCGGTGACAAACAGCGTCGGCGCTCTGATCGGCAGCGTTCCCAACACCTATGACGAATATGGCGCCCCCGGCGGCAATTTCGGCCGGTTCCAGTACACCGGCCAGATCTGGCTGCCGGAGGTGGGGCTGTACCACTACAAAGCCCGCGCCTATTCCCCGGTCCTGGGGCGGTTTCTCCAAACCGACCCCATCGGATATGGCGATGGGCTGAATTGGTATGCGTACGTCGGTAATGATCCGACCAACGCGACCGACCCGGACGGCATGCTCAGATGGACCTCAACGACCAGCTGTGCGCCTTATTCTGGGGAAGGTGACGGCGTTTCAGGTGGTTATTGCCAGACGACGTTCTCTTCGTCGGGGGGCGATGATAGCCTTTCAGGTGCGCTTCAGCGGGCCGTCACCAATTACTTCACCCCGTCGAATGGTCCTGGCTGTGGCGCTGCTGTCGTCGGTGGAGCCGCCATCGGCGGGACCGCCGGTGCGGTCGGTGGCGCGGTTATCGGTGGCGCGGGCGGGGCCGTTGCCGGCGGAGGCGTCCTTTCGTTGGGAACTGCCCCAGCCGGCGCGGCGGCGGGCGCCAATTTAGGCGGGCAGGCCGGCACGGTGTTGGGCGGTTTCGGTGGCTGGTTGACCTCGCCATCATGTCACTCGAGCACGGCCAACGGGGATGGTAACGGCAACACCGGCCATGGTGAACAACGGGCAAGCGAAGCCAGGGCCGGAGATAGCGGTCGACAAGTTGGCGACGCAAACCGGGTTGTTCGCGAAGGGCGCAAATTTATTGATACCGAGACTGGAGCAACGGTTCACGTAAGCGGCAATCGCGTGGTGATCACTGGACAAAACGGGCGGGTTACCCAGTTTGTAAACTCGCGCGCGAATACCCAGGCTCGAATTGCATCAGGAAAGTGGGTCCCTCAATGAATGAGGAATTTTGCGAGTTTTTTAGCTTAGTGCAGAAGTTGAAAAGTGGCCTTAGAGTTTACTTCTGCGCCAGAAGATCTACGGACCAAGCGGTTTGCGTTCTGACGATGGAGTTTGTTCCAGGTGAGCTAGGTTTAAGCTCTATCGATTGGGGCAATCTGCAGAGGCATGCAGTTGAAGTGTTTTTTGATAATATCTCTGAGAATGTTTTCTTTTGGGAAAGGGATGCGCCATCCGCTGTAAAAAGGCATGTGGAGGAATTCGGCGATCTTTAGGGGATTGTCGGGGACGCTGTGATGGATCTGCGGGCATGGCTTCCGTGTGACGCCCTCGCTGACCACGCCCTTGCGTGGCGGTGCCAGCGGCGGTTCCATAGTTCTTCGCAACGAGTGTAGCCTGATCCTCGGATCGAAAGGGCCTTCACATGTGACTCATCTTCGATGTTGGTCAGTCCGCTTCCCGGCGGCCAAGGCGAGGTCAGCAGCAAGGTCCTCCGCAAGGGGAAACTTGACGGTTGCCGGTGCTAAAGGCTGGCTGCGAGTGGCGCGACCAGGCGATCTATACCTTTTCCACCAGCAAACCCCTGCGCTTGGGCGCCTGGACGGCTGCCGACGAAGGGGCGCGCGCTCCCCCCAAGAGGCGCGGGTCGAATTGGAAGGGCTCGTTGCCGACAAGCCGCACCTGCGCGAAGGCTGGATGGCGCGGGTTAATCAGGGTGTTGATCTCCTGGCCGACCACGAGGCTGGGGACACGCAAAGTCAACGCCGCGCCCGCTTGCAGGAACGCATCGCCCGTCGCCACGGTGTCGGCGGGTAGAACCTGGAGCACTTGGCTCGGCGCGTCGTCTGGGGTCTCGATGGACAGCAACCTGTAGTCGCTCGGGATCAATTCCGGCGGTAGGTCAAGGTGGACTAGCACTTCCAGCACCGCCAGGCTTGGGTTCGCGGCCGTGTAGACCATCGGCTGGCCGGGGGAATTCCACCGTCCACCATAGAGGCGTGCGCCTTCTCCATCGAGGCCGGCATAGGCGGCCTTGGCGATGCGATGGACGATCAAGCCGCCAAGCCGTGCGCGATTTGGCCTAGCAGCCGTTCGACGCTGTGGGCGCCCGGATCGGTGTCGGCCATCGACATCGGGGCCTGACCTTCCAGTGCCCGGTTGGGACGTTCGAGCCAGATCATCGCCCGGTCACGGTCCCCGATCGTTTCCTCGGCGGCCGCGACCATGCGGGCGATGCGGACCATGCGGTCGGACTCGGCGGTGTCGAGCGGCTGGTTGGCCTCACGCCGGCGATTGAATGTCCGCCGGGGCATGACATAGGGCTCGATTGCCGAGAATGGCTGATGGGTGGCGGCTAGGAATCCATCGACAGCAGCGGCGGGTAGGCCGCGACGCACCAGGCGAATGACATCGAATTCCGTGACCAGGTGACCGATGACGGACTCTCCACCCAGTAATTCCTGAATCTTCGCGACCTGGGTCATATCGATTGCGCCAAACGCCGCCTCAATGGCGGCATTTTGAAACATAGTCAGTCCCGGCTATGAGAGCAAGCATCGCGTTAGCGAGCCGTCACCGCACCTGTCGGTCGGGTCTTCGTCAAAAAAGGACCATTGGAATGCTTGGCATGGCCCAACCAAAGCCGTGCCGTGAGGAGCCTTTCGTTTTCGCGGCCCGGTGCTGAACATCGCCTTGAGGTGGGCCAACGACAGCTCATGGGCGCGATATCGCCGCCGGCGCGGATCACTCCACCGGTGCTGATCCTGTGGGGGCAGGACGACGCCTTCCTGGATCTGGGTCTGGCGCGTGCATCGCTGGGGTGCTGCGCGGACGGTCGCCTGCAGGTTATTGAGACTGCTGGCCACTGGCTGCACCTGGAGCAGCCCCAGGCCGTCAACGCCGCGATCCTGGGCTTCCTCGGCCCGAGCATGTGAGGGAGTACGAACTCTTGATCTCGCCTGGCGTTTAGGTCCGGAATCTCGAAAGGAGTCGTTGATGGCGCAGGGCAAGGATCTGGAAAACGCCGACGGCCTGGGCGGCGTTCACAAGGTCGCCGTACCCCGGCAGCCCATCCCGACACCGGCACGTGACCCCGAGCCGGTGATTGTCGCCGACGGGGAAAGGGCAGGCTCGTCGCGCCTGGTCGATGATCCCGACCAAGTGACCAAGGTGGTGCATACGCAGGATCCGCCGATCGAGCCGCCCCGCGGCGCCAACGCCCGGGAATCGACGCTGCGCCCGATGCGCACGCCCGAGGCTCCGTTTCAGGATGTGCAGATCTCACCCGATGAGCCGTCGGTCTGGACAACGGAAAAGGACCCTTCGCACGATTGACTGGCGTCAAAAGTCGCGGCTGCGCGCCGCCCGCGCGCGACGACTGATCCGGGTTCTCGTCGCGGGTACGGCGCGCGGCGATATGAATCGGAACGACCTGTTCGGCCGCATGTCGGCGATCGGCTGGCTCGTTAAGCGCCTAGGGAAGGTGTGATCCTTGCGCTTCGGCGTCCTGTTCTGGACGAAGCGCCCGGCCGATCGAACGGATCAGGCCCGCCGCATCGAACGGCTTGGCGATGTGACCATCCATGCCGGCGGCCCGATAGCTCTCCACCTGATGACCCATCACGTTGGCGGTCAAGGCCAGGATCGGCGTTGGCGCTCGTGCGTCGCGTTCTTCCAGCCGCCGGATGGACCGGGTCGCTGCCAGGCCATCGACACCCGGCATCTGGATATCCATCAGCACCAGATCAAAGCGTTCCTGTTCAAACATCGCCACCGCCTCAGCGCCGTCGCAGGCCAGGGTCACCTCCAGGCCCAGGGGCTCGAGCAGGGCCTGGATGATCGTTCGGTTGGTCCGATTATCGTCCACCGCCAGGACCTTGCCGCCGGAGAGACAGGGTCCGTCGTCTGGTTGCTGGGCGGCGCCCAGCGGCTCGGACCCGCGTTCGAGCGGCGCGGACAGGCTAAAGCACGAGCCCTGGCCAAGCACGCTCGTCGCCGACAGATGGCCGCCCATGGCCTGGGCGAGGCGCTGGCTGATCGCCAGGCCCAGACCCGTACCGCCGTAGAGCCTGGTGGTGGAAGCGTCGCCCTGCACGAAGCTCTCGAAGACGTGCTTAAGACTGTCGGACGAGAGGCCAACGCCCGTGTCGATGACGCTGACCTCCACCCCGCCGTCGGCCGCGCGCGCCGCCACGGCGACCGCCCCGGCCGCGGTGAACTTGATGGCGTTGGAGATCAGGTTGCCCAGGATCTGGCGCAGGCGGACCTCGTCGCCTCGCCAAAAGCCGCACAGGGTGGGATCGAAGTCCAGCTGAAGCTTCAGGCCCTTCTGCTCGGCGAGGCCTTCGAACGCGCGGCAGGTGAGGGTCAGGGCGTGCTCCAGGTCGAAGTCACGTATTTCCAGGGTCAGCCGCCCCGCCTCGATCTTGGAGAGATCCAACAGATCGTTGAGCAGGACCATCAAACTCTGGCCGGACTGACGGGCTATGGCGATGCGCTGACCCTGCTGAGGCGGCAGACCCTCGCGTTCGACCACCTGCAGCATGCCCAGAACACCGTTGAGCGGCGTGCGGATCTCATGACTCATATTGGCCAGGAACAGGCTCTTGGACCGGCTGGCGGCCTCGGCCTCCGCCCGCGCGGCGTCGAGATCGGCGGCGTTGCGGTCGACGCGGCGGACGATGCCGCGGATTCGCACCGTCAAGGCCGCGACGGAGACGAGCAGGACGACGATGACCCCGGCGATGATCACCGCAGCGTCCCGCATGGCGGTCAGGCCGGGCCGAGCCGGGGTCCAGGCAAGACCCGCGATCGGCCGGCCGGCGTGGTCTTTCAGCAGCAGGCGAGCGGCGGCGTCGTCAGGACCGACCAGCCTGGCGTTCTTGAGACGAAGATCTTCGCGGACCGCTTTGACCAGAGTGGTGTCAGCGCGAACAGCGGTGAACAGCACGCAGGTGCGACCCACCCGGCGGACAGCCGAGGCGTGTTCAGGGATCACCGTGGAGGCGGCGACGAAATAGACCGCCCCTCGCCAGACGACCGCGCCCGTGAGGGTCTGCGCCAGTTGCGGCGCGGCCGGGCCGAGGTTAGCGCGCAGGGCGCGTAGCTGCTTGGCGTTGGCCAGGCGAACCGCGGCCAGCATCGGCGCGGTGACCTGGCCGAAATCCGCCAAGGCCTCGGGCGGGATATTGCCGTCGGCCGTGTAGCCGTAGAAGGGCTGGTCGTCCCCGTCGACGGCGTAGGCCAGGTCGACGCCGCGATTGTAGATGAAGAACTCACCGATCTCGGCGTCGGCCCAGGCCCGATCGCCGCCGGGCCGAAGCGTGTGGTACGCCTGATCCCAGATGGTGGCCGAGGTCAGATCGTTGCCGGCTTTGGCGCTGGTCCGCTCCAACATCTTCTGAGCCAGGACCTGTTCCTGGCGCGCCTGGCCTTCATTGACGGCGCGCGCCGCCAGGGCCAGGACAATGACGAACGCGGCCACGACCAGGGCCAGGAGCAGGCACGCCGTGCCAAGCAGCCCGCGAACGTCGCGGCCGATCGAGGTGTTGGTCTGCAGGGCAAATTGGCGGGCCATGGCCCTAGCTGTTAGGCAGCCTGCCTTAATGATCGACCGATGATCGCGCCGGGAGACAATTTGCCGCGGTTATCGCTTGCCTGGGTCGGATTCCCGGCAAGGCCGAGGAGCGTTTCGGTCGTGGGCGGGCAGGGTGTCACCTCGGCCGCACCATCGGCCCTGTCCCAGGCCTTGGTCGCGTCCGCCAGCGCGCGCATCAGGGGTGGAAGATGAACACCTGGCCTAGGTCTCCTGGCGCTCCCGGCGGGTCCTGGGAGCAGCTACGGATTGGCCGGCGGTGAGAAGCCGCGCGCTTCGAACCTGGGCGTAGTGGCGTGATTTGCGACGGGAGACCCTTGGTCTCCCGTCGGGGGGCAGAGAACCTGAAAAGCCAAAAACTCGCAGCGGCCGGGCGAGTTGACTTTCGGCTCCGAGCGATCTCAAGCCAGGAATTGATCCGGACGTTAGCGGCTGCGTCCTATTGTCCACCGCCCGCCGGCGGGTCCGTATGGATCTTTCCGAAAAACACGCTGATCCCATTGGGGTTTACGGTGAAGATTGGCGGCTGGTCGCGCCGTGGGAGGCCAAGACATTTAGGATGGCAAGCGACGTTATGTCGCTCGCGTCAAGCCCAGTTCTGACCCGCAAATTAACGATCCCCCCCGCCTAAAGGGCGCCTCGAAAAGGCCACCTATGGGCGAATGCCGATGACCGTCGCAACTTGCGAATTCGACCAGCAGATGACCGCGCTTTGGCGGCGTCTGTCGTGGGCCATCGCCGCCGTCATCCTGCTGGCGATGGCCTTGCCCGCGGCCGCGGCCGACCTGACGTTCACCCGCGCCTATCAGGGTGGACTGTCGGGACAGACGTTCACGACGACCACGCTGCTCAACGCCGACGCGGGTTCAATCCGTTTCTTGGACGGGGGAACTCAACGCGCCTTTCAGAACACCAGCGGGACGCTCTCCTATAAGATCGCGGGCGTGCCCTACACCGAGGTGGGGGTGCTCAATTCCCGCTATCCCAACGGCAACACCCTGATGAACGCCGTCGCGTTCAGCGGCGGGAGCGGCGACCGGCTGCTGGTGCTCGGAGGCTCCTACACCACGTCCAGCGCCTATAGCGGCAGTTCGAACGCCATCGTCGCCAAGTTGAACGAATATATCGACGCTACCGCGCCGGATCCGGCGGGAACGACCTTGCTGGTCAACGGCGGAGCAACGGCCACCGCCTCGGTGGGGGCCACCGCGACGGTCATCGTGACTGTCAAGCTTGGATCCGGCGCAGCCGTCACCGGCGCTATCGCCTCTCTGTCGGGAAACCCTTCCGGCGGATCGTCGATCTCCCCGGCCTCGGCGACGACCAATTCGAGTGGCCAGGCGACGTTCACCGTCCAGGGCCTTCAATCGGGGAGCGTCACCTACAGCGCCGTCGCCTCGGCGAACGGGACGACGACGACCAGTTCCAACGCCGTCTCCGTTACTTGGGTGGGGACCAGGAGTCCGGGGCAGTCGACCGCGAGTGCGCCCTCCGGCGTGGCTGGTCGTGCGACGACGGTCCTGATCACCGTCAGGGACACCAATGGGAACACGATGACCGGCGCCGCGAGCGGCCTAGCCGTGATCATCGGGGGAACCAACGCCGGCGCCACGCCAGGCGCGATCACTGACAACAACAACGGGACCTATTCCGTCGCCTATACGCCTTCGACGGCCGGCGTCGACACGCTGTCGATCACCCTGGACGGCGCCGCCATCTCGGGCTCTCCCTATTCCAGCACGGTCGCCGCGGCGCCGACACCGCCTGTCATCACCACGGCAAGCCTGCCGACCCCGGTGCTTGGCCAGGCCTTCAGCCAGACGATCGTCACCACGGGCGGCACGTCCCCGGTGACTTTCGCCGTCACCGGCGGCGCCCTGCCGGCTGGCCTGAACCTGAACGCCTCGACCGGCGCGATCACCGGCACGGCGACGACAGCCGGCGCCTACAGCGTCACCATCACCGCCACCGACGCCAACGGCCTGACCGACGCCAAGATCTATTCTGGTACGATTTCGGCTGGCGTCGTGATCACCACGATCTCGATCCCGACGCCGGTGCTCGGCCAGACCTACAGCCAGACCGTCGCCACTACGGGCGGCACGGCCCCGGTGACCTTCGGCGTCACCGGCGGCGCCCTGCCAGCCGGGCTGAGCCTGAACGCCTCGACCGGTGTGGTCAGCGGCACGGCCACGACGGCTGGCGCCTACAGCGTCACGATCACCGCCACCGACGCCAATGGCCTCATCGACGCCAAGACCTATAGCGGCGCCATCTCGGCCGGCGTCGCCATCACCACGACGAGCCTCCCGACCCCCGTGCTTGACCAAGCCTACAGCCAGACCGTCGCCACGACGGGCGGCGCCGCTCCGGTGACCTTCGCCATCACCGGCGGCGCCTTGCCGACTGGGCTGAGTCTCAACGCCTCGATCGGCGCCATCACCGGCACGGCCACGGTGGCCGGCGCTTACAGCGTCACGATCACCGCCACGGACGCCAACGGCCTGACCGACGCCAAGACCTACAGCGGCGCCATCTCGGCCGGCGTGGTCATCACCACGACCTCGATCCCGACGCCGGTGCTTGGCCAAGCCTACAGCCAGACCGTCGCCACGACGGGTGGCGCCGCTCCGGTGACCTTCGCCGTCACCGGCGGCGCCTTGTCGACTGGGCTGAGCCTGAACGCCTCGACCGGCGCCATCACCGGCACCGCCACGACGGCCGGCGCCTACAGCGTCAGCATCACCGCCACCGACGCCAACGGCCTCACCGACGCCAAGACCTACAGCGGCACGATCGCCGCTGGCGTGGCCATCACCACGGCCAGCCTGCCGACGCCGGTGCTGGGCCAAGCGTACAGCCAGACCGTCGCCACGACGGGTGGCGGCGCCCCGGTGACCTTCGCCGTCACCGGCGGGACCCTGCCGGCCGGGCTGAGCCTGAACGCCTCGACCGGCGCGATCACCGGCACGGCCACGACGGCCGGGGCCTACAGCCTCACGATCACCGCCACCGACACCAATGGCCTCACAGACGCCAAGATCTATTCTGGTACGATTTCGGCTGGCGTGGTCATCACCACGACCTCGATCCCGACGCCGGTGCTGGGCCAGGCCTTCAGCCAGACCGTCGCCACGACGGGCGGCGCCGCCCCGGTGACCTTCACCGTCACCGGCGGGACCCTGCCGGCCGGGCTGAGTCTGAACGCCTCGACCGGCGCGATCACCGGCACGGCCACGACGGCTGGCGCCTACAGCGTCACCATCACCGCCACCGACGCCAACGGCCTGACCGACGCCAAGATCTATTCTGGTACGATTTCGGCTGGCGTGGTCATCACCACGACCTCGATCCCGACGCCGGTGCTGGGCCAGGCCTTCAGCCAGACCGTCGCCACGACGGGCGGCGCCGCCCCGGTGACCTTCACCGTCACCGGCGGGACCCTGCCGGCCGGGCTGAGTCTGAACGCCTCGACCGGCGCGATCACAGGCACGGCCACGACGGCCGGCGCCTACAGCGTCACCATCACCGCCACCGACGCCAACGGCCTGACCGACGCCAAGATCTATTCTGGTACGATTTCGGCTGGCGTCGTGATCACCACGATCTCGATCCCGACGCCGGTGCTCGGCCAGACCTACAGCCAGACCGTCGCCACTACGGGCGGCACGGCCCCGGTGACCTTCGGCGTCACCGGCGGCGCCCTGCCAGCCGGGCTGAGCCTGAACGCCTCGACCGGTGTGGTCAGCGGCACGGCCACGACGGCTGGCGCCTACAGCGTCACGATCACCGCCACCGACGCCAATGGCCTCATCGACGCCAAGACCTATAGCGGCGCCATCTCGGCCGGCGTCGCCATCACCACGACGAGCCTCCCGACCCCCGTGCTTGACCAAGCCTACAGCCAGACCGTCGCCACGACGGGCGGCGCCCGCTCCGGTGACCTTCGCCATCACCGGCGGCGCCTTGCCGACTGGGCTGAGTCTCAACGCCTCGATCGGCGCCATCACCGGCACGGCCACGGTGGCCGGCGCTTACAGCGTCACGATCACCGCCACGGACGCCAACGGCCTGACCGACGCCAAGACCTACAGCGGCGCCATCTCGGCCGGCGTGGTCATCACCACGACCTCGATCCCGACGCCGGTGCTTGGCCAAGCCTACAGCCAGACCGTCGCCACGACGGGTGGCGCCGCTCCGGTGACCTTCGCCGTCACCGGCGGCGCCTTGTCGACTGGGCTGAGCCTGAACGCCTCGACCGGCGCCATCACCGGCACCGCCACGACGGCCGGCGCCTACAGCGTCAGCATCACCGCCACCGACGCCAACGGCCTCACCGACGCCAAGACCTACAGCGGCACGATCGCCGCTGGCGTGGCCATCACCACGGCCAGCCTGCCGACGCCGGTGCTGGGCCAAGCGTACAGCCAGACCGTCGCCACGACGGGTGGCGGCGCCCCGGTGACCTTCGCCGTCACCGGCGGGACCCTGCCGGCCGGGCTGAGCCTGAACGCCTCGACCGGCGCGATCACCGGCACGGCCACGACGGCCGGGGCCTACAGCCTCACGATCACCGCCACCGACACCAATGGCCTCACAGACGCCAAGACCTACAGCGGCACGATCGCCGCGGTCCTGGCCGCGCCAGTCGCCGGCCCGGTGTCCATCATTGTTCCAGCCAACAGTTCGGCCACGACGGTGACGCTCGACCTGTCGGGAGGGGTCGCCGACTCGGTGGTCGTCGCCGACGTCCCTGGCCATGGTGTCGCCACCGCCTCGGGCTTGGCGATCACCTATGCCCCGGCCGCGGGATTCTCCGGCTCCGACAGCTTCACCTACGCCGCCGTCAACGCGACGGGGACATCCTCGGCGGCCATGGTCACGGTGACGGTCGCCGCCCCCAGCCTGGCGTTCGGGCCCGCGCCCGGAGACCTGCCAGGCGGCGTGGTCGGCGCGCCTTACAGCCAGACGGTGGCCGCTTCCGGCGGCGCAGCGCCCTATGACTATCAAGTTTCCAGCGGAGAGCTTCCGGCCGGACTGACCCTTGACCGCACGACGGGCGCGGTGACCGGAACCTCCGCCGCGGCCGGGACCTCCGCCTTCGAGCTCACCGCCACCGATGCCCACGGCGCAACGGGAACGGCCAGCTACTCGGTCGTGATCGCCGCCGCGGCGCCCGTCGCCGCCAGCTCGACCTCCACCACGGTGCCGGCCAACACCCAGACCCAGGTCGGCCAGAACGTCGGCCTGAACCTCTCCAGCCTGGTTTCCGGCGACGTGGACGAGGTCCGGATCGTCACCCCGCCGCAGCATGGCTCGGTGGTCATCACCCAGACGCTCGCCCTGCGCGGGGGCGGCGGCCTGTTCGCCATGGCCCTGGCGGCCACGTCGTCGATCTCCACGCCGGGCCAGTTCATCGCCGTCTACACGCCGGAGAAGAACTTCCAGGGCGTCGACAGCTTCGCGTTCGTCGCCGTGGGACCCGGCGGGATATCGGCGCCAGCTACCGCCACTATCACCGTCGTCGGCCAAGCCCCCACGGCCAAGGCGCTCACCGCCTCGACCAGCGACGGCAAGACGGTCTCGGTCGACCTGACCGCAGGCGCGACCGAGGGGCCGTTCACCGGCGCAAGCCTCGGCGCGATCAGCCCCGCCGACACCGCGACGATCAATCTCGTTCAAGGCGGACCCGAGACGGCGCGCACCTTCCGTCTGGACGTCACGCCCAAGGTCCGCTTCGGCGGGAAGATCACCATCAACTACACCTTGACCAATGTCTTCGGCGCCTCCTCGCCCGCGACCGTGACGATCACGGTCGCCGCGCGGCCCGACCCGTCCGCCGATCCGGTGGTGCAGGCCCTCAGCGACGCTCAGGCTGAGGCGACCCGTCGCTTCTCGCGGGCTCAGGTCGACAACTTCATGCGGCGGGCCGAAAGGCTGCACGGCGCCGATTGCCTGGCCTCGGGCAACGGAATCCGTCTGAACGCCGTCGACACAGCCCGGAGCGGCGACGCTCGCGGCCGTAGCGGCGGCCCCCAGGCCGACGGCGGCACGCCGGCGCGGGCCACGGAGACGCCGTCGAAGGCGCCGGTCACGAACCGGGCGGATCCGACTTGCCGCCCAGGCGAGCTGTCGGTGTGGACGGGCGGCTCGATCGAGCTGAGCACGCGCGATGCGTCGACGCGCGCGTCCAAGATCCGAGCCACGAGCAGCGGACTCTCCCTGGGCATGGACGCCAGGGTTTCAAACCGGGCGAGCCTCGGCGTCGGCGTGGGCTACGGCGAGGATCGCAGCCGCGTCGGCGGCCAAGCCGGACGAGTCTCCGCCCAGAGCACGGTGGTGGCGGTGTACGGCAGCCTCGCGCCGGTCGAGGGCATGTTCGTCGACGGTATGGTCGCGCGGGGCTGGCTGGACTTCGACACGCGCCGCGTCGATCCGACAAGCAGCGCGATGGCCTTTGGGGACCGGAGCGGCCGCTTCACGACCGTCTCCCTGTCGTCGGGCCTGGATCGGGAGGCGGGCTCGCTGACCTGGTCGAGCTACGGGCGGCTGGAATATCTCGACGGATCGCTGGACGCCTATCGTGAAGAGGGCGCGGGAATCTTCGACCTGCGTTTCGATCGCCGGAAGATCCGCTCGACGCTCGGCGTGCTGGGCCTGCGCGCCTCGTACAGCCGACCGGTCCGGGTCGGGATCATGACCGCCGGCCTACGCGGCGAGTGGCGGCACGAGTTCTCGGGCGGTTCGCGCCAGGGTGTTGACTACGCGGACGTCGCCGGCGACGGCTACTACGGGCTGCCGTCTCGCGGCTGGTCACGAGAGTCGTTCGTGCTCGATCCGGAGTTGGGCCTTCTCCTGCCGTCCGGCTGGGAACTTGGCTTGGCGGCCGGGGTGCGCGGCTCGGCTGGCGAGGACGCCGTCCAGGGGCGGGTGGAGGCGCGCAGGCGGTTTTAGCAAAAGTTGGACGCTTCGAGTACGCTCCATGATCGTCTAACAGCAAACCGATCAACTAGTCCCCTTCGAGATCAGGGAGTCGATACGGGACGCTCTTGGTGGCTACCGATCATCCTTGCCCGATAAAAACCGAGCAATAAGGCGGCTGGTTTCGTCGGGAACATACTCGGGAAAAAAGTGGCCCCCGCGCATCGGCTGACCGGTCACGTTGGTCGCCCAACGCTTCCAGATGCCCAGAGGCCCACCCGCCTCTTGATACCACGTTCCGAGCCCTCCCTCGTCGTCCCAAAGGGCCAGTGTGGGACAGGTTATTCGGTTGCCCCTTTTGTGATCGTCCTCGTCATGCACGCGGTCGATCGTGGAAGCCGCGCGGTATTCGTCGCAGATTGCCGCCGCTGTCGAGGGGGCGCGCAACGCCGCCACATAGGCGTCGCGCACCTCAGGCGCAAAACTGCTGACTGGCGTTCCCCAGTTTTCCAGCGCGTCGTCAACGACGGCCTCGGGTGCAGCAAGAAGAACAGTTTCCGGGAGGGGCGCGGGCTGCGCGAGAAATGAGTAAGGCCAGAACGCTAGAGCCATTTTCGCCTCGGCTCGCGCCCAAACCTCGAACGTCGGGATGACATCCATTACGATGAGGTGAGTGACGTTGTCGGGGTGGTCCATCGCCATCCTATAGGCGACCCGGCCACCTCTATCGTGGCCAGCGACCGCGAACCGTTCATGACCAAGGCCAACCATCAGTTCCACCAGCATCGCCCCCATGCTGCGCTTGGACATCGGGTGTTCGATTTCCGGGTCGTTTGGCCGATCGCTTTTGCCGTAGCCGGGCAGGTCAACGACGACGACCGTGTGCTCTCGCGACAGATTTGGCGTTATGTCGCGCCACATGAGACCGGTCTGGGGAAATCCATGGAGCAGCAATAGAGGGTAACCCCGGCCTGAGATTTCAACGGCGACTGATCCGGCCGACGTTCGGACTCCAGACATCAGGCTTCTCCGAAGCGGCCTCTCTTGGAGTCATTTCTCCTTCGGCAATGCCCGTGGCGCGCTCTTGACTGAATGAAAACGCCAGCTTTTGCACTTTGCTCCCTGAGACAGGTTGGAGGTCGCCGATGGGTCGTCTTTCTAGAGCAGTGCTAATTTCTGGTTCTGGCGCATCGGTGACCGATGCGGATTCAGCCGACCGGTGCAGCTAGACATGTGACGAGCTCGGTGCGGTGGACAGACTAGGCGAGCGAGGGAGGATCGGCCGCAATCCCCTGGTCGCCCCGAGCCCAGGCCAACTGCGACGCCGGTGGCTTCTATCGAGCCGGATCCCGCCATGCGAGGCTCTGACCGGTTTTTGCGTCGTGCCCCCGCGACATGAGGCTCAGCAGCGGTCGCTTCATCCCTGGGAGATCCACTTCACGCCGGCACGAAAACGCCATGAAACGTCACCGGCAGCGCGACCGGCGCGCGCCAAGCCGCTATCGGACCTTGGGTCACATGGCGGGCGTCGAAGACGTGCACCTCCGTCGCCTTGGCGTCTAGGTTCACCGTGGCCCCCACCAGCCAGCCGTCCAGTTCCTCGGACGAGCGGGGACGCTGCACGAACACCATTTCCTCCACCAGGTGACGCGGACCAAAGTCGAAGACCTGGTCGCTGTCGCGCTTCCAGTCGCGCACCGCCACGCCCTGGAACATCGGGCGGTCGGGCCGCTGGCCGGTGACGTGAACCGAATAGCGGCGAACCTGACCGGCGAAGCGCGGGTCGGCGCGCGGGAACTCGGCGCTGACCATTTCTTTGGCGAACTCGCCCCGCCCGTCGGCGTGCAGGCTGATCAGCGCCCGGCGCGGCGGCGCGCCGCGCAACACCTCGCCGCGCAGGATCGCCCCACCATTGGCCGCCGTGCCCGACGGATCGTCATCGACGCAGGCGTCGAAGCGGATGGTCCCGTCGGCCTCTTCCCAGGCGTCGCCCAGGTGGAAGAAGAAGAACTGCGGCAGTTCGAACAGGCGGCGCTGGGACAGGTCGTCCTTGTCCAGCACCAGCACCTGGGTTCCCAGTTCGGGCTTCCAGGTCATCGACTGCGCGAACGGCATGGTCAGCCGATCCTGCATCCAGGGCTGTAGCACCACCACGAGGTGGCGAGCCGTGGCCGTGAAGTCGTGCATGTAGCCGCCGCGCGGCAGGCCGATCACCTCGGCCTTCAGCAGGGCGCCGTCGGGCGCCAGCTTCCAGACAATGGCCTGCTGGCCGGCTAGGCCCAGGTTCCACACCACGCCGTCGGGCTGGACGCGTGGGTGGGCCAGGAACGGCATGCCCTTGAGATCCCGGCGCAGCACCTTGGGGCCGAGCGTCTCTAGGGTGACGGGGTCCAGGGCGGTCGGCGAGCCGCCTTCCCACAACGCCCACAGCTCGCCGCCGGCCATCATCACCGAGGTGTTGGCGGCGTTGGCGTCGTCGGGGCTGGAGATCACCGCGCCAGGGCCGGCTGGGGTGCCGTAGCCAGGAGTGATCACCGCGCCGGCGGCCCTATCGCGGCGGCGCTTGGCGGTGTCGACGAAGCGGGCGGCGACCCGCGCCTGGCCGTCGGCGATCTGGAACTTGCGGATCAGGCCATCGCCGTCGAACCAGTGGCCCACGTTGCCGCCAGGCCGGCGGAACTTGGCCGGACCGTTGCGAAACAGCGTGCCTGCCAGCGCCGTCGGGGCGCGGCCGTGCAGGCGGGTCATGGCGGTCGGCGCCAGGTCGGTCTCGACGTCGGCCACGCCCAAGGCCCAATCGTTGGCGGCGGCCGCCCAGACGGCCTCCGGGTTAGCAAAGTCGCGCCGCTCAACACAGCCGCGCCGCGCAGGATGTCACGCCGGTTCATGGCTGTTCTCGCTACTTCAACTGGATCGACTGGATGTTGGCGCCGGGCTTCACCTCGAAGGCGGCGGCCTCGAAGCTGGGCGGGCCCATGTTGGGCTGGGCGCCGTTCGAAAAGCCATAGGGCTCGGTAGGCAGACCAAAGGGGTTCAGCCCCATCTTGCCGTCGCCGTCGACGTCCTGGAACACCTTGGCGGCGTAGGTTCCCGGCGCCAGGCCGGTGATCTTGGCGCTGGGCGCGGCGTCCGCGGCCGAAGCCGTAATGGCGCGGACGGGCTTGCCGCCCTTCCAGGTGTCGGGGCTGTCATAGACCACGATCATCACTTGGCCTTGGTGCGTGGCCAGGGTCGGGAAGGCGAGGGTGAGATCGCCGGTCGCCTGTTGGGCGTGGGCGGCGGGCGCCAGGGCGGCGGCGGCCAACGCGGCGATGATCAGGGTGTTGAGCGCCGTCATGGCGATCTCCTTCTTCAGGCTGGACGCGGCGGCGGATCGTCGCGTCGTTGAAGCCTGAGTGAAGGGAGCAGCTTGGCGTTTCAACCGCTGCTGCGCCGGTCGCCGGCCGGATTTCGTGAACGGCGCGCGCCCGTCATTCAAGCTTCGCCAGTGGCGGCGAAGCTTGATGAAGTCTCTCTTGTTGGCTTCTTGCGACAGGCTTGAACATCCCTTTTCGGGAGCGTCAGAGACTCCAAACCTTGAGAACGCCAAAGCCTTAGGGGACGTGGGTGTCACTGACTCTGACCGCTGAAGACTGTCGCCCTCAGGCGACGAGGATGAATTTGCTGGCGGCCCGATCGCCCGTATTGCGCGACCAATACTCGCGGATGGCGCAACTTTGGGAGCGTCTTGGACACGAGTCCGCAAACTGAAGGACTGGTGGACGAGCAACTCCCAGACCCAACCAAGCCTTTAGCGCAGAGTGACGTGACCCCCTGAAACTCCTCCAGAAATAATTAGAGTCCGCTCCAGGAAAGGGACGGACGAATGAAGCGATCACGGTTCACGGAAGAACAGATCATCGGGATCCTGCGCGAGCAGGAGGCGGGCGTGCCGGTGGCGGACCTGTGCAGGAAGCACGGGCTCAGCTCGCCGACCTTCTACAAGTGGAAGGCCAAGTATGGCGGGCTGGACGTGTCGGAGGCGCGGCGGCTGAAGGCGCTGGAAGACGAGAACGCCAAGCTCAAGCGGATGCTGGCCGATGCGATGTTCGACAATGTCGCGCTTAAGGATCTGCTGGGAAAAAAGTGGTGACGCCCGCCGCGCATCGGGAGGCTGCAGCCTATCTGCGGTCGGCCTACGAGATGAGCGAGCGGCGGGCGTGCCGGGTGCTGGGCGTGGATCGCAGCAGCGTGCGCTATGCCGCCACGCGGCCCGACGACGGCGCCCTGCGCGAGCGGCTGAAGGCCCTGGCCCAGGAACGCCGCCGGTTCGGCTACCGCCGGCTGCACGTGCTGCTCCGGCGCGAGGGCCACGCGGTCAACAAGAAGCGGGTCCAGCGGCTCTATCGCGAGGAGAAGCTGACCGTCCGCCGGCGCGGCGGGCGCAAGCGGGCGGTCGGCACGCGGCGGCCCCTGGAGGTCCCGCTGGCGCCCAACCAGCGCTGGAGCCTGGACTTCGTGTCCGACCAGATGACCGACGGCCGCCGCTTCCGGATCCTGACGGTGATCGACAACTGCACGCGTGAGTGCCTGGCCCTGGTGGCCGACACCTCGTTGTCGGGGCGGCGGGTGGCGCGCGAGCTGGACGCCATCATCGCCCAGCGTGGCCGGCGGCCCGAGACCATCGTCAGCGACAATGGGACCGAATACACCTCCAACGCCATCCTGGCCTGGACTGACGACAACGGCGTGGGCTGGCACTACATCGCACCCGGCAAGCCCCAGCAGAACGGCTACAACGAGAGCTTCAACGGTCGGCTGCGCGACGAGCTGCTGAACGAGACCCTGTTCCGGTCGCTGCCGCACGCCCGCGCCGTGCTGGAGGCCTGGCGGCGCGACTACAACGAGCGCCGGCCCCACTCCAAGCTCGGCTGGATGACACCCAGGGAGTACGCCAGCGCCTTCTGCGGAGAGACCGGCCGGCACGCTGCGCAGGCTGATAGCTCCGCGCACCGGCCTCTTGCCACCCACCAACACCAAGGCTCAAATCAACCCAGGACTCTCGTTATCGCTGGATGAGAAATGGGGGTCACGTCAGTGGATGAAACATCTGCCGCCAGCGGCCGTCCAGCATGGCACAGCCCGGCCGGATCTTCGGCTGTCTGCACGCTGTCGTTAAGCGGCTGAGCGGCGCAGTTGTTCGATCCGTTCGAGCGCGACAGTCTCAACCGTGGTCTGAAGAGAACCCACCCGCTCCTCCAGCCAAGTCAGATGCTCTTCGGATATCTGGTAGTGGGGAGAATAACGGGCTTCGACATACGCGCGCCGGATTAAGTCAAAGCCCTGACGTTCGAACTTGTTGGTACGCGGCCAGATGCCGATCAGTCGAGCATCCAGGGATTCTGCTCGATCACGCAGGAGGTTCAGCCGATGGGTCTTGGCGCTGTAGAGCGTCAGGGCGAGGATGAGGCCGTGATATGCGCGCTCAACTGCCTGGTGCAGCTGAAAAGCGGCCTCTTTGGGCCGGCTCTGGCCGCGCACGTAACGGGCGGTGTCGAGGAATCCGACTGCGCTCGCATGCCACTCGTCGAAATAGGCCTTGGTTTCGACGTATGCATCTTGCGGTGAAAGCGCCACGGGCGCCGCAAACGGAAAGCCTTGCTCGTCGAAAAGTTTGATCCCGTCTCTGAGGATGTCCGTAAAGAAGTAGCGGCCCAGACGCAGTTGTTCGTTCACGTCATCAAGGCTGTGGACGATGAAGTTGGGCTGGGTGCGCAGGCGCTCGCCTGAGGCGAGCTCGCGCAGCAGGGCTTCGTCGGCCTTGGCCCAGAATTCCTCCAGGTCGGTGAGGTCCTCGTGGTTGACCACCACCAGGATGTCGTAGTCGGAGAAGTAGCGGCCCTTGGGATCTTCGACCCAGTCGCCGCGGGCGTAGCTGCCAAACAGGATGATCTTCAGCAGCTTGCCGTTGCGAAATCGCGGCATGGTCCGCCGGCTCAGCGCCTCGGCGAAGCCTGAGCGCAGCACCTCGACCACCAGATCGAGCTCCTTGCGCTTGCCGGCCGGCAGGTGATCCAGCGAAGTCTTCATCGTACCTTTCGTCGCTCGTGACGCGTCCGGGTTGCGGAACGTGCCACACTTAGAGCGAGTCTAAGTCCATGCGGGGGCGGCACGCCACCCTCTGTGCAAGGGCTTTGCCGATATTCGCCGTATATTCATTCTATACAGAACGGCGGGCGCGGGCGGCGTTTCTCGGCTGCAGCCTGTGCGCCATCTCGATCCCCGGCGCGCTCGACTTCGGCCCCTCATCGCCGGATATGATGTCTGACCGGCGACGATAGCTCGGGCATGCCGAGCCAGCGCCGGGCGAATATTCGCGCAATATACTAGCTATATATTCTAAGGGAGACAACCCTGACGGGAGTCGGCTTGCGCCTGCGTATCCTCGATCGACGCCGGTACGCGCGGAAGCTTGAGCGGCTGCGTAACGGTGGTTCGATGGTATGGATTTCGAGGATCTCTGTTCAGACGGGCGGCGACGCGACTTGCGGCGAAGAAAGGCCGCCGACCAAGCCAGAGCCGAAAACCTGGCGGCTCACAGACGATCCTCTCGAGCCGCGCCGGCAAGCTGTTGCCGCCACGTGCAAGGAATCCGTGGCGATCCATATCGGCGTGACAGCGCGGCAATTGGAGTGCCTGGCTTGGGTGGCGGAGGGTAAAACTGCGGCGGAGATCGGCATTATCCTCGGCATATCGGGACGAACCGTCGAAAAGCACGTCGCCAGGGCCTGTGAACTCTTCGGCGTCGCACGCCGTATTCAAGCGGTCGATCAAGCCCGCCGCTTGGGCCTCCTCACTGAGAACTAACGCAGCGGCCTGGAGCGAGGTCTAAGAAACCCAACGGTGGTGACGCTGTACGAGATCGCTACTGCGCTGAACGTCCAACCCATTGATCTGCTGAAGCCGGTCTGAGGCCGGTGCGGCACATAGCCAGCGGCGCGACCGAAAAACGCCCCTAACTCCGGAGGCCAGCGCAACCTGGCGCAGGTTCGCCCCTCGCCGCCAGATGACTGCTGTCGGACACGGCTGCTCCGCCGACTCGACGCGTGGGGATTCATTTTGACGTTCGCCGGTGGGTAAAACCACCCAGGTGGGCCGCGTAGGCTTGCGCATCGCGCGTCCTCCCGGGCCGGCTCAGTCTCCCTCGGAAGGGAGACGTCATGCCCATCGATCCTGCAACAGCTCTTGGCTTCAGCATCGCCTGCGCGCCGGGCGTCGACCCGCAGACCTTGCTGGCGGTTGTGAAGGTCGAAAGCGGCTTCGAGCCGCTGGCGATCGGCGTCAACGGCCGTCCGGCCAAGAGGCTCACACCCACCTCCCGCGAGGAGGCGGTCGGCGCCGCCAGCCGGCGGATCGCCGCGGGGCAAAATCTCGACCTTGGGCTGGGGCAGATCAATTCAAGGCAATTGCCGCGTTTGGGCCTGAGCCTCCACGACGTTTTCGACCCGTGCGCCAACCTGGCGGCTTCGGCCAGGATTCTTGTCGAAGGCTACAACCGCTCCCGTCGGCTTGGGGCTTATGAGCAGCGGGCGGTGCGCGAGGCGTTGTCACTCTACAACACCGGCGATCGTGAGCGCGGCTTTCGAAACGGCTACGTCGCCAAGGTGGTTCAGGCCGCCGGCCAACTTGCCCCGGTGAGCCGGGACGCCGCCAGGCCCGCCGTAGCTTCGAGAGCCGATCCTGTAGCGCTGCCTGAGCCGCCGCTGTGGGACGCCTTCGCCCGCGCCCGGATGCGAAGGGCCGCCTTCGTCTTCTCACCCAACACAGGATCCTTGCCATGAAAGCGCGTCCGCGACTTGTTCAAGCCTCTCTGATGGCCGGCCTCTTGTCCCTGGCGGCGACCAGTCCGGCTCTGGCTCAGAGCGCCGGAGGCGACCTGGGCGGCTTCATTCAAAACCTCATTGATCTTCTCAACAGCAACGTAATCCGCGGCCTGGCCATCCTGGCGGTGATGATCACAGGCATCATGTGGCTGTTTGGGCGCCTGGATCTGCAACGGGCGGGCACGGTGGTCGTAGCGATCATCGTCACCTTCGGCGCGGCGACGATCGTCGATCTCGTCACAGGGGCGGGTGGATCATGAGCCCGGCCGACGCGAGCGAAGAGCGCCTGACCGAGGACACCTTGTTCTTGGCTTGCACCCGGCCGACCATGGTCGCAGGCGCACCGATGGAAGCCGTGGGCCTGATCGCCATGACCACGGCCGTCGCCTTCCTGGCGGGTCGCTCTCTAATCTACTTGCTGATCGCGCCGGCGCTCTGGCTGACATGCCGGGCTATCTGTCGCAACGATCACAACGCCTTTCGGATCCTGCTCGCGTTTGTCAGGACCCGCAGCCGAGCCAACAACCGCGCTGCGTGGGGCGGCGGTTCGCCGACGCCGTTGGCGCTGCGACGTCGGTTCATCCCCCAGGAGGTGGACCGTGGCTGACTCTCTGGTCGCCCGACCCAAGCCCGCCTGGCTGAAGCGCGAACGCGACGGATCTGAGGACCTTCCCTACACGCGGCATGTGACCGACCAGATCGTCGCGCTCGACAGCGGCGCCTTGATGCTGAGCTTGCGCGTGAACGGCGCCAGCTTCGAGACTGCCGACATCCGCGATCTCAACGACTGGCACGCCAAGCTCAACGGCGCCTGGCGCAACTTGGCCTCCGAACAACTGGCGATCTGGCACCATCTGATCCGCCGCGAACAAAGCCAGTATCCAGAAGGCGATTTCCGGTCCCAGTTCGCCAGACAGCTGGATCAGGCCTATCGCGGTCGCATCGAGGCCGAAAAGCTCTATGCGAACGAGCTCTATCTGACTCTGGTTCTTCATCCGGGGCGCGACCCTTCAGATCGCGCGCAGCACCTTCTGGGCCGATGGGCCGGCAGCGCGAACGACGCACGGGCACTGACGGAGCGAACAAAGATTCTGGCCGATGCCGGGCGTGACCTTGGCCAGCATCTTGCCCGGTACGGCCTCACGCCCCTGGCGCTCTATCAGCGCGATGGTCTCATCTTTTCCCAGCCGCTGGAGCTCCTGCGGTTGGTGCTCAGCGGTCGGGCCGAACCGGCTCCCCTCGTGCGGGGCCGACTGGGACAGGCGATCTACGCCGATCGCGTGATCTTCGGGCGCGAGGCGTTGGAAATTCGCGACCCGGCCCGAGCCCGCTTGGCCGGCATGCTGGGCATAAAGGAGTATCCCGCCGCCACACGGCCTGGGCTTTGGAATGGATTGCTGTCGGCGCCGTTCGCCTTGGTGGCGACCCAATCGTTCAGCTTTCTCTCCAAGGCGGCGGCCAGCGCGGTGTTGAGCCGCAAGCAAAATCAGATGCTAAGCGCCCGCGACCGTGCTGCATCTCAGATCAGCGGCCTCGATCAGGCGCTCGACGATCTGACCTCAAACCGTTTCGTCATGGGAGATCATCAAGCCTCGGTCCTGGTCTACGCTGATGACATGCGCCAACTGGGCGAGCGTCTGTCCAAGGCGCGGGCCCTGCTCGCTGATTGTGGTCTGGTCGCGGTGCGCGAGGACCTCGGACTGGAAGCAGGCTTTTGGGCGCAGTTTCCAGGCAATTTCCGACATCGCGTGCGCCCCGCGGCGATCAACAGCCGAAACTTCGCGGCTTTCGCGCCCCTTCACGCCCATCCGGCGGGGCGGGCGAGCGGCAATCATTGGGGACCTGCGGTCGCCCTGATGCGCACCGCATCCGGCTCGCCCTACTACTTCAACTTTCACGTCGGCGATGTGGGTCACACATTTATCTGCGGTCCGACCGGCGCGGGCAAAACCGTCATTCAGAACTTCACCTTGTCACAAGCTGAGAAGTTTGGGGCAAAACAGGTCTTCATCGACAATCGGCGCAGCGCTGAGATTTTCGTGCGCGCCTGCGGCGGAACCTACCTGGAGCTGAAGCCTGGGGTTCCGACCGGCCTTGCGCCGTTCAAAGCGCCGCACGACGGACCCGGTCAGCGCGTCTTTCTCGCAAGTCTCGTGCGCCAACTGGCCGCGCCGGCCGACAGACCGCTGACGCCGAACGAAGCCCTGGCCATCGACGACGCTGTCGCGGCCCTGGCGCGGTTGGCTCCGGCGCAGCGCTCCCTTGCGGCCGTCCGCGCGCTCCTGGGTCAGCGCGACCCTTCCGGCCTCGGCACTCGGCTTGAGCGCTGGTGTCGAGGCGGCCCGCTGGGCTGGGTGCTCGACAATGACGTCGACCTGCTGGACCTGGAGCCCGACTTTGTCGGCTTTGACATCACCCATTTTCTCGATCTGCCGGAGATCCGCACTCCGATTATCCTCTACCTCTTCCATCGCATCCAAGCTCTGGTCGATGGCCGTCGTCTGATCGTCGACGTCGACGAATTCTGGAAGGCGTTGGGCGACGAAGCGTTTCGTGGCCTCGCCCGCGAAGGTCTCAAGACCTATCGCATGCAAAACGCCCTGATGGTCTTCGCCACCCAATCGCCGGCCGACGTGCTGGCCTCGCCGATCGCGCCCACGATCCTTGAGCAGTGCGTCACCAAGATCTTCCTACCCAACCCCCATGCAAGCCGGTCCGACTACATCGACGGCTTTGGTCTGAGCGAGCGCGAGTTCGCCTTGGTCCGCCACGAGCTGGCGCCGCAACAACGGCGCTTTCTGATCAAGCAGGGCGTGGATTCGGTGGTCGCCGAGCTTGGTCTTGGCGGCCTGGACGACGCGTTGGCTGTGCTTTCGGGCCGTACCGAGACCGTCGGACTGCTCGATCGGGTACGCGCCGAACATGGAAACGATCCCGCTTTCTGGATGAAGCCCTTTCAAGAAGCCAGGAGACGCCTATGAACCGTCACCGCGCCGCGGCGGTCGCCGCCGCAATCCTTCAGTTCACCGCCTGCGTCGAGACCGCTCGAGCCCAGGTGATGGTCTACGACGCTCATAGCTACGCCAGTCTCGTTCGTCAGGCGGCCACGGCTATGGACCAGCTGGATGCGCTCAGGCGGCAGGTCGATCAGACCAAGGCCCTCTATGACAGCTTCAACGCCCCCTCCCAGATCGGCGCGATTGCGGGCCTTCTGGATGCGCCGGCGCTGCGCGCGGTCGTGCCTGACCTCGATCTATACCTCGCCGCCAGCCGCGGCGACTTTCAAGCGCTTGGCCAGGTCGGGGTCCGGGCGAAAGCCCACCGTGAAGAAAGCCGGCTCTATACGCCCAGGGGCGGCGACCAGGGTGATGAGGATCTTGATCAAAACGGTGATCGCATCGCCCGCGACCTGTCCATGGCCGAGCACGTCGCAGATGTCGCCGCCCAACGCCGCAACGGGCTTGAGCACCTCACGACCGCCCTGGCCAAGGCGCCCAACGTTCGCACGGTGATGGACATTCAAGCCCGCCTCGCCGCCGAGCAGGCGATGATTGGCGCCGATCAGATGCGTTTGCATGGGCTGGCCATGGCGCAGGCTGCGGAAGGCCGCCTGCGGGTCCAGCGCGAGGAGGAACGCGCCAAGGCCGAGCGGGCCGCCCGCATGAGGCTTTACCAGGAGGCCTTCTGATGCTCGCGCCTCAGCCTGTACGCACGTGGCGTTGGGTTTGGCCCGCTCGTGCGCCCCGCACTTGGCCGGTCCGGGTTTGGCCGCTCCAACGGGCCAGGCCAGCGCCTCCTGGCCGCGGCCTTGACCAGGGGGGCCATGTTCATGTCTGACTTTGCGATCTTCAGCCCGGCCTATGTTTACGTCGACGGCCGGCTGGACCAATTCCTCCGCGACGGCGTCGGCCGGGCGGTGGCGGAGCTTCAGCCACCTCTGCGGGCGGCCTTGGTGCTTTACGTGATGCTGTACGGCTTTGCGATCATTCGTGGAGCCATCAGCGAGCCGATCATGGATTTTGCGGTCCGCTCGATCAAGCTGGTGATCATCTACAGACTGGCCACCACCGTGGCCTATGACGACTACGTCACCCAGCCCCTGTTTCATCTATTTCCCGATACGGTCGCTAAGGCGATTTCCGGGACCTCGATCAGCGATCCTGGCGCGGCCTTCGATCAGTTCCTCAATCGTGTCGCCTTCCTTGCCGACAAGATCGCCGACAAGGCGACGCTTTCGGACCTATCGCCCTGGATCATGTCGGGCGCGGTCGCGATCGTCGGCGCCCTGGCCGCGGCCCTTGGCTTTGGCGTGGTCCTGGTCACCAAGGTGGCCTTGGCCTTCATCGTCTGCTTGGGGCCGTTCTTCGTCGCCTGCTCGCTCTTTGAGCCCACCCGCCGTTATTTCTTCGGCTGGCTGAGCCAGGCGGTGAATTACATCATCCTCTTTGGGATGGTGATCGCCATCTTTCAACTGGTGCTGTCTTTGGTCGACGCCCAGTGGGACTCGATCACGGGGCTCGACCCCATGAGCGCCGGACTGCTTTTCATCAGCCTGTGCATTCTAGGGGCCATCTTCTTCCTGCAGACCCCGGCCATGGCGGCCGGTATCGCCGGCGGCGCCAGCATGGGCCTTGCGGACTTCGGCTACGCCGCCGCCTCGGCTTTCCGCGGCCCCAGCGTCAGGAACCCGCCGGGGCCTCGCCTCGTCGACAGCGGCGGGTCGATCCGCCCGACAGGACGCTAGCCATGCGCCCAAGAATGCTCGTCCTAGTGTTGGCGATCCTGGCGACCGGCTGCACCCATGATCCGGCTAAGCCCACGGGCTGCCATGGCGCCAGACGTCCGGCCAACCCGTTCAGGTCGACCCTTCCATCGCCGCCTGTCGTCGCGCCTCTCTCGAACCTCGGCGAGCCGCTCTGGAGTTCCGCTTCAGGCGCGGCGCGATCCGAAGCGAAGTTTCCTTGCGCGAGCCGACCATCATGACTGGCGTGCCCAGCCCCGAACTCAAAGCCTATTTCGCCGAGGCTCGCAGCTGGGAGCAGGATCGACTGGCGGAGGCCCTTCGATCCAAACGCCTGGCCTGGGCGGCTGCGGCCGGCTCAATGACCTTGACCATTGTCGCCGTCGGCGCGGTGGCCGCCCTCGCGCCCCTCAAGAGCGTCGAGCCCTTCGTGGTGCGCGTGGATCGCGCGACCGGCTCGGTGGATGTCATGAGCGGCCTGAAGGACGGGCGTGAGCTGTCCTACGAAGAGGCCGTCAGCAAGTATTTCCTGGGCGTCTATGTTCGGGCTCGGGAAGCCTGGCTGCCAGCCGCGGGGGAGGCCAACTTCAGCCAGGTCTCGATCATGTCCGCTCCCGAAGAGCAGCAGCGTTGGGCCAAGGCTTTTGCCCCCACAAATCCCGCCAGTCCGCAACTGGCCTATGGACCCAACGGTCAGGTCGAGGTCGCCATCAGGGCGATCAGCTTCCTCAATCCGAAGGTCGCCAACGTTCGTTTTCACCGCGTCGTTCGCCAGGGACCCCAGACCTCGGAGAGCGACTGGATTTCGACGATCGCCTTCACCTACACCAGCGCGCCCATGCTTGAGGCCGATCGGCTGCGCAATCCGCTTGGTTTCCAAGTCACGTCCTACCGGGCCGATCCGGAGGTGGCGCGATGAGCTCCTGTCGCAAAACTCACCGCGCGTGGTGGGCCGGATTGCTGCTTGGCGTTTGCCAGTCAGCCGCCGTCGGCGGTCCAGCCTTCGCTCAAGCGCTCGACGCTCCCGATCCGCGCATCAAGATCGTCGATTATGATCCCTTGCGAGTGGTCCGGGTGGTGGGCGCCCTTCGCACCGCCACGCAGATCGTGCTGGACCAAGATGAGGTGATCGAACAGGTGGCGCTGGGCGACTCCGACGGATGGGAAGTCGCCGCCCAAGCCAACACCCTGTTTATCAAGCCCAAGGCGGCGCGCGCGCCGACCAATCTGATCGTCACCGCCAAGGCCGGCGCGGAACGTCGGCACTATACGTTCGAGCTTACCACCCGCGGCGCGGCGGCTGGTCGCAAAGCGGTCGACACCGTTTTCGGATTCCGCTTCCGCTATCCCGAGCAGGACCGTGCGCGCCTTGCCCAGGTTCTTGCCGCCCAGGCCCAGGCGCTGGATCAGAAACTGGTCCAGTTAAGGCTGGAGCGCGGTGTCGTGGAAGGACCGCGCAACCTTGCCTACGTGCTGCAAGGGTCAACGACGATCGCCCCCTCGGAGGTCAGCGACAACGGGCGCTTCACCGTCATGCGGTTCCCCGGAGCGCGGGCTGTTCCGGCCGTCTACGTCGTGGATGAGGCCGGCGCCGAAGCGCTTGTGCCTTTCGACGTCCGCGGTGAATTCGTGGTTGTCCATAGGGTCGTGCCAATGCTGCGCCTGCGCCTCGGGCGCGAGGTGTTGTGCATCATCAACGAGGGCGTCACCGCCTACGGGGTCGACCTTGGGACCGGCACGGCGTCTCCACAGGTCCAGCGTACGATCAAGGAAGCCACGCGCCCATGACCGAATCTTCGCCTCCGGAGCCTGGCCCGCAGGTCGAGCCGGATGTCGCCTCGATGCAGGAGCGTGCGATTTCCCCGGTCGCCGGGCGCTCTGGGGCCGCGCACCCCAGAAAATGGCTCGCCATGAGCGCCATGATCGTCGGCTGCGGCGTCTTCTACGCCGCCACGGCCAACACCGACCGGCCCAAATCGGCCAAGCCGCGTTCGCAACCTCCTCGACAGCTTGTGTTCTTCCAGGGCGCCAAAACGCCTACGGCCCCCGCTCCGACGCTCGCCTCGCCGGGGCCGGACGCGCCCCAGCTCCTAACCGATCGGCCCGATCCGGCGGCGCCAGCTCTGTCGCTTGTGGATGAGGTCGGGGATCGGGAAAGTGGCGCCTACAGTCAAGCGTATCGGCCGCCAGGGTCTCCGCACGGCCAGATCGCCGAGACCTCGCCCCTGATGGCCTATTCGCGGCAAGCCACGGAGCCCACAGCGCCGCGCTTGATGGCTCTGAACCACGACGCACCGGGTCAAGAGCGGGCAGGGACGGGCGAACTGGATCAACTGCGCCAAGGCTCGACTTTGGGCCGCGCCATGGCCAGGTCGGTGGGCGACCGCAACTTCATGATCCTGGCCGGCACGACGATTCCTTGCGTGCTGCTTACGGCGATGGACACCGCGACGCCAGGTTATGTCAGCTGCGTCGTTCCCACCGACGTCTATTCCGACAACGGCGCCGTCGTTCTGCTGGAAAAGGGATCCAGGGTGCTGGGCGAGTATCGTTCGGCCATGCGACAGGGCCAGCGACGGCTCTTCGTGCTTTGGACACGAGCGGTCACGCCAGGGGGCGTGGCGATCGCCTTGGCTTCGCCGGGGGTCGACGCTTTGGGCCGCGCCGGCTTTGACGGCGCCGTCGACAACCATTTCTGGACCCGGTTTGGCGGCGCCTTGATGTTGTCGATCGTCGATGACGCCGTCTTTGCGGCGGCCGGGCGACAGGACAGCTCCCAAATCGTGCGACCGTCTTCCGACGCGGCGGCGGTGGCCTTGGAGGGCTCGATCGGCGTCGGGCCGTCGCTGACCAAGGCGCAAGGCGAGAAGGTCACGATCTTCGCCGCCCAGGATTTCGACTTTTCCAATGTCTACGATCTGCGGAGCCGGTGATGCCAAGCGACACCGCCGTCCTTGATCACTATCTCGCGCCGCTGCGGCCCCATCTGGCGTGCGACGATGTCACCGAGTTGGTCATCAACGGGCCCGGCGAGTTCGCCGTCGAGCGCGCGGGTTCCTGGCGATGGTTTCAGGAACCTCTACTGACGAGCCAATGGCTACGGACGCTCGCGGTGGCGGCCGCCGCGGCGAGCGCGCAGGACGTCAATCCCGAGCGGCCGCTCTGCTCAACGGTGTTGCCCACGGGTGAACGTTGTCAGATCGTCCTGCCGCCGGCCGCCGAGGAGGTGTCCCTGACCCTGCGCAAGGCCTCTCCGATCGCATGGGGGCTGGAAGATTTCGCAGCGGCGGGCCTTTTTGATTCAGCGGTGCGCGCCACGTCCCACCTTCGCGCCGACGAGATGCTGTTGACGAGCCTGCGCGATGCGGCCCGCTGGGACGAGTTCCTGAGAACGGCGGTGTCGAGCCGGCGCAACATCTTGATCTCCGGTCCGACCGGTTCGGGCAAGACCACCTTGGCCAAGGCGCTTGTCCAGCTCATAGCCGATGAGGAGCGCCTGATCACGATCGAGGATGTCCGCGAGCTGGTCGTGCCGCATCGCAACGCCGTCCATCTGCTCTACGCCAAGGGCGATCAAGGCCTGGCTCGGGTCGGGCCAAGAGATCTGCTGGAAGCCGCCCTGCGCATGCGACCCGACCGCATCCTGCTGCAGGAACTGCGCGACTCCAGCGCCTTCTTCTTCCTGCGAAACGTCAATTCGGGGCATCCCGGATCGATCACCACCATTCACGCCGACAGCGCCCTTCTCGCCTTCGAGCAGTTGACCCTGCTGATCAAGGAGAGCGAGGGCGGAAGGGACCTGGCGCGTGAGGACATCCGCGCCCTGCTGCACACGCTGATCGATGTCGTGGTGCAAATGCACCGTGTCGGCGAGCGCTATCGCATCACCGAGGTCTATTTTGAACCCGATCGCAAGCGCGCCCTGGCCTCTTAAGGCGGCCGCCTTGTTCGGCGCGGCTATGCTCGTGGCGAGCACGGCTTCCGCCGTCACGATTATCGTCGCGCTGGCGGGCTTGCATCGGCTGTCACCAGACATCGACTGGCGCACGGCTCCGGCCTGGTTTTGGTACTATCGCGCCGATCCCAACGTTGAACGCTGGGTCAAGGTCGGCGCGCTGGTGGCCTGCGTCGTGCTGCTTCTGGCCGGTCTGTTCATCGCCCAAGGCTTGCGTCGCCCCCTCTACGGTCGGGCGCGCTTTGCCGGAGAGTCTGAGATTGTCGCCGGCGGGCTGCGCGCCCGAAAAGGGATCGTCCTTGGCCGCGCCAACGGCCGGTTCCTGGTGTTTGGCGGGTCAGAGCACGTGATGCTCTACGCCCCCACCCGCACAGGCAAGGGCGTGGGTGTGGTGATCCCCAATCTCCTCAATTGGCCGGACTCGGTCGTTGTTCTGGATGTGAAGCGTGAGAACTGGGCCGCCACGGCGGGTTTTCGCGCCGCCCATGGCCAAAGGGTTGTGCTGTTTGACCCCTTGGCTTCAGACGGGGCCACCGCGCGCTATAATCCGCTGGCCCATATCGACCGGGGCGATCCGATCGCCACGGTCGATGAGCTCCAGCGCATCGCCACGATGCTTTTCCCCGCGCCGCCCCGGAGCGATCCCTTTTGGGCTGAAGCCGCGCGCACAGGCTTTATCGGCGTGGGCGCCATGGTGGCCCAGACTTCAAGCCTGCCTTTCACCCTGGGCGAAATCCTTCGTCAGCTGACCACCGCAGAGCCCAAGGGCCGGTTGATGGATCTGGTCCAGCAGCGCTCGCGGACCGAAAATCCCCTGTCGCCTGGTTGCGTCAGCGCCCTGTCGGACTTTTGCGCAGCGGCCGATACGACCTTCGCCTCCATTCGCCAGACGCTCACCGCCCGCCTGGGCCTGTGGCTCAATCCCCTGGTCGATCAGGCGACCTCCGCCTGTGACTTTGATCTGCGGACCCTGCGCGAGTGTCGGCAATCAATCTATCTGGCCGCGGCGCCGGAGAATCTTGTCCGCGTCGCCCCGCTCTACAGCTTGCTGCTGCAACAGCTTGTCGACCTTAACACGCGCTGCTTGCCGGCCCAGGACAAGGAAGGGCCGCAGGTTCTGGTCGTGCTCGACGAGTTCGCGCGCCTGGGCCAAGCCCAGGCCATCGCTCATGGCTTTTCCTTCGTCGCCGGATACGGCCTGCGCCTGCTGGCGGTCCTTCAAAGCCCCTCGCAGCTTCGCGCCCAGTATGGGGCGGACCTGGCCGAGGAGATCATGACCAACTGCGGTGTGGAGGTTGCTTTCGCGCCCAAGGACATAACCGCGGCCCAGTCCCTCAGCGATCGGTTGGGCTTCCACGGCGCGCCGTCTCAGTCGAAGACCAGACCCCAGGGCCTTGGCAGCGGATCGCGCAGCGTGAGCCAGTCTGAACAGCGACGCGCGCTAATGTGGCCTCAGGAACTGCTGACCATGCCGCAAGACCAGCTGTTGGTGTTGCGCGGAGGCATGGCCCCGATCCGCGGGCGCAAGATCATCTATTTTCGCGACAAGGCCTTTCGGCCGCGTCTCTTGGCGCCACCGCAGGTCCAGCCCGTCGCCGGGGCCGGGGCCGGGGCCGCGGCGACGAGCCCGCCAGGGATTGTGCTGCGCGACATGACGCCTGACGAAATCTCGGGGCGAACACCCCTACGGCTCGACCAGGTCGATCCCAATGACATGGCCCCGCCCCTGCAGGGTGCGATGACCCTGGCTGAGGTCGAGGCCTGGGCCGTCGCCTATCTCGACCACGCCGCGACCGACAGGTCGGCGCGATGAAGCCTTGCGACCTTTCAAAAGGAGTCTCCAATGGCCCGCGGCCCCAAGCCAGCCCGTCGGTCGAACTCAAAAGCCGACCAGGATCTCGCCAACACCCTTGCGCCGGCTCCAGACGAGCATCCCGCCCCCTCGCGCGCCAGGCGCCAGGCGGGGGACCAGCCTCCCTCCTGGGCGCAGCTCTTGAGGTTCGCCGCGCCCGCGCAGGGGCCGAAAAGTCGGAAGACGGCCGCCCAGCCGGTGCTGGTCAAAGGCGTCCTGCCCGCCAGCATCGCAAACCAGTATGTTGCGCGCCCAGGACTGCTGCGACGCCATATCGACTACTACGAAGGCGAGGCGGACCGCCGGCCCGCCTTCAGAGATCGCGGCGGCGGCCTGGTCGCGTATCGCGTCGACTCCGCGACGGTGATCTCGCTGGTGGCGATCGCCAGTCATCGCAACTGGCGAGACTTGAAGGTCACCGGTGATCGATCCTTTCGGCGGGCCGTCTGGTTGGAAGCTATGCGTGCGGGCCTCCACGTCAGAGGATATCGGCCAAGTGCGCGGGACCGCGAGGCCGCCCTGGCGCTTGAAACCCTTCCGGCCGCCCCGAAGAGGGTGGGCCAGCGTTCAGGGGCGCGCAACGCGCCGGACCGCGCCGCTCAAGAATCGAGCCCAGAACGCAAGGCGGCGTCTCGCGTCCACCGCGATCCAGCGCTGACGTTCCAACGGGGCGTCTCGGGGGTGCTGGTGGAACATGGCCATGCGCCCTATCAGCACCAGCCCGGCGCCAAATCCACGCCGTTCGTTCGCGTGGACATTGGCGCGGCCAAGCCCTTCGAGGTCTGGGGCGTAGATCTATCCAAGACGCTTCAGGGGGCGAAGGTTCAGCCAGGCGACGCCATCACCCTTAGCTGGCACGGCGCTGACTATAGCGACGTTCGCATTGAGAAGGTCGCGCCCGCGTCCCGCTCGCCAAAGCGTGCACGTCACCCCGACCCGACGCAACCGTCCAAGGCCGTGGGAGCCAATCCTGAAGGGCGCGACCCGGTTTCGGCGCCGGCCCAGGCGCGCCTGGCCGTCATCGACGCCGTCGCCCGCGCCAAGCTCGACCAGCCGCGCGATCGCGCCCAGATCGCCGCCGCCGCCGCCGCCAAGCTGGCTGAACACATGGCCCGTGGTCGCAGCTTCACCGCGCCGAAAGTGATCGAAAGAGCCGTTCATCCCAGTCTCGACCTGGGTCCGACCAGACCCGCGCCGACGGCCCAAGGCCGCGTCCGCTAGGCTGCACGGATGGGAGGCGGCTCATGGCGATGTATCATCTTGCGGTCAAGATCATTGGGCGAGCCAAGGGTTCTCGCGCTGTATCCGCCGCAGCCTACCGCGCAGGCGCGCGCCTCTATGATGAGGGCTTGTGTAAAATCCATGACTTCACCCGCAAACAGCACGTCGTCCATTCCGAAATCATCGCGCCTTGCGCTGCGGCGCGTAGGGCTTGGCCTGGTCAAGCTCACCTGTGGAACGCGGTGGAAGCCGCTGAGAAGCACAAGAACGCCCAGCTTGCGCGCGAGGTCGTGGTGGCCATTCCGCCCGAGCTTGGTCAACAACGCGGCATCGTCTTGGTTCGCGATTGGGTGCGGCGAACCTTTGTCGACCAGGGCATGATCGCCGACCTCAATGTCCACTGGGACGTGGCTGGCGACGGCAAGGCCAATCCGCACGCCCACATCATGCTCACCATGCGGCGCGTCGTCGAGACACCCGGCTCCGTCAGCTTCGGCCTCAAGGCTCGCGAGTGGAACAAACCGTCCTTCTTGATGAACTGGCGCCAAACCTGGGCTGAGCAGGTCAACGAAAGCCTTGCCCGTGCCAATGTCGATGCACGTATCGATCATCGGTCCTATCGGGCGCAAGGAATTTGGCTCGATCCCCAGCGGCATTTGGGGCGCGCCGCTTTGGAAGCGGATCGTCGGGGTCGGCCCTCCGCCAAGGTGCAGGCTTACCGCGACACAGCGCGGCGAAACGGCGAGCGTCTGATGGCCCATCCCGAGATCGGCCTTGCAGCGATCACTCATCAGCAGGCCACCTTCACGGCCAATGACCTTGCGCGCTTTGCCCACTACCACAGCGACTCCAAGGCCCAGTTCGACGGGGTGTTGAGCGCTCTGCGCCAGTCGCCGGCGCTTGTCGCCCTGGGACGCGATGCTCGGGGCGATGAACGCTACACCAGCCTGGACATGCTGGGCGTCGAACAACGGTTGGACGACGCCGCGGCGATGATGGCGAGGATGCGGAGCCATGCGGTAAATCCAGGCTTCGTCGCCGAAGCGCTGCTCGCCGCCCGGCACGACGGCCTGACCCTGTCCAAGGAGCAGCGCGCGGCTGTCGATTTCATGACCAGGCCATCGGCCCTTTCGACGGTCGTCGGCTACGCTGGGGCCGGCAAGGGCGTGGCGCTTGGGGTGGCGCGGCGCGCGTGGGCCGCCCAGGGCTACCGGGTCCAGGGTGCGGCCTTGTCGGGAATAGCCGCCGAAAACCTGCAAGAGGCAGCGGCCATACCGTCACGGACCCTGGCCAGCCTCGAACAAGCCTGGTCGCAGGGCCGCGATGGTTTGACCGAGCGCGACGTGCTGGTGATCGATGAGGCAGGATTGGTGGGATCCCGCCAGATGCAAAGCGTCTTCGACCACGCCCTTCGCGCCGGCGCCAAGATCGTTCTGGTGGGCGACGTCGAACAACTCCAGGCGATCCAAGCGGGCGCGGCGTTTCGTTTGATCGCCCAACGCCATGGCGCGGCTGAAATCACCAAGATCCGAAGGCAACTGCAGTCATGGCAGGCGGCGGCCACCTTGGCCATGGCCGACGGCCGCACGGAGGCGGCGCTGGACGCCTACCGAGACGCTGGACATGTTCACGCCCATGAAGACAGCCAAGCTGCGCAAGACGCCATGATCGCGCGCTGGGCGGCGGACCGGCAAAGCCACCCCAGCCACTCGCAACTGCTCCTGGCCCATGGTCGCGACGAGGCGCAGCGCCTTAATCAATCTGCCCGGCTGCAGCTCAAGGCCGAAGGCGCGCTGGGGCCCGATCATCGCATCGCCACCGCTGAGGGCGAACGCTTGTTTGCTGTCGGCGATCGCGTCTTCTTCCGACGAAACGCACGCGAACTGGGTGTCAAGAATGGCACGGCCGCAACGATTGCGGGCATCCAGGACATGACTTTGAAGGCGCGCCTGGACGATGGTCGGCTCGTCGCCGTTGACCTGACGGTCTACGACCATCTCGACCACGGCTACGCCACCACCGTTCACCGCGCTCAGGGTGTGACCGTGGATCGGGTCTACTTCCTGGCCAGTCAGGGCGCTGATCGTCATGCCGCCTATGTGGCTCTCAGCCGACACCGACATGCGGTCTGGCTGCACTATGGCCGCGATCAATTCTCTTCGTATGGCGACTTGGCGCGCTCCCTGGGTCGGGACCGTCCAAAGGACATGGCTTTGGACTATATGGGCCTTCTTGCAGACCATCGTGACCAGGTCAGGTCGCCGCTCTCAGGTGAACCGCGTACCTTTGGCCGCGCGCGCTCCGACGTGCAGCGCATCGACGCCCATCCGCACGTGACACGTTTGCTGGAGCGTTACGCAGCGATCGTCCTGGATCTCCAGCGCTCGCATCGACAGGACATGGACTTGGCGAGGGCGCGGAGGGGTGACCTGGAACAGGTCACCAAAGCGATCATGCAGCTGTGGCCCGGGGCCGCGCACGACTTAGCCAGGGTCATTGAGAAGAATCCTGGCTTGCTCGGCTGGGCCGCCCAAGGGCGAGGTGAGGCCGCCGCCGCCGCTCTGGTCGCTCATCGGGACCGCACGCGCGCCTCCGCCGCGGACGGCGTAGCCTTGTCTGTTCACCCGCCAGGAACGGGCGCGACGCCCCGTTCCGCACGACGGCGCGAGCGATCCTTGAGCCCACAAGCGCCTTGAAACAAGTCGCTAGGGGGCGCCGGTCAGGCAGGCATTCGGCTTTGGCGTCCTGGAAGACATCAATCCGACTGGCCTAGCCGTCGAGCGCGCCCGCGACCAGCCGCTTGGCTTGGGCTTGAACTTCGCTGAGGTGATCTGGACCCAGGAAGGACTCGGCGTAGATTTTGTAGACGTCCTCGGTGCCGGACGGCCGGGCGGCGAACCAGGCGTTGCGGGTCACCACCTTGAGCCCGCCGATGGCCTCGCCGTTGCCGGGCGCCTGGGTCAGAATTTGCTCGATCGCTTCGCCCGCCATCTCGGCGGCCTTGACGTCGCTAGGGCTGAGGGATCCCAGACGCGCCTTTTCCTCTCGCGAAGCGGGAGCGTCGATGCGGGCATAGGCCGGGGCGCCATGCTCGAGGGTCAGGTCGGCATAAAGCTGGCTCGGGCTGGCGCCGGTCACGCCCTGGATCTCGGCCGCGAGCAGGCCCAGCAGCAGGCCGTCCTTGTCGGTGGTCCAGACCGTTCCGTCCTGACGCAGGAAGGCCGCGCCGGCCGACTCCTCGCCGCCGAAGCCGACGCTGCCGTCCACCAGGCCGGGCACGAAATGCTTGAAGCCGACCGGCACCTCCAAAAGGCGGCGGCCCAGCTTGGCGACCACCCGATCGATCATCGAGGAGGAGACCAGGGTCTTGCCGACGGCGACGTCGGCGCCCCATTGCGGCCGGTGGCTGAACAGATAGGCGATGGCCGCGGCCAGGTAGTGGTTGGGATTCATCAGGCCGCCGTCCGGCGTGACGATGCCGTGGCGGTCGGCGTCGGCGTCGTTGCCGATCGCCACGTCGAACTTGGCGCCGCCCTGCATGGTATGGATCAGATTGGCCATGGCGCAGGCCGACGAGCAGTCCATGCGGATCTTGCCGTCGGTGTCGAGCGGCATGAACGCCCAGCGCGGATCGACCCGGTCGTTGACCACCCTCAGGTCCAGCCGGTGCCGGTCGGCGATCTCTCCCCAATAGCCGACAGCGGCCCCGCCCAGGGGATCGGCGCCGATCCGGACGCCGGCGCGACGCACGGCGTCCAAGTCCAGCACGCTGGGCAGGTCGTCGATATAGTGGGCGAGAAAGTCGTACTCGCTCGCCGCGGCCCGGGCGCGCTCGAACGGAATCCGCCGGACCTCGGTCAGCCCATCCTTCAGCAGTTGGTTGGCCCGCGCCGCGATCGGCGTGGTGGCGTCCGAGCCGGCGGGGCCGCCCGAGGGGGGATTATACTTGAAGCCGCCGTCACGCGGCGGGTTGTGCGACGGCGTGATCAGCACGCCGTCGGCCGACCCCGGCGCGACGCGGTTGTGTTTGAGAATGGCGTGGGACACCGCCGGCGTCGGTGTGAAGCCGTCGCGCGAATCGACCATCACCGTGACGCCGTTGGCGACCAGCACCTCCAGCGCGGTGCGCCAGGCCGGCTCGGAGAGGCCATGGGTGTCGCGGCCCAGGAACAGCGGTCCGGTGATCCCCGCGGCGGCCCGGTATTCGGCGATCGCCTGGCTGATGGCCAGGATGTGAGCCTCGTTGAAGGCGCCGTCCAGGCTGGAGCCGCGATGGCCGGAGGTGCCGAAGGTCACCCGCTGGTCGACCCGGGAAACGTCCGGATGGATATCCTCATAGGCCTTGAGCAGGGCGGTCAGGTCGATCAGGTCTTCGGGACGGGCCTGTTGGCCGGCGCGGTCATGCATGAAAAAACCCTATTGCTCGCCACGAGAGGCGACAATGTCGCCCCCTGCGGGGGATCGGCGGAGGCGGTGTGTAGCCGCCAAATGCGTCAGTGTTGATACGGTCGGTGGCGGCGAGACCGAGCTTGTGCCTCTGGAACGATCAGCGCTTGAGGTCCAGCGCGCCGTTGGCGTGCCAGGCCCAGGCGTGCTCGATTATGGCGTCCAGATCATGGCGAGGACTCCAGCCTAATTGCTCGCGGGCCTTGCGGTTGTCGGCCACCAGGCTGGGGGCGTCGCCGGCCCGGCGCTCCGCCAACTCCAGCGGGAACGGCCGGTTGGATCGCCGCTCGATGGCGCCGACCAGCTCGCGCACGCTGGTGCCCGTGCCGGTGCCCAGGTTGAAGACCGCGCTCTCCTTGCCGTCCAGCAGCCACTTCAACGCCAGGACGTGGGCGTCGGCCAGGTCCAGCACGTGGATGTAGTCGCGTATGCAGGTCCCGTCGCGGGTGTCGTAGTCGCCGCCGAACAGCGTGAACTTGTCCCGCTCGCCGCGGGCGGCGGCGATCGCCATCGGGATGGCGTGGGTCTCCGGCTCGTGCTTTTCGCCGATCCGGCCCTCGGGGTCGGCGCCGGCGGCGTTGAAATAACGCAAGGCCACCGAGCGGAAGCCCTTGTAACGATCCAGGTCCTCGAGGACCTGCTCGACCATCAGCTTGCTGCGCCCGTAGGGGTTCAGCGGGGCCTGCTGATGCTTCTCGTCCATCGGCACGTAGACCGGCGCGCCGTAGGTCGCGCAGGTCGAGGAAAACACCAGCTTGTCGACGCCGGCCCTTTGCGCGGCCTGGATCAGGGTCAGGGTTCCGCCGACGTTGTTCTCGTAGAACGCGCCTGGCTCGGCGATCGAAAACCCGACCTCGATGAAGGCCGCGAAATGTACGACGGCCACGGGTTTGTGTTTGGCGAAGACGGCGTCCAACCGCGCGGCGTCCCGGATGTCGCCGACCTCGAGCGGGCCCCACTGAACAAACGATTCCCAGCCGTTCGACAGGTTATCATAGACGACGGGCGTGTATCCGGCCTCGGCGAGTCTAAGGCAGGTGTGCGCGCCGATATAGCCCGCGCCGCCAGCAACAAGGATGGATGCCTTCAAGATCGCGCTCCGCGTCCGTCGCCGCCGTCTCTTGCGCGATGGATCTCGAGTCCTCCTAGGGCAATGCTCATCTAAGCGAAATATCAAAAACAACAGCGGTGCGAAGGTGCGTCGACCCTCACGGTGGAGCTTAGATTGGGTGCGCCAAGCGCAGCCTGTTTCGCCCTATATTTCCACGGATGGCCTGCTGCTTCAGGAAAATAACCCCAAATGCCGCAAGTTTCGCGGTTCTGTCATTGATTCTGAGGCGTGATTAGACAATTCAAGTCTCAAAATCCAGCCGTTCATGCCGCCGCTTGACCCAATAACGCCGATGTTGCAATGCAATGCGGCGAGCGGCGGCCGACCACCGTTAAGATATAGGACGAAAATATGACGCTTGGCGTGTGTGTAATTAAAACTCGTCGGTTTGAAGATGATCGAGGGTGGTTTTCAGAGACCTACAACGCGCCGAAAATGATTGCCTTGGGTATCGATTCTACATTCGTGCAGGACAATCAGTCCTACTCGAAGTATTCTGGAACTATCCGAGGGATCCATTTTCAACGACCACCCCACGCCCAAGCCAAGCTCGTGCGCTGCGTCAAAGGTCGGATCCTGGATTATGCTATCGACTTGCGAAAGGGATCGCCGACCTACGGCCATCACGTCTGCGCCGAGTTGAGCGCGCAGAACAGCCAACAACTATTCGTGCCGATCGGATTTGGCCACGCCTTCGTCACGCTCGAGGACGATACAGAGGTAGCCTACAAGGTCTCGGACGTTTATTCGCCGGAGCACGATGGTGGAATCGTCTGGAACGATCCGGCGCTGAGCATTGATTGGCCGCTGCCGACCGGGGGCGCGACGCTTTCGATGAAGGACCAGGCGCTGCCGCTGCTCGAGGCCTTCGACAGCCCGTTCGAGTACGACGGCAATCCATTGAACCTGGCTCAGGTCTGAGCTCACGACACGCAAGTGGAGACTGGTAGTTGCGCATTCTAATTACCGGCGGCGCCGGCTTCATCGGTTCCGCCTTGGTGCGGCGGCTGATCGCGAGCAGCGATCATGAGGTCCTCGTCTTCGACAAGCTGACCTATGCGGGCGTGCTGGAGTCGTTGGACCCCGTCGCGGACAGTCCACGGTACCGCTTCGTCCAGGCCGACATCGCCGACTCGGACGCGGTCGCGGCGGCGCTGGCCTCGTTCCGCCCGCAGGTGATCGCCCACCTAGCGGCCGAAAGTCACGTCGATCGATCGATCGATGGGCCGGGCGATTTCATTCACACCAATATCGTCGGCACCTTCACCCTGCTTCAGCAGGCGCTCCACTATTGGAGCGGGCTGGAGGGCGACGAAAAGGCCGCGTTCCGCTTCCATCATATTTCGACGGACGAGGTCTTCGGGTCGCTTGGCGAAGAAGGCTACTTCACCGAAACCACGCCCTACGATCCGCGATCGCCCTATTCGGCGTCGAAGGCTTCGTCGGACCATCTGGTCCGCGCGTGGGGCCACACCTACGGTCTGCCGGTGCTGGTCACCAACTGCTCCAACAACTACGGCCCGTACCATTTCCCGGAAAAGCTGATCCCGCTGGTGATCATCAAGGCTTTGGCCGGCGAGCCCCTGCCGGTCTATGGTGACGGCTCCAACGTGCGCGACTGGCTCTTCGTCGAGGATCACGCGGCGGCGCTGCAGGCCGTCTTCGAGCAGGGGGAGCCGCTGGAGACCTACAACATCGGCGGAAACTCCGAGCGCAAGAACCTGGACGTGGTCAAGGCGATCACTAGCACGCTGGATCGCCTGTCGCCCCGCGCCGACGGCAAGTCCTATGCCGATCAGATCACCTTCGTGAAGGACCGGCCCGGCCACGATCAGCGCTACGCCATCGATGCGAGCAAGATCCGGCGCGAACTGGACTGGACGCCCTCGGTGACCTTCGAGCAGGGCATCGAGCGGACGGTTGCCTGGTATCTGGCCAACCGTCCCTGGTGGCAGGCCATTCTCGACAAGCGGGACGCCACGGCCCGACGCGGCCATGGGTGAGCCCATCGCGATCTTGGTGACGGGCGGGGCCGGTCAGGTCGGCGCCGAGCTGCAGGCCTATGCCTGGCCTGCTGGCGTGAAGGTGCTTGCGCCCGCCCGGTCAGAGCTCGACCTGACGGACGCGGCCAGCGTCGCGGCCTGGTTTTCCGCCAATCCCGTGGCGGCCGTGATCAACCCGGCCGCCTATACCGCCGTCGACCGGGCCGAGACGGAAATCGGCGCCGCCTTCGCCGCCAACGCCCTCGCGCCCGCCCTGCTGGCCGAGGCGACCAAGGCGGCGGGCGTTCCGCTGGTGCATGTGTCGACAGACTATGTCTTCGATGGCCAGGGCGACGAGTTCAACGCCGAGGAAGCTCCCGTGGCGCCCTTGGGCGTCTATGGGGCCAGCAAGCTGGCGGGCGAGTTGGCCGTGCGTTCGGGCAATCCTCGCTCGGTCGTGGTTCGGACGGCTTGGGTGCTGAGCGTCCATCGCGCCAACTTCCTCAAGACGATGCTGCGCCTGGCCGGGGATCGGGACCGGGTCTCGGTCGTGGCGGACCAGTTCGGCTGTCCGACCTCCGCTCGCGATATCGCCCACACGCTGGCGACGATCACCTTGAGAATGATGGCCGATCCGACCGCGCCGACCGGCGTCTATCATTTCGTGAACGCCGGCGAGACAAGCTGGAGCGGCCTGGCCCAGGAAATCTTCGCCCAAAGCGCCCGCCATGGCGGCGCCTTCGCCGAGGTGACGCCGATCACTACGGCCGACTATCCGACGCCGGCCCGGCGGCCGGCCAATTCCCGACTTTCCACCGCGAAGATCACGGCCGACTACGGCGTCACACCCCGCCCCTGGCGGGACGCCGTCGCCGAGATCGTCGAGGAACTTTCGAACAGGAGCGTTGCGCCATGAAGGGCATCATACTTGCCGGAGGTTCGGGCACGCGTCTGCACCCCATGACCCAGGTCACGTCCAAGCAGCTGATGCCTGTGTACGACAAGCCGATGATCTACTATCCGCTGTCCACGCTGATGCTGGCGGGGATCCGCGAGATTCTGATCATCTCGACGCCGCGCGACACGCCCTCCTTCCAGGCGCTGCTCGGCGACGGGTCGCAATGGGGCTGCAGCATCGAGTACGCCGTGCAGCCCAATCCGGAGGGCCTGGCCCAGGCCTATATCATTGGCGCGGACTTCGTGGCGGGCTCGCCCTCGGCCCTGATCCTGGGCGACAACATCTTCTACGGCCACGGCTCCACCGACCTGTTCAACAGCGCGTCGGCCCGCGGCGCCGGCGCCACGGTGTTCGCCTATCACGTCACCGATCCCGAGCGTTACGGCGTGGTCGCCTTCGACGAGAAGATGCGCGCCCTGTCGATCGAAGAGAAACCAGCCAAGCCGCAGTCCAACTGGGCGGTCACCGGCCTCTATTTCTACGACGCCGACGTGGTGGACATCGCCGCCAACCTCAAGCCGTCCCCGCGCGGCGAACTGGAGATCACCGACGTCAACCGCACCTATCTGGAGCGCGGCAAACTGTCGGTGGAGATCATGGGCCGCGGCTACGCCTGGCTCGACACCGGCACGCCGGACAGCCTGATCGAGGCGGCCGAGTTCGTGCGGACCCTCGAGAAGCGCCAGGGCTTCAAGATCGCCTGTCCAGAGGAGATCGCGTTTGTGAAGAACTTCATCGACGCCCGGCAGCTGGAGAAGCTGGCCGACAACCTGGGCAAGTCGACCTACGGGCAATATCTGCGCAATGTCTTGCGTCTGCATGGCGGATACACGCCGGCATGACCAAGGTTCGCAAGCTTTCCATCCTGGGCACCCGTGGCGTCCCCGCCGGCCATGGCGGCTTCGAGACGTTCGCCGAGCACTTCGCCTTGCACATGGTCGCCAAGGGCTGGGACGTGACGGTCTATTGCCAAGCCGACGACGGCCCGCCCGGACCCGTCATCGACGAGTGGCGAGGGGTGCGTCGCGTGACCTATGTCGCCGACTCCGGCGCGACGGGAACGATGAAATTCGACTGGATGTGCGTGATGCACGCCATGCGGTCCGAAGGCGTGATGCTGGTGCTGGGGTACAACACCGCAGTGTTCAGCGCATTGTTGCGTTTGAGCGGCCATCCTGTGCTGACCAACATGGACGGCATCGAATGGAAGCGCGCCAAGTGGCCATGGCATGGCCGGATCTGGCTCTATCTGAACGAATGGATCGGAGCGCTCACCTCCACCAAGCTCATCGCCGACCATCCGGAGATCGAGCGTCACCTGGCGCGACGGCGTAGCAAGCGCGACATCGTCATGATCCCCTATGGGGCCGATGCGGTGACCGAGGCTTCCGAGGAGCCGATCAAGGCGCGCGGCCTCAACCCCGGCCGCTATCTGATCTCGATCGGCCGGATCGAGCCCGAGAACAACATCCTGCCCATGATTGAAGCCTTCGCGGCCCGCGAGCGTGAGCTGCAGTTCGTCTGCCTGGGCAAGCTCGAGCCCGAGAAGAACCCCTACCACGCCGCGGTCCTCAAGGCCGGCGAGGGCCGGGTGCTGTTCCCGGGCGCGATCTACGACGCTGCGGTGGTGCGGGCGTTGCGGTTCCACGCCGCCGCCTACTGTCACGGCCACAGTGTCGGCGGCACCAATCCTTCGCTCGTCGAGGCGCTGGGCGCGGGCAACGCGATCGTCGGCCATGACAATCCGTACAACCGGTGGGTCGCCGGCCCCGACCAGTGGTACTTCCCCGACAAGGACGCCTGCGCCCGCTGTTTCGACGAGATCGAGGCTGGCGGCGAGCGCCTCCAGCAGGCTCGGGCCGCCGCGCGCCATCGTTTCGAAACGGCCTTCCTTTGGTCGGATATCCTGTCGGAGTATGAGGCTTTGTGCCTCGCCGCCATCGACCAGAAATCTGTATGAGCCCCTCGATCCGTCGCCTGGGCGCTGCAAGAAAGGGATCCTGTTTGTCTACGCTGCGCGTGCTGCACATCACCAACGCCTTCCCCTATGCGGAGGTCCCGGAATACGGCGTCTTCGTGAAGGAGCAGATCGATTCTCTCGACCGCGCGGGTGTGGAGACAAAGGTTCTGTTCATGAACGGGCGCCGCGACGGCAAGAGCGCCTATACCAAAGGCGTGAGCGACATCCGCAAGGCGGCGGCGAACTACGATATCCTGCACTGCCACCATCTCTACTCAGGCTTCGCCACGGCCTTGGCCTTCACGGGTAAACCCGTCGTGCTCTCGTTTCTCAATGACTGGTTGCACGAGATGGATGGCGTGCGGTCGGAGTTGGCCCGCAAGCTGGGATGCGGGTTCGGCGTGCGCTGGGCCGACAAGGTAATCTTCAAGAGTCCAGTCCCGTCGGTCCTGGGCTCCAGCGACCGGTTCGTGAACCTGCCGAATGGCGTCAACGCTGATCAATTTCACATCGTACCTCGTGAAGAGGCGCGCGCGCGGCTGGGCTTGGATCCGGCCGCCTTCTATGTGCTGTTCGTCAGCTCCAAGGACAAGAACCGGGCGCAAAAGCGCTACGATCGTTTCGCGGCGACAATGGATATCGTTCGCCAAGCCAACCCTGGCCGAAAGGTCGAGGAACTGGTGCTGGTCAACCAGCCGCGCGAGCGGGTGCTGGACTTTTTCAACTCGGCCGATCTGCATCTGATGTCGTCCGACTTCGAGGGTTCGCCGAACTCGGTCAAGGAAGCGCTATGCTGCGGCGTGCCGGTGGTCACCACCGAGGTGGGTAACGTCGTCGAGATGCTGCAAGATGTGCCCAACGCCCATGTCTCGCCTTCGTTCGAGCCTAAAGCGCTGGCCGAGTTGGTGCAGAAGGTCATCATGGCGGACATCGATCGTCAGGCAATCCGCGACGGATTTCTCGCCAAGGGGCTTAGCCAAGAGGCGATCGCGCAAAAACTGATCTCGCTCTATCAGGAGACTATTTTGCGTAAGCGAAAGAATGGAAAGTAATATGTCTGACGCTGGGTCAAGCAGGCAATTTAATCTTATCCAGGTGCTTCGCTTCATAGCGGCTGCCATGGTGCTTGTTTTGCACTCGTCATTCTATACTTCTGAACGCCTCGTTAAGGGCTCTGCTGTCTGGCACGAAGGGCGTTATGGCGTCGACATCTTCTTTGTGATCAGCGGCTTCGTGATGATGCTTTCAGCCGAAGCCCTGGTTTCCAAACCGGATGGCTGGCGGACCTTCCTCACCCGGCGATTCATTCGGATATTCCCGCTTTACTGGGTTGCGACGACGATCAACTTGGCCGTCTTGCTGGTGATGCCGGTCGTTGTCCTTCATTCCCAATTCGACCTCTGGGAAATCGTCTCGTCTTATTTCTTGATCCCTCATCGCGACGCCAAAGGCGTGATCGAGCCCCTGCTCGGTGTGGGCTGGACGCTGATGTTCGAGATGATGTTCTACTACTGCTTCGCCATCTGTTTGAAATTCAAGCTCTCGCCGCTGAAAACGATCGTCCCGATTTTCGTCGTCCTGGGAACCTTGTCGTTCTTCAAGACGCCTGCATGGCCGACTATCGCCTTTTTCTGCAATGTCCATGTTCTGGCCTTCTGCACCGGCATGTTCCTGGCGAAATACGTGCGACTGGTTCCCGCCGGGCTGAAGTGGGGACTGCCGTTCGCCTTTGTCGGATTCCTCGTCCTCGTGACGCCGGCTTTGAGCTCCGTACCCGTCGTGTCTCCGCTAGTCATGGTTCTGGCTTCGACCTTGGTTGTCGCCGCCGCGATCAGTTTGGAGCCACGGTTGGGTCGTCTCGCGCCCGCCTCGCTCCTGACTTTGGGCGCGGCGTCGTACGCGCTCTATCTCTTCCACCCGCTGATCGCGCCGGCCGTCCCGATGGTCTTGAAGAAGCTTTCGATCCATTCGGCGCCGCTTTCGATTCTGCTGTGTGTCTGCGTGGCGATTCCGGTCGGTCTGCTCGTGCACTTTGGGGTGGAGCGCCCGATCGACGCCGGCATTCGGCGTTGGACAGGTCGGCGTCCGAAGAAGGTCGAGGAAGTTCAGGCCCCCGCCTGAAGCCTTGGCGCGGCTCTGCACGACAATTTGACAGGAGGCACGAGCTTGCCGGGAATGGTTGATGGCGCGAGGAGCGCGTGGGCGGCGGATCTGATCGCCAATTCAAGACGTCCCGGATTGGCGGGCTCCATTGCCGGTTGGCTGTTATCCCCGGGCCAGAAGGCCGTCACGATATATCGTTGGAGTCGCGCTGTCGCTCGGCATGGAGTTCCTGGGAAGTTGCTTTCCAAGTTGCTCTGGCGATGGAACGTGAGGACGACGGGCTGCTATCTGTCGCCGCTCGCCGACATCGCACACGGGCTGGCGATGCCGCACGCAGTCGGCGTGGTCGTGGGCGAGGGCGTCACCATCGGCAAGAACGTCACCCTCTATCAGCACGTCACGCTGGGCCGCTCGAGAAGCGACCAACCCGCTTATCCGAAGATCGGCGACAACGTGATCGTCTACGCCGGCGCGATTGTCGCGGGCGGGGTGACGGTCGGCGATGGCGCGGTCATCGGCGCCAATGCCGTGGTCATCCGGGATGTTCCCGCCGGGGCGAAGGCGGTCGGCAATCCGGCCAGGCTTTTGTCCTGAGGACGGCGCCGCGCCTCCGTGGCTGGTCGTGCGTTCTAAGGACCATGGTCGATTGGTTTGATCGGTTGGAGTGAGTTCATGACGCCAGGCAAATCATTCACGCGACGGGGGGTGATCGGCATATTGAGCGTTGGCTCAGCGGCCTCGTCGGTGGGAGCGGCCAGCGCACAGAGCGCCCTGGCCGCGCTTGCTCCCAGCGGACCGGGCGGCGACGATGCGGCTTTCGAGAAGGCGCTGACTTCAACGGGCACGCTCAGCCTGCAACCGGGCCAGACCTATACGATCACCCGCACGATCGTCCTGCCGCCCAAGGCGATCATCGAAGGCAACGGCGCGACCATCGAGACGCGCTTCGGCGACGATCACAATCGTCCGCTATTCTCGAACAACAAGACGAACGATCAATCGACCAACGTCCGCGCCGCGAACTTCAATGTGGTTGGAAATTGCGTCGTCTTCGACATGCGATTCACCAAGGATCGCCCCAGCGCGGGGCTCGCGTTCGTGATCGACAATGTTTCGTTCAATACCAACGACGGTCAACGGCGGGCCGGAACCTCGTTCCTTGTTTGCGACCAGGTGGATTTCTCCACGGTATCCAACGTCAGGATCGTGAACTGTGACCTAGGCTTGCAGATCGGGGCCGCGGCGGGCCGCCGACCGTGCACGCAACTCCTGCTGCAACAGGTCATGATAAGCCAGGTGAACAGCGCCGGCCGATTCCAGGGCGTCGACAAGATGGTTCTCCAGAACGTCGACGCGATGAAGTGCAATTCGGGTTTCTCATTCGAAGGCGACAACCAGCGGACCACCGTCGTGGACGGCCATGTCGAAGGCATCGCCGCTACGGCGGCCTACGCCGCGCCCTCCGCGCGCGTCAACCCCAAGGCCGCCGGATGTGGCTACTATATTCGGGACAATAGCCGGGCCGAGATCGTCTTCGACCATTGCTCGGTGATCGACCTCGGGGGGCAGAACGGCTCGGCCGTCGCGGGCGTCTACATCGGCGAATGCACCTATCCCGCGCTGCAGTCGATCGCTTTTCAGCGCTGCACCTTTCCGAAGAAGATGGCGGATTCGACCACATATCGGCCGGTCGTCAATCGCGGCAAGTTCACGTGGGAGGGCGAGTGGCCCTATACAACCGAGCCCAGCCTGTCGGCTAACGGGTTCCACTACATAGACATGGTCATCCGCGACGAGGTGAGCAACATCCCGCCGTCGGACAACCTGCTGATGGGGCAGGGCGTGGTCAGCCTTCTCAGCCCCATCACCAAGACGGGAGCCATGCCCACCATAACGGAAGTTGGCGACGACGGGCAGGAGCACTCCGGCTGGACCGTGTCGTTCAACTCCGTCTATGAATTGGCCCAGATCGTGAAGATTCCAGCCGGCTGGAACACGATCGACGTGTCGGGCTACGGGCTGGCGGGCAGCCCTATTCTGTACGTCCAGCGCCTGGACGGCGATGGTCCGAGGGACTTCGTTCGGGTGCAGTTCAACGGCGATGGCCGGGAGCGCCGGTGGAGGATCTCGTTCTGGAACCCGATCGCCGGCCAGGGCGTCAAGGTCGGCTTCACCAACCAGCGCGCCCAACCCGGCGCCGATCGATTCTACATGAGCGAGATGGCGCTCTATCGAGGCTTCGCGCTGGAGAATATCCCTCGGCGGGCGGTGGAGACGGTCGCCGTCCTGCCCAGGCCGTCTGCTCGATGGGTCGGCCGGCAGGTGCTGCTACGCGAGGCGGGCAAGCCTGATCAGGTGTACATCTGCACGGAAACGAACCCCGGCGCGGCGGTCTGGCGCGTCAACGCCAGACCATAGGACAGCCGGCAAGCGGCCCTATGGCCGCCGCGGTGTGGCGCGTTGCGTCGCGAGGTGACGGGCGCGGCTGCCATAGCCGAGCGCGAGCGCCATGAAGAAGATCAGCAATTCATTGGTGAATGGAGCCGATGCAGTCGACACCACGAATACGAGCACCACGATCGCGAGGCTGAAGCGTTGCAGGGGGTCCCCTTGCGACGAGCGGGCCGGCTTGGTCACTAGCCGTTGAACAAACAGCAGCAGGAAGCCGGCATAGAGAACAAACCCGATCCAACCGCCTTCGCCAACGATCTTGGGCCAGAACACGTCCTGGAGATAGCCTGAATACTCTCGGCTGCCGCCGTACAGCGTGTTGATGCCGTAGGCGTAGTATACCTCGCTGTAGCCGCCCTGGTACGATGGCGCACTACCGAAGGTGCCCCCTCCGGAACCCAGAGGGAAATGCTGGTTGGCGATCAGCCAGGAGGCCTCGGTCATGCCTGCTCGAACGTTGGGGATGGCGTGGCCCCCGACGAACATGCTGGCGTGATTCAAAATCGCGGCGCCGAAGCCGGTCGTGAAGAGCACCACGGTCGCCGCCGCGGCGATTGAAAGCCCGATCAGCGCTGTGCCCAGATGTCCACCGCGCTTGGCCTTTCCCGAGATGAGAATCAGGCCGATACCGAGGCCGACAATTTCCTTGATGGACACGGTCAGGAGGACGGCCACGGCGAACACGGCCGTGAGCGCGAGCAGCCGGACATTGTTCTTGATCTGAAACAGCGTGTACGCGCCGAAAGCGGCGATGCAGTAGAGCCAGGCCAATTCCGTGTGGTGATGGAACAAGCCGCGGGGTAGGGGCAGGCTGCTCTTGTGAAGTAAGACGTCGCCATGAAGGTCGACGCCGCGGACCAGATCCAGGACGACGAAAGGCAGATTGATGATGCCGATGCCGATCATCGCCAGGAACAGCGTGCGGAACATGTCCACCGGTCGATCCAGGCGGTTCATGACCGCGCAAAGGCCGAGCACGAAAATGAAAAGTTTCGTGTCCAGTACGGTCGCGATGATAGCCGCCTTCGGCTGCTCGACGCCGCCGTAGGTCGATTGAATGCCGCCGATGATGAGAAGCGCGGCGTAGCCGGTGAACAGGACTGCAGGAACCCAGCCACGGGGGGTCACTGCATAGTATAGTGCCAGTGGGAGTAGAATGACGGCGGTAGCTTCGTCAAGATAAGACGGGGCGTAATTTCGTGATATCAGGAGAAGAACGTAGTGCAAAACGACGTATATGGCGAAAGCCGCCGTTGCGATGATGTCAACGCGAAGCGTTGGCCCCTTATAGTTCGCGCCGGGCTGAACTTGAGCTGGTCTATCGGTCATGAAGCCTCAATTTTCCCAGATCGAACACTTGCATGATTGCTGACGTCACCGACCTGCGAACTTCGCCACAAGCTTGCGAACGTCGCAGGCGTTCAAACCATAGAATACGACGAGATAGGTCAATCCGCAGGCGGCCAACTTCGCCAAAAGCCCGACGAGCGTGTGGGGCCAGATCGGGAGAAAGCCAACAACGGCCATGCCGACACAAGCCGCGCCGATCTTGGCGAAATTGGCCCAGGGCCAGATTCCGGCGGCCTCTTTGCGGAGCATGACCAGAGCCGTGCCCAGGCCCGCCAGGGTGCTCAGCACATAGGACAACGACAAGGTGGTCAGGTTGACCGCATGCAGCATGGGCAGGCCGAAGGCCGCGATCAGCAACGCGGCGATCGAAGCAATCGAGCCCCACAGGGCGCCGGACGATTTGCCGGCGGCGTAGAACAACGGATCGACGGCGAAGGCGCGGAAATAAAGCAGGGCCGAGGCCAGGATGCCGAAGCCGATTCCCGCCGCGTAGCTGGCATGATAGCTCCCAGGCACGGCCAGGGTGATAAAGATGTCCTGCAGGAGGTAGAAGCCGACAGCTGTAGGCCCCAGGAGAGCGGCGATCCAGCTGACGTGGCTGCGTGACTTCTGGCGGGCTTCGACGTCTGATCCGAAGTCCTTGGCCTTGAAAAGGTCCTGGGTGAGAATGACGTTGGCGGCCAGGCCGACGACGGCGACCGCCTTCTGCGACATATCCACCGCCAGCAAGAAGCCTCCGGATTCGGCCAGGCCCATGTAGGAGACCGCCGTCGAGCGCATGGCGGTGGGCAGTAGCGACGAAATGATCGTCGTCCCGGCCGCCATGCCGCCGTAGGCCAGCAGGAACCGGGCCTGGGTCCAATCGACGCTCATGCCGCCCTTGCTGCTGCCCCAGCCCTTGCGGACCACCATCGCCGCTGTCGGATAGGATAGCGCCAGAGCGATCAGGGCCAGGTGCCCCTTCTTTGTGATCCAGGCGGCGATGCAGAAGAACAGGAGGCTCAGGGACGTGCGCAGGATCAGCGAAAGTGAGAAGCTGACATTGGCGAAGGTCGCGCGGGAGACGGCCTGGTTGGCGTCGAAGACCGCCTGCATGATCGCATATAGGGCGATGACCGCGATATAGATCGCCCAGGACAGTTGGAGGGACAGGGCGCCAGCGATGACCCCCACAGCCAGAAGAAGCAGCGCCAGGGCGATGTAGATCGTCCTCATCACCCGCCGGCGGATAGCGGATAGCGCCACGTCCGAGCTGTAGCCGTAGCGGAGCAGCGACAGCCGCAGCCATTCGAAGGCGATGCTTACGGTCAGCTGGCCAAGGCCCAGCGTCAGGGTGAAGGCCGCGTATTCAGCCGGCGGCAGGATTCGCGGAGCCAGCAGGCTCAGCGCCAGCGCCGCGATGTTGGACAGCAGCAGAGCGCCGGGGAGGAGCGCGGCCTTCTTCATTGGCGTTTGGCACCCATAGCGCAGACAAATCTTGGGGATCGACGGTCGTCTGTGGCCTAACGCCATCCTGGCGGCGCATCTGGTGCGCGCCAGAATGGCGAGTCTTTCGTTCGGGCTAGCCGTAGAACTCTTGGTGCCAGCGGACGAAGTTCTCCAGCCCCTGCTTCAGCTTCACCTTCGGCTTGTAGCCCGTGAGGGCGTTGAGCTTGGCGATGTCAGCATAGGTGCAGGTGACGTCGCCCGGTTGCATGGGGCGCATGATCTTGACCGCCTCGCGGCCCAGCGCCGTCTCCAGCGTCGAAATCATCTCCATCAGGCCTACGGGGTCGTTGTCGCCGATGTTGTAGATCTCGTGCCGACCCTGGGCCGGCGGGTGGTCCAGGACGCCGACGACGCCGTCGACGATGTCGTCGATATAGGTGAAGTCGCGGGCCATCTTGCCCTCGCCGTACACTTCGATCGACTGGCCGTTCAGGATTTTCTGGGTGAAGCCGAAATAGGCCATGTCGGGGCGACCCCATGGGCCGTAGACGGTGAAGAACCGCAAGGCCGACATCGGAAAACCGTAGAGCTTGGCGTAGCTGATGCTCATCAGCTCGTCAGCACGCTTGGTGGCGGCGTACAGCGACACCGGCGCGTCGACAGGATCCGTTTCCTTGAAGCCGGCCCCTTCGCCGCCGTCCAGCGACTGAGGCCGATCGCCGTAGACACTGCTCGACGAGGCGTACACCAGATGTACGGCTTCCACCCGACGCGCGGCTTCCAGAACCGACAGGTGGCCGGCCAGATTCGAGCGTTGATAGGCGAACGGGTTCTCGATCGAATAGCGCACGCCGGCCTGGGCGGCCAGGTGCACGATCCGCTTGGCGTCGCTGTCGCGCACCAGGGTCTCGAAGGCGGCGGCGTCGGCGACGTCCATACGGACCATCGTGAAGCCAGGCCGCCCCTCCAAGCGCGCCGCGCGGGCGGCTTTGAGAGCCGGGTCGTAATAGTCGTTGAAGACATCGACGCCGATCACCGTCTCACCACGATCGAGCAGGCGCTCGGCCACGTGCATGCCGATGAAGCCCGCGGCTCCCGTGACGATCACCGCGGTCATGCTCAGCCCCGGCCGATCGAGGCGTAGGTGAAGCCGGCGCGCACCATTTCAGCGGGCTTGTAGACGTTGCGCAGGTCGACCACGACGGGCGTCTTCAGCAGGCCCTTGATGCGGTCCAGGTCCAGGGCGCGGAACTGGTCCCACTCGGTGAGCAGCAGCAGGACGTCGGCGCCGTCGGCGACCTCGTAAGGGCCGTTCTTGAACGTCACGCCCGGCAGCAGCTTCTCGGCCTCATGACGGCCTTCCGGATCGAAGGCCTGAACCGCGGCGCCCATGGCGAGCAGAGCCGGCAGGATGTCCAGGCTGGGCGCATCGCGCATGTCGTCGGTGTTGGGCTTGAAGGTCACGCCGAGCACACCGACCGTCTTGCCAGCCAGGTCCTCCAGGCCCATGGCCGCGGCCACCTTGTCGGCCATGGCCTTCTTGCGGGCGTCGTTGACCGCCACCGTGGTCTCGATCAGCCGGGTAGGCGCGCCATAGTCGTTGGCGGTGCGCACGAGCGCGATCGTATCCTTGGGGAAGCACGAGCCGCCATAGCCGGGCCCGGCGTTGAGGAACTTCGACCCGATCCGCTTGTCCAGACCGATGCCTTTGGCCACCTGCTGGACGTCCGCGCCGACCTTTTCGCACAGGTCGGCCATCTCGTTGATGAAGGTGATCTTCATCGCCAGGAAGGCGTTGGCGGCGTATTTGATCAGTTCGCTGGTGCGGCGTCCGGTGAAGACGATCGGCGTTTCGTTCAGGCTCAAGGGGCGGTAGAGTTCGCGCATTACCGCCTGGGCGCGTTCGTCCTCGGTGCCGACCACCACGCGATCGGGTCGCTTGAAGTCTTCGATCGCCGCGCCTTCCCGCAGGAATTCCGGGTTGGAGACTACGGCGAACTGGGCGTCGGGGCGGACCCGCTTGATGATCGCCTCGACCTCGTCGCCCGTACCCACCGGCACGGTCGACTTGGTGACGACCACGGTGAAGTCTTCGATCAGGCCGGCGATTTCCTCGGCGGCGGCGTAGACGTAGCTGAGGTCGGCGTGACCGTCGCCGCGCCGGGTCGGTGTCCCCACGGCGATGAACACCGCGTCGGCGGCCTTGATGGCCTCGGCGCCGTCGAGGGTGAAGAACAGGCGCCCTTCGCGCACGTTGCGCGCCACCAGATCGTCCAGGCCGGGCTCGAAAATCGGGATCTCACCGCGTTCGAGGCGCTCGATCTTGCTCGGATCCTTGTCGATGCAGGTCACGACGTGACCGAAGTCAGCGAAGCAGGCCCCAGACACCAGGCCCACATAACCGGTGCCAATCATCGCAACGCGCATGAAGTCCCCATTTGCAAAAGCCGCCCAAATTGGCAGCACAAAAAGTGAGCCTCGCTACCACTGGGTTAGGGTATTGGGCAACCAATTCTCTGAACTTTTTCCCAGAATATTTCGATGATCGCAGATTGCGACATTTGGGAACGAAATTGTGACGAAAACGGGCTCCCAAACGGGCGCGACTGGATTTCGTTCCCAAGTTATCAAAGTAAAGCGAAGCTTATTTCATCTTCGCGGATAGGCGAAATGACCGCCTCTCGACCTCAAGGAGAGGCCAGGGCGCGCATTGTATCGTTTAGGCTCTGCTTTCGGCGGGCAGGGCGACTGGTGCGCTCTTAGAGCGTTTGCGCAGAAAATCCGTCAGCGGACGTTCCAGCATCGTGTGGATGATCACCGCCATGATCGGGCTGAGCACAAGGCACAGCGCCACGCCCAGTGACGGCACGAACGCGCCCTTCAGGTGAAGCTTGGCAAGCGCCACGCCTACCAGCGGCACCAGGAAGGGGTGGAAGAGATACAAGGCATATGATGCATCGCCCTGCTTGATCATCCACTTGGGGATGCACTTGCCCAGCACGCCTTCCAGCTGAATCACCGACCCGACAATCAGCGCGGCGGGAATGCCCCAAAAGAAGGGACGCCACCGGCCGTGATTGTCCAGCGTCAGGATGGCGACCACGCCAATCACTAACACGAGGGCGGCCAGCCAGGGTTTCATTCGTACCTTGGGCAGGTACTGGGCGATCAACATGCCGAAGATAAATTCCAGGATGATCGCGCGAGTGAACGACAGGATGGCGGGGGCGTCCGGAGGGAGGGCGCTGCCTATCAAGGCCAGGGTCCCAAACGCCAGCCCGCAAAGCACCAGCGGATTCTTGCGCACGAAGAGCGCCAGGGCCACCAACGCGTAGAAGAACATCTCAAAGCACAACGTCCAGCCCACGGTCAGGACGGGCAGAATTTCACCTTCGCCGTTGCGGGCGGGGATGAACAGATAGGAGCTGAGGATGTGCCCGGGCCGCAGCTGGGTGTGCAGGGCCAGGGCGGGCAAGGCCAACACCATGGCGATCTTAAGCGTGGTCGCGATCCAGTACATCGGCACGACGCGGATTATGCGGCGAACGAGAAACTCACGGGCCGCATTGGCCTTGGCTGTCATCGAGCCGGCCGAGACCGCCATCACGAAGCCGCTGATCACGAAAAAGATGTCAACTCCGGCGGTGCCGTTCGGCCAGAAGTGCCCAGCGCCCAGGCCCATCAGGCGTTCGGCCACCATTTCGGTTGCGTGAGCGGACACGACCAGAAGGGCGGCGATAAAACGCAGCGCCTGCAGCCCCATGAAGGTCTCGAACTTAGGACTGCTCGACATCTGCGGCATGAGTTCCTCGTTTGGAATAGCTCGGCGTCCTATCGCCATTTCAGGATCGGCTACAGGATTTCCGTGTCAGGTTCACGATCCGGCCCGCGCGACCCTAGGTCGGATATCGGGGGTGATCAAACGCGACCAGGCGGATCGCGCTCATCATCTGGATTCTGCTTGCTTCAGCGACACGGGATCATGGAAGCGTCCATGGCGGTCGACCTGAAACGATGGATTCTCATCAGATTGTCGCTCACGCCAGCTTTTCCTCGATCAGGGCCGTCGTCCTGTCCAGGCCGAAGATCGCCGCGAACGAACCGAAACGCGGCCCCTGGCTCTGGCCCAGCAGCACCTCGTACAGCGCCTGGAACCAGGCGCGCAGCGGGTCGAAGCCGTGGTCCTTGCCCACCGCGAACACCTCGTTCTGGATCAGCTCGGCGTCCTGGCAGCCGGCTGGCAGGGCTTTTAGGCGGGCCAGCAGGTCGAGGATCGCCGCGCGCTCCTTGTCGTCCGGAGCCCGGAACGCCTTCGTCGGCTTCACGAAGTCGTCGTAATAGTTGATCGCGTAGCCGGCCAGGCGGTCCAGCAGCGGCTGGCTCTCCGGCGTCGCGCCGGGAATGTAGCGCGACAGGAAGCCCCAGAGGATTTCCTTGTCCGAGGCGTTGGCGGCCGAGACCAGGTTCAGCATCAGGCTGAACGAGACCGGCGAGCCGTATTGCGGCGGGCGGCCCGAATGGACGTGCCAGACCGGATTGTCCAACTGCTTGGCCGCTTCCTGGCGCGGATAGGCGTCCAGCTGCTGGAGGTACTCGTCGGTCGCCTTGGGGATGACGTCGAAATAGAGCTTCTTGGCCGACTTGGGGCTCTGGAACATGTAGTAGGACAGGCTTTCGGGCGCGCCGTAGCGCAGCCAGTCCTCCATCGACAGGCCGTTGCCCTTGGACTTGGAGATCTTCTGCGAGTTCTCGTCCAGGAAGAGCTCGTAGTTGAAGCCTTCGGGCGCAACGCCGCCCAGCGCCTTGCAGATCTGGGCCGAGGCCTTGACCGAGTCGATCAGGTCCTTGCCGCTCATCTCGTAGTCGACGCCCAGGGCCGTCCAGCGCATGGCCCAGTCGGGCTTCCACTGCATCTTCACATGGCCGCCGGTCACCGGGACCTCGACCTTCGATCCGTCCTCGTCCTGGAAGACGATCGTGCCCTTCTCGATGTTGCGCTCCAGCGTTGGGACCTGCAGCACCTTGCCGGTCGAGGGGCTGATCGGCAGGAACGGCGAATAGGAGGCGCGTCGTTCCTCGCCCAGGGTCGGCAGCATGACCTTCTGAATGGCGTCGAAACGCTCAAGCGCCGTCAGCAGCGTTTCGTCGAACCGCCCGCCCTTGTAGCACTCGGTCGACGAGACGAACTCGTAGTCGAAGCCGAAGCCATCCAGGAACGCGCGCAGGCGGGCGTTGTTGTGGGCGCCGAAGCTGTCATGGGTGCCGAACGGGTCGCGGACCAGGGTCAGCGGCTTGCCCAGGTCCTCGATCAGCGGCTGCTTGTTCTCGATGTTGTCGGGAACCTTGCGCAGGCCGTCCATGTCGTCGCTGAAGGCGATCAACCGGGTGGGGATAGCGTCGTCGGTCAGGGCGCGGAAGGCGCTGCGCACCATGGTCGTGCGCGCCACCTCGCCGAAGGTGCCCAGGTGCGGCAGGCCCGAGGGGCCGTAGCCGGTCTCCAGGATCACCGGCCGGGCCAAGGGGGGGAAGGTCTTCACCGCCTCGTCGGCCTTGCCCGCATGGATCAGGACCGAGGCCAGGTCGCGTTCGGCGTCGGACAGACGCAGGCGCAGGATGCGGGCGAGCAGGGCGCGCGCCTGCTCGAACGGCCAGGATCGAGCGTCGCGGGCGAGGGGGGAGAGGCCTTCAAACATGGCGCGGGGTATAAGCGGTGTAGGCGGCCGAAGCTAGGTTTCCAGTGCGGTTCGGCGCCCGCTTTTAGTCCGAGGCCGCTGCGGCGCGCCTTCGGTCCGGGTCTTGAGCGCCGGGCCCTGATCATCGATGACGAACACCGCCGAAGTTTCGCCACCGAAGTTTGGCGCTACGCCATGGCGGTCTCCGGGCGCGACCTCAGGGGGAAGGCGAGGCTTGTGACCCCGCCAGCCTGGCGATCGTCTCGATGAGATCGCCGGCGAGGATCGGCTTGGTCAGGAAGGCGTCGGCCCCCGCGCCCAGGCCGGCGGTCTCGTGTTCCGGCAAGGCGTTGGCGGTCAACATCACGATCGGTGTCGCGACCGCGCCGACGTCGCGTTCGGCCGCGCGAATGTGGGTTATGGCTTCCAGGCCGCCCATATTGGGCATCTGCATGTCCATGAGCACCAGGTCGTAGCCGCCGGGGCGGAAGCGTGCGACCGCTTCCCGCCCGTCGACAGCCATGGTCAGATCCACGTCCAGGCCGTCGAGCATCAGGCTCACCACCCGGCGATTGATGTCGTGGTCTTCGGCCAACAGAATCCTCAGCGTTCGCCCTGCCGCCAGGGTCGGCTGCGCGAAATCCTGCAGCGGGAGAGCGTGATCATTTTCCGCCGCCACGGCCAGGGGCAGGCGCACGGTGAAGCGCGACCCTTCGCCAGGCGCCGAAGCCGCCTCGATCTCGCCGTTCATCAGGCGCGTCAGGGCCTGCGAAATCGACAGGCCAAGGCCCGTGCCGCCGAACCGTCGGGTGATCGAGCCGTCGGCCTGGGCGAAGCGCGCGAAGAGGCGCCGACCCGTCTCCGCGTCGAAACCGATCCCAGTGTCGGTGATCGTCAGACTCAGCGCCTGAGCCCCGTCGATTTCGGCCTCCGCGTCGACGCTCAGTTCGACCCGACCCCGATCGGTGAACTTGATGGCGTTCGAAATCAGGTTGCCGAGGATCTGCTTTAGGCGCGCGGCGTCGCCAATGTGTCGGTTGGCCACGGTCGGCGCAATCCGAAGCTCTAAGGCCAGGCCCTTCTCCTCGGCCTTGGCCCGAAACAGGTCGACAATGGCGCCGCAGGTGGCCCGAAGATCGAAGCTTTCGGCGTGAATGGCCAATTCCCCAGCCTCGACCCGGGCGAGATCCAAAACGTCGTTGAGCAAGACCTGCAAGGAATCGGCGCTGGTTTCGACAAGGTGGACCATGTCTCGCTGTCGCGGCCCCAGATCGGTCCGAGCCAGCGCTCCGACGACGCCGATGATGCCGTTCATTGGAGTTCGGATCTCATGGCTCATATTGGCCAGAAATTCCGATTTGGAGCGGCTGGCCGCTTCGGCCTTCTCTTTGGCCTTGCGTACCGCCGCATAGGCGCGCTCCAGCCGCTGGGCGCTGCGGTTGCGGACGCTGAGCGCGGCGGTGGCGGGGACGGCGGCGGCGAAGGCGGAGGCGATGAACAGCTGGATCATGAACTGTTGGCGATACGGATCCGCCGGGGCCATGAAGGCGACCGGCCCGTGTCCGTTGGCCGTCAGGGCCATGGCGATGACGCCGGCCGTCAGCACCGATGCGTAGACCCAGCCAGGCCCTGCGCGGAAGGCCGTCAGCACCAGGGCGGGCATGACCAGCGTCAGGGCGATGAACTGGTCGCTGATGAAGGCGACGACCGTCAGGATGACGGTGAGCGCCAGCAGCAGGAAGCGCTCGAGGCGCGGGGCCGCCGCCGCATGGAACAGGCGCTCTTGCTTGAACGGCAGCAGCGCCGCCGGCGTCGCGATCAGCAGCCCAAGGCCATCCTCCAGCGCCCATTGCAGCCAGGCGTGGGCAAAATCGGCCAACGAGCCGTCGAGCAGGCCAACCAGGATCTGACCGACCAGCGCTTCCAGCCCCGCCGCGACCGCGGCGATCAGGGTGAAGATGAACAGGCGCCGGGCGCGCGAGAGATCCAGCGCTGCTCCGCAGAAGCTACGCGTCAGCATCGCCCCGCCGAAAGCCAGCGCCTGGTTCAGGCTGCTGAACAACAACGCGTGCGTCAGGTCGATCCGGCCGATCCAGTTGTGGGTGATGTCCACTGCGAAACAGGCGAGGCAAAAGCCGAGTCCGAGCTGCGGCGACAGCACCAGGATCGCGGCCAGCAGGATGCCGTTGGACGGGAAGAAGGCGACGGCGTCGCTGATGTCGCGACAGAACAGCCAGATGCAGAGCTCGATGGCGACATAGGCCAGGAACAGCGCCGCCGCGGTCGGCAGGCCTCGCGGCGGATCGGCCGGCCGATAGAGGCGAAGGCGCACGGCCATGCGGAGGGCTCCTCTCGGCCCGAAGGCGCGGTTCTCCGGCCCCGTCTTATGCCGCAGGAGAGCGGCGGCAAGGTCAAGGAACGGTAAAACCCGGTGGCGCAGTTTGTCGCATCCCGCGCCGCGATCATCGAAGAGCGTGCGGTGTCTGGTCATTCCTCGATCCGCCAGAGGCGGTCGCGCGAGCGCTTTTCGAAATCGTGATCATCCAGCGGCGTCGGGTACTTTAACGGTCCAGCGACGCCCGTTTCAAATTAACAAGCAGAATACCGTAAATCGAAACGGTATTTGTTGCTCAGTTCGGCCCCTGCGGCGATAAATGAGTGCAAGTCGGCCATCAAATCCGGATCGTAAAATGGATGCGTTCCGATTTGTGGGCTTGCGTTTCAAAAATCTATTTGTCAGATAAATGCGGAAGCGGCGCATTTAAAGTGACGGGGGAGCCTGTGGACCACACTACGGCAGGCGCACCCCGCACCGACGGCCGGGCCAGTTGGGTCGGGGATTTCGGGCTTTGACGTACGACAAGGTTTTCTACGCCACCCATCCGGCGATGATGGCGGGCGCGAGCAATCAGGATCTTCGTGACCGGTATCTGATCGAAAGCCTGTTCGTCGACGGCGCCGTCAAGCTCAACTATCTGCATCAGGAACGGCTGGTCATCGGCGGCGCCGCGCCTCTCGATGCGGCGATCGCCCTGCCGGCCCAAGCCGAGCCGCCGTCGCAGGCAGGGCAACCGTTCCTGGCGGCGCGGGAGATGGGCGTCGTCAATGTCGGCCAGGGCGCTGGCCGGGTGACGGTGGACGGGCAGGTCTTCGTCCTTGAGCCGCTCGACGCCCTCTACATCACCCGCGGCGCCGTCGATGTCCGGTTCGAGAGCCTCGACCTAGAGGGTCCCGCCCGTTTCTACCTCGCCTCGACTCCGGCCCACGTCGCTTTCGAAACCAAAGGATTGTCGACGGCGGCGGCGATCCCCCTCGAACGCGGGGCGCGCGAGAGCGCCAACCATCGGATCATCTATCAGCTGGTGGTGCCCGGCGTCTGTGCTTCGGCCCAATTGCTGCTAGGTCTGACGATCCTGCAACCGGGCAGCGTCTGGAACACCATGCCGCCGCATCTGCACGACCGTCGTTCCGAGGCCTATTTCTACTTCCGTCTCGGCGCGGAGGAGCGGGCGCTCCATTTTATGGGCGAGCCTCAGGCCACGCGGCATCTGGTCGTCGCCAACGAGCAGGCGGTGATCTGCCCGCCCTGGTCAGTCCACAGCGGCGTCGGAACCGGCTGCTACGCCTTCATCTGGGCGATGGGCGGGGAAAACCTCGACTATGACGACATGAACGTGCTCGACATCTGCCAGCTGCAGTGACCCAGGCGCCTCGCGGCGGGACGAAACAACAAAGGAGCCGGGCGAACCCGGCTTGGACGGAGGAAGCGATGAAGTCTGTTTTTCGCGCGGCGGTCGGGGTCGCGGCCTTGCTGGCGACGTGCACACCGCTGGCCGCAACGGCCGCCCAGACGCCGCCGGCAGTCTCCCAGGCCGCGTCCGTTCCCTATGCCCGGGCCGACGTGCTGCGCCTGGCCGAGAAGGTCGCCGACTACCAGCTGGCCACCATGGCGGCCGGCTATATTCCGCCCAACACGTCGCGCGATACGGCTGACCTGAAGGGATGGGTGCAGGGCGCTCTGTTCGTCGGGCTGCGGGACTTGGCCGATCGGTCGGACAACCCCGCCTATCGCCAGGCGATCCTGGCGCGGGGCCTGGCCAACCAGTGGGAACTGGGCAAGCGCTTCTATCACGCTGACGACCACGTGATCGGTCAGGCCTATCTCTGGGCCTCGCGTCATGGCGGCGGCGACGCGGCGATCGGTCCGCTGCGCCAGCGGTTCGACGCCATCCTGGCCTATCCCCCCAAGGTCGGGCTGGAGCATGCCGAATATACCGACCCGCGCGGCGTCGACTGCAGCCAGCGCTGGTGCTGGAGCGACGCCCTGTTCATGGCGCCCGCGACCTGGTTCGAGCTGAGCACGGTCACCGGCGATCCGCGCTACGCGGCCTATGCCCGCAAGGAATTCGCGGCGGTGACAGACTTCCTCTACGACAAGGATGAGCATCTCTATTACCGGGACTCGCGGTTCTTCACCCGTCGCGGGTCGAACGGTGAGAAGGTGTTCTGGAGCCGGGGCGACGGCTGGGTGTTTGCGGGCTTGGCCCGTATCATCCCTCTGCTGCCGGCCGGCGATCCCGATCGCGCCCGCATGGAAGTGGTCTTCAAGGAGATGGCCGGCAAGCTGAAGACGATCCAGAAGCCAGACGGCTACTGGTCGCCGTCCCTGCTGTCCGATCCGGCCAAGTCGCCGCCGGAATCCAGCGGCACGGCCTTCTTCACCTATGGCATGGCCTGGGGCGTCAAGAGCGGGCTGCTCGACCGGGCCGGCTACGAGCCCGTGGCCCGCAAGGGGTGGGTGGCCCTGACGCGCGCGGTGCATCCGGACGGCAAGTTCGGCTACGTCCAGCCGGTCTCGGACCGCCCGGAGAGCGTCAGCTATGACGACACCCAGTTCTACGGCGTCGGCGCCTTCCTGCTGGCGGCGACGGCGATGGCCGATCTCGACCTCAAGCCGGCGCGATAGGGGCGACCATGCATAAGCGTGATTTCATGAAGGCGGCCCTCGTCGGCGCCGCGACCCTGGGGGGCGGCGCTGCCAGCGCGGCCAAGCCTGCCGCCGCACCGGTCGACGACCGCGCCTACATGGCCGGACTGCTGGAGAAGATCGCCAGCCCGGTGCTGTCGGCGATGTCGAAGGGCCAACTGAAGAAAGCCTTTCCGCTGGAGCTCAGCCCGACCTGGGACGGGCGCGAGTCCGGCGTGGCCTACCTGGAGTGCTTCGGCCGCATGATCTCGGGCCTGTCGCCCTGGCTGGCCCTGCCCGAGGACGCCACCGCCGAGGGCAAGGTCCGCAAGCGGCTGACGGAACAGGCCCTGCAGAGCTATGTCCACGCCGTGGACCCGGCCAGTCCGGACTACCTGCTGTGGCGCGGCCATGGTCAGGCCCTGGTGGATTCGGCCTATTTCACCCAGGCCCTCCTGCGCGCCCCCAAGGCCCTGTGGGAGCCGTTGGACGCGACGACCAAGAAGCGGGTCGTCGAGGAGATCAAGGGCCTGCGCCGGGTCAATCCGCCCTTCATCAACTGGCTGCTGTTCGCGGCGATGAACGAGGCGTTCCTGCTGCAGATCGGCGAGGAAGCCGATCCCATGCGGCTCAACACCGCCGTGCGCATGATCGACGAATGGTACATTGGCGACGGCTGGATCAAGGACGGGGCGACCTTCCACTTCGACTATTACGGCTCGTTCGTGATGCACCCGATGATGATCCAGGTGCTGGAGGTCATGGAGGCCCACAAGGCCCCGTTCTGGAAGGATGACCTGACCAAGTGGCGCGAGCTGGCCGTCAAGCGCGCCCAGCGCTACAGCGAGCACCTGGAGCGGTTCGTCTCGCCCGAGGGAACCTTCCCGCCGTTCGGCCGGTCGCTGACCTATCGCACGGCCGTGTTCCAGCCGCTGGCCATGCTGGCCTTGCGCAAGCAGTTGCCGGCCAAGCTGTCGGAAGGACAGGTGCGCTCGGCCCTGGTGGCCGCGCACAAGGCGGTGTTCAGCCAGCCCAGCAACTTCACCAAGGACAGTTTCCTGACCATCGGCTTCGCCGGGCACAACCCGGCGCTGGGCGACTGGTATTCAAACAACGGCAGCATGTACATCACCGCGGAGGGCTTCCTGGCCCTGGGACTTCCGGCGTCGGACAGCTTCTGGACGGCGCCGGCCCAGGCCTGGACCCAGCAGCTGGCCTTCTCGGGCCAGCCGTTCCAGAAAGACTATGCAGTCGACTATTGAATCGGGACGGCTGCGCTGGGACGGCCATTGCAATTTGGCGCCGGAGCCGTATCACTATCCGGTACGGCCCGCGGCGAAGTCGCTGCGGAGCCTGCGGGATGATTGAGATGGCCGACAGCCCTTCGGTGGATGTGGAGGAGGCGTCCTCGGCGCGCGCCAGCGCCGGCGCCCAGACCCTGTTCAAGGGGCTTGAGGTGCTCAGCCGGGTGGCCAAGGGCGACACGACCCTGGGCAAGATGGCCAAGTCCCTGGACCTGAACAAAACGACGGTCCATCGTCTGGCCTCGACCTTGGTCGAGGCGGGCTTCCTGTCCTTCTCGCCCCGCGAAGGTTATGCGCTGGGCACCAAGCTGCTGGAGCTGGGCTACGCAGCCTCCCAGCAGATCACCCTGACCCGGGTGAGCCACGACCATCTGCGCCAGCTGTCGCTGGACACCGGCGACACGGTCAATCTCGGTGTCCTGGACCGCGACCAGGTGCATTACATCGACAAGATTCCCGGCACCCGGCGCATCGAGGTGCGCTGCGTCATCGGGGAGCGCCAGCCGCTGCGCCACACGGGTTTGGGCAAGGCGCTGCTGATGGACGAGGGCGAGGACGTCCTGCGCGAGGTGTTCCTGCGCGAGGCCGCCGCCTTTCCCCGCTACCGTTACGACCTTCGCCAGTGGCTGGAGGTGATGGCCCGCTACCGCGCCCAGGGTTACGCCCTCGATCTGGACGAGAACGAGGATCATATCCGCTGCGTGGCCGCGCCGATCCGCGACATGGGCGGCAAGATCATCGCCGCCGTCTCCGTGTCCTCGATCGCCCAGTACATGGATGACGCCCGCATCGAGACGGTCGCGACCTACGTCAAGGAAACCACCCAGAAGATCAGCGGCGAATTCGGTTACCGCTGAGGCGGAGCCGATCCTTGTTGGCGACGACGTCTCGCGGTCCCGCGCTTCGACGCGCCTGGAACCTCGTTTCTGTTGCTGTCACGCAACAGCGGTCGCTGAAACGCGCTGCGACCTGAAAAATCATACAAATGGCGTTCCCATATATGTTGTCCTTATTCGCTATGTGTTACGCCTTGAGTCAGAAGCGAAAAGCTCGACCGTGAGGAAACATGCCAGGACAGATGATGCGGAACTCGACCGCCTAGGCGCCTGAACGGCGTCAGTTCTCGATTTTTGAAACGCACCGCCCGTGGGCGGGCAGCCCCCTCGACGCGTCGGGCGGGGATGGGATCTGCGCGGCCAGGAGCGCCGCGAGGGGAGGGAACCATGAAGAAGCAACTGCTGCTGACGACGATCCTGGCCGTGGGGATGGGCGCCGCCACGGCCGCCTGGGCCCAGGATGCGGCTACGGCGAACGATACGGCCACCAACAGCGATGCGGCGCGCGACACCGTCGATGAGGTGGTCGTCACCGGCTTCCGGTCTTCGCTGCAGAAGTCGCTGAACCTGAAGAAGGACGCGATCGTGGTCCGCGACTCGATCGTGGCCGAGGACATCGGCAAGTTCCCCGAGGCCAACGTCGCTGAAGCGCTGCAACGCATTCCGGGCGTCTATCTGAGCCGCGACGGCGCCTCCAACGAGGGCCAGCGGATCTCGATCCGCGGCCTGGGCTCGGACTACAACGTCACCACCATCAACGGCGCCCCGGTCCGCACCACCTCGTCCAGCAACGTCGGCGGTTCGTCGCGCGACTTCAACTACGACGTCTTCGCCTCGGAGCTGTTCGGTCGCGTGGACTTCTACAAGACCCCGCTGGCCGAGCTGGAAGAAGGCGGGATCGGCGGCGTGGTCGACCTGCAGACGCCGCGTCCGTTCGACCATCCGGGCCGGGCGATCCGCTACCAGGTGGTGGGGTCCTACAACGACAAGTCCAAGCACCTGGACCCGGCCGGCTTTGCGCTGTTCTCCAACACCTGGGGCAACTTCGGCGCGCTGCTCGCCGTGGCGCACTCCGAGAGCGTCAACAACCGTTCCGGCTTCGAGGCCACCGGCGGCTACAACAGCCATACCCTGGGCAGCCAGTCGCCCAACAAAGGCCCGTTCGCGGTCACGCTGGACTTCGCCGACCCCCGCTACAATCCCGGCAGCCTGACCCGCGCCCAGATCGAGAACGGCTATCTGCCGCGCTTCTACCGCTACTATGGCGGCGAAAACACGCGTAAGCGCGACGGCGCCGTCGCCTCGCTGCAGTACCAGAACGAAAAGCTGAACGTCAGTCTCGACGGGCTCTATTCGAAGCTGACGGACTCTCTGGACGAGTACACCTTCGGCCTGCCGATCCGGAACTCCAAGACCACCAACACCGCCGCCCAGCCCGGCGCGCCGGGCCATAACGGCCTGGTGCCGATCAATGTCACCCTGGATCCGGAATCGAACCTGCTGGAAGGCACGTTCGGGAACACGTCCTACCTCGGCGAGAGCTACTTCTATAACGCCGAGACCAAGTTCAAGATGGCCTCGTTCAACGCCAGCTACCAGTTCACCGACCGCTTGAAGGTGACGGCGCAGGGCAGCCTCAGCAAGAGCGACGCCTTCTTCACCGGCAACCGCCTGGTCTCCAACCTCTACGGCGTGACCTCGACGATCGACTATACGGACGACCACGTCTATCCGGCCCTGTCGGCGCCCGGCGTCGACTTCACCAATCCCAACAACTACCAGGACTTCGGCGTTGGCTTCGACTGGCGGCGCGAGATCGACAAGGAAAAGACGGCCAAGGTCTTCGCCGACTACGACTACGGCCTGTTCGGCGTCGAGGGGCACCTGAAGGGCGGCTTCTCCTACGTCTCGACCCAGAAGGACACCAGCAAGCGCAACGCCACGGCGGCCGGCACCGCCAAGGTCAACGCCATCGGCGCCGCCGGTCTGCGCTCGCAGATGCTGCACGAGGTGCCGCTCGACAACCTGGTGATCGGGTCGGGCTATCCCCAGGAATGGGCGACGTTCAGCCGCGACTACATGATGAACACCTTCGACCCGATCGGCACGGCCAGGGCCACGCCGATCGACTTCAACGCCAGCTTCGGGGCCGAGGAAGAGGTCAAGACCGCCTTCCTGCAGACGGACCTGAAGGGCGAGGTCTTCGATCGCGAACTGCGCGTCAACGCCGGCGTGCGCTATTCCGAGACCAGCACCCACATCGACAACTATCTGCGCCAGACGAACGGGGCAGTGACGACCTATGTGCCCAACAAGGCCGATGGCTCGTACGACAACACCCTGCCGTCAGCCAGCTTCGCCTACGACCTGACCGACAAGCTGATCTGGCGGGGGTCATGGGGCAAGACGATCACCCGGGCGTCGCTGTCGATCATCGCCGCCAACACGGTCATCCCGAACATCTACGACACCCGCGCGACCTCGGGGAATCCGGACCTGCTGCCGCAGACCTCGACCAACTACGACACCGGCCTGGAATGGTACTTCGGGCGCGGCGGGATCCTGAGCGCCGGGTTCTTCTGGAAGGAGCTCAAGGACACCACGGTCTCGACCACGACCACCGTGCCGTTCTCGTCGCTGGGCCTGCCCGACACCGCCCTGGCGCCGATCTTCCAGGACCCGGCGACCGGCAAGGTCGACCCGAACCTGCCGATCACCCTGGCCACCTACTACAACCAGGGTTCGATCAAGCTTGACGGCTACGAACTGGCCTACCAGCAGTCGTTCGATTTCCTGCCGGGCTTCTGGAGCGGCCTGGGCGCCCTGGCCAGCTTCACTCACGTCAACACCAGCGGCTACAACTATGCGACCACGGCCGGCAAGATCCTCAACGTCAACACCGTGCCCAAGTACTCGTATAGCCTGACGGGCTATTACGAGAAGGGCCCGTTTGGTGTTCGCCTGTCCTACAACTACAAGGCCAAGAACATCATCGAGACCACCAACAACGGTTCGGACTTGCAGCGCTGGCACGCCGGGTCGGGCTTCCTCGACGGCAATATCAGCTACAAGATCAACGACAGCATCGAGGTCCGCCTGGACGCGCTGAACCTCACCAACGCCCTGACCTACGACTATTTCGATGACGTCAGCGGCCGCTACGGCGATGGCCGCAAGACGCGGATGGACTACGCCAAGTTCAACGGCCGGACGATCAAGTTCGGCGTCCGCGGCAAGTTCTAGTTCGAACCCGGCGGGAGGGCCCTGGCCTTCCCGCCGCCCGCTTTCCGCGCGACTTCAGTCAGCGATCGCGGCCGGCGTGTCCAGCCGGGCGCTCAGGCATCGGGTCACCTCGGTCAGGGCCTGCACCCTGGTGGGGCCTTGGTTCTCGATCGCTCGACGGGGCAGGTCGCCAGGCATTCCGGACCAGGCCAGCGCATCGGACATGCCTTTCGAATGCGACAGAACCCGCAACGAGCGCAGGAGAAATTCGGGATCGTTGGTCTTAACGGCAAGCTTGAAAATCGCGGCCGCCGCTTCCGGCGTGTTTATCAAACTGGCCGCGCCAAGTAATCGGCCGCTAAGCGCGTGCACGAGGGTCTCCATCGACGAGCTATATACTGCGTAGAGCGATAGTCTTATGCATGCACAACAATAACGATTGTGACCATAGTTAACGGAGTAATTTCTGCGACTTATCGCCCTGGATCACAATTATTTACAATTGGGGCGCCGAGAGGGTTCGAGCGCCGTCGGTCAGCGCCGGCGCAAGCTGCAGCGTGCAATGACGGGACGGCAAGGCTCCATCGTCCAGACTTGAGACGCTGAAGCTACGGGTTCGCAGTGGGAACGAATGGCGCGAGTCCGAGGTTTGCGCCCCAATGTCGCCCATTCCCGGTGGCCTTCTAAAGACCCACGGAGATGATCGCGACCGTGACCACCGCCGCCGTTCTGACCGACCTGCTCTATCGCGTCGAGCAACACCGAAGGGCGCTGGTGAGCGAAGTCCTCGCGCGCCACCAGCTCAACCTGACCCAGTGGATGGCGCTAGGCGTGCTGCGAAAGCGCGGGGTGTGCAGCATGACCGAGCTGGCCCAGGCCAGCGCCATCGATCGTACGTCCCTGACCCGCACCGTCGATGGCCTGATCGCCAGGGGCTGCGTCGTCCGCTCCGCCCTGCCGGGCGACCGCCGAGCGGTGATCGTGCAGATTTCCCCTGGCGGCGAAGCCTTGGCCAGCCAGGTGAGCGCCGACGTCGAAGCTGTGGAGCGCCGGCTGCTTTCGGTCCTGGACGAGGATCGCCAGGCCGGCCTGGCGCAGGATCTGGCCAAACTGTTGTCGCCGCCGACCCATCAGACCGGCGACGTGGTTAGTCGTCGTTCGCGTTCGGCTTGAGGTCCAAGGCGTCGAACGGCTGGGCTTCCAGCGTATTGCCGTCGTCGTCGAGGATGCACATGCGCCAGCTTCTGGGCTCGGCGAACACCTCCGGATAGTCGCGCACCAAGGCCGCCGCCAGGCGCGCGGCTTCCCGGCGTGCTGCGGTCAGGTTGCTCAGCTCCACGCCCTCGGGATCGGGGAACCGCTCCGAACCTTGGGCTTCGAAATGAAAGCGAGGCATTGATCACGCCCTTTCTCGCGCTGCACTGAGGCGGCTCGACGCAAGGGCGGCGCCAAAATGGGCCAAGCTTCGCTCGGGAGGCGAATTTCCGAAGCGGCGTTCAACGGAGGGCGGGCGCCCGCCGCGACCTAAAACGCCTCGGCGACGATCGTCCCGTCCGGCAGCAGGGCCGCGCGCTTGAGGCCGCTGGAGGCGAAGGGCATGGCGACATTGCCGTCGCGGTCCACGGCGATCAGGCCGCCGTGGCCGCCGAGATCCGCCACGCCCTGGATGGCGGCCTGGGCGGCGTCCTCCAGGCGCTCGCCCCCAAACCGCACCCGATGGGCGATCTGGGCGGCCACCGCGGTGCGGATGAAAAATTCGCCTTGGCCGGTGCAGGAAACCGCCGCATGGCCGTCCGCCCAGGCGCCCGCGCCGATGATCGGCGAATCCCCGACCCGGCCGGGCAGCTTGCCGAACACCCCGGCCGTGGAGGTCGCCGCCGCCAGCCGGCCCTCGGCGTCGCGGACGACGCAGCCCACGGTGCCGGTCGGCAGGACGCCGGGCGCATGGTTGGCCTCGAACGCCCCGGCCTGGGTGAACCAGGCCGCGGGATCGGTGATCGGCTTCAGACCCTGTTCGCGGGCGAAGGCCATGGCGCCTTCGCCAGCCAGCATCACGTGCGGCGTGCGCTCCATCACCGCCCGGGCGGCCAGGATCGGACTCTGAAAGCCCTGCAGGGCCGCGACCGACCCGGCGCGCAGCGTCGCGCCGTCCATCAGGCTGGCGTCCAGCTCATATTCGCCGTCGGCGTTGGGCGAGGCGCCCTTGCCGGCGATGTAGAGGCCGGACGCCTCCAGGGCCGCCACGGTCTCGACGGCCACGTCCAGGGCGCTGGCTCCCGCCACCAGCCGCTCGCGCGCCGCCTCAACCAAGCTGCGCATATGGGCGATCTCGATGTCGTAGTCGTGGCCGCGCTTGGCCCCGGCGCCGCCGTGCAGGGCGAGGGTAAAACGTTTGTTTGACATTCTGCTTCCTTGGCCGTCCGGCGTGCGCTAGCGTCCGGCCGCTCATAAAGACAAACGCAGGGAGAGGCGAGATGAAGGCGGTGCTCAGCAAGGCGGTCGGCGGACCCGAGACCTTGGTGCTGGAAGACCTGCCCGACCCTCATCCTGGCCCGGGGCAGGTGGTGCTCGAGGTCAAGGCCTGCGGCGTCAACTATCCCGACGTGCTGATCATCGAGGACAAGTATCAGTTCAGGCCCGAGCGGCCGTTCGCGCCCGGCGGCGAGGTGTCTGGCGTCGTCGCCGCGGTGGGCGAGGGCGTCACGACGCTGGAAGTCGGCCAGCGGGTGCTGGCCTCGACGGGTTGGGGCGGCATGGCCGAGCGGGTCGCTCTGGACGCGGCGCGCTGCACGCCGATTCCCGACACCATGCCGTTCGACGAGGCCGCCGCCTTCATCCTGACCTACGGCACCTCCTACTACGCCCTGAAGGACCGTGGCCGGCTGAAAGCCGGCGAGACCCTGCTGGTGCTGGGGGCGGCGGGCGGCGTGGGCTTGGCGGCGGTCGAGCTGGGCAAGGCGGCCGGCGCCCGGGTGATCGCCGCCTGTTCCAGCCAGGAAAAGGTCGATCTGGCCCTCAGCCGCGGCGCCGCCGCCGGCGTGGTCTATCCGCGCGGCCCGTTCGACAAGGACGGCCAGAAGGCCCTGGCGACGCAGATCAAGGACGCCTGCGGCCCCGGCGGCTGGGACGTGGCCTATGATGCGGTCGGCGGCGACTATTCGGAGGCCACGATCCGCGCGGCGGGCTGGAACGGCCGCTTCCTGGTGATCGGCTTCCCGTCCGGTATCCCGAAGATCCCGTTGAACCTGACCCTGCTGAAGTCGTGCGACATCGTCGGGGTGTTCTGGGGGGCGGCGGTGGCCCGCGATCCCGAAGGGCACGCTCAGAACGTCCGGGAACTGATGGAGCTCTATGCCGCGGGCAAGATCCGGCCCTATGTCTCCGAGCGATTCCCCTTGGCCAAGGCCGGCGACGCGATCGCGCACCTGGCCAGCCGGAAAGCCATGGGCAAGGTCGTGGTCGTCAACGAATAATCCGCGACATCCCGACACAGGCGGACCGGCGTTCTACGAAATCGAAGTCCTTGAGCGTTCGGTCCACCTGTGTCGTCAGTTGTTTAAATGGTGAATCGCTCCTGAATAGAGGTTTTCAAGGTTAAGTTTCGCTAATCATTCTTCTTGGGAAAAGGCTAAGCCTATTCCTATAGACCTGTGCTCCAAGTCGTCGGAGTCGGGTAAGATGTTCCTTCCAGCGAGAGACGCCTCCTCTCCAGAGGTGCGTCAAAACTTTCGTATGAGCCGCCGTCCCGAGGAGCGCGTGCAGGTGCTCGGCGGGTCGATGGACCTGGTCCGTCCAGAGGAAGTTTTCCATTTCGTGGCTGGCAAGATCGCCGCACGCGAAAGCGCCGTGGTCGCCAATCACAATCTCCACAGCCTGTATCTGATCCGCAAGGACCAGAAGATCGCCGAGTTCTTCGCCACATCCGACCTGATCGAGGTCGATTCCGTGCCGCTGATCTTCTGGGCGCGCATCGTCGGCCGGGCCAGCCGCCGGTTTCACCGCTGCACCTATCTGGACTGGCGTGACGCCTTCTGGGAGCGCGCCATCCGGGAAGACTGGAAGGTGTTCTTCGTCGGCGGCGCTCCGGGCGTCGGCGAGAAGGCGACCGCCAGGATCCAGGCTGATTGGCCAGCCGCGCGGATCCGTACGCACCATGGCTATTTCGATGTCGCGCCCGGTTCGGCCGAAAACCAGGCCGTGGTTGACGCGATCAACGACTATCGGCCCGACATCGTGCTGGTCGGCATGGGCATGCCGCGCCAGGAGGTCTGGGTTCTGGAGAACCAGGCCAAGCTGGGCCCCTGCGTGACCTTCACGGTCGGCGGCGCTTTCGACTACGAGGCCGGCGTCCAGCGCCCCTCGCCCCGCTGGATGGGGCAGGTGGGCATGGAGTGGTTGTTCCGGCTGGTGGTCGACCCGCGGCGCCTGTTCACGCGCTACTGCGTAGAACCATGGCATCTGATGGGGCCTGCCCTGCGTGACGTGCGTCGCGCCTTGGCGCGGCAGGTCTCTTCCCGTAAAGCTTTGGACGCCGCCCGCGCTGAATATGTCCGGGCGTCCGATCTGGCCCGCTCTGACAGTCTGGGGGGACGATGAGCCTGAAGATCCACGTGTCGCCCTCCGGCCGAAAGGCCGAGCGGCCCAATATCGCGCAACGTGTCGGGGCGGTCTTCGGTCTGGCCGGCCTGGTGCTGGCATGGGCCGTGGTCCTGCTGCCCTGCGCCGTCTGGCTGCTGTTCAACCTGGTGTTCAACCGGTCGCAAGAGACGCCCGTTCGCCAGCAAGCCTGAACGCTGTTCACTTAGTCCTGGCCAGGCGCGTTCCGCCGGGCCAGGATAGCCGCGCCTCACGCAGCGGCCCACCCTTCCAGAGGCCGCGCGCGGCCAAAGGGAGCGGCGCATGACGGGACGTCTTGACGGCAAGGTTGCGGTGATCACCGGCGGATGCTCGGGCATTGGGCTCGGAACGGTGGAGCTGTTCGCGGCCCAGGGCGCCAAGGTCGTCGCCGCCGATCTGCAGGTCGACAAGGGCGAGATGCTCGAAAAGCGTTTCCCCGGCCAGGTACGTTTCGCCCCCTGCGACGTCACCCACGAAAGCCAGGTCGCCGCCGCTGTTGCCTTGGCCCAGGACGCGTTCGGTGGGCTCGACATCCTGTTCAACAACGCCGGCCATGGCGGCGCGCCGAACGGCGTGGCCGATATGACCGCCGAGGGCTGGGACGCCACGTTCGCCCTGCTGTTGCGCGGGCCGGTTCTGGGCATGAAGCACGCCCTGCCCCTGATGCTGCAGCGCGGTGGCGGCAGCATCATCAACACCGCCTCGATCGCCGGCCTTCAGGCGGGTTTTGGGCCCCTGGCCTACTCGACGGCCAAGGCCGCGGTGATCCACATGAGCAAGTGCGCGGCCGCCGAGCTGTCACCGTTGAAGGTGCGGGTCAACGCCATCTGCCCCGGCCTGATCGCCACTTCGATCTTCGGGGCGTCGATGGGCCTGCCGCGGGAGGTGGCCGACCAGATGGCCGCCCGGGTGGCCGAGGTCGGGCCGAAGATCCAGCCGATCCCCAAGGCCGGCTTGCCGGAAGACATCGCTCGGGCGGCGCTCTATCTGGCCAGCGACGATTCCGAATTCGTGACCGGAACCCATATCGTGGTCGACGGTGGCGTCACGATCGGCGGCCGTCACGCCTGGGATCACGCCGCGCCTTCCCCGCTGTTGTCAGCCATGGGGATCACTCCGGAACAGGCCGAACAGATGCGGGCAGCGCTGATCGCGGCGCAAGCTCAAGGCGCGTGACCGCGAGAGCCGAATGTTCGGCTCCCAGGATCCCTGACCGCTGGACCGTCGACTGATGCGTTTTAGGCGCCTCACATCAATCCATGTGAGGCTAAAGGGCTCTAGGAGCGCGTGCTCACCCCGACGTGGACCCACTTGGTGGGGGCGCCTGGCGCCTGGCGGTCCAGCCACTGATAGGGCGCTTCGTTCCAGGGCAGGATCCAGGGCGACAGGTTGTCGAGCACGACTTCGCCCTCGTTGGTGGCCACCAGCAGCACGGCGTGCATTTCGCCGTGGAACGTACGGACGATGGCGATCGATAGGGCCTCGCCCGGGGCGCCCGCCTCGATCAGCGCGCGCCGCTTGGCCAGGGCGTAGTCTTCGCAGTCCCCCCGTTTGACGTGGTCGACGCCGGCGGCCCAGTAGTCGGCCCTTCCATAGGCGGCATAGTCGTCCGAGCGACGGATCGAGCGGTTGACCTGGGTGTTGATCCGCTGCAGCTCGCGATCGCTCAGTTGGCTGACCATCGGCGGTGCGGGCGCGTCGTTGATCGCCCCATTTTCAGCCCGGGCGCTCTCGACCGGCGCGTCCTCGACCATCACACCCTCGACGGCCGGCACGGCGGTCGTGGCGGTGACGGGATCGGCGTCTTCGGTCTCTGGCTCCTCCGCGATGACGGGGGCGACCGGTTCGAACAGGTTCGCGACGGGACGCGGCGCCAGCGGACGGTTGATATAGCCTGGGTAAGCCGAGGCGGGCGCCTCGGCCAATTCGGCGGTCGTACGCCCGAACAGGGCCGCCCAGCGGGCCTGCCCGGCCCACTGCCGGACTTCGGCCAGCTTGGCCGCCTGACTGGCGTCGATATCGTCGCCGCGGACGCCGTCCACGCACTCGATGGGCTGGCGCTGACAGAGGTCGGCGAAGCCGACCGGCGCGGCGGTGGGCGCGCCCAGCGGCATGGGCGGCGCGACCTTCATCGGCGCGGCCACGGCGAGAGCGGGCGCGAACATCAGAGCCAGAAGGCTAAGAGCGGACCGGTTGCGCATGGATACTCATCCCCTGTTCGGGACCGAATATCGCAATTAAAATCTAATAACCGGCGTAGATAAATGGGTAAACATAAGTATACGTATAGAGTTAATCCCCCTTAACTAAATAAGGGATTCTACCTAGTTGGGGTAAACTGCGACGGAAGCTTCACCTGGACTGCACAATAGAAAAGCCGGCGGCGTTGGGACGCCGCCGGCCTGAGAAATGAGATGACGCCGATCAGACCGGGTTGGCCGAAGAGGCCGCGTCCTGGACCTTGGGAGCGGGACGACGGCGGCGCTTGCGCCTGTCCAGGGCCCGCAGTTGCCGGACGCTGAGGTCGGGATGGGTGCGAAGCTGATGGCGCAGGCGCTCGACCGCGCCCGGCAGGACCGCCGCGGTGATCCCGGCCGCGTCGGCCATGAAGTCCGCCAGCGACATGTCGCGGCCCGTCAGGCCCTGCAGGAGTTCGATGGCCAAGCCCAGCGCCGCGGCGACCATGGCCAAGTCGGTCCGTCGCCTGCGGGGGGCGATAATGAACAGGGCGTTGGCCACTGCGAAGAAGGCGGTGGCGTGCGCTTCCTTGTCGGTGAAGCCGAACCGCAGTTCGAGGTCCTGGAACGGGCCTAGCATCACGATCAGCAGGCTTGCGAACGCGATTGCAAAGAAGACCTTGAAGCATCGTTGCAGAGTGCGCGGCGTCAACATCGGGGAAGTGCTCCTTACCCGCGCACCTTCGATGATCGACTTCAATTCCTGGTAAACTGATATGATTAATGCCTGCTAATACTTAAGAAATGCCGCTGACGGGGTAAAGAAAAAGCCCGCCGCCAGATGGCGACGGGCTTGTCCGAAAGACCCGAGGGTCGTTTAGCTTGCGTAGTACTTCTTGTATTCGTCGTAGTAGTAGCCGGCGTCGCCGTAGCCGTGCTTGGACTGGGCGTTCATGTCGACCTGGGTCAGGGCCACGCCGGCGATCTGGGCGTTGGCCTGCTGAAGCAGGCGGACCGAGGCGCCGATGGCGCGGGCCGGGGTCTTGCGCCAGCGCGCCAGCAGTACGACGACGTCGGTCTTGCCGGCCAGGATCCGCGTGTCCGCCAGGGCGAGCACCGGGGCGGTGTCGAGGATGATCAGATCGAACGAGGCGCGAGCCCGAGCCAAGAGCTGGTCCATCGCCGGCAGGCCGAAGACGTCCTCGGTGGACGAAGCCGTGTGGGCCAGCGGCAGAACATAAGCGCCCGAGGCCTGGTCCAGAAGCACAGCGCTCTCCAGCGTCGCCGCGCCGTGCAGCACCTCGGCCAGACCGTTTTCCGGCGTCAGGCCCAGGGTGCGGGTGACCGCGCGGCGGCGCAGATCGCAGTCAAGCAGCAGCACCTTGCTGCCGGACTGGGCGGCGACGCGCGCGAGGCAGATCGAGGTGGTGGTCTTGCCTTCGCCCGGCAGGGCCGAGGTCAGGACCACGATCTTACCTTGCTGACCAGGTACGGCGTAGAGGATCGCGGTGCGCAGCGAGCGGAAGGCCTCCGCGAAACCGGAAAGCGGCTTGCGAAGGACATAGTCGATCGGCTGGATGCCGCGTTCGTTCGCCTCGGCGACCGACGACATCAGAGGGATCGAGGCGACGCTGGCCAGACCGATCTTGCGTTCGACGTCGTCCGAGGTCGCCAGGCCGGCGTCCATGATCTCGGCGATAATAACCGCGGCCAGACCTGCGCCGGCCCCAACGACTATGCTGAGCGCCAGGGCCAGCATCACGTTGGGCGAGCTCTGATGCGAAGGCGGCGTCGCGCGAGAAACGACGCGTGCGTCGGCCTGTTCAACGCCTTCCTGGGCGCCGGTTTGCTTATAGCGGTCCAGGAAGCTCTGATAGACGGTGCGGGCGGCTTCGGCGTTACCTTCGAGCTCCTTCAGATGCACCGAGGCCGCGCTGTTGGCGGCCAGGGTGCCGCGAGCGCCGCCGAGGCTGGCTTCCACGGAGGCGGTGCGCTGTTGTGAGACCCGGACGCGGGCTTCGAGGTTGGAGACGATGCGGCGAATTTCCGCCTGGATCTGCTGGTCGATATCCGCCAGCTCGCGCTGGGCCCGCACCATGTCCGGATGGCGATCACCGTAACGGCCTGACATCTCGGCCACGCGGCCACTGACGCCGGCGCGTTGCGCGCGCAGATTCTGCACGACCTGGGAGCTTAGAGCCTCGCCGACGTCGTCACCGTTTGAGCCGGCGGCCAGCTGAGCGCGGGCGGTGCGCAGACGCGCCTCGTCCTCGGCTTGCTGGGCGCGGGCCTGGGCCAGTTGCTGGTTGTAGGCGGAGATTTCCTGCTCGGTGAGCGTGGTGCCTTCCGAGCTGAGCAGATTGTTGGCGACACGATAGTTGGAGACGGCCGCGTCGGCTTCCTGCAACTGAGTGCGCAGAGTGTCGAGACGGCTATTCAGGAAGGTGTTGGCCTGGCGGGTGGCGTCGAACTTCGCGGTCAGCTGCGACCGCAGGTAGGCGTCGGCGAACGCGTTGGCGATCGTGGCGGCCTTCATCGGCGAGGTCGACTGGAAGCTGATCGTGATCGAATAGGTGAGGCCGACGCGACGAACCGTCAACTGCTTGCCGACCGCGGCGATCACGGCCTGCCGCTCGGCTTCGGCGGCGCCAGGCGCGGCGCGCTCGCTGGCGGCCTTCTTGCCCCCCAGGATGCTGCCGACAAGCCCCGGCGACTTGAGGGCGCCGTTGAACTCGGGGTCCTTGTCGAGCTTGAGGGCGTCGACGACGGCTTCGGCAAGTTGCGGCGACTTGAGAACCTCGACTTCCGTATCGACTGTGCTGGTGTCGGCCGTCAGACCGGAAAGGACCGCCTGCGAGTCGACGACCTTTTCGGTCCGCGTGTTGATCATGACGTTGGCGGTCGCCGTGTACATCGGCGTTTGCCGAAGCATCACGAACATCAGCAGGGCGGCGATCACGCCGGCCACGCCCAGGAACAGCCACAAGCGGCGCCGGAATGCGGCGATCAGGCGTTCAACATCGATGGTCTCGCCAGAAGACCCGCCGGCGCGGGTCGTCTGCGGCTGCGTATCAACACTGTTTTCCATTAATCTTCGCCAGATCCATTTCTAAAGGGCTGCGCATAGTCGATGTGAACAAATACGCAGTGAAGGCGTGAGCCGCTTCCTGATAGTGGATGCATAGTTCACAGCCCACCTTTCGAAAGCGTTTCTCTGTTTTTCGATCTCATCGCATGGCGAGCGCCAAACCGGGCTCCACTAGCACACCCGCCGAACCCAAGCGAAGGGGTAAAAATGAAGTCAACCAAGTTTGCACGACAAGCGCGTCAGGATTCTGACGCTCGGACCTTCGAAATGAAAAAGCGCCTACGCGCTGGGCGCCATATAGGGTCTGTAAAGGCGCAGCTTGTCCCGGGGCTGCCTTGACTGATGACTGCGAAAAGCCTGTAGACGCTGGGCTGATGTACAGCCCCGGCCAAGACCCGCCTGGTGGGCTGGGGGGAAGTGTGCTCAGGAGTTGCATAATGATTTCGGCGCTCGTCCTGGCTCTTCTGGCGCTGGTCGCGGACCGGTCGGCCGGTTCGGCGGACCTTTCGCCCAGGCTCGTCGCGCCGCCGGTGGCCGACGCGACGGCCCAAGCCTATTCATGGCGCCCCGTGGCGATCGGAGGCGGAGGCTTCATTACGGGATACAGCACCGACGCAAGGGGCGTGACGCGGATCGTTAGAACTGACGTCTACGGCGCTTATCTTTGGCGGCCCGAGGCGAACCGCTGGCTTCAACTGGTCACGACCGCGAGCATGCCGCCGGAAGATCGCGGGCCGATGACGCTGAACGAAGGCGTTTACGAAGTCGCGGTCGCGCCATCCGATCCCGATCGGATCTACATGGCGATCCACGGAAGGGTCTATCGGTCGAACGATCGCGGACGCAGCTTTGTTCGCACCAGCCTTCCGACAGTGACGTTCGACGCCAACAGCCCGTTTCGACACTATGGCCCGTTCATGAGCGTTTCGCCGCAGAATCCGGACCTCGTGCTCCTGGGCACGCCGAACGATGGGTTGTGGCGGTCGGAAAACGGCGGGCGCGACTGGATCAGGATCGCGACGGCGCCGGGCGGGCTTGGTCCGGCGCGGGCCCCGCCAGGATCCCGGCCGGGGCTGGTCGTGTGGTTTTCGCCCGACGGGACACAGATTTGGACCATGTCGGCGGGTGACGGGGTGTCGCGTTCTCTCGACGGCGGCCGAAGCTTCAAACCGCTGGTCTCGTCAGGAGATCCTCAGCCGACCAGCCTTCGCCAGGGCGCGTTCGGCCTCGACGGCGCGTTCTATGGGGTCGATCAAGATCACAAGAAGATCTGGAAGTTCTCGGGAGCGCGTTGGGAGGATCTCACGCAGACGGCCGGTGTGAACCCGGCGCCGTTCGGCAGCGTGGCTGTCGATCCGGGCAGTGGATCCATCTATGTCTTCGACGAAGGCGGTCACGCGATCCGCAGCGACAACGGCGGCTTACGGTGGTCTCGCGTCCTAACCAGCGCCCGGGCCGGAAAGGATGATCCGCCGTGGCTGCGCGTGGCCGATCAGAGCTATTTCGCCACCGGTCAGGTGGTGTTCGACCCCGTGGTCCGTGGCCGGCTCTGGAACGCCGCCGGCACCGGCGTCTATTTCGGCGACATCGCCAAGCCGCTCGGAAACATCACCTGGGAAAGCCAGGCCCGGGGCATCGAAGAACTGGTGGCCAACGACGTCAGCGCCGCGCCGGGCCAGCTGCCGCTTTTCGCAGCCTGGGATTTCGGCATCCACCGACGCGATGATCTTGAGCGGTTTTCGACCGGCTACGGGCCCAAGGAGCGGGTGTTGATCGCCGCCCAACAGTTGGACTGGACGCCGGCCCAGCCCGGTTTCTTCGTCACCAACGCGTCGGACACCCGGACCGATTGTTGCTCGGAGGATGGCGACGCGGTGCTCGCCGGCTACACCGAGGACGGCGGCGAGACCTGGACGAAATTCGCCACGCTGCCGCAGCCACCCGGAACGGCGCCGTCCGATCCCTGGCGCATGGCGTTCGGCACGATCGCGGTCGCGGCCGACGATCCGCGCAACATCGTCTGGGCGCCTACGCATAACCGGTCGCCCTTCTACACGACCGACTTGGGTCGGAGCTGGCGGCGGGTAGTCTTGCCCGGCGAGCGGCTGCCCAACACCGGCTCGCACGCGAACTATAATTTTCATCGCAAGACCCTGGCCGCCGACAAGGTGCTGGCCAAGACCTTCTATCTGGTCCACAGCGGCGACGGCCTCAATCCGGGACTGGCGGGGCTGTGGGTCACCCGTGACGGCGGCGCCGACTGGTCGAGGGTCTACAAGGGCGAGATCGCGCCCGCCAGCCGCTACAGCGCCAAGCTTAGGGTGGTCCCCGGCCATGCGGGTCATCTGTTCTTCACGTCAGGCGTATCGGATCCGGGTGATACGGCGCTTCGGCGCTCCGTCGATGGCGGCCGGACCTGGACGGTATTGCGTCGGGTGCAGGCGGCGCATGACATCGCCTTTGGCAAGGCCGCGCCCGGACATGACTATCCGGCTGTTTATGTTACAGGGCGGATTGACGGTCGCTACGGTGTATGGCGATCGATAGACAATGCCGTGAACTGGGTGCGGATCGGCGAGTTTCCTGTCGGCGCTCTTGATGAAGTCGTCGTCATGGACGCAGACAAGGACGTGTTCGGGCGTGTCTATCTCGGCTTCAAGGGGTCTGGATGGCGGTTTGGGCAGCCCTCCGCGTGTAAACCGGGGCCGTACACGTTTGGGGAAGCTGAAGAGTGCTATTTTTTGGGGCCGTAAAGCGTGCTTGGCCTTAATTTCGAGCCAAAATGTTTCAATGGCATTTCTTAAGGTCGAGCCTTGCTTATACTCGTCGGCGGGAAGGCTTGGCTCCGGTCCGCAGAACACCTTTTGGGGAATGATGAGGCCATGATCGACCGCCCGCTGCGTGCGGAGGCAGGATTGGGGTTGGGCCGATCGCGCCCGACAGGGCCCCTGCGGCCATGACCGCGCCAAGACTTCTTCTCGTGGCGTCCGCCGGAGGGCATTGGGTTCAGCTGTCGCGGCTGGTCGCCGCCTTCGACGGGTTCGACGTACAATGCGTCACGACGATCAAGGGCGCGCGCGCGCCTTGCGGCGGGCGGCCGGTGGCCATTGTGAGAGACGGGTCCCAGACCGATCCCATGGCGTTGGTGATCATGTTCGCGCAACTGCTGTTCATCGTGCTGAAGTTCCGCCCGTCCACGATCGTGACCACGGGCGCGGCGCCAGGCGTCTTCGCGGTGCGGCTGGGCAAGCTGCTGGGCGCGCGGACGGTCTGGATCGACAGCATCGCCAATTCCGAGGAACTTTCCCTGTCCGGCCGCCTGGTGCGCAAGCATGTGGATCTTTGCCTGACCCAATGGCCCCACCTCACGGACGCCTATCCAGACGTGCAATGTTTTGGGTCGGTCATTTGATACTGCTGTCAGTAGGCACCCAACTTCCATTCGACAGGCTGGTGCGGACGGTCGACGACTGGGCGATCGCCACCGGGCGGTCGGACGTGGTCGCGCAGATCGGTCCCTCGACCTACGTGCCCCGTTCGCTGAAGGCCTTCCCCTTCCTCGCCCCCCAGGCTTTCCAGGAACTGCAGTTGAACGCGACGATCATGATCAGCCATGCGGGCATGGGTTCGATCCTGACGGCGATGGAATATGGCAAGCCGATCATCATCATGGCCCGCGATCACCGGCGGGGCGAACACCGCAATGGGCACCAGTTGGCGACCGCCGAGCGCTTCAAGGCCGTTCCCGGGATCTATGTCGCGTCAGACGAGCGCGGCCTTGTCGAACATCTGACCCGCTTGGCCGAGTTGACGGGCTCGGAGAAATTGCCGTCGCGCGCGCCCGCCAGCTTCACGGATCGGCTGCGCGACTTTATTCTTAGAGCCTAGAATTCTAAGCCTGAACGGCGTCAGTCGAACAGTTCGACCAGCTGCCGCCCGATCCGTGGCCAGGCCAGGGCTTGGCTCAGCAGGACGCGGCCGCGGGCCGCGCGATCGGACCACTCGGCCTTGGGCGTGGCGTAGAAGGCCAGGATTGACCGGGTGACGCCGTCGCGGTCGACAGGCGTTGGGATCTCCACCGCCGCCAGGCCGGCGGCGATGAGATCGGCGATGCCGCCCGCCGGCGCGGCGATGACCGGGCGGCCGGCCATGCCCGCCAACACCGCCACGCCGCTCTGCGAGTTGAAGTCGGTATAGGGCATGAGCAGGGCGTCGCACGCCGAGAGCAGTTCGTTGACCCGTTCGTCGGTGATGAAGCCGGTCTCCATGACTAGGCCGTCGGGGCAGCGAGCGGCGATCGCCCGGCATTCGTCCAGATAGGTTGGGTCGTTGGGGTCCTTGGCCCCGGCGACGATCATGCTGACGCGGCAGCCGGCTTCGCGCGCGGCGATAACCGCTTCCATCGCCAGGGCCACCTGCTTGTTGCGGCGGATCGTGCCGAACGCCAGCAGCGTGCCAGAGCCCGGAAGGGGCCCCGCGGCGGGAACCTCGAAGGCGCCGTGCGGCGACACCACGATCTTGCTGGCGGGCACGCCGAACAATCGCACCAGAGGACCCCTGCCTGCTTCGGACAGCACGACGATCACCGAGGCGCAGTCGTAAATCAGCCGATAACCCGCGCGCTCCAGCCAGCGCCACCGCGCCGACAGGCTCCAGGAATGAGGTTCCGGATCGTGGCAGACCAAGGCGATCCTGGCGCCGGTCAGCCTCAGCAACATTAGGGGCCAGATCGCGAAAACGAACGGGTCAGGAATGCTGACGATGAAGCGACGGCTGGTGAAGCGCGCCGCCAGCAGCGCGCCAAGCCCCCCCGCCACCCGGGCGAGCGAAAAGAGCGCCCGGCGCGGACGTGAGCCGCCGTCGACCAACTCGCGGACCGGGCGGACGCGGCGGACGTTGTCCAGATGGGCGGCGGGGTCTTCCGGATAGCCGGCCGGTGCGATGAACACGACCTTGCATCCCGTCGCGGCCAGGCCCTCCACCAGACCCTGGGCGTACAGGCCCGCCCCCGAGCGCCAGGCACGCGTATAGACGACGATCCGCTTCAACGGTGACGGCTCCCGATGCTCCAATGGAATGACGCTGGCCAAATCGGATTTCGCCAACGCTCAGAGCCTTATCGCGCGTTGGGACTTCAGCCAATCTTCCGTCGCCGGGATCGACACCGCGACGCACAGTCGCCCTCCAAAGCGCGTGTTCCGGGGGCGGTCCGACCATCAGGGTCTCGCGGCGGGCGCCGTCGCTTTCCAATACGGCCCGGGCGCGATAGTCAGAAGCCTATTTCCTGATCTTGGAGCCCGAATGGGACGCTACCTGCCGCAGATCGACGGACTTCGCGCCGTGGCGGTGTCCGCGGTCGTCATCGATCATTGCTTCGGACCACAGATTTTGGTGGGCGGCCATATCGGGGTCGATATCTTCTTCGTTATCAGCGGCTTCTTGATCACGGGCCTGCTGGTGGAGGAAATTGATCGCGACGGGCGCGCCTCGCTTCGCGACTTCTACGCCAGGCGTTTCCTACGAATCATGCCGGCCCTGTTGGGCGTGTCGCTTTTCGTCGTGACCGCGCTGCTGGCGGGCTCGTTGGTGGCCAGGCGACTGGACCTCTGGGGCGAGCTGCGCAACGTACTCTACGCTCTAGGCAGCCTCATGAACTGGGCCCGGGCGCTTGGCTGGACCGGGGGCGGCTTCCTGGGCCACGCCTGGTCCCTGAGCGTAGAGGAGCAATTTTACCTGGTTTGGCCGCTGCTGTTGAATGCGACGGCTGTGCGCCTGGATCACAGGCGATACGCCATGGTGCTGATCGGGGTGATGCTGGCCCTGGCGGCCTGGCGCGGTTTCCTAGCGTGGAACGGCGCCAGCCCCGAGCGTCTGTACAACGGCACGGACACGCGCGCCGACGGCTTGCTGCTGGGCGCGGCCCTGGCCTTGTCGGGCGTGCGAAGGCTGCCGGCCATTCTGCTCAAGGCCTGGCCGGTTCCCGTGTTCGTCTTGATCGTGGTCGCGGCTTCCACCCCGTGGTCCGCGCCCTTCCTGGGCTATGGAGGCTTCACCCTGGTGGCGCTTTCCGCGGCCTGGTTGGTGGCTTTGGCGGTGGACGATCGCGCGCCGTTCGTCGCTTGGCTGAAGTCGCCAGTCGCTCTCTGGATCGGCAAGAGGTCCTACAGCCTCTACCTATGGCACTTTCCGATCCTGATGATCTTCTCGTTCGCTGGACTGCGCTCGCGGCTCACCGACGTCGTGACGGTCGTGGCCTCACTCCTGGCCGCGCACCTGTCCTACAGGCTGATCGAGCAACCCTTCCTGCGCCTGAAAGGGCGCTTTCTGGACCTCTGGGGCAAGCGCCCGCGGGGCGAACGACGGGTACCGAACTCCACCCCCTAGCCAGGGGAGCGGGCGGCCGGGTCGGGTCGGCCGGTTCTTCAGGTAGACATAGAAGGCGGCGATGAAAATCGCCGACAGCACGGTCGAGGATCCCGACCACAGATCGGGGGCGATGATGCCCAGGGAGGTGCAGGCGCAGCCGGCCAGCGCCAGGCCGTCGGCGTCCGCGCGCTCGAAGCCCAGAGCCTGGAGGAAGAAGCCGGAGAAAGCGCTGATGGCGCTGATCATCATGAAGATGATCAGGCCGACGACGCCGCCGGTGTAGAAAACCCCCACCGCGCCGATATCCGAGAAGAAGAAGGTGGTCGTCGCCATCAGGTTGATGGTGTCGTCGCGGCTGCTGGCCAGGCCAACGCCGAACAGCCAATAGTCTCGCACGAAGTACTTGGTGGCCTCATACGACAGCGAACGGATCGTGGCCGAGGAATCGTTGCTCCCGAACATGTCGAAGGGACGGAACGCGTGATCGTTCAGGCCGACGATCAGCACCAGCGAAACGGCAAAGAAGGCCAGGAAGCAAAGGACGCCGACCCGCTTAGTGTTCCGCAGCACGGTGTAGGTCCCGAGCGCGAAGATCGTGACCGCCGTCACCGCGCGGAAATACGAAAGCCAGATGCCGGCCGCGAACAGGGCGAAGGTCAGCAAGTAGAGCCACTTTTTGGTGACGAAGGCCCGAGTGAACGACAGGCACAGGCCAAACACCATCAGGGACGACATCATCGCAAAGCGCGAAGGGCGGCCAATCCGCAGGTCCGCGGCGATGAACAGCTTTTCCGCGCCGGGGTCGGTCGGCGCTTTCAGGCCTCCAAGGCCCAGGCTGAGCGCCAGGTAGAAGAGCGCGTAGACCAACGCCACACCGAACAGAACGTTGATGAGGGTCTTGCGCTCGAGGTTGACCAGGGCCGCAACGAAGATGACAGAGGAGAAGAGCCCAATATAGACCGAAATGGCGTTGAGGTTGGCGTCGCGCCCCCAGGCCGTCGAGAACCAGTAGACCTGCGAAGCCGCATAGATGGTCGCGATGACGCTCCACAGGACGATGCCGTACTGGCGATAGACGATGCAGATAGCCGAGGCCAGGCCAAGAGTCAGCAGCTCCAGACCCAGGGCGACCGTGCGGCCGTTGGGGCCGGCGTAGAAGCTGATGCGGCCCTGGTGGGCCACGAACGCGATCAGGAATATCACCAGCGCGAGCGTTGTCGCCAGCCTGGCCAGCCATGGCTTCGGTGTGGCGGTCGGATGCACGAATTCGGCTTTGCTGATGTTGGTGAGCGACGAAGCGGCGATCGCTTCCGATCGTGGGGAACTGGTATCAGTGCGCGCCAAATCAGGCAACATCAGGGAGCCTTCGCTTCGAGGCGGCGGCCGTACAGTTCAGTTCGTGTGCGCCGGCGGGTAATCACTAGATCAATCCACTCTAGACTTAGCGGCTACTGGCCGAAGCGGCCGACGCGCGCAAGGCGAAACCTTCAGTGGCTGCGCCGGCGCCCATTGCGGTCAGGTGCTGGAAGTCGAAATAGTAGAGCCTGTCAGGTGCGCCGTAACGACAGCCTTCCTGCCCGCACAGCCGGGCCTTCGTGTCCAAGAAGGTCACGCCTGGGCGCCCGTTGGCGACCGAGCGCAGCACGGGCGTCGCCGGATCATCGAAGATCTCGTCGCCATGGGCGGTGAAGACCCCTGGTGTGCGTGCGAACCAGCGCTGCGCTGCGGCTCTGGCGGGCATCATGTCGCCGACCATGCGACTGTAGGGATCGAAACGGAAGGACGGGACGTCGTCGACCAGGACCACGCGCCGCCCGGCCGCCGTTAGACGCGCCACCGTATCGTTCAGTGCATCGGCCAGCGGAACGGTCGCGCCCTGGCTGTCGACCAAGGTCATGTCCGAGGGCCAGTAGCTGGCCAGCACAACGACCTGGATTTCCGGATGGCGCTCGACATAGGTGAAGGTCTCGCGCTGGAAGGCCAGGCACTGCGCCCGGTGACCTGGGCGGCCAGGCTCTTCGCGAACGAAGCCCCACAGCGACGGGCACGAGGACTTGGTGATCTGGCCGAAACCGAAGCCGTCGCGCGCCGCCAGCGCCTTGAAGCCGGGCGCGATCGCGCTGCCGTGGCTGTCGCCCAGCACCAAGACGCGGGGACCCGCGGACGCCGGCAGGCAGGTCGCCGGATCCTGCGGCGATACGGCCCCGTAGGGGGCCAGGCAGGGGTCGGCCCGGGCATCGCTGACCGTCCGGGACATTTGCCGCACGGCCGGCGAGAACCGGCCCGGCCAGCCGTCGGCCAGGAAGAAGAGCAGGGCGGGCAGCGCGATCAGCATCGCGACGGCGCCGTAGCGCATCAGGACGGTCTTCTCCCCAAGGACGCGGCGACGGAAGGGCTGTTCCACCCACCGCCACGAAGCCGTCGCCGGGACCAGGGACAGCACCAGCAGGGCCAGGGGCGGCAGGCCCTGGCCGTTCGGCGCCAGGATGCGGTTCAGGAAGAACAGCGGCCAGTGCCACAGGTACCAAGAATAGGAGATCTTGCCGATGAAGACGAAGGGACTCCAAGACAGGACCCGGCGGTTGAACAGGCTGCCGGGCGTGGCGATCAAGATTGCCGTGGCCAGCGTCGGGATCAGGGCGTACCAGCCGGGAAAGGCGTAGGCGGGCCGGTAGAGCGCCATGGCCGCCGCCAGGGCCGCGACGGCGGCGACCGCTGAGACGTCGGCGACCGGGCGCGGGATCGTCCAGGCGCTCGCGCGGCGTTCGGACAGCGCCAGAACCGCGCCCAGGCCCAGCTCCCAGGCGCGGGTCGGCAGCAGGTAGAAGGCCGCCTTCGGATCCAGGTGCGTCAGCGCGATCGAGCCGGCGAATGAGACCAGGGTTCCCAGGACCAGGATGGGCATGAACAGCCGCGGCCTGATCCTCAGGCACAGCAGCACTAGAATCGGGAAGACGATGTAGAACTGCTCCTCAACGCCCAGCGACCAGCTCATCAGCAGCGGTAGGTGGTCGGAGGCGGGGTCGAAATAGCCGCCGGCCGTGTAGAACAGGAGGTTGGAGGCGCCGAAGACGGCCGCGAAGGCCTCCTTGCCCAGTTCCCGCAGCTCAAGCGGCGTCAGCAGCAAGGCGCCCAGGCCGAACAGGACGGCCAGTAGCGCATAGAGGGCCGGCAGGATGCGCCGCACCCGCCGGGCGTAGAATTGCGAGAAGCGGAATTCGCCGGCGACGGCCTCGCGGAAGACCTGACCGCCGATCAGGTAGCCGGAGATGACGAAGAACACGTCCACGCCGATGAAGCCGCCGAGCAGTCCGTGGAAGCCGGCATGGAACACTACCACGGCCAGCACAGCGATCGCGCGCAGACCGTCGATGTCCGGTCTGTAGGCGCCGGTCCAGGTTGTCGGCGAACCGACAGGCTCGGGGGCGCGGGCGGCGTTAGGCGCGGCTTCCTGGATCATGCGGGTCCGGTTGTCTTCGTTCGACCCGCGCAAGGCAAGGCGTGAAAGGCCCTGCGGCGCGGGCAGACCGCGCTCCGAGCGCGGGCGAAGCGGAAATCGCACGCGGTCGCCCGCCGCTTGAGCGCGACGCCGCCGACGCGAAGTCCAGCCCGGGCGGCCGCGGTCGTCACAGCGACCTGTAGAGCTCGGCGAACCGCTCGGCGCAGGCCGCAACGGAAAAATGCGCTTCGAACCGCCGCAATCCCGCCTGGCCGTAGGCGGCGCGTCGCTCGGGCGACTGGATCAGGGTGGCCAGGGCCTGGGCCAGTTGCGCCACGTCGTCGGGCTCGACCAGTAGACCGGTCTCGCCGTCAAGGACCTGCTGGGGAATGCCGCCGATCCGGGTGGACACGACGGGAAGCCCCCGGGCCATGGCTTCCAAGATCGCCACGGGCTGGTTCTCGGCGCGGGAGGGTAGGACCAGCAGGTCGGCGCCCCGTAGCACTTTGTCGGCGCCCGCCTCGTCCACCCAGCCTGGAAAGTCGATCCGGTCGAGCACGCCCGCGCGCTCGGCATGAGCGCGGGCCGTCTCCAGGTCGCCGTTGCCGCCGATCGTGACGGCGAAGTCCAGGCCGTCGGCCTTGAGCTGGGCCAGGGCGTCGATTAGGACGTCCACGCCCTTGCGATGGCCCACCTCGCCCAGGAAGGCGATCGCCGGAACAGCGTTGGGCGCCCGCGCGACGGCGGGGGCGGCTGGCACGCCGTTGGGGATCTCGACCACCTTGGCCAGCGGCAGCCGCAGCTCGGTCAGCATGAACCGTTTCCAGTGGTCGCCCAGGGCCACGACCGCGTCGGCCCGGGCGAAAAACGCCCGCACGGCGGCCTGATGCTTGACCGTCAGGTCAGCGTAGAACTCGTCATAGCCGCTGCCGTGGAGGTGCAGGACCGTCCGCATGCCCAGCGCCTTGGCCACGGCCTGGTAGAGCTGCTTGCGCAAGGTCGATCCGCGCGGCGCGACGTTGAGGTGCGCCACGTCGATGCGTCCGATCCCGCATTGCAGCGCGAAGGCGGCCAGGGCGAACGGGGCGGTGAGGTGCTTGAGCACAGCGTTGTCGCTGTAGCGCGAGCGATAGACGTGCGTCTCGATATCGGGGATGTGCGCCTGGATATGGCGCGTTAGATAGGCCGTCACGCGCACAATCCCGCCGCGGCCCGAAAGGCCTTCGGGAATGACGATCGCAACTCGTTTCTTTTTCACCGGGGCGTCCGTGCTTTGGCCGGGTCGTGTCTTCGGCGGAGGGGGGCGTCAGCAGCTGACCTATCGCTGGCTTTGCCCGGGCGGCCGCGGGGTCGTCAAGGACAAGCCTGCGTTCGGGGCCGGAGCGAGCGCCAGCGCCGCCTCCGCCGTCACGGTTGGAGGCTCGCTCCTGCGGCCCAACGTGGACAGGCGCCTGAGCAGCCACTTCTCGACGGTCAAATGGATGACCAGGGCCGTCGCCACCGCCACGAGCGCAAGGATCACGAACATCGCTTCGGCTGACAGGGGCAGGCGCTTGAGAAGGCGCAGGGCCAGGGAAGCCAGCGGCTGGTGGATTAGATAGAGAACGTAGGACGACCCGCCGGCCGCCTTCCAGAAGCCGGGCGCGGGCATGGTCCAGGTGGCCTCCAGCCGCACCAGGCCGCTAATCAGCGCCGCCGCGCCCAGCAACAGCCCGATCATGCCGAACGGACCTAGGATGTCGACATCGTGCGATGCGCTCCGGCCGAAGGTCCACTCGATCGCGCAAAGCAAAGCCAGGAGGCCGCCGCCCAGGCCGATCAGCGGCCAGGGCCGCGAGCCGCTGGACACGTTGACGGTGGCCGCCACGATCATGCCCAGGCCGAAGCCCAGGTTCAGTGTGCTGGCGACCACCGACCAGGATCCCATCCAAGGCACGGTGTCGACCCCGGCGGCCAGGGCGTAGAGCCCAGCGACCATGCTGATCGCGATCCAGACGCCGATCGCCCAGAACGCCTTGGGTCCGAACCACAGGGCCAGGGCGAACAGGGCGTAGAACACCATCTCGTGTCGCAGCGTCCAGGAAATCGACAGAATGGCGTCGGCGTGGGGCAGCAGCAGCAGGTCGGCGGCCACGCCCAGCGGCGTCAGTTCGCGCTGACCGGCCATCGACGGGCTGACCAAAAAGGCCAGCAGCATGGCCACGGAGATGGCCAGGAACATCGGAAACAGGCGCACCGCCCGTTTGACGACAAACCGGCCCACCGCGCCGGCCTGTCCCAAATCGGCGCGGTGGACGTGATAGATGATGAAGCCGCTCAGCACGAAGAAGTAGGGGACGCCGACATGTCCAGGCCGAAAGATGTCGCCAAAGACCGTCACGCCGCGAAAGTTGGCGATCACGCCAGTGTAGTGGAAAAGCATGACGCCCAGAGCGGCGAAAAAGCGCCCAGCCTCCAGGGAAATCAATTTGTTGCCGTCGGAGCGCGCCATGATAGGTCTCTAATCCCTCATCCAAGCTTGGCAGTTATTGCCCGATCAGCCGGCGACGCTCTTTTTTGAGATCGTATATGGTAAAGTCGTGCGTTGTCGCGGTTAGCGCCGGGTTAGACGAAGTTCCGATAGGGACAATTCACGCTCATTTTCAGGCGAGGCCCCATGTCCGACTTCAAGACTCATGCCGCCGAACCCAAGCGGCGACGCCGATGGATCGCAGGGATTTTGGGGGGGAGCTTGGCTCTGGGCTCGATTGTCGGGGCCGCGGCGATGTCCACGCAGGAAGGACGGGAGGTCGTCGTCGAGGCGGCCGACGCGCTCAAGTCGGTGCCGCGTCACCTGCGCACCGAAAGCAATCCGGAACTGATCCGCGCCGAGAACCCGCGCTTTCAGGTGCAGAACGCCGGGCAGCCCTGGAACTATGTCGTCAAGGGCTCATCGGCGCGCTTCGAAGTTCGCCCAGGCGACAGCCTGCCAGGCGACGGCAAGATCAAGGAACGTTCCGAGATCGCCACCTCCCTGCGGATGAAGCGGGACAGACCCTACGAGATCAACTTCAACCTGATGATCGAGCCCGGCCCGCCGAACACGGCCAGTTGGATGACCCTCAGCCAGATCCAGTCCACGCCCGATCCGGGCGAGCCGGGGCACAGTCCGCCGTTCGCGATCGAGATGGTCGGCGAGCGCATGCGGATCATCACCCGCGACGATCCCAATCGCCTCGCCAGCCGCGAGACCACCACCTACCACGCCCACTACACCGATGAGCGGCCGATCAAGCGCGGCCACTGGTACCGGATGCGCATCCGGGTGAAGTTCGGACCGTCCGGCGACGGCTTCCTGCAAGTCTTCCGCGACGGCCGTCGACTGGTCGACTATCAAGGCCCCCTGGGCTTTGAGGACATCGTCGGTCCATACTGGAAGGAAGGCGTCTACAGGGCTTCGGCCAGGGAGCCTTTCGCCGCCAATTTCAAGAACCTGAGCATCAAGCCGCGCTAGGCGCGCCCGGCGGGGGCGGGGGGCGTCGCATCGAAGACGAGGTGGAAGGCCGAAATGACGGTGAACTTCGCGTGACGCAAAGCCAAGCCAATCCCCGGGCCGCCGTGATCATCCTCAATTGGCGGGCGGCCGCCGACACCGTCCAGTGCGCGTTGAGCGCTGCGGCATTGGACCACGAGAACTTGGACATCATCGTCTGCGACAACGCTTCGGGCGATGGTTCCTTCGAGGCGATCGGGGCAAGCCTGGCCGAGCAACTCCCTACGATCAACCAGCACCGCGTCGCTCGCGGCATGCGACCTTTCGTCCAAGGGGCGCTTGAGGCCTCGACCCTGGCCACGCCTCCGCACGTTGACGATGCGAGTCGCCGACTGTGGGTGGTCCAGACCGGCCGCAACGGCGGCTATGCTGCAGGCAACAATGTCGGCGCCCGCCTGGCCCTGGCCGAACCCGACGTGGAGTACGTATGGATCCTGAACAACGACACCCGGGTTGAACCAGACGCCATGACCAGGCTGCTGGAGCGCATGGCCCAGGACCCGGCCATCGGCATCTGCGGCGCCAAGGTGGTCTATCTTGAGAACCCCGATCGCGTGCAGTCGCTGGGCGGCGGCCGGTTCCTGCGCGGCCGGGCCCGCTGCGAACTGATCGGCATGGGCTCGTCCGCCCAGACGCCAGTCGACGCCGGCGCGGTCGAGGCGACGCTCAGCTACGTCAATGGCGCGGCGGCTCTGGTCCGGCGAACCCTGATCGAGACCGTCGGCTATATGGACGAGGGCTACTTCCTCTATTGGGAGGAGATTGACTGGGCGGTCCGAGCCGCGGGCCGATTCCGGCTGGGCTATTGCGACGCGGCCAAGGTCTATCACCGGGTCGGCATGTCGATCGGCACCAGCGATGATGGGCAGTCTTCGATGCTCTCGGAATTTTACCTGACGCGCAGCAAGTTCCGCTTCCTGCGCCGCCACCATCCCGGACTCCTGCTCCTGGCCCTGCCTAACCTCGGCCGCGCGGTCGTTCGCGAGCTCCTCGCCGGCCGACCAGCCCGTGCACGCAACCTGCTCGTCGCCGCCGTGGGCGGCCGCTTGCAGCCAAGCGCCGCCGCGCGGGCCTGACGTCGAGATCCCTACCCAGGCTTGAACCGCTTAAGGAGGCGGCTGGCTTCTTGGACGAGGGGGTGACGGCAAAGGATCAGAGCGACCGCCCAGAAGGCCATCCCGAGCACCACTGAGATCGCCACCTGCCAAAGGGGTACAGCCGGATCGCCGTGCACCGCCAGCATCAGGCCGCCGGCCGGCGCGATCGCCGCGAGGGCCAGCAGTAGAGACCGGCCATAGATCGGGATGACGTCGGCGGTCGTGGTGTCCGTCAGCCGGGCCAGCGGCGGGCGGTACAGGATGATCGCGGTGGCCGCGTCGACGATCCGGGCGGCGGCGGCCCCTAGCACGCCCCCCGCCATCGCTCCGCCGGTGAAATAGGCCAGGCTAAGTCCCGCCCGGCGATACTCGATGTTCACCTGGAGCTTGGTCTCGTCACGGATGACGAAGACCTCCCAGGTCATGGTCACGCAGGTGAGCAGGACCCCGGCCAAGGCGAGCAGGGAGAGCAGGGGCGCGGCGCCTGCCCATTTGGGACCGTAGAGCAGGTGCACCAGCGGTCCGGAGAGCACCGCCACGCCGGCGAACACCGGCCAGAGCAGCGCGGTCATATTAGCCAGGATGCCCAGATAGGCCTCGCGAAGCGAGCCCGCCTTGCGTTGCTGCTCGGCGAGATCGGCGAAGACGACCTTGGTGAAAACCGTATGGATGTTGTCCCACAGGACGCTGTGCAGCGTGCCGGCCCGGGAGAACAGGCCCAAGGCGCCAAGGCCCAGCAGACGTCCCAGGATCAGTTCGCCCAGCCGGGTCGACAGCGTGTTGACCCCGCCGATCGCCATCATGCGCAGGCCAAAGGTCACTACCTTACGCCAGCGCGCCAGGCTGAGCCGCAAAGCGATGTGCTGGTGACCAAAGACGTTGACGATCACCACGGCGGCGACCGCTCCAGCCAGATTGCCCCACGCCATGCTCATATAGCTGTGGCCCGCCAGAACCCCGAGGATTGTGACGCCGGACGCCACCGTCGCCTTGCTGGCTGAGACGATCGCGATTTTGGAGAACTGCAAGTCTCGCTGCAGCAGACCTGAAGGGCGCAGTTCGAAGATGCTGACCAGCGGGGCGACGGCGATCAGGGCCATGACCGATCCGACGCCCGGCTCGGCATAGATGCGGGCCGCCACGAAGCTGGCCAGGAAGACCAGCAGCGCCAGCAGCCCGTTCAGCGCGGCGTTGATCGTGAACGCCGTGTCGATCAAGGCTTCGTCGAGTTCCGTCTCGCGAACCAGAAGGCTGAGCAAGCCAAACGTCTGGAGCGTGGCCAGAAGGCCGTTGGTTGAAAGGGCCACGGCATAGACGCCCACCTCGTAGGGCGACAGCAGCCGAGTGACCACGACCTGGGTGCCAAACTGCAGGCCGAAAAACAGCACCTGCGCCCCGGCGCTCCAAACCAGGTTGCGCCTAATGGACATGGCGCGGATGCTCTGGATGTGGAACGGGGGGGAATTTGGTCGCCGGCGGGCTGATGGAACGAGCTCGCCGAGTTGAAGCTGGCGAGACCTTGCTAATCATGCGGGCGAGCGAACGTGGACAGGGTGACCGCCTGGAGGGGACGCGTGGGTGCGACCCGTCGCCGGCAGAAGCCAATGATCAGGCCGAAGGCGGCGACGTTCCAAGAGACCAGGGAATAGAGGCCCAAGCTGAGCGAGCCGCGTCGCCAGATCAGCAGCACCAGCGGAGCCAGCAGTAAGATCGCGAACAGAGCCAGCCTCGTGATCGCTGGAAGGGGCCAAGCCAGGGTCGCGACGAGCAGGGCCCACCAGGCCATGACCGCCACGCCGTTACGAAGGTGGCTCAGCCGACCTAGTACGATCGGCAGATGCGGCCGGCCCAGCGAGCCGCGCAGGACTTCACCCGAGGCGCCCGCATAGCCCGACTTCAGGCGGCGCCACAGCATCCTGTAACCTTCGGTCTGGTGGCCGTAGTGCTCCACGGCCAGATGATCGATCTTGGCCAGTTTCCACCCGCGGCTGGTGAGCCGTGCGGCCAGGTCGAATTCTTCGAAGGCGCGCAGATTGCGGTCGGCGAAATAGCCGACATCGCGGATGGCTGAAACCCGATACAATCCGCCGCCGTCCAGGCGGTCGACCAGACCCGGCCGCCAGTTGCGGTCGCTGTTCACGGTCATCGCCCGGATCTTGAAATCGTGGCCCTCGGTGTTCATTTCACGGACCCGGCCGCCCACCGCCGCCAGCTCCGGCGAGGCCTCCAGATGAGCGATCGCGGCCGGCAGGAAGTCCGGGTGGAGCACCATGTCGCCGTCCATGAGGTAGAAATAGTCGCCGTCGGCCTGCTGAAACGCCAGTTGCGCGCCCGCGCCGCAGGAGCGTTGGGAAGGATCGGCCAGCTGCACGACCCGTACCGGCAAGGCCGAGGCGATCTCCACTGTTCGGTCCGTCGATCCGGAATCCGCCAGAACCACCTCGCCCCCGAAGGGCTCGGCCGCGCGCAGGGCGCTCGTCAGGGTTTCGGCTATGCGCTGCTCCTCGTTCAACGCCTTGACGCCAATGGTCAGTTTCATGGCCGTGACCCCGTCTCGAGGGACGGGTTCGGGACGGTCGCTTGCCATCGGCTCTTTGCTCGCCAGATCCACGCCGCGACCACCGCCTCGCCCAGGAGCACGCCGACCAGTGAATAGAGCGGCCCGCCGATCAGCAGGAACCCAGCGACGCCGACGATCGACACGCCGCACGAGACCATGCTGGCGTGAGCCAGCGGCTTGAACTGTCCGGCGGCCTGAAGCAGGACGCTTTCTGGCGTCCGCAACGTCCGCACGCCGGCGATCGCCAGCCACAGCAGGGTGCCGATCACCAGGTAGTGTCGGTCGTAGTCCTTGGGGAACAGCGCGCCTGGCGCGTAGCGCATCATCACCAGGGCGACCACCACGGTCGCTATCCAGGCGATGGCCAGCATGGCCCGGAAGAATCGCACCGTGGCGAAGGTCTCCTGGTGGCGATCTTCCGCCAGTTGCCGCGCCATCTGAGGCCGTTCAAATTCCGTAAGGGCGTTGGTGGTGACGCTGATCGGGCGCATGAGCAGGGCGCTCGCTGCGAGCGGCGCGAAGGCGGTCGCGCCGCTGATCAGGGTCACGATATAGGCGTGGGCGTTGGCGGTGGCTTCCGTGGTCAGCACGCCGGTAAGAGACCAGCCCGAATGTTCGCGCCAGACCTTGGCGTAGAGCGGCACGGCCCGAGGGCTGACCTCGAGGAATTGCCGCTTCAGGTACCGCGGGCCAAACGGGAGCAGACTTAGCAGGGCGCCCACGAATAGGCCCGCGTAGGGCGCCAGGATTGAAGTGCTGTGCGACAGCGACACCAGGCCGACGCTGCTCAGGAGGGTGAGGCTGTAGACAAGGTCTGAAATCGTCGTCAGCCATTGCTTTCCCATCGCATAGGCGTAGGCGCGCGCGAACCAGCGCAGCAGCATCAACATGGCGTAGCCGGCGAAAAGCAGGCTCGCCGTGGCGTCGGTGCGCAACAGCAGGCCAATCGTCGCGAAAATCGCGAAAGCCACGACTGACAGCGCCAGGCTGGTGGACATCAGGCAGCGGCGCATGACCTGGTCGCGGTCTTCGTCCCGTGACAGCAGGATCGGCATGGGCGCGCAGAACAAAGCGCTCCAAAGGCCCGTGCTAAGCTGGGAGGCCACCAATAGAAACGAAAACGTCCCGAACGCGCCGGGATCCAGAACGTGCAGCAATTGTACGGAGAGGACGAACTGTGATCCGGCCGTCCCCACCGGACCCGCCGCGGCCAGGCCATAGCGCAAGGTCTTCCACACCAGCCGCGCCAGGGGCGATCGGTCCGGTCTCACGGATGCAGAGGAACCGGCGGCCATGGCTTGAGAAGCCGGTTCAAGCACGGGTCGGCGATTTTAGGTGCGCCGACGAAGCGCCGCGCCGTTCGGACGAGGACGGACGCACCGGCTTGGAGGAACGTCGCAAGACCACGCCTGTAAGCGCGATAGTGATCATGAGGAACACCTCGATGATGGTGTCTCGATCGAGCAGACTGGATTCGGTCATGTTATGGCCGGCGCAGAAGACCAGAAGGGCCGCGGGTAGGGCGACTTGGGCGCGCGCGGTCGTGTTGGCGCCCAGCAGCCTGCCCGCGGGCGCCAGTATCGAGGCGACAACGGCCAGGACCAGGCCCGGAATGCCGATCTGCACCAGCAGGTCCAGGTAACCGTTGTGCCCGTTTCCGAGCTGGCTGACCCAGTTTCTCGTGTACTGGTACACCGGACTATCTTCACCGATGTTCCAGAACGACCCATAGCCGGAGCCGGTAAAGGGGTGGTCTTCGGCGAACGCGATCAGGTGCGGCCAGATCTGCACTCGGCCGGTCAGCGCGTCCTTGCGGGAAAAGGGGCCAAGCATCTCGTCCCACCATGTCATCGTACTGAGCATGACGACGATGCTGACGATGGTGAGAACCGGTATCAGAGCGATCCGATACTTGGGATTGAAGCGTAGGGCGATCAGGCCGCAAGCGGCGGCGGTCACCAACATGCCCATCGATGTCTTGGATTGGGTTCGAAAGAGATAGTAGGCGGCCCCGGCGATCACGCCGAGTCGGACGGCCAGCCACATCCGCTGGCCGCCAAACGCGAAGACCAGTATCGTCAGCGCGCAGATCGCACCGGTGAAGTTCTTTTGCGGCAGTAGCCCGCGCCAGTCGCCGACCAGCCCTGCGTCCATCGAGTCGGTGAGGCCATGTATGGCTGACGGCCACACGGCGATTGCGATGTAGTTGGCCACGAGCAGCCCGGCCAGGAAGATCATGGTCGTCTTGATCGTGCGATCGTAGCCGCAGTCGTCAATCACCATGAAGATCGTCCAGATGATGATCGTGGTCAGCAGGAGGCGTCTGGCGCCGATGAGCGGATCGATCGCCCAGGTCAGGCTGATCCAACACCACGCGACCGTCAGCATCAGGGTGATTGGAACGGTCGTCAGCTTGGCGCGCTGCTTTAAGGCTCCGACCGCCCAAATGGTAAGCCCGAACAGAACGATGTAGCTGGATTGGCGGAAGAGGTTGCCGTCGCCGGTCATCTGCCCGCCGCTGGTGATGATCGGCGCGACCACCATCAGGGTCAGGAGTACGAACAGAATATAGACCGACGGGATCAGGAAAGGCCGTGGTCCCGCGCTGCGGCGCCGCTCACCGGTTTCGGCCATGGTCACGCCCTCGTTCCTTTGTTGTATTCAAGGTCCCGCTCGCCTTTGCGCCGTCTTGACGCGAGCCGACTGGCGCGGGCCCCTCTAGAACAGAGGCCGCGCCAAGAGGCAATACGAAGGCGCGTTCGCCCCCTGCAGCGGCGGCGCGACGCTCCAAATCGCAGCGTCCAGAGTTCATGCCCGATCCAGAAGGCCTTCATAGGCTGTGATCATGGTGTCGTAGGCGGCGGCGGCTCCCAGGGCCGCGGCGCGCGATGCGGCGGCGGCGTAATGATCTGGGTCGTCCAGCAGGTGAAGGATCTCCCGCGCCAGCGCCCGGTCGTCGTGCACGCCCGCCACCGCCCCGCAGAGCGCGCCGTCGGGCGCGGAAATGCCCTCGATCTGCACCTGGGCGTCGGACACGACCAGCGGCAAGCCAAGCTTGGCGGCTTCGATCAAGGCCAGGCTATGGCCCTCGAACAGGCTCGGTTGAACGAAGACATCGCCGCCGGCCAAGATGTTCAGCGCTTCCTTTCGAGGGTGGAAACCCAGGAATTCAACCCGTTCGGCGACGCCGAGCTCGCGGGCCAGCGCCTTCAGGGCCGCCTCATCGGGCCCTTCGCCGACGATCCGGATCGTGACGTCGGGCATATGCACCGCAGCGCGGATCAACACCGGATAATTCTTTTGGTAAGCCAGGCGGCCGATCGCGACCACCTGCCGCCCCGCCGCCCGATCCCGGGACCGTTGGCCGGCCAGCCCAGCGATCTGGGCCTCGACCTCAAGCGGCAGGGCGTTCTTGATCGTCAGAAGCTTGGCGCGATAGGCCGCCAGCTTGCCGGCGTGGCTGCGCTGTACTGTTTCGGAAACGCCCACGATGCGCACCACCGCGCCCAGCGATCCGGTCAGGCCGTCGAGCAGGTTGAGGGCCGGATTGTAGGTGTTCGAGGGGGTGTGGTGCGAGGTGACGACGTGCACCGGCCGTCTGGCGAGCAGGGCGGCGATCGGCGCTAAGACATTGGCGGCCGGCAAGGCGGTGAACACCACGTCGGCCTCAAAAGCGTCGAACAGGCGGGCCAGACGATGCGCCATCGCCAGTTTCGCGCCGAACGATGAGGGCTTGCGCTCCAGGGCGTAGGTCCACGGCGTGTTGGGGGCGGTGTTCTGAGCCGTATCGCCAGGATAGAGCGCCGCCAGCATGACAGCGTGGCCTCGCAGCCTTAGGCCCTCGGCGAGGTTGGCCCAAATCTCTTGGGCGCCGCCGGGCGTAGAGTGCGACACTAGGAAGATGGCCCGGTGAGGTGTCGGATTGGCCGCGCGAACCGATGAGGTCGCCGACCCTCCAGCGCCTTCCGTTCTCGTAGCGGAGTCGATCGTCACCAGCGTGGTTCTCTCGAAAGGGTTGCCAAGGGGAGGTTTCGCGCTGTGACGTTCACGGCGTCTTGGCGTTCTCCAGGACTGGCGCGCGATCGGACGTCTGGGTCGCCAGATAGAACAGCGCCGGAAGATTGGTCCTGAAATACCGTCCGCCCAGCCGTAGGGGTTCGTTGATCGTCCGGTGCAGCCACTCCAAGCCGATGACTTGCATCCACTGGGGCGCACGTTTGAACTTGCCCGAATAGTGGTCGAACATTCCGCCGCAGGTCCGAATCCAGCCGATGCCCAAAAGGCGCTCGCGATTCCGATGGGCGAAGGCTTCCTGCAACGGACTGCCAAGCCCGACCCACATCACGTCTGTCTTCAGGGCCACGACCTCCGCGCAGATCTCCGGCTCGTCTGCCTGGGTGAAGTAGCCGTTACGGACGCCGACGATCTCAAGGTCTGGATAGAGGTCGCGGAAATGTTGGGCGGCCTTTTCGGCGACGCCGGGCTTGGCGCCGAGAAAATAGAATTTCAAACCCTCGCGGGCGGCGACTTGCGCGGCGTCGTTGATGAAGTCGGTCGTGGCCACCCGTTCGCGCAGGGGTTCGGCGCAGAGCAGCTGGGTGGCCATCACCAGCGGCATGCCGTCGGCGTCGACGATGTCGGCCGCCAGGATCAGGTCGCGAAACTCGGCGTTGCGGTGGAAATCGGCGATGACCGCGCCGTTCGAAGACACGACGATGCGTGGATAGCCCTTCTTCCCCGCCCGCGCCGCGCGGATGTCTTCGAGCATCACGGCCGCGAGTTCCGCGCGAGTTAGGCGCGTGGTGGGAACTCCGCCCACCAGGAGCGTGCGCAACGTCCCCGACCTATCTGGCATGCAGTTCGCCAATCCTGAACAGACTCAACGCCATGACCTTGGTCGATATCCTTTGCGTCCGCTCGAAGGCCGCATTTTTCTGTTCGGATACGGCTCTGACGCGACATCGCCAAGACAGAGCGGGTGAAATTAAAAGCCTCGTGAGACCAGCACGCCCTAGACGGCGATCCCGGATCTACATGTCCGAAACCTCGCCCCATGCACAAGCGTATCGTGTGGTTTTTTGAGCGTCCTTTTGGTCTCGATCATTTTTTGGCGCCTCAAGACACCCGGCGCGCTTGCGGCGCGCTGGGCGGACCTTGGTTGAATTTTCAAGCTCAAGACTTTGGCCAAGCTTTGCAGGGGCTGGACGTTATTCGCGTCAAGGTCCGCCAAGCAGCGTCCATCAGGTGCTAGATTCCGAAATCAACCCTGCCAGCAAATGGTTAAGCCTTAGCTGCAGAACTAGCTTCGCCATTGGGTGAAGGCGAACTGCAGGCCCAGCAGAAAGGCCCAGGACGCGGCGATAGAGGGGACTTCCAGCGCGTAGTCGGTGATTCCGTGAAGCAGGATCACCGCGCTGGAGGCCACCAGGCCCCGGGCCAGCGTCTTACCGGAGCGCATCTTCGGAACGTGCAGGGCGGAGATCAACGTGATCGCGGCCACTAGGGCGAACATGGGCAAGGACCCGGCGACACCGGCTTCCTCCAACCATTGAATGTAGACGTTGTGAGCGGCCCGGATCGACCACAGAACCGAGTAGTTCTCGGTCGTCAGAGCCTGGCCGTTGACGTCGTTGAACGATCCAAGCCCGTGTCCGAAGATTGGCGAGACCAGGAACGCGCGCCAGTGGGTCGAGAAGATCAGGCCGCGGATCGTGGCGTCGGAATTCAGCTCGTCCACCCGCGTCCACATGGGGATCGACGCGCCACCGACGATCACCAGCGCCGCCGCGGCCAGAAGGATGTCGCGTGGACGAACGGTTATGCGGACCTTGCGCTGGGAGGCGAGGTCCCAGGCCAAGAAGATCAGAATCGACGCGCCAGTGGCGGCCATGCCCATGCGAGAGGCGGTCAGGACCAGGCAGATGGCGATGAAGAGGAGACTTCCGGCCGGCGTGGCGAGCTTGCGCAGCCGGTCGCCTTGATCCAGCCGGGCTGTCCTTCGCAACTGCCGAATGAGAAAGGCGGTGGAGATGACCGCCAGCACGCCAAAGACCGTGGCGCCGCTGTTGGCGCTCAGAAAGCCCCCCGACAGCCGCCCCCGGACCTGAAGGCCCGCCAGGAAGAAGGCGATCGACAAGGCGGCGTAGACGCCGCCCAGCAGGGTAATCCATTCGATGGTCGTGCGGGCCCGCTCACCGCGCGCTCCATGAACACAGCCCACGCCGAAGATGCAAGCCAGGCCACAGAGCTTGACGATCTCAAGCCAGGTCGCCGACCGATTGATCGACAGGACCCCCGGCAGGTCCGCCAACCGCCAAACAGGCGCTGAAGCCGGCGAGGCCGGCAGGTAGAGCGTCAACAAGGCGACGGCCAAAACGGTCGCGAACAGCCCCAGCACAGGCCAGACGAATCCGAGTTCGGCCAGTTCATCCCGGACGCGTGGCCGCGTCAGCACGACGCACAGCGCCAACGCCAACGCCAAGGAGAAGCCCTGGGCCATCGCCGTCTGGTTGGCGCCCGCCGCAAGATGGGTCAGGTAGAGCGCGCCGGGCGTCACGGCCAGGGTCAGCCGCCGCCACCGCGTCTCCGCCGAGGCAGGCGCGCGCGGAATCACAAGGCGTCGGTGGTGACGCCGCGCTTGCCGAGAGGCCATGGCCAGATCGTTAGAGCTGGGTCGTCAGCGAAAGGACGACCCGGTTGACCGTGTAGCTGGGACCGCTGGCGGCTCCATCGGAGGATTGCTTGGTGCGGTAGTAGCGCACGGCAAGGCCGATATTGCGATTGACCAGATAGTTGCCGCCGAGCCCGAACTCGGTGCGGTTGTCTTCGCGGTCGATGCCGTTGTAGTCGTCGTTCGCATGCTTGACGCTGGCGCTCAGGATAACATTGCGCAGCAGTTCATGATCGACGCTCAGGCCAAAGTCGGTGGACAGATAACCGCCCGCGCCGGCGACGCCGGCGTCTTCGATGCCCCGCGATGCGGTGGCCTTTACGGTGGTGAGTTCGGTCGGGAACCACTCGACCTGGGTGCGCGAGCCGAAGCCGTGAATGTCGCCGTACACGGCGTTGTCGAACGATTGGCTGATGTAGCCGACCGCCACTTCGCCGCGGACGACCGCGCCCAGCTCGAAGTTGACGCCGGTGAGCAGCTCATAGCCCTTGGAGTCCCGCGATGGGGTGGCGACGGTGCTGGTATCGTAGTTGCGCTTATTGCCCGTGGCCGCGACGAAGACCGCGGTCGCCGGGCTGACGGCGTAGTCCACGCGGCCCTGCAGACTGGTGTTGACGCGGTCGCGCACGTCCTGCTCGATGACGACGCCGTTCAGGTCGAGACCGTCCTTGTAGTCGTAAGACTGGATGTCGGCGCGGGTCATCAGCTTGGTGCGCCCCACGATCCGGGTGGCCGCCGCATACGCCTGAGCCTGATCATACTTAATGGGCTCGCGTGCCGAAACCGCAGTGTTCGACGAGGTGCGCGGCTCGATCGCCTTGATGTAGTCCGCGCCCGCCGCGATGTTGAACTCGCGCAACACATCAATGCGGCCAGTGCCGCCGATGCTCCAGTTGTTGGCGTTTTCGGTGTGGTACTTCTCATTGCGAACGAAGTCGCCGCGGACGTAAGCGTTCAACTGATGCCGCGACCAGTTGGAATTGAGGGTCGCCGACGGCCGGGCGTGGAACGCCCAGTCGCTGACCGGGCCGTTCTCGACGGCGAAGACGTTGTCGCTGTTTTCGTTGTCGAGCTGAAGGCGTGGAAATACCGCGAATGCGCCAATCGAGGTGCCGAGCGCTTCATACTCAGGGTGCGGCCGGTCCAGAACCGCGACGCTGCGGTCCCGCGCGAACAGATCGGGGGTGCGAGCCTGGGCCGAATCGAGCGCCTGGCCGAACGAGGTCGTCGGACAGGCGCTCGCCGCGACGGCGAGAATGAAACAGGCCTTGGCGGCGTTCATCTTGATGTCAGTCGCCCGCATGCGGCCAAGTCCCTCGTTCCGGTCAGTCACTATTGCACCTTCGATTAGTTTTCTTGTCGGCCGTTAGGCCGCGCGGTAGTCCGAACCACCGCCGCCGCCCGTGCCGCCCGGAGCCGAAATCGGCGGACCGCCGGTAGGGCCGATCGCGCCGGGACCTTCCTGCACCTTGATGGCCGCCTGAACCTTGGCCAGCACCTCGGCGATGGCGGCGGCGATCGCGGGGGTCAGGGTTCCCGCGGCCTGCATGTTGGTCAAGGTAAGCTGCAACGCGCTCACGGCCGTGAGCGGTTCGACGCCGCTGGTGGCGATGGTCTGCTCCAGGGCCGTCACGATGACGGCCTGGGTCGCATCGGCCGGTAGCGACTTCGACTGAGCACTGGCTTCGGCGGCCAGCGCCGCGATCGCCAGGGCCGACGCCAGCGGGCCGGGATCCGGCGTCGGCGCTTGGGCGACAGCGATGAGCGGCGAGACTGCGAAGCCCATCGCCGCGGTGGCCGCCATCGCACGCATCGCGATGGCCACGAATGTATTTCTGTTCATTCCAAAGTCCCCCTAGCCGCGAAGCTCAGTTCGCGGCTCGTCGGCCCACCAGCAAAGGTGGCGCCAATCCCCTCTCGATAGTTGTAAGCCCGACTGCCGCAAAACGTGTAAAATCACGACCTGGGCGTTTACTATAACTTCAAAACCAGCGCAACATCCATGCGCAAGTAGAGAATATGAAGAATAATCGACTATTCTGCCGCTTTTGCGAGCATGCCGTGATCTCTCAGCGCCTCGTTGTGACCTGAGCGCTCGACCAAAGCAGCCGCCCACCGCCCGGCTGGATTGTGGATGGCGCGGACAAGATCGGGCCCGCCACTGTGATAGCGGGCAAAATTCCGCATTTCATCCACCGCCCGCGTTCTCAACGCGGGCGTCATTTCGGACCAGTGTTCGAAAATGAAACGCAGGCGCCAGCGCGTGACGTCCGGACCGAGCGGCGCGGCCCGATAGGATTTGTCGATATAGTCGAGGGCCTGGGCGTCCAGGGTCCGGGTTCCAAGCTGCCGCACATAGGCGCGCCGCAACCAGGCGTTCGCCGCGGCCGGGGCCTGCGCCAGCGCGGCCTGACTTTCCCGGTCGGCCTTGATGGTCTGCGGGTATTGCGCCAGGAGCGCCTGGTCCGCGCGCATCTCGTGGACGGGGGCGAGGTCGGGGCTGATCGTGTTTGGCCACATCAACCCCGCGGTGGTGACCGCCGCGCCGCCCGAAGCCGCAATCGCCAGACCGGCGATGGCGGCCGTTTTCAATGTCCTGCGCGTCATCCACGCCATCCCAGGCCTCTTCGTCGGTCGTTGCGTCGGCATCTGCGTCGCGCAATATTGCTACTCTATTATGATCGCGGGCTGGCGGCGGCGAGCAATTCATATTGCGGGCGCGGCCGTGCAGCCCAGCCCCTTGCTAAAGTCGGGCCTGTCTGCTTTTGAACAAGCTATCGCCACACCGCTATGGTTTCGACGGTCGGAAAGAGGATTTCGATAATGCGGCACTTCTTGCGTCTCTGCGCCATGAGCCTTGTTGTGGCCTTCGGAGGCGTCGCTTGCGCCCAGACACCCGCGGCCCCAGCGGCGACGGTTTCGGCCGCCGCCAGCCCGGACGCCACCGTCCGGACGGTGCCGGAATATCGGCTGGGCGTGGCCGACAAGGTGCGGGTCAATGTTTTCGGCGAGGAAGCGCTCACCGGTGAGTTTCTGGTCGGCGGCGGCGGCAAGGTCTCGCTGCCCTTGATCGGCGAGGTGCAGGCGGCCGGTCTGACGATCTCGCAATTCCAGCAAGAGATCAGCAACGAGCTTCGCAAAGGCTATATCAAGGAGCCGCGCGTCAGCGCCGAGGTCCTGAACTATCGCCCCTTCTACATCCTGGGCGAGGTGAACAAGCCTGGCGAATATCCCTACACTAACAATCTGACCGTCCTGAACGCGGTGGCCACGGCCGAGGGCTTCACCTACCGCGCCAACAAGCGCTCGGTCTTCATCAAGCGCGCCGAGGACCCGGCCGAGCAGTCCTATCCTCTGACGCCCCTGACCAAGGTCGCCCCCGGTGACACCATTCGGATCGGCGAGCGTTATTTCTGAGTTTTCAACATTTTAATTTTGGATCGTTACCCTTGCTCCGCACCAACGTCCCGCCCCGTCACGCGCCTGGTCGCTGTCGGGGCGAGCGCGTCTCGATGGGGTCATGACGAATTGGATAGGGGATGATCGGTAACTGGTTAGCGCGTCGCAAATCGTCGAACGCCGGCCCGATCGCCAGCGTGCCGCCCGACACGCTGGTGTGGACGGTCGGCGACATCCACGGACGGCTCGATCTTCTGCGCCCCCTGCTCAGCGCCGTGCTCGAAGATTTCGCCCGCAGCGCCCAGACGCGCAAGGTGCTGATCTTCCTTGGCGACTATGTGGACCGCGGCCCCGACTCCCAGGGGGTGATCGAGCTGCTGTGCCGTCTGGCCGACGGCGGCCCCGTGGAAACCATCTTCCTGCGCGGCAACCACGAAGACCGGATGGCGGCCTTTCTTGAGGATCCCGGCATCGGCCCGACCTGGTGCGACTATGGCGGGCGCGAGGCGCTTCGGTCGTACGGCGTGACGGCGCCGGCCGATCGTGCCGACAAGGACGCCTGGGCCGTCGCCTCGGCCGACTTCAACGCCGCCGTCAGCGATCGTCACCGAGCCTTTCTGCGTGACCTGAAGCTCAGCGCCAGCGTTGGCGATTATTTCTTCGTGCACGCCGGCGTGCGGCCGGGCGTGCCGCTGGGTCAGCAGTCCAGCCACGACATGATGTGGATCCGGCAGTCCTTCCTGGACGACAGCCGCGCCTTCGAGAAGATCATCGTGCACGGCCACACCCCGACCGACGACATCCAGTCCGACCACCGTCGCATTGGCCTGGACACCGGGGCCTACGCCACGGGCGTGCTGACCGCCGTGCGTCTCGAAGGCGAGGAGCGCGCGGCGCTGCAGACCGCCATGACCGGTTCGGGGGTGGAGCTCTGGCGCAGCGAGATCGAGACGACCAAGGGCGCCAAACGCTCGGCGCGATAACGACAGACAAGGCCGGCGGCCCGTAGCGCAAGCCGAAACCCTTTTTTTGCATCTTGTCCGCTACAGGTTGCCGGTAACGCCCCGGGGGACCTGCGCTTGCTCAAGGTTTTGACCTGCCTGACGACGGAGCATGATCTGCGCCTGGTGGTGGTCGCCGGCGTGATCTGCTTTGCCGCGTGCTTCACGGCCTTTCGCCTCTATTCCCGGATGCGCGGGGCCAGGGGCGTGGTGCGGGCCGCCTGGTTGCTGCTGACCGGATTGGTGTCGGGGTCGGGCGTGTGGGCCACCCACTTTATCGCCATGGTCGCCTACAGCCCCGGCCTGAAAACCGGCTACAGCCCCGCGGGCACCTTGCTGTCGCTGATGATCGCGGTGCTGTTCATGGCCGGCGGTTTCGCGGTGGCTTCGGCCCAGCGCTCGCGCACCAATGACCTTGCTGGCGGCCTGATCCTGGGCGTGGGCGTGGCCGCCATGCATTATACCGGCATGTCCGCCTTCGTGACCCAGGGCTTCGTGCAGTGGGAGCAGGCGACGATCGCCGCCTCGGTGCTGGCCGGCGTCGTCGGGGCGGCGGGCGCCCTGCAGTTGGCGGGACGTGCGCGCAGCTTGCTCAGGCAGCTAGGCGGCGGACTGCTCCTCACGCTGGGGATCTGCGCCCTGCACTTCATCGGCATGGGCGCGATCACCATCGTGCCCGACCCGTCGATCGACGTGCCCGACCAGATGCTGTCGGGCGGCGTGCTGACCCTGGCCGTAAGCTCGATCACCGGCATGATCATCCTGGGCGGCCTGGGCGCGGTGGCCATCGAATCCTCCACCAGCCGCTCGGCCCTGGACCGTATCCGCCGCCTGGCCAACGCCGCCTATGAGGGCATCGTCGTCGTCCAGGACGGCCGCATCAACGACGCCAACGCGGCGTTCTGCCAACTGGTCGGCCTGGAGCTGGACGCCCTGCTGCGCGCGCCGCTGTCGGATCTGCTGACCCTGGACAGCACCGCATCGATCCGCGAGGGCGAGCGGCGCGAGGGCTTGCTGCAACCCGCCGACGGCGGTCGCGCCATTCCGGTCGAAGTGTTCTCGCGCCTGATGGACGACGGCGCCCGACGCGAAACCTCGGGCCTGACCGTGCTGGCGGTGCGAGACCTGCGCGAGCGTCGCTCGGCCGAGGAAAAGATCCGCTACCTGGCCGAGCACGACGGCCTGACCGGCCTGCCCAACCGCAATTCGCTGCAGACCCGCCTGGCCGCGGCCCTGGACCGCGTCGAAGCTTCGGGCGAGAGTCTGTCGCTGATCTGCATCGACCTGGACCATTTCAAGGAAGCCAACGACCTGCACGGCCACTTGGCCGGCGACGCCCTGCTGGTCGAGGCCGCGCGCCGGCTGCAAGACAGCCTGACGGCCCCATCCTTCGCGGCTCGCCTCGGCGGCGACGAGTTCATCGTCGTCCAAGTGGCCGCTGGCGACCAGCCCGCGGCGGCCGCCGAACTGGCCGGCAGGCTGCTGGAGGCCCTGTCGGCGCCGGCCGTCCATGAAGGCCGGGAGCTGGCCATGGGCGCTAGCCTGGGCGTCTCGCTGTTCCCGCACGACGGCCGCACGGCCGAGGCGCTGCTGGCCAACGCCGACATGGCGCTGTATCGCGCCAAGGAAGGCGGCCGCGGCGCCTATCGCTTCTTCAAGCGGGAAATGGACGAGACGATCCGCGAACGCCGAACCTTGGCCCGCGAGCTGCGCCAGGCGATCATCGATGAGGCGCTGGTGGTCCATTACCAGCCGTTGGCCAGGGCCGCCGACGGCGAAGTCTGCGGTTTCGAAGCCCTGGTGCGCTGGAACCATCCGACCCGGGGCATGGTCCCGCCGCTGGAGTTCATCCCCGTCGCCGAGGAGAACGGCCTGATCGCTCAATTGGGCGAGTGGGTCCTGCGCCGGGCTTGCGCGGACGCGGCCAGTTGGGAGCGTCCGCTGCGCATCGCGGTGAACCTGTCGCCGCTGCAGCTGAACCAGCCGAACCTGCCCATACTCGTGCATGAAGTCCTGGTTCAGACCGGCTTGTCCCCCAAGCGATTGGAGCTCGAGGTCACCGAGAGCGCCCTGTTCAAGGACTATCAGCGGGCGCTCGACAATCTGCGCCGGCTCAAGGCCCTGGGCGTGCGGATCGCCATGGACGACTTCGGCACCGGGTTCTCGTCGCTGTCGACCCTGCAGTCGTTCCCGTTCGACAAGATCAAGATCGACAAGAGCTTCGTGGAGAACATCCATCGTCACGACCGCGCGACGGTGATCGTTCGCGCCGTGCTGGGCCTGGGCCGCAGCCTGGACATCCCGTGCGTGGCCGAGGGGGTGGAAACCCAGGAACAGATCGACTTCCTGCGGGGCGAGGACTGCGCCGAACTGCAGGGCTACGCCATCGGCCGGCCGGCTGCGGTCGACACCCTGTCCGCCTGGACCCTGGCGAGCAATGCCGCGGCAAGTCCGCCTTCCGTGGTGGCGGACGAGAAGGCGCGCAGGCGGAAACGCGCCTGATCCTGGAATTGGATCTCAAGCCGCTCCGCGTGGGAAGACCTAAGACGCTCGACGTCGGTTCAATCAGCGGATCAGGACAATGACGCCGAAGATCAGTGCGGCCCACACCGCCAAGCTGAAGGCGGCGCAGACGATCAGGGGCCATCGGATCTTGTACCGAGGCTGAGGCCGCCGAGCCGCCGCCAGAAACGGAGCGGCGTGCGTTTGAACGTTCGAGGGGCCGAACTTCATGCGTTTCCTCCCGCGCCCGGCCTTGATCGAGGGTCTCCGCCTCGCCGAGCCGTGTACGCCTACGGATAAGAGTCCCAGAATAGCTCCGGTGCAAGGCATACACACGCATAGGCAGCGGAAAAATGTGTCAAATCGCGCAATTTTCGCTGAAAGCGGGTCTCGCGCTGGCTAAGTGGGTCCTGATTTGCCAGGCGCCGCCCGAGCGGCGACCGACCCGCTTCAAGCTTGACCTTTGATCTAGCGTCTCCGACTCATCCCCCCCATCAGGCCGCGCATGATCTCGCGTCCGGCCTGATTGGCGATCGTGCGCAGTAACGAGGTGGCGAAGGCCTCGCCCATCGATTGGCGGTTGGAGGCGCGCGGACGCGGCGCGGCGCGAGACTCGCGCGCCTCCTCGCGTTCCCGCACTTTCTCGGCGGCGGCCCGCTGGCGCTCGGCTTCGGCCTGGGCGGCGGCGGTGTCCGCCTGCTGCTGGGCCTGGGCGGCGCGTCCTTGCAGGGTCTCGTAAGCCGAGGCGCGGTCCAGCGAAGTGTCGTAGAGGCCGGCGACCGGGCTCTTGGCGATCAGCGCCGCGCGCTCCTCGGGTGTCAGGGGCCCCAGGCGCGAGGCTGGCGGCCGGATCAGCGTCTTCTGCACGACGCAGGGCGCGCCCTTGGCGTCCAAGGTCGAGATCAGCGCCTCGCCGACCCCCAGGGCCTGAATCGTCTCGGCGGTGTCGAAGGCCGGATTGACCCGGAACGACTGGGCGGCGGCCTTCAGCCCCTTCTGATCGGCCGGGGTGTAAGCCCGCAGGGCGTGCTGCACCCGCGCGCCCAACTGGCCCAGCACCGCGTCGGGAATGTCGGCCGGATTCTGGGTGACGAAATAGATGCCCACGCCCTTGGAGCGGATCAGCCGGACGACCTGCTCGATCTTTTCCAGCAGCGGCTTTTCCGCATCGTTGAACAGCAGATGCGCCTCGTCGAAGAAGAACACCAGCTTGGGCTTTTCGGGATCGCCGACCTCGGGCAGTTCCTCGAACAGCTCCGACAGCAGCCAGAGCAGGAAGGTCGAATAGAGCTTGGGCGACTGGATCAGCTTGTCGGCCGCCAGCAGGTTGACATAGCCGCGGCCGGCCACATCGGTGCGCATCAGGTCGGCCAGCTTCAGGGCCGGCTCGCCGAAGAAGTTCTCGGCCCCCTGGCTCTGCAGGGTCAGCAGCTTGCGCTGGATCGCGCCCACCGTGGCCGGCGAGACGTTGCCGTACTGGGTGCCGATCTCGGCGGCGTGGTCGGCGACATATTTCAGCGCCGCCTGCAGGTCCTTCAGATCCAGCAGCAGCAGGCCGTCCTGGTCGGCGACGTGGAAGACCACGGTCAGCACGCCTTCCTGCACGTCATTCAGTTCGAGCAGTCGCGACAGCAGCAGCGGGCCCATCTCGGAGATGGTGGTGCGAATCGGGTGGCCCTTCTGGCCGAATAGGTCCCAGAACACCACAGGCGGGGCGGACGGCGTCAGGGTCAGCCCCATGGACGCGGCGCGAGCCAGCATCTTGTCGTTGGGGACCCCGATCGCGCCGACGCCCGAGAGGTCGCCCTTCACGTCGGCGGCGAACACCGGCACGCCGGCGTCGGAGAAGGCCTGGGCCATGACCTGCAGGGTGACCGTCTTGCCCGTTCCCGTCGCGCCCGCCACCACGCCGTGACGGTTGGATCGATCGAGACGCTGGGTCACCGGTCCGGCCGCCGCGCCTTCTTGGGCCAGTCCGATAAGGATTTCGCCGTCGCCGATCGTCAGGGTCATACGCAACGTCCTTTTGCCTTGAGAGCTTAAGCCTAGACCCGGCCTTGCGTCGCGCCAATCGCCTCGCGCAATGTGGCGCCAGTCTTTTACAGGCCGTTCGAGAAAGAGATCCCGCCGATGTCCATTCCTGCGTCGATCACCGGCCGCAACGCCCTGGTGTTCCTGGCGGTCATCGCGGGCGGCGCGACGCTGTACTGGATGCGCGGCATCCTCACGCCCCTGGCTATGGCGGTGTTCCTGGCGGTGATGATCGACAGTTTCGCGCGCGTGCTGGTCGAGCGCCTCCCAAGGTTCCCCAGGAACCTGGCCCTGCCGGCCGCCATCTTCCTGTCGATCGCCATGTTCGCGGCCGCGGTCTGGGTGGTCACCGCCAACGGCGCCAGCTTCGTCGGCCAGATCCGCGACTACGCGCCCCGCCTGAACGAGGTGATCGCCAAGGTCGCCTCGCTGGTCGGGATCAAGGTCGCGCCGACGATCGGCGACCTGATCAACCAGCTCAATCCCAGCAAATACGCCGGGGCGGCCGCGCAGAGCCTGCAGAACTTCGCCTCCAACGCCATACTGGTGCTGATCTATCTGGGCTTCATCATCGCCTCGCGGCGGGGGTTCAGTCGCAAGATCGTCGCGCTCTACCCGCATCATGCCGAGCGCGACGGGGCGGTCCAGCTGTTCCAGCGCATCCGCAACGGCGTCGAGCAGTACCTTTGGATCCAGACGGTCACCGGCCTGATGATCGCCGCGGCCGCTTGGGTGGTGATGATGCTGCTGCGCCTGGACAACGCCCTGTTCTGGGCCTTCCTGATCTTCGTGGCCGCCTACATCCCGATCATCGGCGGCGCGGTGGGCTGCATCCTGCCGCCGCTGTTCGCCCTGGTGCAGTTCCCCGACAGCTTCGTGCCGGCCGCGATCCTGTTCCTGGCGCTGCAGGGGATCTTCTTCGTGGTCGGCAACGTCATCTATCCGCGCATGCAGGGCGAAAGCCTGAACATCGACCCGACGGTCGTGCTGCTGTCGCTGGCGGTGTGGGGCGCGCTGTGGGGCGTGACCGGCATGTTCCTGTCCACCCCGCTGACCGTGGCCCTGATGCTGATCATGGCCCAGTTCGACGGGACGCGCTGGATCGCCATCCTGCTGTCGGAGGACGGCGATCCCAGCGGCTCGGGCCTGGACCGCAAACCGCCGGGCGGGCCGGCCAAGGCCCCGCCGGAGAAAAAAATCGGCGCGGCGCCGACTTCGCGACAGAAGTCGACCAAGGGGGCTTAACATCCCGAATGACCTTCCTATCTAGGTCCTGTCGGCAGCCCCCCATGCCGACCCCGCGCGACGCAGACCGATTTTCTGGAGCGTCCAATGCGGACTCGCCCGCCTCCCCCCCGGCGGGCCCGCGCCGCCGGTTCCCCCCAACCGGCGGCGCTTCCGCGTCCGCGGCCGGTGGGAGATCCTTCGGTAAGATATTCTGTGCTTTTCCCGAGCTACGGTTGAAACCGGGCCCGAAAGGGCTAGGTTGTCGCCAAAAATTCGCGAGGAAATCCCATGGTCGGTGAAAAACTTGACCCCAAGGCGACCGCCGCTCAGCCGGAAGGCTTGATCCGGGTCTTCGGCGCGGCGCTGGGGCAGGAGGCGCTGACCGAGGCGCAGACCCGGTTCGCCGCCCAGGTCCAGGAGGACTGGTCGGCCGAGGAGCTGCCGGGCTTCGATCCGGCCGACGTCGCCCACGCCCTGACGGAATTCTGGACCTTCGGCGAGACGGCGACGGATCCGCTGTCCATCCGCGTCCGCCCCGCGCGCCGGGCCGACGGGACCGACCTGAAGAGCGACCTGCTGGAAATCGTCCAGCCCGACCGCCCGTTCCTGGTCGACAGCATCATGGGCGCCGTCGCCGAGCACGGCTTTTCGGTTCGGGCCATGTTCCACCCGGTGATCGACACCCCTGCCGGCCGGCGGTCGATGATCCAGGTCTATCTGGCCCCGGTGGGCGAGGACCGCGAGGCCGCCCTGGTCGGCGCCGTTCGCGAGGCCCTGGCCGACGTCCAGCTGGCGGTCGACGACTTCGACGCCATGAAGGCCCTGATCCGCCGCTCGATCGAAGAGCTGCGCGCTTCGACGGCCCCGATCCCCGAAGGCGAGCGCGACGAGGGCCTGGCCTTCCTCGACTGGCTGGAGGGCGATCGCTTCGTGTTCCTGGGGGCGCGGGTCTACGACTATCCCCGTACGGCCGAGGGCGGCTATGCGGCCGAGGAGCCGCTGTACCAGCCCGAGGGCAGCCTGGGCGTGCTGCGCGACCAGACCCTGACGGTGCTGCGGCGGGGCAGCGAGCCGGCGATTCTGTCGCCCCAGGTCCGCGACCACCTGCTGCTGGGCGCCCCCCTGGTGGTGGCCAAGTCCAACCTGCGCTCAAAGGTCCATCGCCGCGGCTACATGGACTATGTGGGCGTGCGCCGGTACGGCGCCGACGGCAAGCCGTCGGGCGAGGTCCGGTTCGTGGGCCTGTTCACCGCCGAAGCCTACGAGACGCCCGCCCACGAGGTGCCGGTGATCCGCCGCAAGGTCGAGCACGTGCTCAAGGAGGCCGGCAAGGATCCTGAAGGCCACAGCGGCAAGCGCCTGCGCAACATTCTGGAGACCTGGCCGCGCGACGAGCTGTTCCAGATTTCCGAGGACGAGCTGCTGTCGATGGCCATGGGGGTGCTGCACCTCTACGACCGCCCTCGGGTGCGGCTGTTCGCCCGCAAGGACCCGTTCGACCGCTTCGTCTCGGTGCTGATGTTCGTGCCGCGTGAGCGCTACGACAGCGGCGTGCGCGAGCGGGCCGGCAAGATCCTGGCCGCGGCCTTCGATGGCCGGGTCAGCGCCTACTATCCGAGCTTCTCCGACGCGCCCCTGGCCCGCGTGCACTACGTCCTGGGCGTGACGCCGGGCAAGCACGGCGATCCGGACCTGGCGACGCTGGAAGCCGCCGTGGCTGAGACCGCCCGCACCTGGGACGACCGCTTCGAGGCCGCCGTGCGCGACGGCGGTGCGCCCGGGCGGGTCGTGGAAACCCTGGCTCGCTGGCAGAACGCCTTTCCGCCCGGCTATCGCGACCAGTACGACGCGGCCGAGGCCCTGGCCGACCTGGCCGTGGTCGACGACCTGGGCGCCGACGAGGCGGTGCGGGTCCGCGCCTTCCGCCTGGCCGACGACGACAAGCTGACCTTCCGCTTCAAGCTCTATCGCCCCGGCGCCGCCGCGCCCCTCGCCGACGTGTTGCCGATCCTCGAGCACATGGGCCTGAAGGCGCTGATCGAGGACGGGTTCAAGCTGACGCCGGCCGGCGACGCCCACGCCAAGGTCTGGGTCCACGAGTTCACCCTGCGCGACGAGCGCGGCGAGCACCTGTCGTTCGACGACGTCAAGGCCGCCTTCGAGGCCGCCTTCGTCGCCATCTGGACGGGCCGCGCCGAGAGCGACGGCTTCAATCGGCTGGTGCTGGAACTGGGCGTCGGCTGGCGCGAGGCCGCCCTGGTCCGCGCCCTGGCCCGCTATCGCCAGCAGACGGGCCTGGATCCCAGCCAGGGCGTACAGGAGCAGGCCCTGTCGGACAACCCGGGCGTCACTCGCCTGATCCTCGACCTGTTTCGCATCAAGTTCGACCCGGCCGTGCACGCCGACCTCGCCGCTCGCCGCGAGCAGGCCAAGGCGGTGGAGGCCAGCATCAACGAGGCCCTGCAGGCGGTCGAGAGCCTGGACGCCGACCGGGTCCTGCGCCGCATCGCCGCCCTGATCGGCGCCACCCAGCGGACCAACTTCTTCCAGCTCGGCCCCGACGGCGAGCCCAAGCCCTACATCAGCTACAAGATCGCCTCGCGCGAGCTGGAGGACCTGCCGGCCCCCAAGCCCTATCGCGAGATCTACGTCTCGGCCCCGCATGTCGAGGGCGTGCACCTGCGGTTCGGGCCGGTCGCGCGGGGCGGCCTGCGCTGGTCTGATCGCCGCGACGACTTCCGCACCGAGGTGCTGGGCCTGGTCAAGGCCCAGCAGGTCAAGAACGCGGTCATCGTGCCGGTCGGCTCCAAGGGCGGCTTCTATCCGAAGAACCTGCCGCGCGGCGGCGACCGCGACGCCATCCAGGCCGAGGCGATCCGCGCCTACAAGACCTTCCTGTCGGGCCTGCTGGACATCACCGACAACATCGACGCCGACAACCGGATCGTGCCGCCGGCCGGGGTGGTCGTCCATGACGCCGAAGATCCCTACCTGGTCGTCGCGGCCGACAAGGGTACGGCCACCTTCTCCGACATCGCCAATGGCGTGGCCGAGGACTACGGGTTCTGGCTGGGCGACGCCTTCGCCTCGGGCGGCTCGGTCGGCTACGATCACAAGGTGATGGGCATCACCGCCCGCGGCGCCTGGGAAGCGGTCAAGCGCCACTTCCGCGAGCTGGGCAAGGACATCCAGACCGAGCCGTTCACCGCCGTCGGCGTCGGCGACATGAGCGGCGACGTGTTCGGCAACGGCATGCTGCTGTCCAAGCAGACCCGCCTGCTGGCCGCCTTCGACCATCGCCACATCTTCCTGGATCCCGATCCGGATCCGGCCAAGTCGTGGGCCGAGCGCGACCGGATGTTCAAGCTGCCGCGCTCGTCCTGGGACGACTACGACAAGAGCCTGATCTCCAAGGGCGGCGGGGTCTTCGCCCGCTCGCTCAAGACCATCCCGCTGTCGCCGGAGGTGCGGGCCCTGTTCGAGATCAAGGCCGAGACGGTCACCCCGGCCGAGCTGCTGACCGCGATCCTCAAGTCCAAGGCCGAGCTGCTCTATCTCGGCGGCATCGGCACCTATGTGAAGGCCAGGGGCGAAAGCCAGGCCGAGGCCGGCGACAAGGCCAACGACGCCATCCGCGTCAACGGCGCCGACCTGCGGGTCAAGGTGGTGGGCGAGGGCGCCAACCTGGGCCTGACCCAGGCGGGGCGCATCGAGTTCGCGCAACTGGGCGGCCGCCTGAACACCGACGCCATCGACAACTCGGCCGGCGTCGACAGCTCCGACCACGAGGTCAATATCAAGATCCTGACCGGGATCCTGGAGCGCGGCGGCAAGTTGGACCGCGACGCCCGCAACCGGCTGCTGCCGACCATGACCGACGACGTGGCCGGCCACGTGCTGGCCGACAACTACGACCAGACCCTGGCCCTGTCGCTGATGGAGAGCGATGCGGTCTCCGAGGTCGAGTCCCATGCCCGGTTCATGGCCGAGCTGGAGGCCAAGGGGCGGCTGGACCGCAAGGTCGAGGGCCTGCCGGAGGCGGCGGCGCTGACCGAACGCGCCCAGGCCGGCAAGGGCCTGACCCGGCCGGAAATGGCGGTGCTGCTGGCCTATGGCAAGATCGACCTGTTCGACGACATCGTCGCCTCCCAGGCGCCGGACGATCCCTGGTTCGAGGCGACGCTGAAGGGCTACTTCCCGCCGGCCCTTAGCCAATACGGCGACGCCATGCAGCAGCATCGCCTGAGGCGCGAGATCATCGCCACGGTGCTCGACAACCAGATGATCAACATGTGCGGCCCGACGTTCCCGAGCCGTCTGCGCGCCGCGGCGGCCTGCGACACCACGGCCCTGGTCATCGCCTTCGCCGCGGCGCGGGAGATCCTCGGCGTCGACGCCCTGTGGGACCAGGTCTCGGCCCTGGACGGCAAGGCCTCGGCCGGCGGTCAGCTGGCTCTGTACAAGGCCCTGGCCTACGCCCTGCGCAGCCTGACCTTCTGGCTGGCCCGACGGGCGTTCAAGGACAAGTCGACGGTCAAGGCGCCGGTCGAGGCCTATGGGCCGTCGGTCAAGGCGTTGTCAGCCCTGGGGACCACGATCCTCTCGCCGTTCGAACAGAAGGCGGCCGCCAAGCGAGCTAAGGCCTATGTGGCCGACGGCGCGCCGGAGGCCTTGGCCCAGGCGGTCGCCGCGCTGCAGCCCATGACCACGGCGGCCGACCTGGTCGACCTGGGCAACGCCTCCAGCTGGCCGGTGCAAAACGTGGCTCGCCTCTACCATCAGGTCGGCGCGGCGTTCGGCTTCGACCGTCTGCGCTCGGCGGCCGGTTCGTTCGTGGGCGGCGACGCCTTCGAGCGCCTGGCCGTGCGCCGGCTGATCGAGGACATGCTCGCCGAGCAGACGGCGATCACCCAGGCGGTGCTGAAGTTCGCCGCCAACGCCCAGGCCGGCGACGACGAGGCCTCGGCTAAGGCGGCGGTCAGCTCATGGGGCGCCCTGCGCGCCGAAACCGTCCGGGCCGCCAAGCGGACGGTCGAGGACATCGAGCAGGCCGGCGGCGGCTGGACCTTCGCCAAGCTGACGATCGCCAATGCGGCTCTGAGAGGCCTGGCGACGGCGGGCTGACGTCAGGCGACGGGGCCATGCGCGTGGCGTGTCCCCGATACGGCCCGCCTAACCCAGGGTTGTCGTTCGCGCGGAGACGGTCCAGGATCGCATCGGTCGGCGCAAGCGTGGCGTTTCGGGGGCATGGATGGTCAAGGATCGTATCGTTCTGCTGGACTCCTTGCGGGGCCTGGCGGTGCTGGGCATCCTCCTGTGCAACATCCCGATCTCGGCCGAGCCCCACGCCGTGGCCACCAGCCTGACCCTGTGGCCGCTCGGCATGGCCCCGGCCTCCGTCGCCGTCTGGTGGGTCACCCAGGTCTTCTTCCAGCAGAAGTTCTATTCGATGTTCGCCATGCTGTTCGGCGCCTCGATCCTGCTGGTGGGCGGCGAGGGCGGGGCGGGGCCGGACGCCGGCGAGCGCCGGAGGATCCTGATCCTGCGCCTGGTCAGCCTGTTGGCCATCGGCCTCTTCCACGGGCTGGTGATCTGGCAGGGCGATGTGCTCAACACCTATGCGATCGTCGGACTTCTGGCGATGTGGGCCCGTTCGTGGTCGGCCAAGCGCCTGCTGCAGGCGGGGATTGGTCTGCACCTGGCGCTCTCGGCCTGGGGCGCCTGGAACCTGTTCAAGCATGCGGCCCAGGGCGGCGGCGACCCACCGCCGGCCGCCATGGCCAAGTTCCTGGCCCAGGTCCATGCGGACAGCGCCCAGTACGCCGGAAGCTTCGCCCAGTCCTTCGTCCAGAACGCCAAGGACTATTGGGACTACGTGTTCGGCTCCTTCACCCAGTGGCCTCCGGCCTGGCCGCTGCTGGTGCTGTCGCTGATGCTGATCGGCATGGGCCTCTACAAGCTGGGCGTCCTGAGCGGCAAGGCTTCGACGGGGGTGTATCAAGGGCTGATCGCCGCCGGCCTGGGCGCCCTGGCGATCGTCGCCATGGCCGAGACGACCTACATGCTGCTGCCCAGCCATCCCTGGCCGTCTCGTGCTCTGGCCCGCTGGCTGCAGAGCGCCACGGCCCCCGTGGTCAGCCTGAGCTATGTGGGGCTGATGGTGATGGCCGCGCGCACTCGGTTCTGGATGGCGATCCCGGCGGTGCTGGCGCCGGTGGGGCAGATGGCCTTCACCAACTATCTGACCCAGTCGATCCTAATGACGGTGCTGCTCTACGGCGGTCGTGGTCCGGCGCTGTACGGCAAGGTCGACCGCCCGTTCCTGGCCGTGGCCGTGGCCGTGATCTGGCTGCTGCAGGTCCTGTGGTCGCGCTGGTGGATGGCCCGCTTCACCATGGGGCCGCTGGAGTGGCTGTGGCGGCTGGCCTATCGCGGCCCCATGCCGCTGCGCCGCGAGCACCGTACGGCGCCGATCGCGGCGTGAACCAGGGCGATCAGTGCGCCGGCTTGGCGTTGAGGAAGGTGTCCAGCGCCGTATTGATCACGGCCAGGGTCACCGCGTCGCGCAGCCGCTGGGCCTCGGCCTGGCTCACCCCGGCGGCGGTGTAGCCGGCGATCTCGGTCAGGTCGGTCTCGCCCTGCACCAGGTTCCTGAACTCGGCCTGGCTCAGCTGGCCGGCCGCCAGCAGCCCGGTCCAGAGCGCCAGGTTGGCCTTGGCCTTGTCGAGGGCGTCCTGGGCCAGGGCCTTCACCTGGTCGGAATAGCCCTCGAAGCTGTCCTTACCCAGCACCGAGAGGTTGGCCTTGGCGGCCGCCAGGAAGTCGTCGAACTGGCTCATGACGCGCCGCCTTCCTCGATCTGGCCGCAGGCCATGGCCTGCCGCTTGTTGGCCTCCAGGCAGAGGATGTAGTCGAACGCCCGGCCGATCTGGATCTTCTTCTGGTCGCGAAAGGCCGGGCTCAGCGCGCCCTGGCTGCGCCACAGCGCGATCGCGCCGCCATAGAGCGCCCGGCCGGGGTCGCGCAGCACGGCCCACTGCCGCGCCGAGAAGGTATTGAGCGGATCGGCCGCCGCGGCGCTGGCCGCCGCGTCGATCCGGGCGGTCAGGGCGTCCACCTCGGCGGCGTGGTTGGCGTAGGGGTCTGCGGCCACGTCCAGCAGCGATAGGGTCTGGGCCTTCAGGCTGGCGGCGGTGACCTGGGCGGCGGGGTTGGGCGGCGGCGCCACCGGCGCGCAGGCGACGGGCGCCAGGACGAGGGTCAGGGCGAGCGCGGCTCGCGCGAACAGCGCCAGCTTCATGGAAGGCCTCCCGCTAGGTGGCGCGACCCTGGCATACAAATCCGAGGCGCACAATCTTCACGGGAGCGATGCGCGTCAAGGGCGAGTTCAGCCGGCGACCGCCACCGCCAGGGCCTGGGCGAAATAGTCCTGCGTTCGGGCGAAGAGGTCAGGTCGGTACCGGGCGCGCGGATCGTTGGCGCGATCGTCGTCGAAGGCGTGGGTGGCGTCCGGATAGAAGGCGGTATCGACCGCCAGGCCGTCGCGCTTGAGGCGTTCGAGCGCCTTCTGCGGATATTTCCAGCCGACCACCTGATCCTTGCCCGCCACCACGGAGAACACCTTGAGGTCCCCGGTCCCTTGGAGGTCGCCCCACCCCTGGCTGGACGTCAGGGACGGATAGGCCGCGTACGGATAGACCAGCAAGGCGCCCTTGACCCGGGCGCGCAGCTTCAGCGGATCGGCGTCGACGACGCCGGTGGCCCGGGCGGCGTTAGGGCCGATCGCATAGCCGTCCATGATCGCCCAGCCGCCATGACTCCAGCCGGCCAGGAACACGCGCTCGGCGTCGGCCCAAGGCTGGTCCTCCAGCCAAGCCAGCATGGCGAAGATGTCGGCCGATCGCTCGAGGCCTCGAAGCGCGGTTCCCGTGCAGACTGTCAGCTTGGCGCGCAAGGGTGAGATCCCCCGGGGCGCGAAGCTGTCGACCACCACCGCCGCCCAGCCGGCCTCGACCGCGACCCGGGCGTAGACCTCCAGGAACGGCGTCTTGCCGCCGCAGCCGTGCAGGATCAGCGCCACCGGGAAGGGGCCTGGTCCCGAAGGTCTGAAGACCTTCGACGCGCCGGCCACCCTGGCTCCCCACTCCCCAGATCTCATGGTGGCGCTAAGCATCACGGTTCCCGTCCACAGCGAGCAGCATGAAATTTTCAATACGGGGCTGCACGGCCCAATTCGAGACACTAGTTTGGTGTCTCAAGAATCTGGTCCGTTCGGGGAAGCGACGAACGAGTGTCAAAACGATCTGACGTTGTGACGAAAAAATATGCCGTGCCTGTCGTTTGAACAACCAGATCGCAAAAAAGAGCTTTCGCGTGTTCCCTTATGGCTTCTGGATTGTTAATGGGATCTCATTGTGGACCAAGAAACAATCTCAACAAAGCTCTCGAACAAGCCGCCGTTCGCAATGGCTGAGCTTGGAAAGTTGAGTGGCGTGACCCTTGCTAGGGACGATTCCGAGGGCGTTATTCCATCGGCCCGGCACGAAGGACGGATGAGGTCTGATATGGAACAGGGGTACGCCATTACGGGTCTGGAGCAGCCGCGCGCGTCTCGCACGGGCCCCGCCTATAGCCTTCAGAAGCGTTTCCTCGACCTCGCCGGTTCTCTGGGGCTGCTGATCTTCCTGGCCCCGACGCTTCTGCTGATCGCGCTGGCCGTCAAGCTCGACAGCCGCGGGCCGGTCCTGTTCGTGCAAAGACGGACGGGTCTGAACGGCGTGCCGTTCCGCGTCTACAAGTTCCGCTCGATGACGGTCGCCGACGACGGCGATGTCGTCAAGCAGGCCACCCGCAACGACAGCCGGGTCACCCGGGTGGGCCGTTTCCTGCGCCGGTCCAGCCTCGACGAACTGCCGCAACTCCTCAATGTGCTGAAAGGGGACATGTCGCTGGTCGGCCCGCGCCCTCACGCCCTGGCTCACGACGAATATTACGGCGCCCACATCGCCGACTATCACAAGCGCTTCCGCACCCGCCCGGGCATCACCGGCCTGTCGCAGGTCAAGGGTTTCCGCGGCGAGACCGAGACGGTCGCCGACATGGAGCAACGCATCCGGTTCGACAACCACTACATCGAGAGCTGGTCGATCCTGCAGGACATCTGGATCCTGGTCTCGACCGCCGTCGTGGTGCCGCTGCAGCGCACGGCCTACTGAGGTCCAGGCTAGGTCGGCGGTTCTTCCGGCCTGGCGGCGCATCCCCTTAACGTCAGACCGTTGAGCATGACCTCGGCGCGATAGCCGTATCGACGGTCCGACATCCCGTCCGAACAGGGCTCGGCGCGCAGCTTGAGCACCAGGGGGCCGGCGCGCCACACGCCGGCCCCCTCCTCGACCTTGACGCCTGGATTGTCGGCGCGGACCTCGGCCTCGCCCGCGCGCGTCAGGCTCAGTCCGTCCGGGCCGATCCGGCCGCCCCAGAACGGCTCGGTCCCGACCAGCTCGAAGTCGCCGGTAAAGTCCGGTCCCGGCGCCGTCGAAGCCGGGGCGTCGGCCGGCGCGGTCGACGCGCCCTCCGACGCGCCCATGGGCGCCTCCCCACAGGCCGTGAGGCAGGCCGCGAGCGTGGCGGCGAGGCCCAGGACCGGGGGAAGGGCCACGCGCCCGGGGAACGTGAAACGGAGCATGGCGGCGCTATCCTCGCAGGGGCGGCTCACGCTAGACTCATAGGCGATGAATCGGAACGCCGCGCCTGGTCCTGTCTTCTACGAATTCTTCGCTGGCGGCGGGATGGCGCGCCTGGGGCTGGGCGAGGCCTGGACCTGCGCGTTCGCCAACGACTTCGACCCGGTCAAGGCCGCGACCTACCGCGCCAACTTCGCCGACGCGGGCGCCGCCAACGGCGAGGGCCATTTCCACCAGGGCGACGTCTGGAAGATCGCGCCGGCCGACCTGCCGGGACAGGCCGACCTGGCCTGGGCTTCCAGCCCCTGCCAGGACTTCAGCCTGGCCGGCGCCCGGGCCGGCCTGCAGGGCGGACGCTCCTCGGCCTTCTTCGGGTTCTGGAAGCTGATGGAGGCGCTCTCCGCCGAAGGGCGCGGCCCCGACACGGTGGTGGTCGAGAACGTGGTGGGCCTGCTGACCTCGCACGGCGGCGCCGACTTCACCGCCCTGTGCCGGGCCCTGGCCGAGCAGGGCTACCGCTTCGGCGCCCTGGAGATCGACGCCGCCCGCTTCGTCCCCCAATCGCGGCCGCGGGTGTTCGTGATCGCCACCCGCTTGCCGGTGGACGGGCTGTCCGGTTCCAGTCCGTTCCAGACCCGCGCCGTGCGCGACGCCCACGCCCGTCTGCCGGCCGACCTGACCGCCGCCTGGATCTGGTGGAGTCTTGCCGCGCCGCCAGCCCGCAACACCGATCTTTCGGCCCTGCTCGAACCTGATGACCAGGTCGCCTGGCGGTCGGACGCCGCGACCGCCGCCCTGCTGGACCTGATGGCCCCCGCCCACCGCGCCGCCGTCCAGGTTCGGGTCCAGAGCGGCGAGCGGGCGGTCGGCGCGGTCTTTCGGCGGATGCGCGGCGGCGAACAGCGGGCCGAGGTGCGGTTCGACGGCCTGGCCGGCTGTCTGCGCACCCCGCGCGGCGGCTCGTCCCGCCAGACCCTGCTGGTGATCGACAGGGGGCAGGTGCGCTCGCGCCTGCTTAGCGCGCGCGAGGGGGCCCGGTTGATGGGCCTGGCTGACGCCTACCGCCTGCCCCGCAGCGCCACGGCTGGCCTGCATGTGATCGGCGACGGCGTGGCCGCCCCGGTGGTGCGCTGGCTGGCCGACGGCTTGCTGACTCCGCTGGCCTTCAGGAAAACTGCGCCGCTGGCCGCCGAATGAGCCGCTGACACGCCAGAACCCCCGGCCTAAGGTGAATTGAATCCAGGCCGCCAACGCCACACCAAGCGAGACTTTCCATGGACGACGCCTCCTCGATCTACGACGCCGCGCGGTTCAAGCGCGCCGGACGCGGCAAGATCTTCGACTCGATCCTCGACACGGTCGGCGACACCCCGCTGGTCCGCCTGCCCAACCTGACCGCCGAGCTGAAGCCCAAGGGCACGGTCGTGGCCAAGCTGGAATTCTTCAACCCGCTGGCCTCGGTCAAGGACCGCATCGGCGTGGCCATGGTCGAATATCTGGAGGCCAAGGGCCTGCTGAAGCCGGGCGGCACCATCGTCGAGCCGACCAGCGGCAACACCGGCATCGCCCTGGCCTTCGTGGCCGCCGCCAAGGGCTACAAGCTGACCCTGGTCATGCCCGAGAGCATGTCGATCGAGCGCCGCAAGATGCTGCTGCTGCTGGGCGCCAAGTTGGAGCTGACGCCGGCCGAGAAGGGCATGCGCGGCGCCGTCGCCCGGGCCCAGGAGATCATCGAGGCCACCCCCGGCGCGGTGATGCCCCAGCAGTTCGAGAACACCGCCAACCCGCTGATCCACCGCGTCTCGACGGCCGAGGAGATCTGGAACGACACGGCCGGGGCTGTGGACGCCGTAGTCTCGGGCGTCGGCACTGGCGGCACCATCTCGGGCGTTGGCCAAGTGCTGAAAGCCCGCAAGCCGTCGGTGAAGATGGTCGCCGTCGAGCCGGAGGCCTCGGCCGTGCTGTCGGGCGGCGCGCCCGGCCCGCACAAGATCCAGGGTATCGGCGCCGGCTTCGTGCCGGGCATCCTCGATCGCGGAGTGATCGACGAGATCATCCAGGTGTCGAACGACGACAGCTTCGCCATGGCCCGCAAGGCGGCCTCCACCGAGGGCCTGCCTGTGGGCATCAGCTCGGGCGCGGCCCTGACCGCCGCCTTCGACCTGGCCATGCGCGACGACTATGCCGGCAAGCTGGTGGTGGCGATCATCCCCAGCTTCGCCGAGCGCTACCTGTCGACCGCCCTGTTCGAGGGGCTCTGATCCCAGGCCGGTCGACAGGGACAATCGGGGCGTGCGAGTCGGCATAGTCGGCTGCGGGGTCGGCGGCATGGCCGCCGCCCTGGCCCTGGCGCGGGCCGGTCACGCCGTCACCCTGCTGGAGGCCTTCGAGGCCCCGCGACCGCTGGGCTCGGGCCTGCTGCTCCAGCCGACCGGCCTGGCGGCGCTGCGCGCGCTGCGGCTCGACGAGCAGGTTCGCGCCCTGGGCGCCCGGGTGGACCGGCTGGAGGGCAAGGACAGCCGCGGCCGCAAGGTCATGGACCTGGACTACAACGACTGGAAGCCCGGCGCCCACGGCGTCGGCATCCATCGCGGCGTGCTGTTCCAGACCCTGCACGGCGCCCTGCCCGAGGCCGGCGTCGAGGTGGTCACCGGGGCCCGGATCACCGGGGTGGAGACCCCCGCCCGTCCGATCCTGCACGACGACCAGGGCCGGGTGTTCGGCCCGTTTGACCTGGCGGTGATCGCCGACGGCTCGGCCTCGCCGCTGCGCGCGAGCCTTCGCCCCCGGGCCCGCGCGCCGGTCTATCCCTGGGGCGCGGTCTGGACCCATCTGCCCGACCCTGGCGACCGTTTCGGCGGGGCCCTGCGCCAGGTCTATCACCGGGCCGAGGTGATGGTCGGCGCCCTGCCGGTCGGTCACGACCCGGACGGCCTGTCGCCCACCGGCCTGGCCATGTTCTGGTCCGTGCCGGTCGCCGGGCTGGACCACTTCCTGGCCGGCGACTTCGCCGCCTGGCGCGAGCAGCGGCTGAAGCCGCTCTGGCCGGACCTGGCCGCCCTGCTCGACGAACGCCGGGACTGGGCGGGCTTCTCCCGGGCGCTCTATCGCGACGTCTCGGTCGGCCGCTGGAGCCAGGGCGCCTGCACCCTGCTGGGCGACGCGGCCCACGGCACCAGCCCGCAGCTGGGGCAGGGCGCGAACCTGGCCCTGATGGACGCCGTCGAGTTGGCCGAACGGCTGGGGCGCGACCGGCGGCCGGTCGCCGTGTCGATCCGGGCCTGGCAGGCCGACCGCCGCCGCCATACCGGCCTCTACCAGGTGGCGTCCAGGGCCCTGACGCCGCTGTTTCAGTCGCATGGCGGATTCTGGCCGGCGGTGCGCGACCGGCTGTTCACCCCGATGTCGGGTTTGCCGGGCGTTCGGCACGTGGCGGCGCGGCTGCTGACCGGAACCCTGCGCCTGGGACGGTTCCCAGGCGTTACGAAACCATGACCCCGCCAGGATCCGCCTCGAAGGCGACCGACGTCTTCACCCCCGCCAAGCGCTCGGCCGTGATGGCTCGGGTCAAGAGCAAGGACACCAGGCCCGAGCTGCTGCTGCGCCGGCTGCTGACCGGCTTGGGCGCGCGCTACCGCCTGCACCGCAAGGACCTGCCCGGCTCGCCCGACGTGGCCATGCCGGGCCGGCGGCTGGCGATCTTCGTCCACGGTTGCTTCTGGCACGGCCACGACTGCGCCCGCGGGTCGCGCGTGCCCAAGGCCAACCGCGACTACTGGCTGGCCAAGGTGGCGCGGAACATGGCGCGCGACGCCCGCAACCGCGCCGACCTCGCCGCCGCTGGCTGGCGGGTGGAGACGGTCTGGGAGTGCGAGATGAAGGATCAGGCGGCGTTGAAGGAGCGGGTGGCCGGATTGCTCAACGAGACGTCCTCCTTGCCCCCACCTGACCGCTGCGCGGTCTGTCCGCCCCCATAGGGGGCGGAGCCGGATGCGCGAAGCTCTTCCCCTCAGGGGGAAGACGACCGCAAAGCGGTCCGTAGGGGGCAAGTCTCCCCGCCTAGGCCGCCGCCCTCGACGCGCTGACCGGCAGCAGCTCGCTCAGGGCCGCGTGCAGCTGGCTGGGATCGATCGGCTTGGCGACGTGGGCGTTCATGCCGGCCGCGTGACAGGCCTCCCAGTCCTTGGCGGTGGCCGAGGCGGTGACGGCGATCACCGGAATGTGGCGATTGGGTCCCTCGGCCGCGCGCAGCTCACGGGTGGCGTCGCGGCCGTCCATGCCCGGCATGTAGACGTCCATCAGCATGACGTCGAACACCTCCGAGTGCAGCAGCTCCAGGGCCCGCTCGCCGGACTCGGCCAGGGTGGGCTGGATACCGAACGACTGCAGCACCAGCTCCAAGGCCCGGCGGTTGACCACGTGGTCGTCGACCACCAGCACTCGGGCGCCATCGATGACGGCGCCGCCGGTCCGGGCGTCCGGGGCCTGAGCGGCCTCAAGCCGGACCTCAAGCCGGAAGCGCGAGCCCTTGCCGGGTTTGCTGGTCACGGTCAGGTCGCCGCCCATCAATCGGGCCAGTTCCCGGCTGATCACCAGGCCCAGGCCCGAGCCGCCGTGTTCGCGCGCCACATTGGCGGCCAACTGATCGAAGGGCGTGAACAGCCGCGCCATCTGCTCCTCGGTCAGGCCCTGGCCCGTGTCGGCGACCACGGCCTCGAACATCAGGCCGTCGCCGGCCTCGCGCGCCGCCAGCCGCACGGTGACCGCGCCCTGTCCGGTGAACTTGATGGCGTTAGACAGCAGGTTGTTGAGCACTTGGCGCAGCCGCAGGGTATCGCCGGCCACCCAGCGTGGCAGGTTGGCGGCGCCCTCGACCCGCAGCCGCAGGCCCTTCTTCTGGGCGTCGGGACGCCACAGGCGCAGGGTGTCGGCCATGGCCTGGCGCAGGTCGAACGGCGCCTGCTCGACCGCCATCCGCCCGGCGTCCAGGCGCGACAGGTCCAGCAGGTCGTTGAGCAGGGTGCGCATCATCGCGCCGGCGTCGCCGATCAGCTGGGCGTGGGTCTTGGAGGCGGCGTCGGGCAGGTCGCTGTGCAGGCGGGCCGCTCCGGCCAGGATGGCGCTGATCGGCGTGCGCAGCTCGTGACTGATCATGGCCACGAAGGCCGACTTGGCGGCGACGGCCTCCTCGGCCTCGTGGCGGCGCCGCTCGGCCTCCTCCTTGGCGGCGGCTTCGGCGTTCAGGGCCCGTTCCAGGGTGCGGGCGGCGACGAACACCGACAGGATCAGCAGCAGCACCCCGAACCACAGGGCGCTGGCCAGGGCCGAGGCCGGATTGGCCCATCGGGCCACGAACGGCGCGATCAGCAGGTAGGCCACGTGCGGGGCGGCCGCCGAGATCGTCGCCGACCTCAGGCTGGAATTGACCACGATGACGTTCAGCAAGGCCCCGGCCAGCAGCAGGCCGCCCAGGGTGGGGGCGAAGCGGATGCTCGAGGCGAACAGCGGAATCGACAGGAAGCCGAAGATGGTCGAGGTGATCGCCGGCATGGCCGCCACGGCCAGCCGCAGCGCCCGCCCGGGACTAGGCTGGCGCAACATCTGGCGGATCAGGACCAACTCGACCAGCTGGGCCGCCGCATAGGTCCCCACCCACAGCCAGGTCCAGCTGGCGTTCATGAAGACGTGCAGGATCAGGGCGATCATCACCGTGGCGGCGACGCGCAGATAGAGATTGCCGCGCCGCGCGAGCGCGGCCCTCATCTCCCCCGACCGATGCCGTTCGTCGCCCACTCAGCCCCCCGTCGCGCGCGGCCCCCGCCACGCGCCTAGAGCCCATAGCATGAAACATCGTCGCTAAAAGGGGATGAAAAACGCCGGTTCGTTCACGTCTTTTCCGGCCGGAAGGGGACGAAATCTCTCCCGATCCTCCTCACAGCGGCATTTTCGACGCGTGACATGCGGTCAAGCTGATATTTTCGATCAAATCTTGCTTGGGTGTGTCGCAATTGGGGGCGGGGGCGGACGTCCCAGCGCGCGCTCCAGCGACAACGGGTCGCAATCGACGACGTCGATCAGCTTCAGCCGCGCTCCCGCGCCGGACGCCAGGGTCACGGACGACCGGGACACGCCCAGGGTCTTGGCCAGGAAGGCGATCAGGGCCGCGTTGGCCGCGCCCTCGACCGGCGGGGCCGCGACACGCACCTTCAGATAGGGCCGTCCGTCGCCATCGACGGCCCATCCGTCGACCGCCTCGCGCCCGCCGCGCGGGGTGAGGCGGATGGCCAGACGCATCGTCGAGGACATTTGGGCGCTAGTAGTAGCCGACCAGCCGAAGAAGGGCGTTTTCCAAGTCCCGCAGGATGAACCGCTGCACGGCGGTGATAATCAGCAGCACGACGATCGGGCTGATATCGACGCCGCCCAACGGCGGAATGATCCGCTGAAACGGCCGCAGCACGGGACCGGTCACCCGGTCGAGGAAGGTGCTGATCTGATAGACCGCGCGGTTACGCAGGTTGATGACGTCGAAGGCCACCAGCCAGCTCAGCACGGCCGAAATGATGATCGCCCAAGACAGCATCGTCAGCAGAGCGCCGAGGATAAAAAACACGGATTGAATAATGCCGGCCATGAGCTTCCCGTCCAATAACACCGCTTCTTGCCGCGCCGCGACGGCCCTGGCAAGCGAACCCCGCCGAAGACCCAACCCGACGCTTGACGAGGCCGCCGGCCCAACGTATCTCCGCGCTTCCTTGGGGCCGTAGCTCAGATGGTAGAGCGCCTCGTTCGCAATGAGGAGGTCAGGGGTTCGATTCCCCTCGGCTCCACCAAGGACCTTTCCGACATTTCCTGACGACCTTTCGCGCCAAGCGGGCCGGATCGCGCCTGACTCCCCGCGCGGGCCTGGACAAGGTCCCGGCGGCGCCCGACGGTCTGGTCGGTGGATCGGGGGGATGCGTCTTGCGGATCGGAAATCTGTTGCTGCTGTCGGCCGCCTGCGCGGCGCTCGGCGTCCCCGCCCTGGCCGACCCGTCCGCTGGCGATCTGGCCCGGCAGCGCGCCGTCGCCGCCCGGGTCCAGATCACGCGCGACGACTGGGGAATCGCCCACGTGCACGGCAAGAGCGACGCCGACGCGGTGTTCGGCATGGTCTACGCCCAGGCCGAGGACGACTTCCCGCGCATCGAGGCCAACTACCTGACCGCCCTGGGCCGCACCGCCGAGGCGGAAGGCGAGGCCGCGGTCTGGCAGGACTTGCGGATGCGGCTGTTCGTCGATCCCGCCGACCTCAAGGCTCGCTATGCGGCGAGCCCCGTCTGGCTGAAGGCCTTGATGGACGCCTGGGCCGGCGGGCTGAACTTCTACCTGGCGACCCATCCGGAGGTGAAGCCGAAGGTCATCACCCGGTTCGAGCCGTGGATGGCGCTGAGCTTCACCGAGGGCAGCATCGGCGGCGACGTCGAGCGGATCTCGCTGGGCGAACTGGAGGCCTTCTACGGCAAGCCTCAGCTCCAGGCCTCGGAGCAGGTCAGGGCCCGCGAACTGGCCCAGGCGGTGGAATTCCGCGAGCCCACCGGCTCCAACGGCTTCGCCATCGCCCCGTCCAACGCCCGGGACGGCCACGCCCTGCTGCTGATCAACCCGCACACCTCGTTCTTCTTCCGCTCCGAGCTGCAGATGACCAGCGACGCCGGGCTGAACGCCTATGGCGCGGCGACCTGGGGGCAGTTCTTCATCTACCAGGGCTTCAACGCCCATGCCGGCTGGATGCATACCTCCAGCACCGTCGACGTAGTGGACGAGTTCGCCGAGACCATCGTCCGCAAGGACGGCACGCTGGTCTACCGGTACGGCGCCGAGGACCGGCCGGTGGCGACGTCGGCCGTCGAGGTCGCCTACAAGGCCGCCGATGGCGCCCTGGCCCGCCGCACCTTCACCGTCTACCGCACCCATCACGGTCCGATCGTCCGGGCGGCGGACGGCCAAGGGGGCGGCAAGTGGATCGCCTTTGCGATGATGTACCGGCCGGTCGAGGCGCTGGAGCAGTCGTTCCTGCGCACCAAGGCGACCGACTACCAAAGCTTCCTGAAGGTAGCCGAGCTGAAGGCCAATTCCTCGAACAACACCCTGTTCGCCGACGACAAGGGCGAGGTGGCCTATCTGCACCCGCAGTTCATCCCGCGCCGCGACGACCGCTTCGACTATACGCGCCCGGTCGACGGGGCGGACCCGGCCACCGACTGGAAGGGCCTGCACGCCCTGACCGAGGCGCCGCATCTGAAGAATCCGCCCAACGGCTGGCTGATGAACACCAACAACTGGCCCTATTCGGCGGCCGGGCCCTACAGTCCCAAGCCCGCCGACTTCCCGCGCTACATGGACAGCGTCGGCGAGACGCCGCGTGGGATCCACGCCACGCGGGTGCTGAGCGCACGCAAGGGCTTCACCCTGCCGACCCTGATCCAGGCGGCCTACGATCCCTACCTGACCGCCTTCGCCGACCTGGTCCCGACCCTGTCCAAGGCCTACGACCGGACGCCTGACGGCGACCCGGTCAAAGCGCGGCTGGGCGACCAGATGGCGGCGCTGAGGGGCTGGGACCTGAAGTGGTCGGAGGGCTCGACCGAGACCTCGCTGGCGGTGTTCTGGGGTGAGGCCCTGTGGGCCAGGTCGGCGGCGGCGGCCAAGGCGCAGGGCGTGTCGGTCTACGCCTACATGGCCGAGCGCACGACGCCGGCCCAGAAGCTGGCGGCCCTGGCCGAGGCCTCGGACCGCCTGGCGGCCGACTTCGGCGACTGGCGCACGCCGTGGGGCCGGATCAACCGCTTCCAGCGCAACGACGGCGCCATCGTCCAGACCTTCGACGACGCCAAGCCCTCGATCGCCGTGCCCTTCACCTCGGGCCAGTGGGGCTCGCTGGCCTCGTTCGGGGCCAAGCGCTATCCGGGCACGAAGAAGTACTACGGGACCAGCGGCAACAGCTTCGTGGCCGCGGTCGAGTTCGGCCCTCGGGTGAAGGCCCTGGCGGTGTCGGCGGGCGGCGAGAGCGGCGACCCGGCCTCCAGGCACTTCAACGATCAGGCCGAGCGGTATCCACGAGGGGATCTGCGGACGGTCTACTTCTATCCGGACGAGCTGAAGGGGCACATGGAGCGGACGTACCGGCCGGGGGAGCTTGGACGGTAGAGGCTGGCTGCACACCCCTATCAACCGTCATTCCCGCCCTTGCGGCGGGAACCCCTGGTTCAGCCGACGGTGAAATGCTTTGGCGCGCTGGCGCGCCACACCCCGCCCTTGCGACGGGTAGAGGGGTTCCCGCCACAAGGGCGGGAATGACGGCTAAAAGGTTGAGCATCCAACAAAAAAAGCCCCGCCAGCGACGGCGGGGCTTTTGTCGTGTCGCAAGACCGAGCGCCTTAAGCGTCGCGCTTGTCGCGCTTGGCCAGGACGCGCAGGCGCAGGGCGTTGAGCTTGATGAAGCCGCCGGCGTCACGGTGGTCGTAGGCGACCTTGCCCTCCTCGAAGGTGACCAGGTCCTGGTCGTAGAGGCTGTAGGGGCTGGTGCGGCCGATGACGGCGACATTGCCCTTGTAGAGCTTGACCCGCACCTGGCCGGTGACCTTCTGCTGGCTGTAGTCGATGGCGGCCTGCAGCATCTCGCGCTCGGGGGCGAACCAGAAGCCGTTGTAAACGAGCGACGCATATTTCGGCATCAGCTCGTCCTTCAGGTGCATGGCGCCGCGGTCGAGCGTGATCGACTCGATGCCGCGATGGGCGGCCAGCAGGATGGTGCCGCCCGGGGTCTCGTAGACGCCGCGCGACTTCATGCCGACGAAGCGGTTCTCGACCAGGTCCAGGCGGCCAATGCCGTTGTCGCGGCCCAGTTCGTTCAGCTTGGTCAGCAGGGTCGCCGGGCTCATCGCCACGCCGTCGATGGCGACCGGGTCGCCCTTCTCGAAGTCGATGGTGATGACGGTCGGCTTGTCCGGCGCGTCTTCCGGCGCGATCGTGCGCATGTGGACGAACTCGGGGGCCTCAACGGCCGGGTCCTCGAGAACCTTCCCCTCGGACGAGCTGTGCAGCAGGTTGGCGTCGACGCTGAACGGCGCCTCGCCGCGCTTGTCCTTGGCGATCTGGATCTGGTGCTTCTCGGCGAAGTCCAGCAGAGCCTCGCGGGACTTGAAGTCCCATTCGCGCCAGGGGGCGATCACGTGGATGTCGGGCTCCAGGCCGTAGTAGCCCAGCTCGAAACGGACCTGGTCGTTGCCCTTGCCGGTCGCGCCGTGGCTGACGGCGTCGGCGCCGGTCTTGCGGGCGATCTCGATCTGCTTCTTGGCGATCAGCGGGCGGGCGATCGAGGTGCCCAGCAGGTACTGGCCTTCATAGACGGTGTTGGCCCGGAACATCGGGAACACGAAGTCGCGGACGAACTCCTCGCGCACGTCCTCGATGAAGATGTTCTCCGGCTTGACCCCGGCCGCCAGGGCCTTGGCGCGCGCCGGCTCGATCTCCTCGCCCTGGCCAAGGTCGGCGGTGAAGGTCACGACCTCCGCCCCGTATTCGGTCTGCAGCCACTTGAGAATGATCGAGGTGTCGAGGCCGCCCGAATAGGCGAGCACGACCTTCTTCACGGGCTTGCCAGCCATGAGGGGGTCCTTCCGAGAAACACAAAGTCGCAGCGTGTTTCTCCGCCGGAGAAACACAAGGTCGCGGGGCGTTTAGCGCGGTTTCGCGACGATTGAAACGGCGCCGCGCGACAAGGGCGGAGTCAGAGCTTGATCTGACCTTCGGCGGCCAGCTGGTTTAGGGCGCGGCGCACCTGGGTCAGGTGGACCACCGCGAAGATCGCCGCCACGATGGCGCGCACGCACAGCAGGATGACGCTGAGATCCAGGCTTGTCGGCCGGCGGCTCTCGACCAGCAGCCACAGGCTGAGCAGGAAGGCGAAGGTCGGCAGCGACGCCAGGGCCACGGCGCGCGGCGCCCGCCATACGGTCTTGCCCGAGGGCGCCCACAGCATCGGCACCAGCACGTCCTTGACCTTGCCCCAGGCCATGCGCGAGGCGCCGCCCATTATCGACAGCGCCAGCAGCCACAGCACATCGCCGATCACGCCGAGGACGTTCATTGATCGCTACCTTTCCGTAGCGCGCCACGATCCGCCGAAGCCTTGCAAACGTCTCGAAAAATCAGGCTTTGTGTCGCGAAACACCAGACCATCAACGCCAGGCTCATCCAAACTTCGCTCATTTCACCGAGCGGATCGGTGCTTGCGGACTGCAGCAAGAACGCTCCCATCAATACAGCCAGGCCGACAGGAGCCCAGATGATCGCTCGTGGCTGCGGCCGCCAACCAGGACCCAAAGCCCATGTCTTGATGGTCTGAGACGGCACAGTCCGACGCCAGGTCCTTCGTGCGATCTCCAGGCCCACAAAACTCATGAGTAGCCATGATGTCAGCACAAGCCAGACCGAATTCATCCTAGACCGTCACCTGGGCGCCCAGCTCGACCACGCGGCCGGGCGGGATCTTGAAGAAGTCGGTCGGGTTGGTAGCGTTCTTCATCAGGAAGATGAAGATCCGGTCCTGCCACAGCGGCATGCCGCTATTAGCCGACGGCACGATCGAACGGCGGCCCAGGAAGAAGCTGGTGGCCATGATGTCGAACTTCAGGCCCTGCTGTTTGCGCAGGATGGCCAGGGCCTTGGGCACGTTCGGGCTTTCCATGAAGCCGTAATAGATCTCGACCTTCTTGAAGTCGGCGTTGATGGCCTGGGTGCGGACGCGGTCCTCGTCGGCGACGCGCGGCGTCTCGGCCGTGCGGACGGTCAGGATCACGTTGCGCTCGTGCAGCACCTTGTTGTGCTTGAGGTTGTGCATCAGGGCGACCGGGGTCATGTCCGGGTCGGAGGTCAGGAAGATCGCCGTGCCGGGGGCGCGGTGCGGGGCGCGGGCCCGCAGGATCTCCATCAGGTCGACCAGGGGCACGCTGTCGCGGCGGGTCTTGTCGGTCAGGATCTGGGCGCCGCGCGTCCAGGTCCACATGACCAGCACCAGCACAGCCCCGAAAGCCAGGGGCAGCCAGGCGCCGTCCGGGATCTTCAGCATGTTGGAGGCGATGAACACCATGTCGATCATCGCCAGCGGGATCAGCAGGGCGGCGGTCTGCCAGAGGCTCCACTTCCACACCAGGCGCAGCACCACGTAGGCCAGCAGGGTGTCGACGAACATCGCGCCGGTCACGGCGATGCCATAGGCCGAAGCCAGCTTGTGCGAGCTCTGGAACATCACCAGCAGGATCAGCACGCCCACCAGCAGGAAGGTATTGACCGCCGGCACGTAGATCTGGCCGGCCTGGGTCTCGGAGGTGCGCTTGATGTCCAGGCGCGGCAGCAGGCCAAGCTGCACCGCCTGCTGGGTCATCGAGAAGGCGCCGGTGATCACCGCCTGGCTGGCGATGACCGTGGCCGCGGTGGCCATCAGCAGCACCGGCCAGTAAGCGAAGGTCGGGACCATGTCCCAGAACGGATTGTGCCGCGAGGCCGGGTGGTCCAGCACCAGCGAGCCCTGGCCCAGATAGTTCAGGGCCAGGCAAGGGAAGGCCAGGTACAGCCAGGCCGCTCGGATCGGGCTTTTGCCGAAGTGGCCCATGTCTGCGTACAGGGCTTCGGCCCCGGTCACGGCCAGGAACACGCTGCCCAGGATGACGAAGCCCAGGAAGCCGTTTTCGAGCAGGAAGCGCAGGCCGTACCAGGGATTGACGGCGCGCAGGATCGACAGGTCGTCGACCAGGTGGAACAGGCCGAGAGCGCCCAGGATCAGGAACCAGGCCGCCATCACCGGCCCGAACAGGGCGGCCATGCGATGGGTGCCCTTGGCCTGGACCAGGAACAGCGCCACCAGGATCCCCGCCGAGATCGGCAGGATATAGGGCGTCAAGGCGTGGCCGACGTGCGGCGCGTCCTTCATGCCCTCGACCGCCGACAACACCGAGATGGCGGGGGTAATGATGCCGTCGCCGTAGAACAGCGCCGCGCCGATCACGCCCAGGAAGAACACCGCGGTCGAGCGCTTGTTGCCGACCTTGCCCAGCGCCTTCTGGGCCAGGGCCATCAGGGCCAGGGTGCCGCCCTCGCCCTTGTTGTCGGCCCGCATGAAGAAGATCACGTACTTGATCGTGACGAACAGCGTCAGGGTCCACAGCACCAGCGACACCACGCCCAGCACGGCGTGCTCGGTCGCGGTGGTGCTGCGCGAATGGGCCAGGGCCTCGCGCATGGCGTAGAGCGGGCTGGTCCCGATGTCGCCGAACACCACGCCCACGGCGCCGAGCGCGAGCGCGAGGAAACCGTGCCCTTTCGGGTCATGGCCGGCTTGCGGAGGGACATCACACGGGGCGGCGCTGTCGGGAGCAGGGGCGCCAGAGGCTTCGGAAGCCATTCAATCCCTCCGGGGTCGCCCTCGCAAAACGCGGTGCGGAGCCCCATATCGATCAAGCGGGGCGCGATACACCCAATCCTGCTCGGGTTCAATCGTGACCTGACGCCGGACGACGACGATAGTTTTTGGTTGAACGCACGAGCGACGCCCTTAGGGTCCTGTCATAGAAAAATGTCCGACAGTCAGAAATTCCCCGTCGCCGCGCACGCCCTGGCCTATCTGGCGCACAAGAATGCGTTCTCGGCGGACCGCGCCGTGGCCAGCGCCGAGCTGGCCGCCTCGGTCCCGACCAACCCGGTCGTGGTGCGTCGCGTGACGGCCATGCTGGGCAAGGCGGGGCTGATCGGCGCGCGGGCCGGGGCCAACGGCGGGGCCTGGCTGCTGAAGGCCCCCGAGACCATCACCCTGGACGTCGTCCTGCGAGCCGTGAACGGTTGCGCCCACCTCGGCGTGGCCCCCAAGGGCGTCAAGGGCTGCCCGGTGGGGGAGAAGATTCCCGACGCCGTGCGCGGGGCGATGATCGCCGCCGACACGGCCGTCGCCGACCGCCTGTCGCAGATCTCGGTCGCCGACCTGCTGAACAGCGCGACGGTCGAGGCGGCGGCTTAGGGCGGATTCATCGCCGCTAAATCGGCTTGCAGAATAACTGCACCAACGTCGGTTGCTGATCCCCTGGAATATGCCATGAGCGCCCATACGTAATTGGCACGGTTTCAGTTGCGAAGCCGCAACCCTTCAGGGCTCACGACAATGACCAAGGTCGCCATCGTTTATCACTCGGGCTACGGCCATACCGCCGTCCTGGCCGACAAGATCGCCGAGGGCGTCCGCGACGCCGGCCAGACACCCGTGGTGCTGAAGATTGACAACGCCGCCCAGGACTTCGCGCCGATCATCGAGCAGATCACCGCGGCCGACGCGGTGGTGTTCGGCGCCCCGACCTACATGGGCGACGTCTCGGGCGTGTTCAAAGTGTTCGCCGACGCCACGGCCGGGGCGTTCTTCACCGGCGCCTGGAAGGACAAGCTGGCCGCGGGCTTCACCAACTCGCACAGCTTCGCCGGCGACAAGGGTCACGCCCTGGAAAGCCTGACCATCCTGGCCGCCCAGCACGGCATGAACTGGGTGAACCTGGGCCTGGCCCCTCCCGGGGTCACCGCCGCCGAGCGCGGCCCCGACACGATCAACCGCGTCGGCTCGTTCATCGGCCTGGCCGGCCAATCGGACAACGCCTCGCCCGAGATCAGCCCGCCGGCCGGCGACCGCGAGACCGCCCGCCTGTTCGGCGTGCGCATCGCCGAGGCCGCCGTGCGCTGGACGCGCGGCGCCCAGCCGGCGCTCAGCGAAGCGGCCTAGACGCGACAAGCCCCGTCCTTCCTGATCCCCCAGCCCGAAGGACGGGCTCCGCGGCGCTCCGGCGCCGCCGAGGGGGCGCTTGAGCCCGAGCGCCCCCTCCCTCTTTTTGGTCCGTCATGACGGGTGGGGCCATGGGCGCATGCTTGAACCAAATCAGCGGTCGTGCTTCGTCTGGTGACGTTAAGCCGCTGTTCTGGACACACGCCGCATGGCCCGCCGCCTCGCCCTGATCACCGGCGCCTCCGCCGGCATCGGGGCCGCCTTCGCCCGCATCTACGCCAGCCACGGCTATGACGTGGCCCTGACCGCGCGCCGGCTGGACCGGCTGGAGGCCCTGGCCGCCGAGATCCGCCTGCGGTTCGGGGTCGAGGCCTATCCGATCGCCGCCGACCTGGCCCAGCCCGACGCCGTCGACCAGGTGCTGGCCGCCATCGAGGCCGAAGGCCGGGTGGTCGACGCCCTGGTCAACAACGCCGGCTACGGCCTGCCCGGCGCCTACGCCCAGACCCAGTGGACCGACCAGGCGGCCTTCCTGCAGGTGCTGCTGGTCTCGGTCTGCGGCCTGACCCACAAGGTGCTGCCGGGCATGGTCGAGCGCGGCTTCGGCCGGATCGTCAACGTCGCCTCCCTGGCGGGCCTCGCCCCCGGCGCGGCCGGCCACACCCTCTATGCGGCGACCAAGAGCTTTCTGGTGAAGTTCTCCCAGAGCCTGCACCTGGAGACGCAAGCCAGCGGCGTCCACGTCAGCGCCCTGTGCCCGGGCTTCACCTATTCGGAATTTCACGACGTCAACGGCACCCGCGCCCACGTCAGCCAGAGCTTGCCCGCCTGGCTGTGGCTGGGCGCCGACGAGGTGGCCGCCGCCGGCTACGAGGCCGTCGAGGCCAATCGCGCGATCTGCGTGCCCGGCGCGCCCAACAAGGCCATCGCCGCGCTGGCCAAGCTGATTCCCGACGACTGGGCCCTGGCCCTGATGGCCAGCCAGGGTTCGCGGTTTCGGAAGATCTAGATCGGGCTACCTGTGATCCGCGTACGGCGCCTTGGCGTCCTGACGCACCAGGCCCCGCGTCGCGTCGCCCACCCCGATCAGCACGAACTGCACCGCCAGGGCGCAGAGGATCAGGCCCAGCACCCGCACCACGATGCTCATGCCGATCCGGCCCAGCACCCGGCTGATGATCGGCGAGGCCCAGAAGGTGGCCACCAGCACCGCCGCGACGGCCGCGATCACCCCGCAGCCGATGGCCACGCCGGCCAGGCCAAAACCCTTGGCTTCGCTGGCGTAGATGATCACCGTCGAGATCGCGCCCGGCCCGATCAGCAACGGCATGGCGAACGGCACGATCAGCCGCTCGAACCGCTGCTTGGCGTAGACCCGCGCCGACTGACCCTCCACGCCCTCGGCCGCGTCGGCGAACATGGTGGTGAAGTCGTCGCGCACCATGTCCAGGCCCAGGATGAACAGGATGATGCCCCCGGCGATGCGGAAGGCCGGCATCGAGATGCCGAAGAACTCCAGCAGCGACACGCCGGTGAAATAGAAGAAGATCAGGAAGGCGGCGACGAACAGGCCGATATAGACCGCCACCATCCGCCGGCCGGCGGCGGCCGCGCCCAGGGTGGCGGCGGCGAACAGCGGCACGTTGCCGATCGGGTCGATCAGGGCGAACAGGGCGACGAAGAAGTTGACGGCGAGCTCGGCCTGGCTCATTCGGGGTGCTTAGCTTTCAATTCGCGCGGATCCGCACCCTTCTTAGGGGGATGCGACCCTGCGCGCCACACCCCGGGAAACGACCATGACCCCCAAACTCCTGGCAGATCCGCGCCTGATCCTGCCGCTCGACCTGCCCAGTGTCGCTGAGGCCCGAGCGATGGTCGACACGCTGGGCGATGCGGTGTCGTTCTACAAGATCGGGCTGGAGCTGCTGGCCACCGACGGCATGGCTCTGGCCCGCGACCTGAAAGGCGAGGGCAAGTCGATCTTTCTGGACTGGAAGCTGCACGACATTGGCGCGACCGTCGAGCGCTCGGCCCGGGTGCTGGCGGGGGCCGGCTGCGACCTGCTGACCGTCCACGCCGAGCCGCAGGTGATGCAGGCCGCCGTCAAGGCCAAGGGCGGCTCGGACCTGAAGATCCTGGCCGTCACCGTGCTGACCAGCCTGAATGACGCCGACCTGATCGAACTTGGTTATGCTTTTTCCGCCCGCGACCTGGTCGCCCGGCGCATCCGCCAGGCGGTGGACTGCGGCGTGGACGGCATCGTCTCGTCCCCGCACGAAGCCGCCCTGGCCCGCGAGATCGCCGGCCCCGACTTCCTGGTGGTGACCCCGGGTGTGCGCCCCTTCTGGTCGGCCAAGAACGACCAGGCTCGCGCCGCCACCCCGGCCGAAGCCCTGAAGGCCGGCGCCAGCCACTTGGTCTGCGGCCGTCCGATCACGGCGGCCAACGACCCGCGTGAGGCGGCGCTGAAGGTGGTGGCCGAGATGGCCGGGGCCTGAGGCCGCGTTCGCCGCACGATCGTCCATCCCGAGCGGCGCGACAAAACGGCGCGCCGCCGCCGTCGCCAGAGCAAGCAATGAGGGCGCTCGCCGGCCTCGGCTGACGGCGATTCACGACTCCCGAACACCGGCGACTCTTTGATCCCTCTGCTGCGTTTTTGATCTTCGTTCGTCATGGGCGCGCTTGGGATAGCTATCTATACTATTCAGCGTTCAGAAGTTCCTTAGTATATCTGCGACATCACCGCAAACGACTGAATTATACCTCTGGGATGGGCGAAGTCGTGGTCGTACTTTCGGGTAGGTTGCAGAATTAACGCTCTGTTATACTGTCGTAACCGCAGATTAATCACAAAGTTCTACTTATCGTTCAGCGTGAAGCGCTTAGACCCTCCCTTGTTCGGAGGGGAACAATGTCCAAGTATATCACCGCCAAGGGGCTCGAGCTGACGCTCTCGGGCTCGACCAGCAACTGGGTGGCCAACAGCACGGCCAAGGAAACCCAACTCGGATCGAGCAAGAACGACGTGTTCCATGGCTCGGGCGGCGACACCCTGATCGGCGGCGCGGGCGACGACACCTACTACCTGTGGGACAACGCCTCGGTCGTGGTCGAGAAGGCCGGCGAAGGGATCGACACCGTCGACGCCCGGTTCTGGGGTCCGGTGACCCTGGCGGCCAACGTCGAGAATCTGCTGCTGAACTCCGCCGGCTCGACCGCAGGGACCGGCAACGCCCTCAATAACATCATCGTAGCAGGAACCGTCGGCGCGACCCTGAACGGTCTGGCCGGCGACGACGTGCTGGTCGGCGGCGCGGGCGGGGACCTGTTCAAGGTCTCGGCCGGCAACGGCTCCGACGCCATCATGAGCTTCAAGCCCGGCAGCGACGTCATCCAGCTGAGCGGCTATGGCGTGACCAGCTTCGCCCAGCTGCAGACCCTGGCCTCCCAGAGCGGCGCGGACGTCAAGCTCGGCTTCGCCAACGGCGAGACCCTGGTGATCCGCAACGTCGCCCTGTCCAGCCTGACCGCCTACGATTTTGGTCTGAAGGCCGACCCCGCCGCCATTCCCGCCGGCTATTCCCAGCTGACGGGTCCCGGCGCGGCCTGGACGGCTCATGGCTGGTACGTGCTCAACAACGTCTGGAACCCTGGCGCGCTCGTCTACAACACCGATTACGCGATCAACAGCGCCTACAGCGTCTCGGACATGACGGCCAAGACGACCTTCAACTGGTCCTTCCCCGTCGTCACCGAACCCTATCCGACCGTCCGCGCCTACCCCGAGGTGATCTTCGGTCCTGCTCCGATGAGCGGCGGCCACAAGGCCAGTGACATCGGCGGCGTCTTCCCGGTGCAGGTGAGCACGCTTAAACAGCTGACCGCCGACTACGACGTCAGCTACAAAGGCAACACCGGCGGCTTCAACGTCTCGTTCGACATCTGGCTGACCGACACCCCCAACGGCGGCGCCGACACCGTCACGACCGAGGTCATGGTCTGGGTGCACAAGGGCGACTTCGACGCCTTCGGCACGCAGGTGGGGACCTATTCCAACGGTTCGGTCACCGGCAAGATCTACGCCAACACCACCGGCGACTGGACCTACACCGCCGTCGTCCTCGACCAGGACACGCCCAAGGGCCAGATCGACATCGCCGGGATCCTGACCACGCTCAAAGGCCTGAATCTCGTCTCCTCAAACGACTATGTCGCCTCGGTGGAGCTGGGATCTGAAGTCGTATCGGGCGCTGGTTCGCTGACCATCAACAACCTCGACCTCGATGTTCGGGCCCAGAACGTGGACGGCTCGACCAAGGTCATGCACGTCGAGGGTTCGGGTACGACCACCACGACGGTCCTGGCCAGCCCCCCCCTGGCCACCCCCACCCTGGTCGCCCCACCGGAGAAGGCGCTCGACCTGTCCGGCGACGACACCTTCACCTACGACCGCACCGTCGCAACCATTAGCGGCGGCGCGGGCCACGACACCCTGGTCCTGACCGCCGCCGCAACGGTGGATCTCGGCGACGCCGTGAACCAGGTGGCGGGTGGAACAGCCGTGGTCACCGGCTTCGAGGACGTCGACGCCTCGGCCGCGAGCGGCGCCGTCGTCCTCACCGGATCGACCGCCGACAACAAATTGATCGGCGGCGCCTATGCCGACACCCTGACGGGCGGCGGCGGCGCGGACACCCTGACGGGCGGCGACGGCGCCGACGTCCTTGATGGCGGGACCGGCTCGGACCAGCAACGCGGCGAGGCGGGGGATGACCGCATCGTCTACGACGCCGCCGACACCGTCATCGACGGCGGGGCCGGCAGCGACACCCTGGTTCTCAACACCGCCGCCACGGTGAACCTGGGGAACTTCTCGACCAGCCAGATCAGCGGCGGAACGGCGTATGTGGGGGGCTTTGAGGATGTCGACGCCTCCGCCGCCAGCGCCGCTGTCGTCCTGAACGGCTCGCAGTACAACAACAAGCTGGTCAGCGGCGCCTTCGCCGACACCCTGATGGGCGGGGGCGGCTTCGATGTCCTCAACGGCGGGGCCGGGGCCGACTTCCTCGACGGCGGCGCGGACGCCGACCAGCAACGCGGCGAGGCGGGGGATGACCGTATCGTCTACGACGCCGCCGACACCGTCATCGACGGCGGGGCCGGCAGCGACACCCTGGTTCTCAACACGGCCGCCACGGTGAACCTGGGGAACTTCTCGACCAGCCAGATCAGCGGTGGAACGGCGTATGTGGGGGGCTTTGAGGATGTCGACGCCTCCGCCGCCAGCGCCGCTGTCGTCCTGAACGGCTCGCAGTACAACAACAAGCTGGTCGGCGGCGCCTTCGCCGACACCCTGATGGGCGGGGGCGGCTTCGATGTCCTCAACGGCGGGGCCGGGGCCGACTTCCTCGACGGCGGCGCGGACGCCGACCAGCAACGCGGCGAGGCCGGGGATGACCGTATCGTCTACGACGCCGCCGACACCGTCATCGACGGCGGGGCCGGTCGCGACACCCTGATCCTCAAGGCGGCCGCCGTCGTGCATCTGGAAAACTTCTCGTCCAGCCAGGTCACGGGCGGCTCAGCCTACGTCTCCGGCTTCGAAGACGTCGACGCCACGGACTCGGTGGGCGCGATCATCGTCACCGGCTCGCAGTTCAACAACACCCTGACCGGCGGAGCCTTCGCCGATACCTTGATGGGGGGAGCAGGGTTTGATGTTCTCAAGGGTGGACTGGGCAACGACGTCCTCGACGGCGGCGCCGACGCGGACCAGGTGCGCGGCGAGGGCGGTGACGACCGCATCATCTACGACGCCGCCGACACCGTCATCGACGGCGGGGCGGGCCGCGACACCCTGGTCCTGAACACGGCCGCCACGGTGAACCTGGGGAACTTCTCGACCAGCCAGATCATCGGCGGAGCCGCCTATGTGTCAGGGTTTGAAGACGTCGACGCCTCCGGCGCGACGGCGGGGGTCAAGTTGAACGGATCGGCGTTCAACAACACGCTGATCGGCGGAAGCGGCGCCGACGCCCTGGCGGGCGGCGCGGGCTTTGACACCCTGACTGGCGGCGCGGGTTCGGACCTGTTCGTGTTTGGCGCCTTCAACTCGGGCGACGTCGACAAGATCACCGACTTCTCGCACGCCCAGGGCGATCGCATCGACCTGTCGGCCATCGACGCCGTGGCCGGCGGTGTCGACGACCCCTTCGCCTTCATCGGCCAGACCGCCTTCCACCATGTGGCCGGCGAGGTTCGCTACGACGTGGCCGCCGGCGGGGTGACGGTCCAGGCCGACGTCAACGGCGACGGCCATGCGGACTTCTCGATCCTGGTGGCCAACACCACCTCGCTGGTCCACGGCGATTTCATCCTGTAGCCAGGCCTAGAAATCGACCGCGACGCCCTTGCGCTCCCAGTCGCCGAACCGCGTCGGCTCGGGGCCGTCGCGGCCACCCTCCTCGGTGGGGAGGGCGGTCGCCTGTTCGGCCGCACGGCGGGCGGCGGCCTCTTCCAGGGCGCGGCGGGCGGCGGGGGTGAGCGGCTTGTCGGGCGCCGCGCCGGGCGGCAGATCGGTCTCGGACATGATCGTCTTCCTAGCACCGTCGACGCCAAAAAGCTTGCGCTCGCCGTCGCGTTTGGGCACGGCGGGCGGGTGACTCAGGAACTCAATGACGGCCTCCCCGCACGGGAAGGCGCTCTCGCCCTCATCGACGCGGCCCTGTCGCGGCGCGGGGGGCTCGACGAGGCCGCCTCGGCCAACGCCTTCCGCTTTCTCGAACCGCGGGAGCGGGCCTTCGCGCGCGCCCTGGCCATGGCCGCCCTGCGCCACCTGGGGCCCATCGACCGCGCCCTGGCCGGCAAGCTGGCCAAGGAGCCGCCGCCGCGCGTGCGCAACCTGCTGCGCCTGGGCGCGACCCAGGCCTTCTTCCTGGAGGTCCCGGCCTTCGCCGCCGTGGCCACCAGCGTCGAGCTGGCCGGCGCCAACAAGGCCAGCCGGCCGTTCAAGGGTCTGGTCAACGCCGTGCTGCGCGGCCTGCTGCGCGACGGCCCGCCCTCGGCCGAACCCGAGCACCTGGCGCCGCCGTGGCTGTACGCCCGCTGGGTGGGCGCCTGGGGCAAGGAGACCGCCGACGCGGTCGCCGCCCAGATCGGCTTCGAGCCGGCCACCGACCTGTCGTTGAAGCCCGGCGCCGACGCCGACGCCCTGGCGGCCGAGCTGGAGGGCGAGATCCTCCCGGGCGGCACGCTGCGCACGTCGCGCCGGGGCGACGTCTCGGCTTGGCCGGCCTTCGAGGACGGCGTCTGGTGGGTGCAGGACGCCGCCGCCGCCGTCCCCGCCCGCCTGCTGAACGTCCAGCCCGGCCAGACCGCCCTGGACCTGTGCGCCGCGCCGGGCGGCAAGACCCTGCAACTGGCCGCCGCCGGCGCCGCTACCGTCGCCGTCGACCGCTCGGCCGCCCGCCTGCAGCGCGTCACCGAGAACCTGGCCCGCCTGAACCTGACCGCCGAGGTGGTCGCCGCCGACGCCGGCGCCTGGGACGACGCGCGGACCTTCGACGCCGTGCTGCTGGACGCCCCGTGCTCGGCCACCGGCACCTTCCGCCGCCATCCGGACGTGCTGTGGGCCGCGCGGCCCGGCGACGTGGCCAGCCTGGCCGCCGTTCAGAGCCGCCTGCTCGACAGCGCCGCGGGCCGGCTGAAGCCCGGCGGACGCCTGGTCTACTGCGTGTGCTCCCTCGAGCCGGAAGAGGGCGAAGCCCAGGTCGAGGCCTTCCTGGCCCGCCGCCCCGACATCGCCCTGGACCCGATCGGCCCCGAGGAAGGCGGCGCTCCGGCCGCCAGCCTGACGCCGCGCGGTACGCTGCGGATCCTGCCCCACCACCGCGAAGGCGGACTGGACGGCTTTTTCGCGGCGCGTTTCGTCAAGCGCTGATCGCCAAGATTTGAGCGGCCGAGAACACCGCAAACCCGTGGGCGGCACGGGCTCGCTTGTGGCGCGAGCCTTAGCCCGCTAAGCCATGGACATGACCGCGCCGCTGATCGCCCCGTCCATTCTCGCCTCCGACTTCGCCAAGCTGGGCGAAGAGGTCGCCGCCATCGAGGCGGCCGGCGCCGACTGGGTGCATGTCGACGTGATGGACGGCCATTTCGTGCCCAACATCACGCTGGGCCCGGACATCGTCAAAGCCATCCGGCCGCACGCCAGCATCCCGTTCGACGTCCACCTGATGATCAGCCCGGCCGATCCGTACCTGGAGGCGTTCCGCGCCGCCGGGGCCGACCTGATCAGCATCCACCCGGAAGCTGGCCCGCACCTGCACCGCTCGCTCAAGCGCATTCGCGAACTGGGGGCCAAGGCCGGGGTGGTGTTCAATCCCTCGACCTCGATCGACCATGTCGAGTGGATCCTGGAGGACGTCGACCTCCTGCTGGTGATGTCGGTGAACCCCGGCTTCGGCGGCCAGAGCTTCATTCCGGGCCAACTGCGCAAGGTCGAGGCCTTGCGGCGGATGGTCGACAAGGCCGGCGCCGACATCATCATCGAGGTCGACGGCGGCGTCACCCCGGTCACGGCCCCGCAGTGCGTGGCGGCGGGGGCCACGGCGCTGGTCGCCGGCTCGGCGGTGTTCAAGGGCGGACCGGCCGCCTATGCCGACAATATCCGCGCCCTGAAGGGGGGCTGATCCAGCGGCATGGAGGGGGCTCCCGAGACAGGTTCCGCCCGCAAGTCCTCCGCCCTGGCCGGCGGCCCCCCCAGTCGCGCCCGAGGGGCCCGAGGCCGCGGCAAACGCACCAAGGGCGTGTTCCTCAACGCGCTGGGCGCGGCGATCAAGGGCAACGTCGAGCGCGAATGGTTCGGCTCGCCGCCGCATCGGGCGGCGATCAGCCGGCCGCGGCCCGTCGGCCTGGCCGCTCACCCGCACGATCCGCGCCCCGTCGATCCCGAGCGCGGCCGCCAGCTGCTGGACGGCCTGATGGTGCTGGACGGCGGCGCCCTGCGACTGGGCGAGACGGGCGATCCGTTCGACCAGCCCAGCCCGACCCGCCAGTTCGCCGCCGCCCTGCACGGCTTCGACTGGCTGCCGCACCTGCTGGCCGCCGGCCCCGGCTCGGCCCGCCTGGCCCTGCGCCTGCTGCAGGACTGGCGGCGGGTGTTCGGAACCTGGAACGTGTTCTCGTGGAGCGGCGAGCGCCTGGAGCGCCGCACCTTCCACCTGGCCTGCGCCGCCAAGGCCCTGGCGCCCGAGGCGTCGGACGCCGAGATCGGGGCCATGGCGCTGGACATCGCCCGCGGGGCCCGCCAGCTGCTCAAGGCCTCGGACGCGCCTGGCCGCAAGCTGGAGCGCGCCGTGGTCGTGGCCATCGCCGGCTGCGCCCTGACCGGCAAGGTCAGCGACCGGCTGATGGTCCAGGGCCTGAAGCGGGTGAGCGCTCTGCTGGACGCCACGGTCCTGCCCGACGGCGGCCACGCCAGCCGCTCGCCGCAGGCGGGCCTGGAACTGCTGTTCGACCTGCTGACCCTCGACGACGCCCTGGGCCAGCGCGGCCGTCCCGCGCCCGAGGGCCTGGGCCGGGCCATCGACCGTCTCAGTTCGTCGGTGCGGTTCTTTACCCTGGCCGACGGTTGCCTGGCGGCGTTCCATGGCGGGGAGGCGGTCGAGCCGCGGCGGATCGCGGCCGCCCTGGCCCATGACGACCACGGACCGCGCCCGCCCCAGGCCGCGCCCCACGTCGGCTACCAGAAGATGCAGGGCGGCAGCCTCCAGGTGATGGCCGACGCCGGCCCGCCGGCCGTCGGCGCCCTCAGTGCGGCCGCCTGCGCCCAGCCGGCCGCCGTCGAGATCGTGTTCGGCAAGGACCGGCTGATCACCAGCTGCGGCTGGAGTCCCGAGGCGACCGGGGCCAACGCCTTCCGCCTGTCCGACGCCGCCTCGACCGTGTCGGTAGGCGACGGCTCGGCCGGACGGCCGCTGTCGGGTTGGCGGGCCGAGGCCCTGGGACCCTGGCTGATCGACGGCGCGACCGAGGTGGAGGTCAAGCGCCACGACGCCGACGTCGGCGTCTGGCTGGACATCATCCACGACGGCTGGCGCCGCCTGGGCCTGACCCACGCCCGGCGCCTCTATCTTGACATCAAGGCCGACGAGCTGCGCGGCGAGGACAGCCTTTTGCCCGTCGGCTCGGCCAACCCCGACGGCCCGCGCCGCTACCTGCCGTTCTCGGTCACCTTCCACCTGCATCCCGACGCCCGCGCCTCGCTGGCCCGCGACGGCAAGAGCGTGCTGATCAAGGGTCCCTCCAATGTCGGCTGGTGGCTGCGCAACGACGCCGTCGACGTCCATATCGCGCCCTCGGCCCATTTCGACCACGGCCACGCGCGGCGCGCTGGAGCCATCGTGCTCAAGAGCCAGGTCCGCCCGGAGAAGGGCGCCAAGATCCGCTGGAAACTGGCCCGGGCGGCCGACCACTAAGGATCGGCGCAGGCCTGCGACATTAGGCCCCACGCCCACGTCAGGCGGTGGAATTCACAGCCCCCGGCTCGTCCTGTAGCTGTCTTCGATCACGTCGGCCGGAGGGAGGGGCAGATGTCGAATCTCGCCGCCCTGCAGCCTATCCTGCGCACCGCGATCGATCCCGTGGTGGTCATGGACCCCCAGGGCGTCATCCTCGACTGGAGCGCCCGGGCCGAAGCGGCCTTCGGCTGGCCGCGCGAGGAGGTCCTGGGTCGAGGTCTGATCGAGGTGCTGGCGCCGTTGCGCCATCAGGCCGCCTATCGCCAGGTGCTGGCCCGGCGCCTGGCCTCGCCCGAACCGCCGGTCGAGCGCCAGAAGTCCCAGCTGATGGCCGTGCGCAAGGACGGCGTCGAAGTTCCCATCGAGGTGTCGCTGGCCGCGTTCGGCGACCCGGGCGCGACGGTGTTCCTGGGGTTCATCCGCGACGTCGCCGACCGCGTCGAGGTCCATGACCGGCTGACCGCCAGCGAGGCGCGGTTCCGGGCCGCCATCGGCGCGGTGGACGGCATCCTGTGGACCAACGACGCCTCCGGCCGGATGGTCGGCGACCAGCCCGGCTGGTCCGCCCTGACCGGCCAGACCTCGGAGATGTATCAGGGTTTTGGCTGGGCCGCGGCGGTCCACCCGGACGACGCCGAACCGACCCTCCGGGCCTGGAAGGCCGCCGTCGCCCAGGGCGGCCCCTACACCTTCGAGCATCGGGTGCGTCGCCACGACGGCGCCTGGCGCGATTTCGCGGTCCGCGCGGTCGCCGTCCTGGAGCCGGACGGTTCGATCCGCGAATGGATCGGCGTTCACACCGACATCACCGAACGCAAGCGGGCCGAGGAGCGGCTGCGCGAGGGCGAGGCCCGGTTCCGGGCCATGGCCGACTCGGCGCCGGCCCCGGTCTGGATGACCTCGGCCGAGGGCGGGATCACCTTCGCCAACGAGGCCTTCGCCGAGTTCGCCGGGTTGGACGCCCAGGACCTGCTGGGCGACGCCTGGATCGGCATGATCCATCCCGAAGATGTCGCCACGGTCGGCGCCCGGCGCGCAGCGGCGCGCGGCGCGCCGGAAGGGCCCAGGCCCTGGAGCTTCGAGGCGCGGTTCCGGTGCGGCGACGGCACCTATCGCTGGATGGTGGCCAACGCCCGGCCGCAGATCGACGCCCGCGGCCAGTTCCAGGGCTATATCGGCATGGCCATGGACATGACCGAGACGAAGGCGGCCGAGGCCCGCCAGCGTCTGCTGATCAACGAGCTCAACCACCGGGTCAAGAACACCCTGGCCTCGATCCAGTCGATCGTCCGCCAGACCCTGCGGGCGGATGAGGCGACGGCGCGGGTCCGCGAGCGGCTGATCGAACGATTGCTGGCCATGTCGGCCGCCCACGACGTGCTGACCCGCGAAAGCTGGGAGGGCGCGGCGCTGGACGAGATCGTGCGTCAGGGCGTCGCCCCGTTCGTCGACGATCGCGATCCGGGTCGGGTCAGCATCGCCGGGCCTAGCCTGCGGGTCGGCGCCAGCACCGCGCTTTCCCTGGCCCTGGCCGTGCACGAACTGGCCACCAACGCCGCCAAGTACGGAGCGCTGTCGATCCCGGCCGGCAAGGTGGTCATCGCCTGGGATCAGGTAGGCGACAACGGGGCGGTGCTGACCTGGGCCGAACGCGATGGCCCGCCGGTGGCCCCTCCGGACCGGAAGGGCTTTGGAACCCGCCTGCTGGATCGCGGCCTGTCGGCCGACCTCGGCGGCCAGCCCAAGCTGACCTTCGATGTGGAAGGCGTGCGCGCCGTGCTGCCGGTCAGGCTGGCCTAGAAGACCTCCTCGCCGGCGTCCGGCGGACGCCGTGACGGTCCCGTCGCGTCCGGAACCGCCCGGGCCTGCCTGAATCCGAAGCCCAGGGCGCAATTTTCCACGCCAAATTTTCGCGGCTGTGCGGCGCGTCGTTTCGCCACGGGGAGCCGAACGCCTGAGGATGGCTGGTCTTCAATGGCCAAGCTTAGCAAGTGTCGCAGGGCGCAAGGCCGCGCCGAAGCGACGCATCGACAAAGGCCCGATCGAGATCTCGGCAATCGTTAACGTGTCGCGAGGCTCTGAGCGCTTCCAACTTTGGAGCGCAAGAATTTTGGAGTTTACATAAATTAGAGCACAACTTCTACCGTCTTGATGACTAGACTTAATGTTGTGAGCTTGGAATGTCGTTTATTTACTCAAAATTAACTTAACAGGCGACCTGAAGAGTGAAATTTAGGCCGGGAAATATCTCAATGTTATCTCATTAGGATTCTTTTATCCGCTTTTTTTAAAGGCGAATATAGGACGCTTGGCCATTTTCCCCACGGGTCGGGGAGCAAGGTCCATGAGTTCGGAAAATCAAGTCTATTACGTGCAGAACGTCGGCAACGGCTGGAACTACCAGGTCGCCGACGGCGTCTCTCGGTTCGAAGTGCGGGCAGGCGACAACCTGACCGGCGACGGTCCGACCAAGGAACGCTCGGAGATCGCCAGCGCCGCGAAGCTGCAGGCGGGGCAGACCTACGAGATCAGCTTCAGCGTCATGATCGAACCGGGCGCGAAGAACACCGCCGACTGGATGACGCTGGTTCAGCTGCAATCGACGTTCGACAAGGGCGAGGCCGGCCACAGTCCGGCGTTCGCGCTCGAGATGGTCGGCGACAAGATGCGCGTCGTCACCCGCGATTCCGCCGCGGCGATCTCGACCGAAGCCGACATCCGCTATGTCCGGCACTATACCGACACCGCCGACGTGGTCCGGGGCCAGTGGTACGACTTCAAGATGCAGATCAAGTTCGATCCGTTTGGCCAGGGCCACCTGATGGTCTGGCGCAACGGCGTCGAACTGGTGGATTTCCACGGCGCCCTGGGCTTCAACGACCTGGTGGGGGCCTATTTCAAGGAAGGGGTCTACCGGGAGTCCTCTCCCGAGACCTTCGCGGCGGACTTCAAGGGCCTGTCGATCAAGACGATCAGCGACACGGTCATTCCCCAGCCGTCCAACGTCGGACTCGCCGACAGCGTCGCAGTCGCGCCGGCGGCGGGGACCGTGACGCCCGTGGCGCCCATCACGCCGGCGGCGACCGTGACGCCCGTTGCGCCCCTAACGCCGGTGGCGCCCGTGACGCCTGTAGCGCCTGTAGCGCCGGTAGCGCCCGTGACGTCGGTAGCGCCCACAACACCGGCGGTGACCGTGACGCCCGTAGCGCCCGTAACGCCGGCGACCACCGTGACGCCCGTAGCGCCCATAACGCCGGTAGTGCCGGTGGCGCCGGCGACACCGGTCCATGCTGTCGTGTCGGGGACCGCAAACGCCGACACCCTGACGAGCGCGTCCAAGACCGATATCCTGCACGGCGACGCCGGCAACGACATCCTGATGGCCGCGAACGGCGCCTACGAACTGGACGGCGGGGCGGGCGTCGACACGGTCTCGTTCAAGGGCGCGACCAGCGCCATGGTGGTCGACCTGGGCGTGACCACCGCCCAGACCACCGCCCTGGGTTCGATGACGTTCATCAACATCGAGAACCTGATCGGCGGGTCGGGCGCCGACAAGCTTTCGGGCGACGATTTCGCCAACGTCCTGGACGGCGGGGCCGGCCATGACTTCCTGTACGGCAAGGCCGGAGACGACGTCCTGCATGGCGGCGCCGGCAATGACGTGCTTGATGGCGGCCTGGGCCGCGACACGGGCGATTGGTCCGACATCACGACCGCGATCGTCGGCAACGAAGCGACCGGCGTGGTCGACACCGGCGACGGCTTCATCGACACGGTCAGCTCGATCGAAGTCTGGAAGCTGGGCAGCGGCTCGGACACCCTGGTGACCAAAAGCGCCAGCACCGTCTATGCGGGAGCCGGCAACGACAACCTGTCGGACAGCGGGGCCCAGGCCAACACCTTCTATGGCGAGGCGGGCGACGACCGCATCGACGGCATGGGCGGCAACGACTTCATCAGCGGCGGTGACGGCAATGACCGCCTGCTGGGCGGCAGCGGCAACGACATCCTGGTCGGCGGCGCCGGCGCCGACACGATGGACGGCGGGGCCGGCAAGGACGTCTTCCAGTTCATGGCCATGAGCGACCTGCCGATCGGCAAGTACGAGAGCATCAACGCCTTCGAATCCGGGATCGACAAGCTGGACTTCAGCGCCATCGACGCGGACGGCAAGGCCGGAAACGGCGACACGGCCTTCACCCTGGTGAGCCAGTTCCACGGCGTGGCGGGCGAACTGCTGATTACCCACCCCGCCGGCGCGAACTATTACAACGTCCAGCTCGACAACAACCTGGACCACATCGCCGACGCCACCCTGATCGTCTACGGTCCGACCCTGATGGCCAGCGACTTCATCCTCTGAAACAGGCCGGCTTGGGCCGGTCGGCGGGCGATCAAGCCACGCTCGACCGGCCCAAGACCTGCATTGACTCCCCCGCCGACCCCCGTATTTTCCGCGCCGTCCGCGTGACTGGCGCTAGTGATGGGCAACCATCGGGGAGCGCGGACCTCAACCGCCGCGCGCCTGGGCTCCATTCCGTCGTCAACAGACCCGAGGAGTCCGCCGTGCCCGCCGCCCCCGACTATCCGTCCGCCCCCGATCTCGTCGCCCCCAAGCGGGCCCTGCTGTCGGTGTCCGACAAGACCGGCCTGGTCGAGGCCGCCCAGGTCCTGCATGCGGCCGGGGTCGAGCTGGTCTCGACCGGCGGCACCAAGGCGGCGATCGCCGCGGCCGGCCTGCCGGTCAAGGACGTCTCGGACCTGACGGGCTTTCCGGAGATGATGGACGGCCGGGTCAAGACCCTGCACCCGATCGTGCATGGCGGGCTGCTGGGCGTGCGCGACGCCCCCGAGCACGCCAAGGCCATGGCCGACCACGGCATCGGCGGCATCGATATCCTGTACGTGAATCTCTATCCGTTCGAGGCCACGGTCGCCAAGGGCGGCGACTACGCCGAATGCGTCGAGAACATCGACATCGGCGGCCCGGCCATGATCCGTTCGGCGGCCAAGAACCACGGCTATGTCGCCGTCTGCACCGACCCTTCCGACCTCGCTGAAGTGCTGGAGGCCCTGAAGGCCGGCGGCACCACCCTGGCCCTGCGCCAGACCCTGGCGGCCCGCGCCTACGCTCGCACGGCGGCCTATGACGCGGCGATCTCCACCTGGTTCGCCGCCCAGCTGGGCCAGGACTTCCCGGCCCGCAAGGCGATCGCCGGGACCCTGCGCCAGACCATGCGCTACGGCGAGAACCCGCACCAGAAGGCGGCCTTCTACACCTTCCCCAACCCGCGTCCGGGCGTGGCCACGGCCGCCCAGTTGCAGGGCAAGGAACTCAGCTACAACAACATCAACGACACCGACGCGGCCTTCGAGCTGATCGCCGAGTTCGACCCGGCCGCCGGCCCGGCCGTGGCGATCATCAAGCACGCCAATCCCTGCGGCGTGGCCGTCGGCGCCACCCAGCGCCAGGCCTATGAGCGGGCTCTCGCCTGCGATCCGACCTCGGCCTTCGGCGGCATCGTGGCCGTGAACTCGCGCCTGACCCGTGAGGCCGCCGAGGCGATGGTCGAGATCTTCACCGAGGTGGTCATCGCCCCGGAAGCCGACGACGACGCGATCGCCGTGTTCGCGGCCAAGAAGAACCTGCGCCTGCTGGTGACCGGCGGCCTGCCCGACGCGCTGTCGACGGGCGATACGTTCAAGTCGGTGGCCGGCGGCTTCCTGGTCCAGTCGCGCGACGACGCCCGGATCAAGGCTTCGGACCTGAAGATCGTAACCAAACGCCAGCCCACGGACGAGGAAGTGCGCGACATGCTGTTCGCCTTCACGGTCGGCAAGCACGTCAAGTCCAACGCCATCGTCTACGCCCGCGCCGGCCAGACCCTGGGGGTCGGGGCGGGCCAGATGAACCGCAAGGACAGCGCCCGCATCGCCGCCCTTCGGGCGGCTGATTTCGGCTTGGATCTGAAGGGCTGCGCCTGCGCCTCGGAAGCCTTCTTCCCGTTCGCCGACGGCCTGATCCAGGCGGCGGAGGCCGGGGCCACGGCGATCATCCAGCCGGGCGGCTCGATGCGCGATCCCGAGGTGATCGAGGCCGCCGACAAGCTGGGCCTGACCATGGCCTTCACCGGCGTGCGGGTGTTCCGCCACTAAGGCCGGCGTCTGACAACGCGACGGGGACAGGCGCCTGCGCCTGTCCCCGTGCGGGTCCTAGAAGATCTCGAACAGCCCGGCCGCGCCCATGCCGCCGCCGATGCACATGGTCACCACGCCCAGCTTGGCCTTGCGGCGCTTGCCTTCCAGCAGCAGGTGACCGGCGCAGCGGGCCCCGGTCATGCCGAACGGGTGGCCGATGGCGATCGAGCCGCCGTTGACGTTGTACTTCTCCGGATCGATGCCCAGGCGGTCGCGGCTGTAGAGGCATTGGCTGGCGAAGGCCTCGTTCAGCTCCCACAGGTCGATGTCGTCGACCTTCAGGCCATGACGTTCCAAGAGGCGCGGCACGGCGAAGACCGGGCCGATGCCCATCTCGTCGGGCTCGCAGCCGGCGATGGCGAAGCCCTTGAACAGGCCTAGCGGCTCGAGGTTGCGGCGCGCGGCCTCCTTGGCCTCCATCACCACCACGGCCGCCGCGCCGTCGGACAGCTGGCTGGCGTTGCCGGCGGTGACGAAGTTGCCCGGACCCTTGACCGGCTCCAGCTTGGCCAGGCCTTCCAGGGTGGTTTCGGGACGATTGCACTCGTCCTTGGTGACCACATAATCGACCAGGCTCTCTTCCTTGGTCTCCTTGTTGACCACCTTCATCTGGGTGGCCATCGGCACGATTTCCTGGTCGAACAAGCCGCTGGCTTGCGCGGCGGCGATCCGCTGCTGGCTGCGCAGCGAATATTCGTCCTGGTATTCGCGGCTGATGTTGTAGCGCTTGGCGACGATGTCGGCGGTGTCGATCATCGCCATCCACAGGGCCGGCTTCTCGCGCATCAGCTTTTCCTCGGTGATGTGGAAGCGGTTCATGTGGCCGCCCCCCTGCACCAGCGAGATCGACTCCACCCCGCCGCCGACGGCGACCGGCGCGCCATCGTTGCGGACATAGTTGGCGGCGGTGGCGATGGCCTGCAGGCCCGAGGAGCAGAAGCGGTTGACGGTCTGGCCCGAGGTGGTGACCGGCAGGCCGGCCCAGATGGCGGCGTTGCGGGCCACGTTCATGCCCGTGGCGCCTTCGGGACCGCCGCAGCCCAGGACCACGTCCTCGACCTCGGCGCCGTCCAGCCTGGCGCGCGACACCGCGTGCTGGATGGCGTGGCCGGCCATGGCCGCGCCGTGGGTGTTGTTGAACCCGCCGCGGTTGGACTTGGCCAGGCCGGTCCGGGCGTAAGAGACGATGACCGCTTCGCGCATGGGCGCTCTCCCCTTTAAACGTTAGTTTGAATTGGCGGCCACCCTAGACCGGGATTTCCGTCCGCGAAAGGTCACGCGAACGTAAAGCGGAGATCCGCCGAAAAGCCGGTTTGCGTGCGGTAGCGCTAACAGTTCCAGGCAGACCTATAAAGCTTGACCATTGGCGAGGGGCCTCGCCAAGACCACGCCGGCATTGTTGCGCCGATCTCACGCTCCGCATTAAAGATTCGAGGTTTCGAACTTCTGGTTTGCTTTGGTGTTGACTTTCAATGATTCGGCCAAGAACGCTCAGGTTGCGGTCGAAAATTGAAAATCCAAGAGCCGCCGGGATGAAACGGGAGGAACTCATGCGTCTTGAGACCCATCGTCGGGGCGCGCGACGCGCGCTGCTGGCCGCCACTTCACTGGCGGCGCTCGTCGTCCCGCCGGCGGTCGCCTCCGCCCAGGACCGGACGGACGTGGTCGAGGAGATCATCGTCACCGCCACCAAGCGCGACGCCACCATCCTGGACGTGCCGTTCTCGATCAACGCCCAAAGCCAGGCCGACATCCAGAAGTCCGGCGCGGTGACCCTGGAGGACCTGTCGCGCAACGTCGCCGGCCTGACGATCCAGAACCTCGGGCCCGGCCAGAGCCAGGTGTCGGTGCGCGGCGTCTCGGCCGGCCAGGTGGTCCGCGACCAGCCGGGCGTCAAGGAGCAGGTCGGGGTCTATCTCGACGAGTCGGTGATCTCGCTGTCGCTGTTCACCCCGGACATCGACCTGTTCGACCTGAACCGCGTCGAGACCCTGCGCGGGCCGCAGGGCACGCTGTTCGGCTCGGGCTCGGTGGGCGGCACGATCCGCTACATCACCAACCAGCCCAAGCTCGGCGCCTATGAAGGCACGGTCGAGGCCAATTTCAACACGCTGAAGGGCGGCGACGTCGGCGGCTATGTGAAGGGCGCCGTCAACCTGCCGCTGTCGGACAAGGCCGCCCTACGAGTGGTGGGCTACGACACCGAGTATGGCGGCTTCGTCGACGCCCTGGGCGAGGGCGGCGCGCGCAAGAACAACGTCAACGACGGCTATCGCCGCGGCGGCCGGGTGTCGCTGCTGTTCAAGCCGACCGAAGACATCACCATCACCCCACGCCTGGTCTACCAGAAGATCCACGCCGGCGGCTTCAACCGCCAGGAGGCGTTCAACCTGTTCGCCAACCCGTTCACCACCACCCGTCCGGCGATCACCCTGGGCGAGCGCGAGCAGTACCTGCTGCTGGACGAGAGCTTCGGCGACAAGACTTTCCTGGGCGACCTGACCGCCTCGTTCGGCTTCAACGGGCTGAAGCTGACCTCGGTGACCAGCTATATCGACCGCAAGATCGCCGTGAACCGCGACGCCAGCGCCCTGAGCGGCAGCGTGTCGGTGGACCTGGGCTTCCCGGCGGCGGCGGTCACCCTGCCGTCCAAGCTGGTCGACACCACCGACCTGGAGCAGTTCACCCAGGAAGCGCGCCTCGGCTCCGACGGCGACGGCCCGTTCCAGTGGCTGGTCGGGGCGTTCTACTCGAAGGTCGACCGGGTCTATAACCAACGCCTGCCCACGCCCGGCTACGACGCCTATACCGACGCCACCCTGGGGGCGGGCACCTCGGCCGCGGTGGCCAACGGCTTCCCGGCCAACTCGCCCTACAACGCCTCGCTGCCCTACAAGATCAAGCAGAAGGCGGTGTTCGGCGAGGCCAGCTACGAGATTCAGAAGCTGACGATCACCGCCGGCGGCCGCTACTACGATTTCAGCGAGAACCGCCGCTTCACCTCCGGCGGCCTGTTCGCCAACGGCGACGACCAGGTGGACAAGACGTCGTCCGACGGCTTCACCCCGCGGCTGCTGCTCAGCTACAAGGCCAATCCAGGCCTGACCTTCAACGCACAGGCGTCCAAGGGCTTCCGGCTGGGCGGGGTCAACGACCCGCTGAACCTGCCGCTGTGCACCCCGGCCGACGCGGCGATCTTCGGCGGCTTCCAGGCCTACGACGACGAGACGCTGTGGAACTACGAGGGCGGGGTCAAGACCCGGATGGGCGGCGTCACCTTCAACGGGGCGGTGTTCTATACCGACATTAAGAACCTGCAGACCACGCTGGACGCCGGCTCGTGCTCGTCGCGCGTGGTGTTCAACGTGCCCAAGGCCCACACCAAGGGGATCGAGGGCGAGCTGTCGGCCCGCCTGGCGCCGGGCTTCGACCTCAAGGTTTCGGGCAGCCTGCTGGAGGCCGAGTTTGATTCCACGGTGCGCGACGGCACGGGCGCGGTGATCGGCGGCATCCGCGAAGGCAACCGCTTGCCGTCAGTGCCCAAATTCCAGATCTCGGTCAGCGCCACCTATACGCGGACCCTGACCGAGACGATGGACGGCTATGTCACCGCCTCGTTCCAGCACGTGGGCAATCGCTACACCCAGGCCAGCGACCAGGAGAACAATCCACGCTCGTTCGTCTCGGGCCTGCCGTTCGGCGGAGCCTCCGGCAATGACGCCACGGTGCTGAACCTGCAGTTGCCCAGCTACGACATCATCAATCTCAGCGCCGGGGTGCAGATGGACGACGGCCTGGACATCATCGCCTACGTCAACAACGTATCCGACGAGAACGCCCTGCTGTCGTTCGATCGCGAGCGCGGCGGCCGCGCCCGGCTGGGCTATTCGATCGGCCAGCCGCGCACGGCGGGCCTGACGATCCGCAAGTCGTTCTAGGGGCCGGGGACACGCCCTCGCGGCGTGTCCCTTTTCACGCGCGGCGCCAGTTTGCGGGACACGCCGCGAGGGCATGTCCCCGATCTATTGTCCCGGCGGCTTCGCCTCGGCCAGCGGATCGGCGTGGCGGTGGATCATTTTCCAGGCGCCGTCCTCGCGGCGGAAGATCTCGGTGATCCGCAGGTGCATCTCGACCGGCTGGTCGTGGCCGGCGAACCGCACCGTGGCGTGCTGCAGGCCGATCCAGTAGGCCAGGTCGCCGCTGGCCTGGCTGTGCAGGATCTCCAGTTGGGTCTCGCCGCCAGCCGCGAAGCTGCGGGCGCCGCGGGCGTTGACGGCGGTCACGTGGCCCGCGCCTTCCTCGCGCCCGCCGCTGGGCGGGAAGAAGGTGGCGGGATTGGCCTGGGCGGCGATCTCGCCCAGCGGTCCGGCGTCGCCGTTGACATAGGCCTGGGCGACGCGCCGGCGCTGATCGAGGAAGGCGGTGAAGTCGGTCTCGTCGGTCATCGAAGCCTCCTGAAGCGTCACGCCCAGAACGCGCGGGGGCGCCAAACGCACCCTCCCTCCCTATGGAACAGGGTTCTCTATTTTGGCAACACCGTCAGCCCGTCCGGCAGTTCGTTGCGGTCGTCGGGGCGGGGCGGGGCGTGGGCGGCCAGGATGGCGCCGGCCCGGACGATGGCGGCCACGAAGCCGTCGGCGATGGCCCCGCGCTTGAGGCCGGCGACCAGGTCGGCCACCACCTCGTCCCACACCCCGCTCGGCGCGGCGGCGTGGACGCCGTCGTCGGCGATCACCTCGACCCGGTGCTCGGCCAGGGCGGCGAAGATCAGCACCCCGGTGCGCTCGCGGGTCAGGTGCAGGTCCTTGGCCATGAAGTAGTCCAGCGCCGCCCGGCGCACCCGGGCCTTCTTGATGCCGGAGGGGATCAGCGCGCGGCGCACGGCCGGGATCGAGACCAGGGCGGCGACGACGGCGAAGATCGCCGCCTGCAGGCCGACATAGGTCAGCAGGGCCGACAGGATGGCCACGTCCTGGGCGGCCGCGTGGCCGATGCTCCAGCCGCCGAACAGCCGGCTCAGCATCTCGGGCCGGAAGCCTGCCAGCAGGGCCAGGGCCGGCAGCAGCAGGGCCGCGCTGGTCGCCCAGATCAGCGGGACCGCGCGGTCGTCGCCGACCTCGGGGGCCAGCACGCAATAGATCTCGCCGGCGGTGGTCTTCTCGGCCTGGGCCACCGCCTGGGCGATGCGGTCCTGATCGGCTTGCGAAAGTGTCTTCATCACCAACTTCCCGAGGAGCCGCCGCCGCCGAACGAGCCGCCGCCGCCGGAGAATCCGCCGCCCCCGCCGCCGTCGCTCCAGCCGCCGCCTCCGCCGCGGCCGCCGCTGAGCATGCCGTTCAGGATGATCCAGGGCAGGGCCGAGCCCAGGCCGCCGCCGCGACGTCCGCGACGGCCGAACACCTGGCTGAGCACCACGATGACGACGAACAGGACCAGCAGGGCCAGGATCGGCGAGGGGCCGGCGCTCCGCTCGGCCTGCTGCGACACCTTGAAGGCCTGGGCCGCCTTGGTCCTGGCCTCCTCGTCGGGCAGGGCCAGCTGGGCGATGACCGCGTCGGTCCCGGCGACGACCCCGCCCTCCAGGTCCCCGGCCTTGAACTTCGGCAGGATGGCGGTCTGGATGATGACGCTGGACAGGGCGTCGGTCAGGATCGGCTCCAGGCCGTAGCCGACCTCGATGCGCACCTTGCGCTCGGTCGGGGCGACGATCAGCAGGGCGCCGGTGTTGGTCCCTTTCTGGCCGATGCCCCAGGTGCGGCCCAGCTGGTAGCCGTAGTCCTCGATCTCGTAGCCCTGCAGGCTGGGCACGGTGGCCACCACCAGCTGGCGGCCGGTGGTCTTCTCCAGGCTCTCCAGCTTGGTGGTCAGCTCGGCCTCGACCGCCGGCGACAGGATGTTGGCGCTATCGACGACGCGTCCGCTCAGGGCGGGGAAGGTCGGGCCGGCGGCCAGGGCGGGGAGGGCGAAAAGCACGGCGACCGCCGCCAACAGCCCGCCCACGGCTCCCCTCATCCCGGCGAAGGCCGGGACCCGGGGGAGCTGGCCGATCAAGGCGCTGCGCCCCGACCGGAGACCCGGCGTGGGTCCCGGCCTTCGCCGGGATGAAGGAAGGGAGAGGAACAACCTACTGCGCCGGGCCGGGCTGGGTGTTCACCGCCGGGGCCGCGGGCGCGTCGAAGCTGACGTTCGGCGCCGACTGGGCGTTGGCGGTGGCCTGGAACAGCTGGGCCGGCTTCTGGGAGCCGTACAGGGTCTTGGCCCAGATGATGCTGGGGAAGGTCCGCAACGTGGTGTTGTAGACCTGGGCGGTGTTGTTGTAGTCGCGCCGGGCGATCGCGATGCGGTTCTCGGTGCCCTCCAGCTGGCTCTGCAGGGCCAGGAAGTTCTGGTTCGACTTCAGCTCCGGATAGCTCTCCTGGATCATCATCAGCCGGCCCAGCACGCCCGACAGCTTGTCCTGGGCGGCGGCGTACTGCCGGAACTGGGCCGGGTCGGTGATGGTCGAGGCGTCGACCTTGACCTGGGTGGCGCTGGCCCGCGCCTCGGTGACCGCGGTCAGCACGCCCTTCTCCTGGGCCGCGTAACCCTTCACGGTCGCCACCAGGTTGGGGATCAGGTCGGCGCGCCGCTGGTACTGGTTCTGCACCTCGGCCCAGGCGGTCTTGGTCGCCTCGTCCTGGGTGGGGATGGTGTTGATCCCGCAGCCGGCCAGGAACAGGCTGACGGCGATGACGGGGGCGAGACGGGTGAGGGTTCTGAGCATCCGCATGAAGTCCCTTCGGGCCTGATTGGATCCGGACGTAGCGCCGTATGTCGCTCTTGGCGGTGGTTGGACGCACACTAAGGGCCAGCTTCGCGCCGATGCAAACGCGATGACGACCTGTGCGTGCATTCTCGCGCAATGCGCGCGTTTGTCATCCTTGAAACGTCAGCGGGCGCCCTGCTCGGGGTCGGGCCGTCTTGCGACAATCGGTCGCCAACGGCCTTAATCCGGCGCTCACCTAGACGCGGCAGGATCGCATCCATGATCATGATGGCCGCCTGCGCCGTACTGGGAGCCGTGCTTGGCCTCTACGCCAAGCCGCGCTGGCTGGGCGTGGCCATCGCCCTGGTCCTGGTCGCGGCGATCGAAGGCGGCGACCGCCTTTTCATTGGCCTGATCGACGAACAGCCCAACCGAGAACTGCTGATCGGCCGCCTGCAGGCGATCTTCGGCGAGACCTGGCTGGAGGCCTTCGGACCGACGGCGGCGGCCGTGGCCGGCGCGGCGTTCGCCGCGATCATGGGCAAGGTCCTGGAGCGCGAAAGCCGGATCGTGGTGATCAACGCCGACGAGATCCGCCGCAAGGCCGGCAAGGACGGCCGATACGCCCGCCTGGAGGGCATGATCCAGGACCGGGCCGCTCCCACCGCGGCCAAGGGCCGTTTCGACTCGATCCTCGGGCAATAGCCCAAAACGCCGTTTCATTAAAAAATGCTCATGCGAAATAAAATCCGCTTGCGCTATTTCTGAACACTGGTATCTAAGCAGTGCTTAGTTCTGAGCCGACGCCCCCGGTGGGGATACCGGCGCTGACATCCCCGGCTTGGAACGCCCAGTACAGCTTATCGCCGATCATTCGATCCAACTCCCCTGTACACGCTGGAGGGCTCCCATGAAGCTCCAATCCCTGGCGGCCGCCGCCGCCCTGACGACCTGCCTGTTCGCCGGCTCGGCCTTCGCCGATGGCCGCATCGCCGTCGCCCTTGAAAACCCGCTCGCCGCCAAGACCAAGGTCGTCGCCGGCGGCGCCGTCTTCGTCTGCGAAGGCGCCGAGTGCGTCTCGACCGCCGCCCCGTCGCGGGCCCTGACCGCCGTCTCGTGCAAGGCCCTCGCCAAGGAAGTCGGCCGCGTGGCGGCCTTCGGGGGCGAGACCAAGTCGCTGGACGCCGACGACCTGACCCGCTGCAACGCGTCGGCCAAGGCCGGCGTGCAGACGGCCGAGAAGTAATCCGGCCGTTTAGTACCCGGACGCCTTGGGGCCTCCCGCCCCGTCCGGCTGTTTCCTCGAGCATTCGCCTGATGGGGCGGCGGACCGGTTCCGCCGCCCTTTTTCTTCCGACAGGTTCGCACTAAGGGATCTAGCATGACCGCCTCGACCGCCGCCCTGCTGGAAGACGCCCTGCGCCAGGCCGCCGGGGCCGACGCCGAACCGGCCTCGATGATCATCGACTACGCCGCCGCCGGACCGGTCTCCGCCCACAGGGCCTGGATCGAGCGCGCGACCCGCAGCCTGGTCTTCGCCCAGGCCGAGGCCCGTACCGAGGACGGAAATTTGGTGGCCGCCGCCTCGGCTGTGTTCCGCAGGGTCACGCACGGCTAGCGGACCGCTTTTCCGAAACACCGCCGCACCTTACGCATTGGCCTTGGTTGCGACTGCGAAGGCTGCGTGTTATCAGGCGCGCGGCTTCGGACAGGGCAGCGCGTCAGCGCCGGCCGTCCATGCGCTTTTCTAGAGCGCGCTCAAGCCTTTAAGCCGGGACGAGGGTTAATCTTCTTGTCCGCGGCGATTGCAACGCACCGGGCGGAACAAGTGGCGGACGAAACCAAGGCGACGGATGCGGGTCAGCGCTATGCGCAGTCCCTCTTCGAACTGACGATCGAGAGCAACCAGCTGGTCCAGGTCGAGGCCGACCTGAAGGCGCTGCGCACGATGGTGGCGCAGAGCGCCGACCTGCGTCGCCTGATCGACAGCCCGGCCTTCTCGGCCGAGGACAAGGCCAAGGGCCTGACCGCCGTGGCCGCCAAGGCCCAGTTCCAGCTGCTGACCGCCAAGTTCCTGGGCCTGGTGGCCAGCAACGGCCGGTCCGGCGACCTGCTGGGCGCCATCAGCGCCTTTGTCGAGCTGTCGGCCCAGCACCGTGGCGTCGTCACCGCCGAGGTGACCACGGCCAAGGCCCTGACCGCCGCCCAGCTGAAGGGCGTGTCGGCCGCCGTCGCCGCCGCCGTCGGCAAGACCCCTGAAATCTCGACCCGCGTCGATCCGTCCATCCTGGGCGGCATCAAGGTGCGTGTCGGCTCCCGCCTGTTCGATGCTTCGCTCCGTTCGAAGCTCGATTCCCTGAAATTCGCCCTGAAGCGCGCCTAACGCTTTATAAGCGCGCCCTAAAGATAAAACGCAGAGAGCCCAAGACAGCCATGGACATCCGCGCCGCCGAGATTTCGGCCATCCTCAAGTCGCAGATCGCCAATTTCGGCGAAGAAGCCGCCGTCTCGGACGTCGGCCAGGTGCTGTCCGTCGGTGACGGCATCGCCCGCATCTACGGTCTGGACAACGTCCAGGCCGGCGAGATGGTCGAGTTCCCGAAGGCCGGCGTGAAGGGCATGGCCCTGAACCTCGAGCGCGACAATGTCGGCGCCGTGATCTTCGGCCAGGACCAGGCCATCAAGGAAGGCGACGAAGTCCGCCGCCTCGGCGAGATCGTCGACGTGCCGGTCGGCCGTGGCCTGCTGGGCCGCGTCGTCAACCCGCTGGGCGAGCCGATCGACGGCAAGGGCCCGATCGAATACACCGAGCGCCGCCGAGTCGACGTCAAGGCCCCGGGCATCATCCCGCGCAAGTCGGTGCACGAGCCCGTGCAGACCGGCCTGAAGTCGATCGACACCCTGATCCCGGTCGGCCGCGGCCAGCGCGAGCTGATCATCGGCGACCGCCAGACCGGCAAGACCGCCGTCGCCATCGACACTATCCTGAACCAGAAGGCCGCCAACGCCGGCAAGGACGAGAGCGCCAAGCTCTACTGCGTCTATGTCGCCATCGGCCAGAAGCGCTCGACCGTCGCCCAGATCGTCAAGACGCTCGAAGAGCACGGCGCCCTGGAATACACCACCGTCGTGGTGGCCTCGGCCTCGGAGCCGGCCCCGCTGCAATACCTGGCCCCGTTCGCCGGCTGCGCCATGGGCGAGTGGTTCCGCGACAACGGCCTGCATGGCCTGATCATCTATGACGACCTCAGCAAGCAGGCCGTCGCCTATCGCCAGATGTCGCTGCTGCTGCGCCGCCCGCCGGGCCGCGAAGCCTATCCGGGCGACGTCTTCTACCTGCACTCGCGCCTGCTGGAACGCGCCGCCAAGCTGAACGAAGACAACGGCTCGGGCTCGCTGACCGCCCTGCCGATCATCGAGACTCAGGCCAACGACGTGTCGGCCTACATCCCGACCAACGTGATCTCGATCACCGACGGCCAGATCTTCCTGGAAACCGACCTGTTCTACCAGGGCATCCGCCCGGCCGTGAACGTCGGCATCTCGGTGTCGCGCGTCGGCTCGTCGGCCCAGATCAAGGCGATGAAGCAGGTCGCCGGCCCGATCAAGGGCGAGCTGGCCCAGTACCGTGAAATGGCCGCCTTCGCGAAGTTCGGGTCGGACCTGGACGCCTCGACCCAGAAGATGCTGGCCCGCGGCGAGCGCCTGACCGAGCTGCTGAAGCAGCCGCAATACGCGCCGCAAGCGGTGGAAGAGCAGGTCTGCGTGATCTACGCCGGCACCCGCGGCTACCTGGACAAGATCCCGACCTCGTCGGTTCGCCGGTTCGAGAGCGAGTTCCTGGCCCGCCTGCACAGCCAGCACAAGGACCTGCTGGACGGCATCCGCACCAAGAAGGCCCTCGACAAGGACCTGGAGAACACGCTGAAGAGCGTGCTCGACAGCTTCTCGGCGACCTTCGCCTAAGCCCCCTCGGAACGCTCGGAGAGAGTAGCGCCGAATGGCCAGCTTGAAGGAAATGCGCAATCGGATCTCGAGCGTCAAGGCGACGCAGAAGATCACGAAGGCGATGCAGATGGTGGCGGCGGCCAAGCTCCGCCGCAGCCAGGATGCGGCCGAAGCCGCGCGCCCCTATGCCCGCCGGCTGGCGAACGTCATCGCCAACCTGGCGAGCGGCGTGTCCGGCGACGGGGCTCCGGCCTTGCTGGCCGGCACCGGCCGGGACGATCGCCACCTGATCGTCGTGGCCGCCGCCGACCGCGGCCTGGCCGGCGGCTTCACCTCGTCGATCGTCCGCGCCGCCCGCGAGCGGATCGACGCCCTGGTCCACGAGGGCAAGGACGTGAAGATCGTCTGCGTCGGCAAGAAGTCGACCGCCCAGCTGCGCCGCCTGTACGGCGAGCGCATCGTCGAGAACTTCGACCTGTCGGCCTACCGCCAGTTCACCCTGTCGGTGGCCCAGCCGATCGCCGACGTGGTCACGCGCCTGTACGAAGCCGGCGATGTCGACGTGGTCACCCTGTTCTACAGCCGCTTCAGGTCGGTGGTGCAGCAGGTCCCGACCGCGCTGCAGCTGATCCCGGCCGTGGTCGAAGGCGGCGAGCCCGCCTCCGGCCCGGCGGCCGTCTACGAGTACGAGCCCTCGGAAGAGGCCATCCTCGAGACCCTGCTGCCGCGCAACCTGACGGTCCAGATCCTGTCGGCCCTGCTCGACAACATGGCCGGCTTCTACGCCAGCCAGATGACGGCGATGGACAACGCCACGCGCAACGCCGGCGACATGATCAAGCGCTACACCCTCGAATACAACCGTTCCCGCCAGGCCCAGATCACCAAGGAGCTGATCGAGATCATCTCCGGCGCCGAAGCCGTCTGATCAAAAGCCTAACGTAAAAAACGCACGCACGAGCACGCACGAAAGACCCTGAACGCCATGGCCAAGACCCCCGCTAAGGCTCCCGCCGCCGTCGCCAAGCCGGCCGCCGTGAAGAAGCCCGCCGCTCCGAAGGCCGCCGCCGCGGCCGCCGCTCCCGCCGTCGCCGCCAAGGCTCCGGCCGCCAAGAAGCCCGCCGCCCCCAAGGCCGCGGCGCCGAAGGCGACCCAGGCCGCCCCGGCCACCATCGGCGCCGCGACCGGCAAGCTGGTGCAGGTCATCGGCGCCGTCGTCGACGTCGAGTTCGAAGGCCCGCTGCCGGCCATCCTGAACGCCCTGGAAACCGTCAACACCGCCTCGGGCCAGCGCCTGGTGTTCGAAGTCGCCCAGCACCTGGGCCAGAACACCGTCCGCGCCATCGCCATGGACGCCACCGAGGGGCTGGTCCGCGGCCAGGCCGTGCGCGACACCGGCGAGTCGATCCGGGTTCCGGTCGGTCCCGGCACCCTGGGCCGCATCATGAACGTCATCGGCGAGCCGATCGACGAGCAGGGCCCGATCCAGTCGGACATCTACCGCACCATCCACCGCGACGCCCCGTCCTTCGCCGAGCAGACCAACACCGCCGAAGTGCTGGTCACCGGCATCAAGGTCATCGACCTGATGTGCCCCTACACCAAGGGCGGTAAGATCGGCCTGTTCGGCGGCGCCGGCGTCGGCAAGACCGTGACGATGCAGGAGCTGATCAACAACATCGCCAAGGCTTACGGCGGTTATTCGGTGCTGGCCGGCGTGGGCGAACGCACCCGCGAAGGCAACGACCTCTATCACGAGATGATCGAGTCGAACGTCAACGTCGACCCGAAGGCCAACAACGGCTCGACCGAAGGCAGCCGCTGCGCCCTGGTCTACGGCCAGATGAACGAACCCCCGGGCGCCCGCGCCCGCGTGGCCCTGACCGGTCTCTCCATCGCCGAATACTTCCGCGATGAAGAAGGCAAGGACGTGCTGCTGTTCGTCGACAACATCTTCCGCTTCACCCAAGCCGGCGCCGAAGTGTCGGCTCTGCTGGGCCGCATCCCCTCGGCCGTGGGCTATCAGCCTACCCTGGCCACCGAGATGGGCAACCTGCAGGAGCGCATCACCTCGACCAACAAGGGCTCGATCACCTCGGTCCAGGCCATCTACGTGCCCGCCGACGACCTGACCGACCCGGCGCCCGCCGCCTCGTTCGCCCACCTGGACGCCACCACCGTTCTGTCGCGCGACATCGCCGCCCAGGCCATCTTCCCCGCCGTCGATCCGCTGGACTCGACCTCGCGGATCATGGACCCGCTGGTCATCGGCGAAGAGCACTACAACGTGGCCCGCTCGGTCCAGGAAGTGCTGCAGCAGTACAAGGCCCTGAAGGACATCATCGCCATCCTGGGCATGGACGAGCTGTCGGAAGAGGACAAGCTGACGGTCGCCCGCGCCCGCAAGATCCAGCGCTTCCTCAGCCAGCCGTTCCACGTCGCCGAGCAGTTCACCAACACGCCCGGCGCCTTCGTCCAGCTGAAGGACACCATCCGCTCGTTCAAGGGCATCGTGGACGGCGAGTACGACCACCTGCCGGAAGCCGCCTTCTACATGGTCGGCCCGATCGAGGAAGCGGTGGCCAAGGCTGAAAAGCTGGCCGGCGAAGCCTGATGACCGACGAGCACGAGCTGATCAACTTCTGCTGCGAAGAGCTCGAGGATGCGGTGTCTTCGGATCCCGAGGACGCGCTGATCGAGCACGACAGCGGGTTGATCCTGCTCAATCTGGGTCATCGGGAAGAGGGTGGTGAAACCGGCGTCGTGCTGGCCACCATCCGCTTCTGTCCGTTCTGCGGCACCGAGATCCAGACCGACGAAGACATCGAAGCGGCCCTGGGCGCCGTGGAGACACACGACTGATGGCTAAGCTGCACTTCTCCCTCGTCGCGCCCGAGCGCGAACTGTTCTCGGCCGAGGTCGACCAGGTCGACGCACCGGGCACGGAAGGCGACTTCGGCGTCCTGCCGAACCACGCGCCGTTCATGACCACCCTGCGCGAAGGCCGGGTCACGGTCCGCGACGGCTCGAGCGTGCGCCTGTTCGACATCCAGGGCGGTTTCGCCGACGTCGGCCCGGACGGCTTCACCATCCTGGCCGAGCACGCGGTCGAGGCGGCGTAAGTCCTTCGATGGCCGGGCCTGGCGGTGTCCTGCTGCTGGCCTGGATCGGCGCCTTCGCCGGACCTTTGATCATCCTGATGGCCTGGGCGCTGCTGCGGCGCTCGGGCCGTTTGCGTCTGGCCTGGACCTTGGCGGGGCTGGCGCTGGTCGCCTATGGCCTTGGCGTCTGGGCCTTCCTGATCGAGCCGCGCCTGCTGGTCGTGCGCCAGGTGACGATCGAGTCGCCGGCCTGGCGCGGTCCGCCGGTGCGCCTGGGTCTGATCAGCGACACCCATGTCGCCGCGCCCCATGTCGATCCGGCCCGGGTGGCGCGGGTGGTGGCGCGGATGAACGCCCAGCATCCCGACGCCGTGCTGCTGTTGGGCGACTACGCCGGCGGCCATGAGCCGGCCGCGACCCGGGCCGTTCCCGCCCGGTCGGAGATCCTGCGCGGGGTCGCCGCCTTCAAGGGTCTGCGGGCGCGGCTGGGCGTCTACGCCGTGCTCGGCAATCACGACTGGTGGTACGACGGTCCGGCGATCGAGCGGGCCCTGGCGGCCAGCGGCGCGGTGGTGCTGGAGAACCGCGCGGTGCTCGCGCCGCGCCCCGAAGGCGCCTTCTGGATCGCCGGCCTGGCCGACCTCGACTCCTTCCGCGCCGAGCCGTCCTACCCCCGCGCCTTGGCGGGTGTTCCGCCGGCCGCGCCGGTCGTGGTCCTGAGCCACTGGCCCGACCCGTTCGCCCAGGCGCCGGACCGCGTCGCCCTGACGGTGGCGGGCCACACCCATTGCGGCCAGGTCAATCTGCCGGTGCTGGGCCGCCTGGTCCATGCGTCGCGGGCCGCGCGCCGTTGGGGCTGCGGCGCCTATGTCGACCGCGGGCGGCATCTGTTCGTCACGGGCGGCCTCGGCGTGTCGATTCTGCCCGTCCGCTTTCGGGCGCCGCCCGAGATCGTCATCGTCACCCTGCGGGCGCCAGTCTAGAAGAACGTCGTTATGCGGATCCTCGATATCGGGTAGCCTGACGTGCGCCACGCCGGCGCCGGGGAGAACGCGATGCGGATCGCGACGACGGTTCTGATCTCGGCCCTTCTGGCCGCCAGCGCGGCCCAGGCCGCGCCCACCTATCGCCAGGAGGTGGTGGACGTCTTCAAGAGCGTCTGCCTGCCGGCCGGAACCAACGCCGCGGCGGTCGGGCTCGCGGCCGCCAAGCTGGGCTGGAAGCCGGCGCCAGCGTCGATCAAGGCCCTGTGGCAAGATCCAGCGACCAAGGTCTGGGTGTCGCCGACGACGGCGCGGTTCTACCTGGCCCAGGCCCCGCAGGACGGTTTCTGCCAGGTCGGCTACTATGGCGGGGCCCAGCCGCCGACCGATCCGGTCGCCTTCTCCACCCTGCTGCGCAACATCATGATCCATGCCGGCATCGCCGTCGGCTCGGGCTTCGTGAAGACGGCCGAGGATAACCAGCTGATCCAGAAGGGGACGTATCTCTCGCCGGCCTATCCGGGCCTGAAGATGTACGTGGTCGTCGCCAACTTCCCCGATGCGGCGACCTTCGTGCTGAGCACCGCCAAGCCCTGAGCGCGCGCCGCTGGGCAAGTCGCAACGGCCCGGGCGCGGCGGCGTCCGGGCCTTTCGCCGCTTGGGATCAGGCGTCCTCGAGGAGAAGCCGGGCGTTGATCGTGGGATTGCCCAGGGCCGAGAGCGGGAAGCGCGCGCCGATCTCTTCATGGCCGGGCACGGCGACCTCCACGGAGAGCTTGCGGCCGGTGATGCGGTCGGCGTCCAGCTGGAAGTTGACGTTGACGAGGGCCAGCTTGCGGCAGTTCTCACAGTCGCGCGGGGCGTTGGGCTGGAAGAAGGCGCGGGTGGCGACCACCTCGCCGTCGGCCAGCAGATTGACCTCGAACGAGCCGGGAATGTTGAGCCGGTCGATGTTCTTGACCATCACCGACACCTTGGCCGCCGGCGGGATGACGAAGGCGCGCGCCGCCGCGATGCTGCCGAGCTTGTTCACCAATGTCGCCTCGGCCGCCATGGCGGGCTCCTCGTAGCCGATGCCGAACGCGATGGTCTGGTCCGCCGTGGTGTCGAAGGGCGGCAGGGCGTTGAACGGCGCCGACAACCAACCTGTATTCCCTTCGAGCGTCGAGGTGAAGCCGGTCAGGGTGGTGGCGGAGTCGTTGACCTGCCAGCGCAGCCAGAGCCGGTCGAGATTGCAGTGGAAGAACCAGAAGATCGGATCGAACGAGGCGACGTTCTGGTCGGCCATCGTCGGGCCGATCGACATGTGGCCGCCGTCGTGGGCCGCGATGAAGTCGTCCTGCATGCCGCTGACGCCGGAGACGCCCCAAAGGGTCTGCACCAGGGCCGAATTGATGTGCTGGAGCACGCTGTAGCGGGCCAGGCCGGCGTCGATCCCGGCCTGGTCGTTCCGGGTCGTGCGATAGCCGGCCCCATAGGGCGGCCCGAGGTCGGCGGCGACGACATAGCTGTCGAAGGGCGGCTGCTTGAGGAGATCCGGCACTGGCGTGGAGATATCCCAGTAGGGAACGGTGACGTCCTGGCATCCAGGCACCGATCGCAGCGCATCCTCGAAGGCCTTCAGATAGACCCGGTGCCAGGGATTGAAGCGGTCCTCGTGATGCAGGCACCAGGTCTGCGGCAGGCCGTGGACGCCGGCGAGGGCGGCATAGCTGGTGGGATCGCTGGCGTCCCGGGCCATCACGCCCGTGAACGCCGTCTTCAACTGCTCGATCTCGGCCGGGCTGAGGGTGGCGACGTTCTTGCGGATCCGCTCGGCGGGCGCGGCGGCCGCCAGGGCGGCGATCGTCGGCGCGACGGCGGTTCCCATCGGATAGCCGGCGACGATCCAGTTGCGGAAGGTCTGTGAGCGTTCGGCGCTCCATTTGCGATCCGGCTCGGGCGGCATGTCGCCGCCGGGCTGGGTGGTGTGGGCGTAGATCGCCAGGGCGTTTTTCTTGACCCCGGCATAGGACCCAAGATCGATGTTCTTGGCCGCCATGTGCTGGATGTCGATCGTGTCGAAGAAATAGCGGATGTCGGCCATGTAGGTGGGATTGGCGACGAGCTGTTCAGCCTGCGGCATGTCTGACCCCTGATGCGTGGTGGACGAGGGTTGCGACGGGAGGCCCGTCTTCATTCGGCTTGGGATGGGCTCGCGAGGATTGGGAAGCGATACGAAAGGCGTCGTCCGTCGCGGCCCGCCGCGTCGCCCGCGCCTCGGCGAGGCGACGCAGGCGTCCGTGGTCGGCCCATTGCAGCACCGTGGCCGCCATCATCAGGACGATGTGGTGCCCATGGACGACCAGCGGGGCGAGCATCAGCGGCCAGCAGGTGAGGACGCAGCCCGCGCCATGCCTGAAGCCGTCCAGGGCGCGCCGGCCCGGCGCCGGCCCGGAAGCCTCCGCTGGAGAGGAAGGTCGGCACAGCCTCGAAGCCAGCCGGTGAAAGGGGCTCACCCGCCAAGCCAGCGCCGTCACGGCCATGGCGGTCAGGGCCGCGCCGCGGTCCGGAAGCGCGCCGGCGACCCAGAGCGCGGCGGGAACCAGGGCAAGGCCCGCCAGCAGCCACAGGGCGCCGTAGCCAACCACGAACAGCGGAAGCTCGCCAGGGGCGTCGGGAGCGGCGTTGCGCGGCGCGGTCAGGGCGGGACCCAGGGCCATCGGCGTCATCGCCAGGACCATGGCCGCCCAACCCTCGGCCAGGCGATCGGCGGGATTCAGCAGCAGTCCGGCTTGCAGGTTTCGCCAGCCATCGCCGATCGCCGACGCGCCCGAGGCGCAGTTGGAAAGGCTCAGGAAGGGGTGGCCGATGGCGATCATCGCCGCCCAACCCAGGCCGGCGACGCACATCAGGATCAGCCACGCGCTGCGGGCTTGCATCATCGCGACGTCCCCCGCCGGCAATATGTTGAGCAACCCTAAGACGCAAAATGGTGGTATACAACTATAAAAACCGAAATTTCGGGCGTTATCCGAAAAGGGAGAAGCGCGCCGTTCCAGTCGCTCCGGCCGCCGCGCCCCTGCCCCTGGGGCGTCCGGTCGCACCCGCGCGCTGAGAAAATTACACCTGTGACCGCTTCTCCGCCTTAATCGGCCACCATAAGGGTTGCGAGGGACCGCTTGTCGGTTTTAATGCCGACCTCTTGCCTAACGGGGATAACTCGACCATGCGCCTTGCGCTCGCCAGCCTCTTTGCTCTCGGCGCGGTTTCGACCGCCGTCGCCCAGGAGCAAACCGCTCCGACTGCTCCGACTGCTCCGACCGCTCCGGCTCCCGCAGCCGCCCCGGCGCCCGCCGCCGATCCGGCCGCCCAGACCCCCGCCACGCCGGCCGACACCATGACCGCGACCCCCGCCGTGGCCGCGCCGCCCGCCGGCCAGGCGCCGGACTATGTCGCCCCGACCCGCGGCCCGCCGACCACCGACCCGGTCTCGCTGCAGCTGCTGGGCGTGCTCGACAAGGTCTGCAAGCCGGCCGTGGTCGGCGGCGACATGCCGTCCCTGGCCAAGGCCGCCGGGATGAAGAAGAAGAAAGAGCAGTGGGTGATGGATATCGGCAAGCCGTATCTGATCGCCGTCGACAACCCCGGCAGCAACAAGAACGTCTGCACCGTCACCATCCAGTACGCCCAGGGCGACGCCCAGGCCCAGGCCCTGGCTAACGCCCTGCACGACTGGGCGACCTGGGAGAACAAGCCGCAGCTGCGCCTGATCCGTAACGACCTGACGGTCAGCGACGTCAAGCGCCTGACGGTGTCGTGGGACGACGCCTGGGCCGACGGCCACGCCGGCCTGGTCTACATGCGCCTGAAGAAGCTGGACGACAGCTCGATCGGCAAGAACTACGAGCAGGCCCAGATCCTGTACAGCACCACCAGCCGCTAAGGGCGGACGGATCGGGGGCTTGTCCCCCGGCCCGGTGGTCCTATCTAGTCGAAGGCGCGGGGACGACCCCGCGCCTTTCGCGTTTCCGGGGACGGCCCCGCCCTGAAGTCTGGGAGCCCGTCATGGCCTGGATCATCCTCTTCGTCGCAGGTCTGTTCGAGATCGGCTGGGCCGTGGGCCTGAAGTTCACGCAGGGCTTCACGCGGCCGATCCCGACCCTGCTGACCGCGATCAGCCTGGTGGCCTCGATGGGCCTGCTGGGCTGGGCGGTGAGGTCCCTGCCGCTGGGCACGGCCTATGCGGTCTGGACCGGGGTGGGGGCCGTGGGCACCGCCATCGTCGGCATCCTGCTGTTCAAGGAACCGGCCACGGCCGGGCGGCTGGCCTGCCTGGCGCTGATCGTCTCGGGCATACTGGGCTTGAAGCTGTTCACGCCTTCGCACTGAACGGGCGGCGTCGGGCGCTCGCCCGGCGTCAGCAGCAGGCCGGCGTCGCGCAGCCGCACGCCGCGGGCGATGCTGGCCGTCCACCAGACGATGAACGGCGCGGCGACCAGGCTGGCCGCCGCCACGGCCAGCCACGGCGACAGGCCCGCGCCCATGGCGGGGCCGAGCGCGGCCAGGGCCAGGCCGATCAGCATCTCGGGCCAGTGAAAGGCCAGGGCCGCGCGGCCGCTCAGCCGGCCCTCGTCGCGCTGCTGGGCCGACCAGCCGGCGTCCCGGCCCAGGGCCACCGACAGCAGGGCGCGGGTGTGGGCCGCCATGATGACCGGGGCGGTCAGGGTCGAGGCAACCGTCTCCAGCCCGACGCTGGCCAGGGCCCGCCAGGCGCCGCCGAACCGCCGGGCCCGACCCTCGGCCAGCATCATCGCGTAGGACATCAGCTTGGGCAGCAGAACGAAAGCCAGGCTGACGGCCAGGACGGCCGCTCCCGCCAGCGGATAGCCGCCGGCCTCGCCCGTCGCAGCGTCCGGCGCCGACAGCAGGGCGCCGGTCACCACCAGGGCGATCCACAGCGGCGCCAGGGCGTAGCTCAGCACGCCCCGCGCCAGGTGCAGGCGGCTGACCGGATGCAGGCCGCGCGCGCCCAGCACGCCCAGGTGCTGCAGGTTGCCCTGGCACCAGCGACGGTCGCGGATCAGGTGGTCGATCAGGGTTGGCGGGCTCTCCTCGAAACTGCCGCCCAGGGCCGGGGCCAGCCGCACGCCCCAGCCGGCCCGGCGCAGGAAGGCGGCCTCGACGAAGTCGTGGCTCAGGATGTGGCCGCCGAACGGCTTCTTGCCCTTCAGATGCGGCAGCCCGCCGGCCTGGGCGAACGCCGCCACCCGCACGATGGCGTTGTGGCCCCAATAATTGCCCTCGGCCCCGCTCCACCAGGCCACGCCCCAGGCCGCCAGCGGGCCGTAGAGGTTGTTGGCGAACTGCTCCAGGCGGCCGAACACCGTGCGGCGTCCGACGATGGTCGGAGCGGTCTGGATCAGGCCCAGCGACGGGTCGGCCTCCATGGCCGCCACCAGCCGCCAAAGGGTCAGGCCGTCCATCAGGCTGTCGGCGTCCAGCACCACCATGTGGTCATAGGCCCCGCCGTGGCGGCGCACCCATTCGGCGACATTGCCGGCCTTGCGGTCGATGTTCTCGGGGCGATGGCGATAGTAGGCCCGAGGCCCGACGCCGCCGCGCCGGAAGGCGGCGAAGCCCCGCTGCTCCTCGGCGACCACCTCGGGCCGGCGGCTGTCGCTGAGCACGACGATGTCGAACATCGGCGTCAGTCCCAGGGCGTGCAGCCCGGCTCGCATGGTGGCCAGCCGGGCGAAGAACGGCCCGACGTCCTCGTGATAGATCGGGGCCAACAGGGCTGTGCGGCTCGTCAGGGCCGGCAAGGGGGCCTGGGCCATGGCCCGCTCCCAGGCGTCGGCCCGGCGCGACAGCCACAGGCCGCCCAGGTTGGCGGCGAACGAGAAGGCCATCCAGCCGAACAGCACCAGGATCAGGCTCACATGCACGACCTCCAGCGGGTCCAGCCCGTCCCGGGCCATGGCCGCCGTCACCGCGAACACCGCCAGGCCGGTCGCCAGGGCGCAGAAGGCCGCCAGGACCGCCCGCCGCCGTCCCAGGCCGGGCTCCGGCCCGAACCGACGCGGCTCGGCGGCGCGGTGCAGAGGCTGGTCCGGCATGGCCAGCGGCGCCAGCGGCGGCGCGCCGGTGTCCGAAACCGGGGCCGCGCCCCCGAAGGAACGACGTTCCGACTCGCGTCTTTGTAGCGGATGGGTATAGGCGTGCATGAAAACCTCTTCCGCGCGGAAACACGTCGCACGCGTCAAGGTTCCTCAAGTTTAGCGACTCTATTGCATTAGTGTTTTGACGCCGAATTTCTGAGCATATCGGCCTCGAATACTGTCAAGAGGCGGTCATTTCGCCGCTTGCAAGTCAAGGAAGGGCCGTGAAAGCGCCGCAATTCGACGGCAGCCGCAGTCCGTCGCAAAACCGGGTCCGCGACCGAAGTCAGGCGGCCGCGCGACCCTCGGCGGCGATGAAGTTCAGGCAGGCGGCGGCGACCTCTTCCCAGCCCGGTTCGCCCGGCAGCCAGTGGCTCATCGACGGGAAGACCTCGCAGGATCCGCCCAGGCGCGCCGCGGTCTGGCGGACGGTGGCCGGTGGATGGATCACGTCCTTGCCGCCGGCGATCGCCAGGGTCGGAACGCCCACGGGGCTGGCGCCGGTGGTCATGAACGGGTCCATGAACCAGTTGAGGGTTTCCCACAGCGCCCGCCCACTCTCGGCGTTCATCTTGGCGTAGAGACGCTTGCGCTCGGCGCGGGGCAGGCGGTCCAGGGTGTAGCTTTCGACGACGCCATAGTCCGGCGCCACAGCCTGCAGCCAATAGGGGCCCAAGGCGTAGAGGCTGACGGCCGACGCCGCCTCCTCCAGGGACGAGCCGGCGACGCCCCAGGGCGGGGAGGGGGCCAGCAGGATCAGCCGCGAGACCTTGGCGCGGGCGGCGGCCATCTGGGCCACCAGGCCGCCCATCGAGTGGCCGATGAGGATGGGCGGCGCGTCGCAGGTCTCGCACAGGGCGGCGATCTGCTTGGCGTAGTCGACCATCGAGCGGCCGGCCACCAGGGCGCCGTCGCCGTGTCCCAGCAGGTCGGGGGTCTGGACGACGTGGCCGGCGGCCTCGAACGGGCGGCGGAACGTGTCGAACGTCCAGCCGCCGCAGAAGGCGCCGTGCACCATGATCACCGGAGTCGCCATGCGCCCCTCGCCTGTTCGTCGGCCGGAGCGCCGAGTTTCCAGCCTACACGCTCTTCTTCGGTGATGGCGAAGATTTGGCCGCCGACTTCGTCGCGGGCGTCTTGGCCGTTTTCGCAGGCGCCGGAGCCTTGGCGGCGGCGGGCTTGGCCGCCGGCTTCGTTGCGGGAACGGCTTTGGGAGCGGCCTTGGCGGTCGCCTTCTCGGCCGGCGCGGTTTTGGCCGCCGGCTTTTCGGCCGCCGGCTTGGGCGCGGCGGTCTTGGCCGGAGCCTTGGCGGCGGCGGGCTTGGCCGCGGCCTTCGGCTTGGCCGTCGGCTTCGCGGCGGGCGGCGCCTTGGCGGCCTTCGGGGCGGCCTTCGGCGCGGCCTTCGGGGCGGGCGGGGCTTTCGGGGCGCTGGCCTCCGCGGCTGGCGCGGTGTTTGTCGCCTTGGTCTTCGCGGCGGCTTTCGGAGCGGCCTTCGCGGTCACCTTGGCGGCCGGAGCGACCTTGGCCGCGGGTTTCTCGACGGCCGGTTTGGGCGCCACGGTCTTGGCCGGGGCTTTCGCAGCCGCCGGCTTCGGGGCCGGCGAGGCCTTGGCGGCCTTGGGGGCCGGCGCCGCCTTGGGAGCGGCCGCCTTGGCGGGAGCGGGAGCGGGCTTGGCCGCGGCCTTCGGCTTGGCCGGGGCCTTCGGGGCCGCCGGAGCGGCCTTCGCCGTGGTTTTGGGGGGCTTTGGCTCGGGGGTGATCGCCGTCGGCGCGGCGGGGGCCTTGGCGGCCGGGGTCGGCGCGGGTTCGATCGGAGCCGGGGCGGGCGTCGGCGAGGGCTCCGCGGCCTTCACGGGTTCGGGCGCAGGCGCCGGGGCGGAAGCCGGAGGCGGGCCCGGAGCGGCTTTCGGTTTGCCCGTCAGCCAGGCGATCACGTCGTCGAGAATGCTCATCGTGTTTGGCTCATCTATCAGGTAATGGGCGTTATTGGGGTAGATCTTGAGGTCGGCGGCCGGATATTTTCGGCCGACGCGCCGTACGTCCTCAAGAGGCGTGGTGCGATCCAGGGCGCCGGCCAGGACCAGCACGGGGACGGTCACCTTCGCGGCGTCGACATGGGCGGTCCGGTTCGGATCCTTGTGCGGCCAGGCGAGGTCGGCCAGCACCTGTCCGCTGTCGTGGACCATGGTCGCGTACAGCGCGTCGTGGCGCGCGGCCGGCACGGCGTTCATGACGCCGAACTTGAAGCCCGTCTTCCACATCTTGCCCGCCCTAGTCTCAGGCTTGGACTGTAGGGCCATGTTCAGGAAGGTAAAGACCGACGAGAGCTTGGGCTTGCCGCGGGCGTCGGCCGGCGAGGCGGGGGCGAACAGCACCAGGCGATCGGCGTGGCCGGCCTCGGCGATCTTCTGGGCGATCAGTCCGCCCATGGAGTGGCCGAAGACGATCGGTTTCCTGCCGTCCTCCTTGGCCAGGGTCTGGGCCAGGGCGCTCATCTCGGCGACATAGTCAGCCAGGGTCAGGCCGGCCAGGCCCGCCCGGGGGCCATCCACCGTACGCACGGCCGAGCGGATGGTCGGCGCCACGACGCGGTAGCCCTCGGCCCGCAGCCGCGCGGCCATGGGATCCCAGACGTCCCCAGCGCAACCGTAGCCGTGGATCAGCAGGATCGTATCCGCCATTCCATGCTCCCCCAGCGCGGCAAGATTTCAGCCGCCGCGCGCGAACCCACCGAACGCGGCGACGACCTGTTCGTACACCGCGCGCTTGAAGGGTACGATCAGTTCGGGCGTTTCGTCGAGAGCGCCCCATTTCCAGGCGTCGAACTCGACATGGGCGTCGGCCTCCAGGTCGATCTCGGACTCCTCGCCCAGGAAGCGGAAGGCGAACCAAACCTGCTTCTGACCCTTGAATCCACGGGCTTTTTTCGACGAGGCGAAGTCGGCGGGGAAGTCGTAGATTAGCCAGTTCTCGGTGCGGCCCAGATATTCGACCGAGGTGACGCCGGTCTCCTCGGCCAGTTCCCGGCGCGCGGCGGCCAGCAGGTCCTCGCCGTCGTCGACCCCGCCCTGCGGAAATTGCCAGTTGTGGGGCGGCGGCTGGTTGTGGCGCTTGCCCAGCCAGACGCGGCCGTCCGGATGGAACAGCACGACGCCGACATTGGGGCGGTGATCGGGGTAGGGGTCGCCTAAATCTTGTGGAGGCGTTTGGCTGGGGTTCATCGCTTGGCCATGGCCGAGGCGGGGGCCAGTTGCAAGCCCCTCCCGGACAGACCCGCGGCCCACAGCCGCACCTGGTTGATGGTCACCGGATAGGCGAAGCCCGAGCCCAGGGCCTGGCCGCGACCGGCGGCGCCGGCCTCCAGCATCTTCAGCTGGCCGTCGATCGAGCCGGCCGCCAGTTCGTCGTCGATGATCCGGTCGGCCGAGGCGCGGGGGATCGGTCCGCCGCGCAAGCTGGCCTGGCCGTCGTCGATGAAGGCTAGGCCCCGGGCCTTCAGGGCCAGGGTGAAGGTGGTCATGGCCGTGTCGCTGGTGACGAACCGCGAGCCCAGATAGTTGGTCAGGCCGTAATAGCCGGTGGCCCGCGACATCAGCCATTCCAGCTTGCGCACGGTGTCCTCGGGGCGGTTGGCGGCGATCAGGGTGTAGGGGCCCGGGTCGTTGGCCGGGTAGTCGACCGGCTCCATCGGCGCTTCCAGCAGCACCTCGTGGCCATGGCTGCGGGCCAGGTCGATCCAGCCCTGCAGGCCTTCGGAATAGGGTGCGAACGACAGGGTGATCTCGGGCGGCAGGGTCTCGATGGCCGCGCGGGTGGTCTGGGGGTTGAGGCCCAGGCCGCCGATCACCAGGGCCACCTTGGGGCGGCCGTCGGCGGTGAACGGACGGGCATAGGCGTCGGCGGCGGTCCGGCCGTCCGGGGCGATCACCGGCAGCGAGCCGCCGCCGGGACCCGGCGTGTAGAGCCCGGCGATCGGCGCGGCCGGCAGCGGGCCGTCGGCCGAGGCGACGGTCGGCGGGGCGGCGATCGTCCCGGCCTCGGCGTCGTCGCTCGCGGCGTGGCTGGCGAACGGCAGGTTCGACAGGTCCAGGGCTCCCGGCAGCAGCGGAGCCTCCTGCTCGCCCTCGCCGACCAGGGCCTCGCGCCAGCCGGGCGGGACGTTCTTGGCGGCGCCGATCTGGTCCAGGGCCACCCGCACGAGGGGCGAGCCCTTGTTGGGGTCGCCGGTGACCAGCACCAGCAGGGCCAGGCTCAGCAGGAACAGGAAGGCCGCGGCGCTGGCGCCGATGAACGGATTGGCCGCGGCCGCCAGGATCCGGGCGCGCAGGTCGCCGTCCTCGCGACCGGACGCGGGCGCGTCGGCGCTGTAGGCGGGCTTGCGGGAGAAGGTCACGGCCATGGGGTCCGAACCTAGGCGGGAAGCGCCGAATATATGGTTAATGAAGGGTGCGGCGGAATGGTTCGAATTCCCTCTCCCCCTGCGGGAGAGGGTGTCGTCCGGAGGACGACGGGTGAGGGGTCGAAGAACGAAACCGCCGCGCCCAGCGGTCAGGCTGGACGCGGCGGATCAGTCTGGAAAACACCTCATCCGACCTGCTTCGCAGGCCACCTTCTCCCGCAAGGGGAGAAGGAAGATCCTACTTCTTCTCGACCGGCGGGCCCTTGCCGGCCGCGGCGGCGGCCTTGGCGGTGACCTCGGCGATCTTGGCCTGGGGCTTGGGCAGTTTCGGCACGGCCTCGACCGAGCCGGCCTTCAGCACGGCGATGGCGCGCTGCAGCTGGAAGTCGTCCTTCTTGTCGTCGAAGCCGGGCGGCGGCGCCTCGGCCGGCGTGTGGACGCCCTGGCGGCTCTTGCCCTCGTCGGCGTTCAGCGCGTTCTTGAAGCTGGCCTCGCTGAACCACACGCGGTTGGCGATGTCCTGGGCCTGGTCGCGGGTCTGGGCCACTTCCAGGTCGGGCTCGATGCCGGTCTTCTGGATCGAGCGGCCCGACGGGGTGAAGTAGCGCGCCGTCGTCAGCTTCAGGGCGCCGTCGGCCCCGCCGCGCAGCGGGATCACCGTCTGCACCGAGCCCTTGCCGAAGCTGGTGATGCCCACCAGCTCGGCGCGGTGGCGGTCCTGCAGGGCGCCGGCGACGATTTCCGCCGCCGAGGCCGAGCCCTGGTTGATCAGCACCACCACCGGCAGGCCGTTCAGCAGGTCGCCGGGCTTGGCGTTGTAGCGCTGGATATCGCGCGGGTCGCGGCCGCGCTGGCTGACCACCTCGCCGCCGTCCAGGAACACGTCCGAGACCCCCACGGCCTGGTCCAGCAGGCCGCCGGGATTGTTGCGCAGGTCGAAGATCAGCCCCTTCATGTGGGGGTTCTTGGCCTTCAGGTCGTTGATCGACGCGGTCAGGGCGTCGGTGGCCTTTTCGTTGAAGCCGGGCAGGCGGACATAGCCGTAGTCGCCTTCCATGCGGGCGATGGCGGCCTTGGGCTTGATCACCTCGCGCGTCAGTTTGACGTCGAAGGGGTCGGTCTTCTCGCGGGCGATGGTCAGGGTGACCACCTCGCCGGCCGCGCCGCGCATCTGCTTGACCGCCTCGTTGACGGTCAGGCCCAGCACCGACTGGCCATTGACCGCGGTGATGTAGTCGCCGGCCTGGATGCCGGCGCGGGCGGCGGGCGTGCCGTCCATCGGCGAGATCACCTTGACCACGCCGTCCTCGCTGGTCACCTCGATGCCCAGCCCGCCGTACTCGCCGCGGGTGGTGTCCTGCATGTCCTCGAAGCTGTCGGGCGACAGGTAGCCGGAATGCGGGTCCAGGCTGGTCAGCATGCCGTCCAGCGCCGCCTCGATCAGCTTCTTGTTGTCGACCTCCGAGACGTACTGGTTGTCGACGGTCTGCAGGACATCGCCGAACAGCTCCAGCATCTTATAGGTCTGGCCCTTGCTCGCGCTGGTCGCCTGGGCGATGGGGCTGACATAGGCCATGGTCCCCGCACCGAGGACGAAGGCCGAAACACCGATGAGCAGGTACTTGCGCATGTGGCCGAAATGGCTCCCTGACGACGCCGTCGCGCCGCGTTAAAAACTCGTCGTTCCGCTCGACTAAAGCGGACCCTTGTTCATTTGACGGCCATCATCGCTGAAAAAGCCGTCTATCGCGATCCTTGTTTCAGCCAGCGCTCCGGATCGGCTGGAACGCCGTCTTCCCGAACCTCGAAATAGAGTTCTGGCTCCGAGGCGCCATGGTCCGCCATCCGGCCAACCGTCGCGCCGGGTGCGACAGATTGTCCGGGCGCCACCGAAACCTGGTCCAGGCCGGCCAGCACCAGATGGTAGGCGCCCTGGGCGCGCAGGATCAAGACCGTGCCCCAGCCGTTCAGTGGTCCGGCGTATTCGACCACGCCGGCGGCGGGACTGGCCACGGCGTGACCCTTTTCCGTGCGGATCGTCAGGCCGGCGGCGCGGCCGCCGGCCGGCATGGCCTGGCCGAACCGGCGTTCCAGCGGTCCGGGGGCGGGCGAGACCAGGACCAGCGGCCCGGTCGCCGGCCGGGGCGTCAGCCCGTCGGTCAGGGCGCCCAGCGTGCCCTGGTCGTCTCCCGTCAGCGCTTCTTGTGCATAGGCGCGTTCCAGCTGGGTCTTCTCGACGATCATCCGCTCCAGGTCGCCCTTGCGGTCGGCGACCAGGCTCTCGGCGGTGAACAGCTCCTCGGAGGCGGCGGCGGCCTGACGGCGCAGGGCCGAAACGGCGCGGGCCTGGCGGGCGTAGCCGTCGGCCCGGGCCTGCAGCTCCGGGGTCATGGCGCGGATCAGGATCGCAGCCCGCACCGCGTCGCGGGCGTCGCCCGGGCTGACCAGCAGGGCCGGGGGCGGATCGCGGCGGAAAAGCTGCAGAGCGCTGAGCAGCCGGGCCAGCTGGCCCCGGTCGCGGCCCAGCTCGGCGACCAGCGCCGACTCCCGCTGGTGCAGGACCTCCAGCCGGGCGCGCTTGGCCGCCACGTCGTCGCCGGCGTCGACCCGCTGGCGGCCCAGGGCGTCCAGCTCGCCGCGCAGGTCGGCGATCTCGCGCCGGGTGTCGGCGGCGGCCTGCTCGTCCCTGGCCTTCTGGCTGACGGGCCCCCGCTGGCCGACCTGGGCCGCGACGAGGCCGCCGGCGCCCAGCAGGGCGACCAGGAGGCTGGCGGTGATCAGGACGACGCGGCGCGACATATGCCGATCAATGCCTCAATCGCGATGATACGGCGAGCCCGCCAGGATGGTGACGGCGCGGTAGACCTGCTCGGCCAGCATGGCGCGGGCCAGGGCGTGGGGCCAGGTCTGGGGACCGAAGGCCAGGGTCTCGTCGGCCGCCGCCAGGATGGAGGGATCCAACCCGTCGGCCCCGCCGATCAGGAACACGACCTTGCGATGGCCGTCGTCGCGCAGCCGGCCCAGATGCTCGGCGAAGGCCCGCGAGGGCCGCACCTTGCCGTGCTCGTCGCAGGCGATGACGTAGGCGCCCTCCAGGTGCGGGCGCAGCACCTCGGCCTCGGCGGCCTTGCCGGGCTTGCGCGCCTCGACCTCGACGATCTCGACCGGCCCCAGGGCCAGGGCGCGGCCGGACGCCGTGGCCCGGGACGCATAGTCCACGGCCAGCTGCGCCTCGACCATGCGGCCGAGCCTTCCGACGGTGAGGAGGGTGATCTTCATCAAGGCCCTGCGTTGAAACCCCGTCCTTCGACAGGCTCAGGATGAGGTTTCAAGGGTGACGGGACGATAGGCGGCCCTCATCCTGAGCTTGTCGAAGGACGAGGGCGGATCCCGGACCCGCCTAGTTCGACGCCAGCCGGTGCGGCGCGTCGACGGCCCAGATCTTCTCGATGTTGTAGAACGAGCGGACTTCCGGACGGAACAGATGGACCACCACGTCGCCGGCGTCGATCAGCACCCAGTCGCAGTGCGGCAGGCCTTCGACCCGCGCCTTGCCGAAGCCGCTCTCCTTGAGCGCCCGGATGATGTGGTCGGCCAGGGCGCCGACGTGACGGTGCGAACGGCCCGACGCCACGATCAGGCTGTCGGCGACCGAGCTCTTGTCCGTCAGGTCGATGTGGACGATGTCCTGGGCCTTGTCGTCGTCGAGACGCGACAGGATCAGGGTCTCGAGGGCCTTGATACTCAGGTCCAGCTCGGACTCGGTCTTGGTCGAGGTTTCGGAAGAAACCGATCCCTCGTGCGCCGTCGGCGCGGGGTCGCTACGCAGCGGAAATGCTCCTTGGTGGGTTCGCGCAAACCCCTCCATAGCACGGAAGACTCCAAATGATGAGGGGGAACGTGGAAATGGGCGATTCCGGACGCATGATGTCGCTATTGGGCGACCGCCGCCCGATGTAGCTTCGCCGTCCCGAACCTTCCGCGGATGCGCCAATGCTGACACCCGAAGACAGAGCGATGGGCCCCGTCCTGTGGATGGTGAGCGGGGTTTTCGCCGTGATCATCGCCGCTTGCCTCTATTGGGGGCGGATACCGTTCAGCCGCTATGAGCTGGTCCGGCGCGACGAGAAGCCCGGGCTGTTCTGGCTTGGCGTCGCGACCTGGGGATTGATGTTCGTCGCGGCCGTGTGGGGCGCGCTCTATTTCACCTTGCCGGAGGCTTGAGCTGAACGCCTACCCCTTCGTCTGCCGCTTCCGCAGCGCCGTCGACGAGGCGTAGTTCAGCGGGCCGGTCAGGTAGACCCAGGCCGGAGCGGTGGCGTCGGCCAGGATCGAGGCCTCGCTGGCCGGGCGGCGGGCGAAGGCGAAGCGGCGGGCGGCGGGCGAGGTGCGGGCCTTCAGGGCGATCCACGGCCGCGAGATCACCGCCACCGGGACCTCGCGCATGATCTGGGTCCAGCCGCGCCAGCGGTGGAAGGTGGCCAGGCTGTCGGCCCCCATGATCCAGACGAACTTCACGCCCGGGAACCGCGCCCGCAGCACCCGCAGGGTGTCGATGGTGTATTGCGAGCCCAGCCGGGTCTCGGCGTCGGAGACGACCATGCCGGCCCCGCGCGCCCACTGCCGGGCCCCGGCCAGGCGCTCGGCCAGGGGCCGCGTCTCGTGCGTCGACTTCAGCGGGTTCTGCGGCGAGACCAGCCAGATCACCTTGTCCAGCTCCAGGCGTCGCAGCGCGGTCTCGGCGACGTGGGCGTGGCCCTCGTGCGCCGGGTTGAAGCTGCCGCCGAACAGGCCCACGCGCAGGCCGGGCTCCAGGTGGAAGCCCAGCCTCTGCGCCGAAGGGCGGCCGGCTTCAGGGACGAGTCTGGCCGGTCCCGCGAACCACATATTTGAACGTCGTCAGTTGCTCGGCCCCGACCGGGCCGCGGGCGTGTAGCTTGTCGGTGGCGATGCCGATCTCGGCCCCGAAGCCGAACTCGCCGCCGTCGGCGAACTGGGTCGAGGCGTTGACCAGCACGATGGCGCTGTCGACCAGGGCCACGAACCGCTCGGCCGCCGCGGCGTCCTCGGTCAGGATCGCGTCGGTGTGGCCCGAGCCGTAGGCGGCGATGTGGGCGGCCGCGCCCTCCACCCCGTCGACCACGGCCACCGAAATCGTCGGCGCCAGGTACTCGGTCGACCAGTCGGCCTCGATGGCCGGCTTCATGGTCGGCTCGATGGCCCGCGAGGGGCCGTCGCCGCGCAGCTCGCACCCGGCCTTGATCAGGGCGTCGGCGATCGGCGGCAGCAGGCGCGAGGCCGCCGCCCGGTCCACCAGAAGCGTCTCGGCCGCGCCGCACACCGACACCCGGCGCATCTTGGCGTTCAGCACGATGTCGACGGCCTTGCGCGGGTCGGCGGCGGCATGGACGAACACATGGTTCAGGCCCTCCAGGTGGCCCAGCACCGCCACCCTGGCCTCCTGCTGCACCCGGGCGACCAGGCTCTTGCCACCCCGGGGGATGATCAGGTCGATCGTGCGGTCCAGGCCCGACAGGATCGCCCCCACCGCGTCGCGGTCGGGGGTGCGGACGATCTGCACCGCGTCGGTCGAAATCCCCGCCGCCTTCAGCCCCTTGGCGATGGCCGCGTGGATCGCGAGGTTGGATTGCAGGCACTCGGACCCGCCGCGCAGGATCACCGCGTTGCCGGAGCGTACGCACAGGGCGGCGGCGTCGGCGGTGACGTTGGGCCGGCTCTCGAAGATCATGGCGATCACGCCGATCGGCGTGCGCACCCGGGCGATGTCCAGGCCGTTGGGACGGGTCCAGCGGGCGGTCTCCACGCCCAGCGGGTCGGGGATGGCGGCCACGGCCTCGAGCCCGGCGGCCACGCCCTCCAGGCGCTCGGCGTTCAGCATCAGCCGCTCGACCATCGGCGCGGTCAGGCCGCCGGCGCCGGCCTTGTCCAGATCGCGGGCGTTGGCGGCCAGGATGGCGGGCGCGTCGGCGCGGATGGCGGCGGCCATGGCCTGGAGCGCGGCGGTGCGCTGGGCTGGCGTGGCCACGCGCAGGGCCGACGCCCCGTGCCGAGCCGCCTGTCCCATCGCCGTCATCGTCGCCTGCAAGCTCATGCCCGCGTCGTCCATCGCCATCCTCCGATCCCGGATATGCTCAGAGTGAGGCTTACCTAGGCGCTTTGCGGCGGCGGGGGAATGGGGAAAGGGTGGTGGGGGTGTTAGCGGGGCTGTTGGGGAAGCGCCCCTAAGGGATGATCTCCTGGATCACGTGGACACGAGTTTGCGTCAACAACGTCGACGAACTCCAGAGCACGGATCCTATATCGGCTGCCCAGAACGGCGGGGTTTTCTGAGCGGCGGTATAGCGGCTTAACCTTCAGAACCATGCAGGGGATATGGAATTTATTCTGCAGCGCCTGATCAAGCGCTTCAGCGTTAGGGAACTCCAAACTCAAGACGTTGTCGCAAAGGTCTCGGCAGTTCAGGTCGCGCACTACTATGCCTTCGATATCTCTCCTAACCTCGCCCTTCACGGTCAGGGTTCGAAGGGCTAGTGGAGGCATCGGCCAGCGTGCCTCTACAAGATTGCGCACTTTCCGCACACGCGTGGGATCCTCCGCACCGCAGCTCATAAGGCTCAGGCCAAGACAAACCAGCGCGGCGGCGCGGTGTAGGCGGCGCTCAATTAGCATTGGCTAGGTTTCCTCCTGGCGGCGACTAGGCGCCCCATCCGCCCCGGATGGGGCCGCGCCTTAAAGCCTTGGTGGATCGGAGCTCTGGCGTCTGGCCGTGTCAAGGACGGCGCGTCGCGCCGTCCTTGACACGGCCAGACGCCAGAGCAGGCTCGCCATCAAGGTTTCAAGGCGCGGCCTCGCCGCTGGCGGAGGGCGGAAGGGGGCGTTTTCGGCAAACGATCTTCCCTCCCCCTTGTGGGGAGGGTGGCCCGCGTAGCGGGTCGGGTGGGGGATCGGTGCAGGGTGTTGGACGGGGCTGGACTGCTGCCTCAGCAGGCCCCACCCGACCCTGGCGCCACCAGGGCCACCGTCCCCATAAAGGGGAGGGAAGGGTTCTATGCTCGGCGTTCAGCCAACAAAGTCTCAGGATTTCAACACCCTGAACTTTCTCGACCCGATTTGATCCTCACCCTTTCAAACCCCCGTATCCTGATCCCACCTCGTTGCATGGAAAGGGCGCATGGCCAGCGACCGATGCGGCGGCGGGGGCGATCGAGCGGGACTGGGCTGGAGGGGGTTACTTCAGCGTGTCCGGGGCCTTCCATCGTTGGGAAGCCCGCCCGCCGTCGGCGTCGAACGGGGATAAAGCGCGAGTATGCCCATAGGCCCGCGCCCCCGGCGTCCGGTTTCTCCCGAAAGGGATCGAGACCGGGTCCGGCTAAGCCTCAACAGGGCTGCCCACCGGACGCTGGCGGATAACGAGCGCGCGGAGCGATCGGCTTCGTCGAAACGGTATTTATCAAAGAACTCCGGACGATGTCCGGCGCTCCGCGTCCCTTTCCATCAGCTCAGCGAGAGATCGCGTGAGGCGGCGAGCCATGCATCCAAGATCCTCCCCCTGTGGGGGAGGTGTCGGCGAAGCCGACGGTGGGGGGAGTGATCGGCAGGCGGCCTCAGCCCGGATCCACGATCCGAAAACTCCCCCCACCGATCGCTGCGCGATCGCCTCCCCCACAGGGGGAGGGGCTGGATGAGCCGGGTCTTCACCCATCCCTCCCAAATCGGATGACGGCGCGCCTCCCCAGCCGCTAGGGTCGCGGCGTCCCTCAAGGAGAATCCCATGCGTCCTGGACTGGTGCTGGCCGTGGTCGCCGTGCTCGCCGCCTCTTCGGCCTTCGCCCAGGACAAATCCGCTTACGACGCCGTCGACCCGTTCATCGGCACGGGCGGCGACGGCCATACCTTCCCCGGCGCGGTCGCCCCGTTCGGCATGGTCCAGCTCAGCCCCGACACCGACATCCTGCCGTTCAAGCAGAGCTACGCCCGGGCCGCGGGCTATCGCTACAGCGACCCGACGATCCTGGGCTTCTCGCACACCCACTTCTCCGGCTCGGGCCACTCCGACCTCGGCGACGTCCTGCTGACCCCGGTCAGCGGCGAGGCGAAGCTGGAGCCCGGCGAGGCCGACAAGCCCGGCTCGGGCTACCGCTCGCGCTTCAGCCACGACGGCGAGGTGGCCCAGCCCGGCTACTACGCCGTGACCCTGACCGACAGCCAGGTGCGGGCCGAGCTGACGGCCGGCCTGCGCACCGGCCTGCACCGCTACACCTTCCAGAAGGGCGCGCGAGCCCAGGTGCTGCTGGACCTGCGCACCTCGATCTACAACTACCCGGGCAAGGTCAGCTGGTCGCGGATCCGCGTCGCCGAGGACGGCACGATCACCGGTTTTCGCGAGACCCGCGGCTGGGCGCCGGGCCGCCAGCTCTATTTCGCGATCCGCTTCAGCAAGCCGCTGGTCGGCAAGGCGCTGTACAACCGGGAAGCGGACGTCCCCTACAGGGGCTTCGCCCAGCCGGGCCGCACGCCGGGCGACCGCGCCCAGGTGGAAGGCCGGGCCCTGGTCGGCGTCTTCGACTTCGGGACGATCGACAGGCCGCTGGTGGCCAAGGTGGCGATCTCGTCGGTCAGCGAAGCCAACGCCGTGCTGAACCTTACCAGCGACGAGACGGGCTTCGACTTCGACGGCCTGCGGGCCCGGACCCGGGCCGACTGGGAAAAGGCCCTGGGGGCGGTCGAGATCTCAGCCCCGGCCGACACGCGAACCAATGTCTACACCGCCCTCTACCACGCCCTGCTGGCCCCCAGCGTGTTCAGCGACGTCGACGGCCGCTATCGCGGGCCCGATAACGACGTGCATGAGGCCAAAGGCTTCACCTTCCACTCGACCTTTTCGCTGTGGGACACCTTCCGGGCCGAGCACCCGCTGCTGACCCTGGTCCAGCCGGAGCGGCGCACCAGCGACGTGGTCAATTCGCTGATCGCCTCGCAGCAGGAGAGCCCTTACGGCATCCTGCCGGTCTGGCAGTTCCACGGCCAGGAGACCTGGACGATGATCGGCTATCACGCCGTGCCGGTGATCGCCGACGCCTGGCTGAAGGGCATCCGGGGCTTTGACGAGAAGGCGGCGCTGGACGCCATGGTCAAGAGCGCCACCTACGCCCCCTATGGCGGCCTGGGCGACTACATGACCCTCGGCTACGTGCCGATCGACAAGGAGCCGGAGGCCGCCTCCAAGACCGTCGAATACGCCTATGACGACTGGACCATCGCCCGCATGGCCAAGGCCATGGGCCGAAGCGACGTCGCCGCGACCTTCGAGAAGCGGGCGGGGAACTGGCGCAACAGCTTCGACGTCAAGACCGGCTTCCTGCGGGCCCGCAAGAGCGACGGGACCTTCCGCACGCCGTTCGACCCGACCGCGATCAACTATGGCTCGGACTACACCGAGGGCAACGCCTGGCAATATTCGTGGTTCGCGCCGCAGGACCTGGGCGGGCTGGTGGGGCTGATGGGCGGCGACGCGGCCACCGTCCGGAAGCTGGACGCCATGTTCGACTTCGACAACTCCAAGCTCGACTATTCGCACGCCGAGGACATCGCCGGCCTGATCGGCCAGTACATCCACGGCAACGAGCCCAGCCACCACGTGGCCTATCTGTACGACTACGCCGGCGCCCCGTGGCGCACCCAGGCCCGGCTGACCCAAATCGTGAAGTCGCAGTACCGGCCCGCGCCGGACGGCCTGTCGGGCAATGACGACCTGGGGCAGATGTCGGCCTGGCTGGTGTTCACGAGCCTGGGCTTCTACCCGGTGGCGCCGGGCTCGAACGAATACGTGATCGGCCGGCCGTTCGTGGAGCGGGCGGTGCTGAACCTGCCGAACGGCAAGCGGTTCACGGTGCGGGCCGTGGGCCTGTCGGACGCCGCGCCCTACGTCGCCGCCGTGACCCTGAACGGCAGGCCGCTGCCCAGAAGCTTCCTGCGCGACGCCGAGATCCGGGCCGGCGGCGAGCTGGTCTTCACCATGGGCGCCACGCCGAACAAGGCCTGGGCGACAGGGGTGAAGGACCGGCCGATGTCGATGACGGGGTATGAGAAATAGGGCGGGGTCACGGAGCCTTGAAGTTGGCGCAGGCGGTTGCGCCATGCGCCTGGTATTCCGCTATGGGCGGCAGGGCCACGGCCGCGCGCCGGGCGTCCAGGCCGTCAGGGTCCTTGACCGGGAGCGGCTCCCAGCGACCGGGCGCGATGCAGTCGCCCTGGGTGCCGTAGGTCTGCAGCGCCTTGGCGTTCACCGCCACCCGGTCGGTGAGATAGGCGTAGTTGATCCGCGCCCCCACACCGGTCTCCCCGGCCAGGAGGGGGAGGACGGCGCGCTGGAAGGCGGGGTCGCGGTCGGCGTGCTGCAGGATCAGCCAGGCGCGCTGGTTGGCGACTTCACCGTCGCGGGCGGTGGTGAACCAGCCGGAGGTGCGCCACTCGGCCTTCAACCAGGCGGTGTTTTCGGCGTCGACGCCGCAGGTCTTGGCCGACACGGGGCGGATGACCATCTGACGCCGCGGTCCCTGGGGCATGGCCTCGACGTCGTGGAAGGTATGACGCCAGGCCTGGTCCCGGGCGACGCGGGCGAAGAGCTGGCGATGGCGGGGATCGCTGGCGGCGACGGCCGCCTTGGCGTCGGCGCGCACGCCGTCATAAGCCCGGCCGACGTCCTCGCCGTTCAGGGCCTTGGCGACGCGGGCGTAGATCTGGTCAAGCTGGTCGTTGGCGGCCTTCCAGTCGGCCCGCCAGGCGGCGGCGTCGCGGGCCTGGAGGGCGCTGGCCAGGCCCCCGCGCACGAAGGCCTCGGCCTCGGTCTCGCAAGCGTCGGGCGCGGCGGCCAGGCGCGCCGCGAACGCTTCGTCCAAGGTCTTGCTCAGGGCCGCCGTCTGCTCGTCGCCCAGTCGTTCACGCAGGGCGGCGTAGTCGAAGGCGCGGGCCGCGGCCGGGTCCTCCAGCAGGGACGCCACCGGCGACGGGGCCGCGGTCGCCGCGACCAGGACCAGGGCGCCGGCCGCGCCGGCCAGACGAAGAAACGCAGTCAAGGTCACGTCCTCGTTCTAAATCAACTCTCGGTGGCAGGCTTCCCCACGGCGCGACCCAGGTCAAGCTTTGGCCGCTCAGCGGGGCTTGAAGGCCAGGGCGTCGACCAGGACGCCCGGCTCGCGGGCGGTCAGCACCACCCGGTGGGGACCGCCGGCCAGGCTCAGGCCGCTGGCGGCGCCCAGACGCCCGTCCAGCACGCCCTGGGCCCAGACCGCGTCGCCGGGTTCGCGCCGGACGGCGATCTCGACGGGGGCCCCGCCGTCGACGGCGACCGCCAGGCGCAGGGCGCCGCCGGCCGTCAGCGGGAAGGTGGGGATCAGATCGACCGACAGGCTCCAGTCGCCGGGCGGCAGGGTCACCGCATAGGCCAGGGACGAAGCCGCCGCGCCCGACTGCATCGCGCCCTGGCCGCGGCCCAGGCCGTCGACGCGCGTCCAGCCGGCGCCGGCCGCGACGGACTCGGCCTGGATGACGATCGGAGCGGCGGGGTCGGTCTTGGCCGAGGGTGGCGGTGCGGCCGGTTCCGGCCCGGCCCCGACCAGGGACGCGGCGGGCAGCACCGGCGGGGTCAGGCGGAACGACTTCCACTGGCCGTCGGCCGGCTCCACGGCCATCAGCCCGCGCCACTTGCCGCCGGCGATTTCGGCGTTGTAGCGCTCGGTCAGGGCGGCCAGCTCCGCGTCGGCCCGACGGGCCAGGGCTCCGCGTCGCCGCGCCTCCAGCGGGGCGGCGTCGGCCAGGCGGTCGTGGGCCTCGGCGTCGAAGAAACGGTGGTTGGCCGCCGCCGCGGCCTTCACGGGATAGGCGACCAGCTCGAAGAAGGCGTCCTGCTGGTCCGGATTCAGCCGCGCGGCGACGGCGTCGACCCGGGCGGACAGGGCGTCGAAGGCGGCCAGGCGCGCCGCCGCGGCCTCCAGCGACAGGTCGCTCATTCGCGGCTTTTGGCCGGGCAGCTGCCATTGCAGGTGCTCGGGCTTGCGCTCGAAGTTCAGGCCGTGCCAGCGGGCCATGAGGTCGGCGACCTCCGGCCCGGCCTCGGCCCCGAACTCCCGCGCCGCCCAATCGGCCAGGAACCCCCGCCAGCCGGCCTTGCGGAAGCCGTCGACGTCCCAGGCCAGGGCCAGGAACAGCTCCGTATTGATCTCGGCCGGCTTGAGGTCACCGACATTGGCCACCCACAGCCGCCGGGCGCCCAGGTCGTAGGCCTGGTCCATCTGCTGCTGGATCAGGGCCGGAGGCGTGGTCGACAGCCAGATGTAGGACAGCGGCGCGCCCAGATAGGACAGGTGATAATAGACGCCCGAGCCGCCGGCCCGCTTCCGCTCGGTCGCGTCCGGGAACTGGCGGATGTAGCCGAAATTGTCGTCCGGCCAGACCAGGGTGACGTCGTCGGGAACCTTGAGCCCGCCGCGATAGACGTCCAGCACCTCCTTGTAAGGGGTGAACACCTGCGGCGCGCCCTCGAGGCCACGCTCGGTCAACAGTCGGCGCTGGTCGGCGAAGATCTTTTCCAGCAGCGCCTTGCGGCCCTCCAGACTGTCGGCTCCGACCATGCCGCTGTCGTGGATGCCGCGCATGCCCAGAGTGTAGAGGTTTTCGTACCCGCCATTGGCCTGAACCCGCTCGCGCCAGTAGCCCAGCACGCCACCGCGATTGCGCGCGTAGTCATAGTCGGCGGCCGGGGCCTTCCACTCGCCGACATTGTTGCGCAGCATCGGCTCGGCGTGGGACGAGCCCATGACGATGGCGTAACGGTCGGCCAACCTGGCGTTGGCCGGGTCGCCGTTGAACGGCGCGGTGGTCGGGTGCATGGCCGGCCACAGGGTGTTGGCCTTCAGCCGCAGCAACAGGTCGAAGACCTTGGCGTAGGTCTTGGGCCCGATATTGCCGGTCTCAGGCTCGAAGGTGTGGGCGGCCCAGGGCTGCAGGCCCCAGTCCTCGTCGTTGAGGAAGACGCCGCGATACTTGACCGAGGGCGGACCAAAGCGGCGGGTCCCGGCCGCCACGTACAGCCGGTCGCGGCGCGGCGGCGCCACGTCGGCCCACCAGCGCCAGGGCGAGACGCCGATCGCCTGGGACAGTTCGTAGACGCCATAGGCCGTGCCCCGCCGGTCGGACCCGACGATGACCAGGGCGCGGGGCACGCCCGGCGCGGGCCTCTCCACCACGGCGATGACGAAGCTTTCCCAGGCGCCCTTCAGGTGGCGGACGTCGAGGCGGCGGTCGGCGACCAGGCGGTCGATGGCGGGGTTGCGGCCCAGCGTCCCGATCCAGACCTGGGCGCGATTCGGAGCGCCGCCGTCGGCGCGGACCTTGGCCGTCTGCCCGCTCACGGCGGCGAGGTCGTCGGCGAAGCCCTGGGCGGCGAGGCCGACAACCGGGGCGTCGTCCGGGCTAACGACCAGGTCGGCGACGACGTCGGGCGCCAGCAGCGGAAAGGCGCCGGCCGCGGGACGGTCCAGGATCCAGGGCGAGGGCGGAGCGGCCAAGGCGGCGGAGGCCCAGAGGCTGGCGATCAGGAGCGTCACGATCCGGGTGATCGATCCCAGCAAGTCTGCCTCCAACGCCGCCCATGCGAACTGTTCACAAAATGAGAGGAAAGTTCACATCATGCAATGAAGTCGCGGGGAAGGGCCGCTTAGAGCGGCACCTAGAACCCCAGACAGACCGGCTGCGTGACGATCATCACCGCCTCCTGGGAGAAGCGGGCCTTGTACGCCGCCCGCACCGCCTCCAGCCGGTCCTCGCCGCCGGTGCGGCCGGGCAAGGCGAGGATCACCACCTTCGACGGCTCGCGGACGATCGGCCCGGCCTTGGAGCGCCACTGGCCGGCGGCGTCCAAAATGGTCAGGCCGTCGGGGAAACGCGGGGTCAGCTCCTCGTCGACGAAGCGGGCGAAGTCGGCGTCCGACACGCCGACCTGGTCGCCGATGTCGCGGCCGAAGAATAGCTGGGCGGTGCGGCCGTGACTCTGGCCGGCCGGGCAGGCCGCCGGCGCCAGGCTGGCGCAGCCGCAGAGCAGCGTCGCGCCGGCCAGCAGGAGCGCCAGCGCGGTCCGCATCTAGCCCCCTACCGCCAGGTCGTCGGCGTGGATCATCGGACCTTCGGTGAAGCCCAGCTCGGCCTCGATGGCGTCGGAGCGCAGGCCGGCGATGCGGTGGGCGTCGGCGCTGTCGTAGCGGACCAGGCCCCGGGCCACTTCGCGGCCGGTTTCGTCGCGGACCCGGACGGCGTCGCCCTTGTCGAACGGCCCCTCCACAGCGCGGACCCCGGCGCAGAGCAGGCTCTTGCCGCTGGCCAGGGCGACGGCCGCGCCGGCGTCGACGGTCAGCCAGCCCTGGGGCGCCAGCGAACCGGCGATCCAGGCCTTGTAAGCGGCGGCGGGCGAGGCGCCGGCCTCGATCACCGTGGCCGGGGCCCCGTCCTCGATGGCCTGCAGCGGCGCCGGGCGCGAGCCCAGGGTGATCAGGGTGGCGCAGCCGGCGGCCCGGGCGATGCGGGCGGCGGCGATCTTGGTGGCCATCCCGCCGGTGCCGACCCCGGCCGAGGCGTTGGCCCCCTCGGCCATGCCGGCGATCTCGGGGGTGATCTCGGAAACGCGGTCGATATGGGTGGCCGACGGGTCGCGGCGCGGATCGGCGGTGTAGAGGCCGTCGATGTCGGACAGCAGCACCAGCAGGTCGGCGCCGACCATCTGGGCGACCCGGGCGGCCAGGCGGTCGTTGTCGCCGTAGCGGATCTCCTCGGTCACCACGGTGTCGTTCTCGTTGACCACGGGCACGACATTCAGGCCGATAAGGGTCTCGGCCGTGGCGCGGGCGTTCAGCCAGCGGCGGCGAACCTCGGTGTCGTCGCGGGTCAGCAGGATCTGGGCGGCGCCGATCCCGTGCGGCTCCAGCGCCTCCTCCCAGGCCCGCATCAGCACCGACTGGCCGGCGGCGGCGGCGGCCTGCTTCTCAGGCAGGGTCAGGGATTTGCGTCCCGTCAGGCCCAGGCGCCGACGGCCCAGGGCCACGGCCCCGGACGACACCACCACCACCTGCTGGCCTCGGGCCCGCAGCCGGGCCACGTCGGCGCAGAAGGCCGTCAGCCAGGCGCGGTCCGGCGCGCCGGTGGCGGCGTCGACCAGCAGGGCGGAGCCGACCTTGAACACCACGCGCCGAGCCCTGGCGAGCGCCTCCCCCGAAACGCTCATCTAAGGCTTCCAGCCCCCGGGGGTTTCCTCGACATGGTCCTCGTCGTCCTCGATCTCCTCGATCGCGTCGCCGCGGCGGATGCGCACCTGGGTGTAGGCGGCGCGCAGCAGTTCGGTGACGCCCTCGCCGGACACGCCGGAGACCAGCATCGGCTTCGTGCCGGCCACGGCCTCAAGCTCGGCGGCCTTGGCCGCGCGGGTCTCGTCGTCCAGGGCGTCGATCTTGTTGAGGGCCAGGATCTCGGACTTGTCGGCCAGCTCGTCGCCATAGGCTTCCAGCTCGCCGCGGATCGTGGTCCAGGCTCCGGCGATGTCGTCCTGGGTGGCGTCGACCAGGTGGATCAGCACGGCCGAGCGTTCGACGTGGCCGAGGAAGCGGGTGCCCAGGCCCGCGCCTTCGCTGGCGCCCTCGATCAGGCCAGGGATGTCGGCCATCACGAAGCGTTCGCTGGTGGAAAGGTCCACCATGCCCAGGTTCGGGGTCAGGGTGGTGAACGGATAATCGGCGATCTTGGGCTTGGCGGCGCTGGCGGCGGCCAGGAAGGTCGACTTGCCGGCGTTCGGCAGGCCCACCAGGCCGACGTCGGCGATCAGCTTCAGCCGCAGCCAGACCCACAGCTCCTCGCCCTCCTGGCCGGGATTGGCGTACTTCGGCGCCTGGTTGACCGGGCCCTTGAAGTGCAGGTTGCCCCAGCCGCCGTTGCCGCCCTTGGCCAGGCGCAGGGTCATGCCGGCGGTGTCGAGGTCGGCGATCAGGGTCTCCTTGTCCTCCTCCAGCACCTGGGTGCCGACGGGGACCTTCAGGATCACGTCCTCGCCGGCCGCGCCATGGCGCGCCCGACCCATGCCGTGGACGCCCGTCCCGGCCTTGAAGTGTTGCTGATAGCGGTAGTCGATCAGGGTGTTGAGGCCCTCGACCGCCTCGATCCACACGTCGCCGCCTCGCCCGCCGTCCCCGCCGTCGGGACCGCCGTATTCGATGTACTTCTCGCGTCGGAACGAGACCGCGCCGCCGCCGCCGTTGCCGGAGCGGACATAGATTTTGCACTGGTCCAAGAATTTCATGAGCGTCTTTTGTCCCAAGGCGGCTTTCGCGTCGAGCCGAAACCCGCCTACGGCCAAGCCAGGAAGGGTCTTGGGCGGTCGATTCGGGCCGCGAAGCGTCGCTTTGCCGCGCCGAACCGTGTTCGCCATCGTGACGAAATGTTAAAACTGATCATGCGACAAACGGTCCTATGAACACGGCGACAGGACTAATGCGCGGGGAGGGCTGGCGTTGACGACGATTTCGGACGCCGAGTTTGCGCATGACCTCCAGGATCTGACGCTGCCGACCCTATGTCGCAAGTACACCCACGAGGCGTCGCTTCATCGCAACATGTTGATGAGCCGGGGCACGGGCCTGGCGCCGGAATGGCGCGATTTCCGCGCCTTCCTGATCGCCGTCGGCCGTCGCCCGAGCGACGAGCACAACTTCATCCTGCTCAATCGCAATGAACGCACCTACGGCCCGGGCCGGGCGCGATGGATGACGCCAGACGAGCAGGCGGTCCACGAGGAAGAATTCGACCGCCAGCAGGCCGCCAAGAGCCGCGAGGCCCATCAGTTGGTGCACCAGGCCGCGGCGATGAAGCGGGCCAGCGCTCCCAACGCCCCGAACTTCGGCCAGTGGACGCCGATGGCCGGCCGGCAGGTGGCCTATACCGACGTGGCCAAGCGCCTGGCGATCCCGATCAACGCGCTGAACAAGACCATGGCCGACGGCCGCACGGCCGACGAGCTGGTCAAGCGCTCGGGCTCGGCCCAGGAACTGATCAATCCGGACCTGCAGTGGCTGCCGCCGGACCCGACCCGCAAGGCCAACTTCTTCGAGGCCTTCCGCATCTGGCACATGCAGGTGCAGCCGCAGTTCGCCCGCGCCGCCACCCCCACCTTCCTGTTCCTCTACATCGCCCTGCCGGTGATGAAGGAGTGCCGGGACGAGCTGATGGGCCTGAACCTGTGGAACCCGCTGGGCCAGCGGGCCATGAACGCCCGCGACACCCACGTGGCGTGGAAGAAGTACTGCGAGTTCATGCCCCGCGCCCAGGTGGCGATGATGGAAATTCCCATCTACGCCACCTATTCGCTGCTCAGCGACCTGGACGCCCTGTGCGAGCGGATCGTGGTCGCCGAGAAGCGCTTCCGCGAAGGCCCGCAGAAGGTCGTCGCGACGCACCGGGCCGCTTAGGGCTCACGCCAGCCAGACCATCATCCGCGTCGGCACGGGCTGGCCCCGGGCCGTCGACGGCTTATGCTCCACGACGCCCGTGTACAGGAAGCCGGTCTTGATCAGCACCTGGCCCGAGGCGGGGTTGTCGGCGAAGTGGCCGGCGACGACCAGCTTCTTGCGCCAGTCCTGCCGGGCCCAGGCCAGGGCGCCGTGGGCGGCCTCGGTCGCCAGGCCGCGGCCCCAGTAGGGCCGGCCGATCCAGTAGCCCACCTCCAGGTGGCCGACCGGCGGGGTGAAGAAGCCCAGCACCCCGACCACGCCCTCGTCTTCGTGGTCGATCACGAAGGTGGCGTCCTTGCGCGGGTCCTGGACCTGGCAGCGGGCCACGAAGCCGTCGGCGTCGCCCTGGCTGTAGGGCCACGGCATGCGGGTGGTCATCTTGGCGATCGCATAGTCGTCGCACAGCGCCGCGATCCGCGGCGCGTCCTGGCCGCCAGGAGTCCGCAGCCTCAGGCGCGGCGTCTGAATGATCGGAGCTTTCTCGATCACGCACATGGCGCGTCTCCCGTTCTCGGTCCTTCTAGGTGGGGACCGTGTCGCTCGGATTTCAGGCCTGAGGTCCTTTTGCGGCCAAGAAATTTCAAGCGCGGACAAAACAAAAGCGGGGAGTCCGGCGTCCGGACTCCCCGCTTGGGTTTCGTCTGTCCGGATCGTCTTTCTTTTGGAAAGCGCGACCCGGTTTCTACGCGGTTCGCGCTATTCGGCGGCCTGGGCCGGAGCAGCTACGTTCACGTAGGTACGGTTGTTGCGCTTGGTGACAAAGCCCACCGCGCCCTCGATGAGGGCGAACAGGGTGTGGTCCTTGCCCATCCCGACATTGGCGCCCGGGTAGAACTTGGTGCCGCGTTGACGGATGATGATGTTGCCGGCGGCGACCTTCTGGCCACCGAACTTCTTCACGCCAAGGCGGCGACCGGCCGAGTCGCGGCCGTTGCTGGACGAACCGCCAGATTTCTTGTGAGCCATGGTGGCCTCCTAGTTCCTTTGATCTGGTATCTCGAAAGAGACCTGGATCAAGCTAATCGTTCATCGAGCCCCGTGAGGGTCTCAGGCTTCGGCTTCCGGAGCGGTCTCGGCGGCGGCCTTCTTCGGCGCGGCCTTCTTCTTCGGAGCGGGGGCGGCTTCGGCCTTCACCGGAGCGGTCGGGATCGTCGCCGGAACGGCGGCGTCACCCAGGCCGCGGGCGCGGGCGTTCAGGATCACCTTCGGGGTCAGGTCGATCGCGCCGTCCCACTTGGTTTCCTTGCCGCCGCCGGCGACCGAGGTCACGCGGATGACCGACTCGGTCTGGCGGTGGCCGCGGGTGCGGCGATAGCCCTGGCGACGGATCTTCTTGAAGATCTTCACCTTCTCGCCCTTGCGGGTTTCGAGCAGGGCGCCGGTAACGACAGCCCCTTCAACGAGGGGGGCGCCGACCGTCACGGCCTCGCCTTCGCCAAGCATCAGGACTTCGCCGAAAGCGACTTCCGCGCCCGGTTCACCGTCGAGCTTTTCGACAACCAGCAGGTCGCCGGCTTGGACCCGGTACTGCTTGCCGCCGGTTTTGATCACCGCGTACATAGGTTAGCGCCTTAAGAAACGTGCGTTCGCAAAATAGGGAACGCCCGCGAGGAAACCCTGCGGGCGAGAGGGGCGCACTTATACCGTCGAAAGTCGTTGAGTCAACGGCAACGGGACAGGCGGCTTGACTAAAATCGCGGCGCAACCCTAGCCCCGCCAAACCTCGGGATAGGGCGGCATCGGACCATCCAGGGCCTGTCGCAAGCGCCAGGCTTCCTCGTCGTCGTCGATCTCGCTAGCCAGGCACTCCAAACGCTCCCGTACAGAGGGGCCGGCTAGCCAGGCGGAATAGGCTTCGTACGGGACATATTCATCGCTCGACCCGAACGGTGGCCGGGCGTCTTTCCGCCTGAGGATTTCCGAGCAGACAGCATCGGCCAGATGCAGTCCCGCCAGCGGAGCGCTGGTCTCCAGCCAGGCGGTCAAACGCGTCTGGATCGGTTCACCCAGCGTGATCAGGCCGCGCAGCCAGTCCTCGGCTTCTTCTTCCTCCAGCGAGGTGCGCAACGCCTGGCGCCAGGCCGCGTCAAACGCTGTGACGATCGCGGCGCGCTCATCCGCCGGCCAATCGGAGAATTCACCGTAGGCGATCTTCCCCGCCAGGCTCTCGGGATCGCCGCCCACATGAACCCGCCCGGTTCCTTGCACCGCCAGTTCCAGAATGCGCGGCAGGAAATGCTTGTAGTCGTTCACGCCGCCGATCGTCGTCATGGCCCAGCCCATGTAGCCATTGATGTCGTCGCTGGTCAGTTCGGCCAAGTTCCTGGCGGAAAGCCGGGCCAGCACGCGCTTGGGATCACGGGTGGGCGCCGCTTCGAGAGTCCCTGGGCGGGAATAGTGGCGGAAGGCGGCGTAGACCGCGTCCAGCGCGGTTTGCAGATCGGGTTCCGGCGTCATGGCCGCGCTTCATAACATGACGGACGAGATGCCGCGTGCGAAGCGAAGAGAGATGCTGGCGTGTTATTTTATAACAGTATATAGCCGGTGGCGTGAACACGACCTTCTTCGCCTCCGTCGCCGCCACCGGTTTCGCCGTGGCCTTCCTGCACGCCGCCCTGCCCACGCACTGGCTGCCGTTCGTGCTGGTCGGACGCGCCCAGAGGTGGACCACCGGTCGCACCCTGGGCGTCACCCTGCTGGCGGGGCTGGGTCATGTGGGCCTGACCATCCTGCTGGGTCTGGCCGTCGTGGCCGCGGGCCTGGTGGCCCAGCCGCACCTGGGCGACTCCTTCCACTGGATCGTCGGAGCGCTGATGGCGGCGATCGGCGTCTTCTATCTGGTGCGCGGCCGCCATCGGCACGCGACGATGGACGGAACCCGCAAGTTCGCCTCTGACAAGGCGGCGATCACCGCTCTGGTCGTGCTGCTGACCCTGTCGCCGTGCGAGGCCTTCCTGCCTTACTACCTGGCGGGGATGGAGCACGGCGTGGTCGGCTTCGTCGTGCTGAGCGCGGTGCTGATGACGGCCACGGCGGCGGGCATGCTGGTGTTCACGGGCCTGAGCCTGGCGGGCTTCAACCGCCTGGGCCTGGAGCGTCTGGAGCAATATGAGGAACTCATCCTCGGCGCCGCCCTGATCGTGATCGGCGCGGCCGTGGCGTTCCTGAAGACCTGAGGGCGTTTCCGTCCGCCGGGATGAGCGGTTTACAGGATGGAATAGAGCCCCGCTTCCCCCGACGCCTCTTCGCTCCTAAATAGCGCGCATGACCCAGACCTCCGCGCAAACCGGCAAGATCCCCGTCACCGTGCTGACCGGCTATCTCGGCGCCGGCAAGACCACCCTGCTCAACCGCATTCTCACCGAGGAGCACGGCAAGCGCTACGCCGTGATCGTCAACGAGTTCGGCGAGGTCGGCATCGACAACGACCTGGTGGTCGGGGCCGACGAGGAAGTGTTCGAGATGAACAACGGCTGCGTCTGCTGCACGGTGCGCGGCGACCTGATCCGGGTGCTGCAAGGCCTGATGAAAAGGAAGGGCGGTTTCGACGCCATCGTCGTCGAGACCACCGGACTGGCCGATCCGGGGCCGGTGGCCCAGACCTTCTTCGTCGACGACGACGTCAAGGCTCGCACCTATCTGGACTCGGTCACCGCCGTGGTCGACGCCAAGCACATCCTGCTGCGCCTGGGCGACAGCAAGGAGGCCGTCGAGCAGATCGCCTTCGCCGACCAGATCGTGCTGAACAAGACCGATCTGGTCTCGGAAGACGACCTGCGCCATGTCGAGGCCCGCATCAAGCGGATCAACCCGCTGGCCCCGATCCACCGCGCCCAGCGCTCGAACGTCCCGCTGGACGCCATCATCGGCAAGCACAGCTTCGACCTGGAGCGGATCACCGAGCTGGAGCCGGAGTTCCTGAACCCGGCCCATGGCGAGGACGGCCACGTGCACGACGAGCACTGCGGCCACGACCATCACGATCATGACCATCATCATCATGGCCACGACCACCATCACCACGACGCCAAGAGCGACATCCACGACGACGGGGTGAAGGGAATCTCCCTGACGCTGAACAAGCCCGTCGATGGCCAGAAGATCACCACCTGGCTGAACGAGCTGCTGGCCCGTCGCGGCCCCGACATCCTGCGGGCCAAGGGCATCATCGATGTGCGGGGCGAGGAGCGCCGCCTGGTGTTCCAGGCCGTGCACATGATCCTGGAAGGCGACTTCCAGCGCCCGTGGACCGACAAGGACAAGCGCTACAGCCGCATGGTGTTCATCGGCCGCGACCTGGACGAGGCCGAACTGAGAGCGGGGTTCGAGGCGACGGCGGCTTGATCCGCAACTTGCCCCCACCTGACCGCTCCGCGGTTTGTCGCGGGGAGGGGGCGGAACCTTCGCTTAAGGCTCTTCCCCTATGGGGGAAGACGGCCGAAGGCCCGTAGGGGGCAAGTGATCGCGCTTCCACGTCGATCTTTAATGCAGGTCCTCGTTGACGATCCCGATCTGGGTCCAGCCTTCGGTGTGGACCCGGTCGATCACCCCCATCAGCGCCTCGTAGGGCACGTCCGCCTGGGCGCTGACCATCAGGCGCTGATCCTTGCGCGGGCCCTGTTGGCCGCTCGCGGCGAAGCTGGCGCTCAGGTCCTGGGCCAGGGTCCCCAGGCTGGTGGGCCGCCCCGCCAGATAGAGGGCGCCGGAGTTCTGGATGGTGATCAGAACGGGCGGCTTGGGCGGGATGGCGGTGTCCCTGGCCGGCGGCATGTCCAGCTTGATGGAGGTCGTCGCCATCGGCACGGCGACCATGAAGATGATCAGCAGCACCAGCAGGATGTCGACGAACGGCGTGACATTGATGTCCGCGTTCTGCCGGATCGCATAGGCTCCGCCGCCGCCGCCCGCGAGTTTCGCCGCCATGACCTGTCTCCTCCTCTTGCCCAAGCGTTGGGGACCGATTGAAGTTACAGGTGTAGTTTCTCTGCTTTCTTACATTTGTAAAGCGCCGACGCGACGGGCATGAAACGACGGGCATGAAAAAGGGGCCGGACGCTTGGCGTCCGGCCCCTGATTTCTCGCCGATCGGCGAAGACCTAGTGGATGTCTTCGTTGATCAGGCCGACCTTGTACCAGCCGGCGGTCTGCAGGGCGTTCAGCACGCCCATGAAGTCGGCGTAGGTCACGTCGGCGTCGGCGCGGACCATGACGCGCTGGTCGTCCTTCGGGCCGGCTTGGCCGGTGGCCGTGAACTTGGCGTCCAGGTCGAATTGCAGGTTGTCGAGGCTGGTCTGCTTTTCAGCGACGTACAGCGCGCCCGACTTCTGGATCGAGATGAACACCGGCTCCTTCGGCTTCGGAGCGTTCGGCGGCGGCGGGGTCGCGGGGGGCAGGTCGACCTTGATCGCCACGGTCGCCATCGGCACGGCGACCATGAAGATGATCAGCAGCACCAGCAGGATGTCGACGAAGGGCGTGACGTTGATTTCGGAGTTCTGGCCGAGCGAATAACGACCGCCCCCACCGCCAGCAAGTTTAGCCGCCATAGCCTGACTGTCTCCCAAGGGCCGCGTCTGTCGCGGTCCCGAAAAATGTTAGATCGCCACGTCTGGCGCAGACGGGCGCGGAAGTAAAGCCCGACGACGCGGCGCAATGGCAACCCCTTTTGTGAGTCTTTTTGGCGGAACGGCGTTCAAATGCCGGGTTCTCCGCACCCTGCTCGCGCCCTACGCGCATTGACGCGCGACTAGGCGCCCGGAGCGCGGCGCGGTATGGCGCGCGGATGATCTATTCCTTCGACGCCTATGTCACCGCCGCCCTGTTCGACCGCGCCGGCCGCGCCGCCTTCGCCCTGGGCGACGGCACGGTCCGATTCGAATCCGAAGGCGGTTTCGTCACAGTGGAAGCCCATGCCGGCGCCATCCTGGCCGCCGCGGTCCACCCGTCGGGCCGGGGGATCGTCACCGGCGGCGACGACGGCAAGGTCGTCTGGAGCCGGGTCGAGCGCGACGAGGTGGCCGCCACCCTGGTGGCCGAGGTCAAGGGCCGCTGGATCGAGCACGTGGCCGCCAGCGCCGCCTCGGGCCTGATCGCCTTCACCGCCGGCAAGGAGGTCCACGTCCGCGACTCGGCCGATCCGACGTTCCTGCGCGTCTTCCCGCACGAGCGGACCGTCTCAGGCCTAGCCTTCGACCCGAAGGGCCGGCGCCTGGCCACGGCCGGCTATGGCGGCGTCTCGCTGTGGTGGGCCAAGATCGAGGGCCAGAAGCCGCAGGTGATGAGGTGGGCCGGCAGCCACATCGCCGCGGTGTTCAGCCCCGACGGCAAGTTCCTGGTCTCGTCGATGCAGGAGAACCAACTGCACGGCTGGCGCCTGTCGGACAGCAAGGACATGCGGATGGGCGGCTATCCGGCCAAGATCAAGAGCCTGGCCTTCTTCGACAAGGGCAACCTGATGGTCACGGCCGGCGCCAACGGCGCGGTGGTCTGGCCGTTCGCCGGCGCCAACGGCCCGATGGGCAAGGAAGCCGCCGAGATCGGCTTCTCGCGCGATTCGATGGTGGTGCGGGTGGCTGGGGTCGAGGCCCTGCCCGTGGCCATCGCCGGCCAGGACAACGGCAAGATCTGGGGCGCCCACATGCGCTCGGGCCGCATCGAGACCCTGAAGGCCGAGAAGGGCGCGGCGATCAGCGCCCTGTCGGTCTCGGCCGACGGCGGCCGCCTGGTCTGGGGCGACGAGGACGGCGAGGCGGGAATCATCGCGATCCCGGCGATGGAGACGCGGTTCTAGGAACTAATTCCGCTCATCCCGGCGAACGCCGGGATGAGCGGAATTATTGTAGCCCTGCCAACGTCTCCACCACCGCCGCCACCGTCTCCTGATCGGTATCCCGCAGCCCGTCCTGTACGAAGCCCAGCTTGTAGGCGCGGTCTTCGTGCCCCTGGCCCAGGCCGTAGGTCATTGGTCCGCTGCACGAGCCGTGCACCTCGCCCACGCCGGTCCGCGCCACCAGTTCGGCGACGTTCGACGGATTGACCCCGCCGCCGGCCAGGATGGCGATGCGGCCGGCCGCGCGTTCGACCAGCAAGGCGATCGTCTCGGCCCCGGCCATGGCGTTCAGGGCGCAGCCCGACGTCAGGATCCGCTCGAAGCCCAGGTCGATGGCGGTCTCCAGCGCCGCGAACGGATCCGGCGTCAGGTCGAAGGCGCGGTGCAGGGTCACGCCCAGGCCCTCGGCGTGGGCGACCAGCATGGCCAGGGCGTCGACGTCCAGCTCGCCCGATGGGGCGTTGGCGCCGATCACCACGCCCGCCAGGCCGGCGTCCCGAGCGGCGTCGATGTCCCGCAGGATGGCGTCGAGGTCCTCGCCGCCGTAGACGAAGTCGCCGTTGCGCGGCCGGATCATCGGATAGATCGGGATTTCCGCCTCCGCCGCGATCGCCATCAGCCCCGGCGCCGGGGTCAGGCCCTGCAGGGCTAGGGCCGAGCACAGTTCGATCCGATCCGCGCCACCCGCGATCGCCGCCGCCAATCCGGCGGGCGTATCGACACAGACTTCCAGGATAATGCGGTCGGGCATCTTCGCCTCTTCCAGGCTCGTGCTAGGGGATTCGCGGACAAGGTTGTCGGCAGCCGTTCTTGGAGCACACCCATGCTGAATCGCAGAGGCCTAATCGGCGCGTCCTTGATCGGATCGGGGCTGGTGGGCACCCGTGCGGCGGCGGCCGCCGAGCCGACCGGCGGCGCGGGGATCCAACTGACCCGGCCCTGCGTGATCTCCACCTGGGACTTCGGCGTGCCGGCCAACCAGGCGGCCTGGGCGATCCTGAGCAAGGGCGGGCGGGCGCTGGACGCCGTCGAGGCCGGGGCCCGGGTCCCCGAGCAGGACCTTAAGAACCACAGCGTCGGTCGCGCCGGATATCCCGACCGCGACGGCCACGTGTCGCTGGACGCCAGCATCATGGACGAGCAGGGCAATTGCGGCGCCGTCGCCGCCCTGGAGCACATCGCCCACCCGATCTCGGTGGCCCGGGCGGTGATGGAGAAGACTCCGCACGTCCTGCTGGTCGGGGCCGGCGCCCTGCAGTTCGCCCAGGAGCAGGGCTTCCCGCGCGAGGAGCTGCTGACCCCCGAGTCGCGGGCCGCCTGGGAGGCGTGGAAGAAGGACGCCAAGTACGCCCCCAAGGCCAACAGCGAGGTCGGCGACTACGGCAAGACCTCGGGCCAACTCGGCACGCCGGGCGGAGCGGGCAATCACGACACCATCGGCATGCTGGCCCTCGACGCCCAGGGGAACCTGTCGGGCGCCTGCACCACCAGCGGCATGGCCTGGAAGCTGCGCGGCCGGGTCGGCGATTCGCCCATCGTCGGGGCCGGGCTCTATGTCGACAACGACGTCGGCGGCGCCACCTCGACCGGGGTGGGCGAGGAGGTGATCCGCAACGTCGGCAGCTTCCTGGTGGTCGAGCTGATGCGCCAGGGCCGCTCGCCCCAGGACGCCTGCAAGGAAGCCGTCGCCCGGATCCTGAAGAAGAAGCCGCAGGCCAAGGACATCCAGGTGGGCTTCCTGGCCGTGAACAAGCAGGGCCAGGTCGGGGCCTGGGCGATCCAGAAGGGCTTTACCTACGCCCTGTGCGACGGGGCGCGGCAGGACCGGCTGGTCGCGGGCCAGAGCTTCTATTGAGGAGGCTGCTGAGCGGCGGGCCGTTCCGATCCGCCGCTCAGTACCAGCCGGCCTCGCGCAGCGCGCGGGCGTAGGCGCGGCTGACGGGCGCCTCGACGCCGTTCTTCAGGGTCAGGGTGGCGCGACCGTCGCCCCGCCTGGCGTCCTGCACCGCCGCCTTGGCCACCCACCACGAGCGATGGGTCTGGGCGCCCTCGATACCCTCCAGTTCGGCCACGGCGTCGGACAGGCGCAGCAGGATCAGGTCCTGGCCCTTGGAGGTGTGCAGGCGCAGATAATGGTCCTCGGCCTCCACGGCGTAGATCTCGCCGCCGCGCAGGCGAGGGGGCAGGCGTTCGAGAAAGCGGGGCGGCGGCGCTTCCGGCGGCGCGGCGTGGGTCTCGACCGGGCGGCGCGTGGCCAGGGTCATCAGGGCGGTCATGCCGCTGGTCATCAGCAGGGTGACGCCGAAATAGGTCGCCGCGACCCGCGGGGTCAGGGGCGAGCGGCCCCCCGCCAGCCAGACCAGCACCGTGAACAGCGGGGTCAGCACCACGACGATGATCAGGGCGCGCCACCAAGTGGAGGCCAGGCCCGGCCAGAGTCCGCCAACGGCTTGGGCCACCGTCGTGCCCAGCACCGCGCCCAGCGTGGACAGGCCGATCCAGTAGCCCAGGCGCGGAACCAGGGGCGTGTCGCTGGTGCCGAGCGCGCCGACCAGGGCCAGGAAGACGCCGGCGATCACGGCCACCGCCAGCGGCCGCAGGTAGCTGCGCAGGACGGCCGGGATGGGCGTGTCCGTTGGCGCTTCGCCAATGGCGGCGGCCCGCCGTTCACGAACTGCCGACGCTTTCTCACGCACCTTCGGATGACCCCCGTCGCCGCCGATCCTAAGCCGGATCCGACCTTGATCGCCCCGGTACGGCGCGATCGCTTCGGGAGAAACAAGATGTCCGACACCAGCCTGTCAATCGGCCCCGCCCGCTTTATCCGCATGGTCGCCATCGGCCTGGCCGTCACCGTGGGGCTGATCCTGGCGACCGGCGCCGCCCAGGGGCATGGGCCGGGCGCCGTGCTGGGCGGCTTGGCGCACCTCAAGGGCCACCTGCATGCGCCCCATCTGGGCCTGCTGGCGTCCGCGCCGATCCAGATCCAGGTCCACGTGGCGGCCGTGACCACCGCCCTGGCGATTGGCGTCGTCCTGATGCTGGGCCTGAAGGGAACCACCGTGCACCGCACGCTGGGCTGGGCCTGGGTGATCGCCATGGCGACGGCCGCGATCTCATCGCTGTTCATCCACCGGTCCAATCCCGGCGGCTACAGCTTCCTGCACCTGTTCGCCGGCTGGACCCTGATCGCCCTGCCCATGGGCGTGTTCGCCGCCCGCAAGCACAATGTCCGCCTGCACGGCCGGACGATGACGGGCCTGTTCGTCGGCGGCCTGCTGATCGCCGGGGCCTTCGCCTTCCTGCCCGGCCGGCTGATGTGGCAGATGGTGTTCGGCTGAGAGCCTCCCGCTTGCCAGATCCGCGCCCGCAGGCCTACGAACGGTCAAGCAAAGCGCGGACCACGGAACATGACGCAAGTTCGAGCCTCTCGCGCCCAGCCCGCCCCCCGCGCCAAGCCGGCCGGACGCGGCCGACCGTCCAAGGCCGCGGGGCGGGACCTGAAGGAGACCATCCTCGACGCCGCCGAGGGGCTGTTCGCGCGTCACGGCTTCCACGGCGTCACGATCCGCCAGGTGGCCGCCGAGGCCGGCGTCGACACCGCCCTGATCCACTACTATTTCGGCGCCAAGCGCGAGCTGTTCGACTCGGTGTTCCTGCGCCGGGCCGAGATCCTCAACACCGCCCGCAGCGTCTCCATGGACGCCTACGAGAAGAGCCATGCCGGGACCATGACGGTCGAGGGGGTGATCGAGGCCTTCATCGAGCCTCTGCTGCGCATCTCCCAGGACGGCGGCCAGGGCTGGAAGAGCTATTTCGCCCTGGTGGCCCAGGTGAACAACACCCCGGCCTGGGGCGGCGAGACCATGGCGCGGTTCTTCGATCCTGTCGTCCATCGCCTGGTCGAGACCCTGAAGGTGGTTCGTCCGGACGCGGCCTATCGCGACCTCTACTGGAGCTACCAGTTCCTGACCGGCTCGATGATGCTGGCCCTGTCGGAGACCGGCCGTATCGATTCCCTGTCCAACGGCGAATGCCATTCCAGCGACCTGGGCGCGGTGCGGGCGCGATTGTTCGCCTACTGCGCCGCCGGCTTCGAGGCCGTGATCGCCCGCGCCCCCCAGGGCTGATTTCCCAGCCTTTCCCAAGCCTTGCGGCGCCGGACGCCTTCATTTCATCAGGTGATGAAAAAAGGCTGGCGCAAACCGCAACTCTGGGTGACAGTGTTCTCCAATTCGCGAGCGCATGAATTCGCGAAAGCCGGGAAATGCGTCCGTTCAACGGAGCTGTCCGGCACGGGACGGAACGCATAGGGGAAGGGGAAAACCCATGAAGACGATGCTCAAGCTCGCGCTGCTGGCCGGCGCGGCCTGGTCGGCGGCCGCGACGACCGCGATCGCCCAGGACGCCGCGCCCGCCGGCGCTGACGCCGCTTCCGGCCAAGTGGCGGTCGACGAACTGGTCGTCACCGCCCGCCGGCGGGAGGAAACCCTCAAGGACGTGCCGATCGCCGTCTCGGCCTTCAGCGCCGAAACCCTGGAGCGCCAGGCCGCCAACGACATCACCACCCTGTCGCAGACCACGCCGAATATCACCGTGCAGACCGCGCGGGGCTCGAACTCGACCCTGATCTCCTACATCCGCGGCATCGGCCAGCAGGACCCGCTTTGGGGCTACGAGCCCGGCGTCGGCCTCTATGTCGACGACGTCTACGTCTATCGTCCGCAGGGCGCGGTGCTGGACGTGTTCGACGTCTCGCGGATCGAGGTGCTGCGCGGTCCGCAGGGTACGCTGTATGGCCGCAACACCATCGGCGGGGCGATCAAGTACGTGACCAACCGCCTGGGCGACGAGGCCGGCGGCAAGATCCGCGGGACCTACGGCAGCTACAACCAGACCGACCTGCTGGTCGAGGGCCACACCCCGGTGGGCGGTGGCCTGTCGGTGGGCAGCGCCTACGCCCTCTACAAGCGCGACGGCTACGGCGCGAACCTGACCACGGGCGCCGAGCACTATGACAAGGACGTCCAGGCCTATCGCCTGAGCGCCGAGTACAAGCCGAACGACGACCTGTTCTTCCGCCTGGCCTACGACAGGGTGGAGGACGACTCCAACCCCCGCCACGGTCACCGCGAACTGCCGGCCCTGGTCGGCGGCTACAAGGTGCTGGACGCCTACGACACCCAGGCGGGCCTGGGCGACAAGAACGCGGTCAAGACCGAGGGGCTGTCGCTGACCGGCGAATATCACGCCAGCGAGTTCCTGACCTTCAAGTCGATCACCGCCGGCCGCAAGGGCCACACCCAGACCCTGATCGACTTCGACGGCACGCCGCTGCCGACCCTGGACGTACCGGCCACCTATGACGACCGCTCGTTCTCGCAGGAACTGCAGGCGGTCTATTCGGACGACACCGTCCAGGGCGTGTTCGGCCTCTACTACATGAACAGCCAGGCCTCCGGTGAGTTCGACACCATCGCCGGCAATCTGGGCGTCTCGATCGCCGACGGCGGCAAGGTCAGCACCCAGAGCTTCGCGGCCTTCTTCGACGTCTCCGCCAACTTCACCGACCGCTTCAAGGTCTCGCTGGGCGCGCGGGCCACCCGCGACCACAAGCGCAGCAACACCTTCCGGTTCTTCTACCTCGGCGCCACGCGCTCGCCCTACCAGGGCGGGACGCCGCGGCCGATCCTGCAGGTGCGCACCAACTACAGCGCCGAGAAGACCTTCGAGGAGTTCACGCCGCGCCTGTCGGCGTCGTACGAGCTGACCGACGACCTGAACACCTACGTCTCCTATTCGAAGGGCTACAAGTCCGGCGGCTGGGACATGCGCGGCGACGCCTTCCTGACGCCCCAGACGGTCGAGGGCTACGATCCCGAGACGGTCAACGCCTACGAGGTGGGCCTGAAGGGTAACCTGTTCGACCGCCGAGTGTCGTTCGCCACGGCCGCGTTCCTGTCCAAGTACAAGGACCAGCAGGTCACCACCCAGGTGGTCGTGCCCTCGGGCATCGCCAGCTCGGTCGACAACGCCGGCGCCTCCACCCTGTACGGCGTCGAGTTCGAGGCCAACGCCCGGTTCAGCCAACACCTGTCGGGCACGGTGGCCGTGGGCTACATCCACGCCAAGTACGACACCTTCAGCCGCTTCGTGCCAGGCGGCGCGCCGAACCCGGTGAACCCGTCGCAGACCATTCCGGCGGGCGGCCAGGTCGTCAACGTGGCCGATCTCTACGGCTTCCAAAACACCCCGGAATGGACGGGCAACGCCAGCCTGACCTGGCGCGGGACCGTCGCCGGCGGAGAGCTGCAGGTCACCCCGATGGTCAGCTATCGCGACGACTACCAGCAGTTCGAGCAGCCCCTGCCGCTGCTGGACCAGAAGGCCTTCACCCTGGTGGACCTGACCGCCAGCTGGGCCCCGGAAGGCGGCCGCTACAAGATCTCGGTGGCCGGCAAGAACCTGACCGACGAGCGCTATCGCACCGGCGGCTACAACTTCGGCGTCGCGACCTACAACAACTCGGTGATCGGCTTCTACGGCCCGCCGCGCACCTATTCGGCCTCGATCGAGGTCAAGTTCTAGGCCTTTTCGACCTTCAACCTGACCGGCGACGGCTTGTTGCAACAGGCCGTCGCCGTTTCCTTGTCCACCTTGACGATTCGCGGCGGGAACGATGAGCAACCTACAGATCCAGAAAGCCCAACCCGGCCCGCGCTACCGCTATGTCGTGCTGGCCATGCTGATCCTGGTCTACACGCTCAACTTCCTGGACCGGCAGATCCTCGGCATCCTGGCCAAGCCCATCAAGGAGGAGTTCGGCCTGACCGACGGCCAGTTCGGCCTGATGAGCGGTCTGGCCTTCGCCCTGCTGTATACGACCCTGGCCATTCCGATCGCCTGGCTGGCCGATCGCTTCAGCCGGGTGTGGATCATGACCGCGGCTCTGACCCTGTGGAGCGGCTTCACCGCCCTGTGCGGCTTCACCGGCGGGTTCTCGCAGCTGTTCCTGGCTCGGATGGGCGTGGGCGTCGGCGAGGCGGGCGGAGTGGCGCCGGCCTATTCGATGCTGGCCGACTATTTCCCCAAGTCCCAGCGAGCCCGCGCCCTGGCGGCCTATGCGTTCGGCATTCCGCTGGGCACGGCGGCCGGCGCCCTGGTGGGCGGCCTGCTGGCGGTGCATTTCGGCTGGCGAACCGCGTTCATCGCCGTGGGCGCGGTCGGGGTGCTGCTGGCCCCGGTCTTCCGGCTGGTGGTCCGCGATCCGCGCCGCGGCGGCGCCGACATGGCGCCGGGCGACACCACCACGGTCCAGGCGCCGGCCGCGCCGCTGGGCGAGGTCGTGCGGGTGCTAGCCGCCAAGCCCAGCTTCTGGCTGCTGTCATTCGGCGCGGCGTCGTCCTCGGTCTGCGGCTATGGCGTGGCCCTGTGGCTGCCGTCGTTCTTCATGCGCAGCCTGGGCCTGACCCTGCGCGAGACGGCCTGGTACTATTCCGGCATCGCCTTTTTCGGCGGCCTGTTGGGTATCTGGCTGGGCGGGGTGGTGGCCGACCGGCTGGGCGCGAAGTCCAAGGCCGGCTACCCGCTGACCCCGGCGGTGGCGTTCCTGATCTCGGTGCCCTGCTTCCTGCTGGCCATGAACAGCGGCTCGCTGGTCGGGGGGATGGGCGGCGGCGCGGCCCTGGCCCTGGCCTTCGCGATCTTCCTGATCCCCACGGGCCTGAACCTGGCCTGGCTCGGCCCCATCACCGCCGCCGTCCAACACCTGGCCCCCGCACCGATGCGCACCACGGCCTCGGCCCTGTTCCTGCTGATCAACAACCTGCTGGGGATCGCGGTCGGCACCTATTATTTCGGCCTGGTCTCGGACCTGCTGAAGCCGGCGTTCGGCCAGGAATCCCTGCGCTGGTCGATCTATACCGGCATGGGCTTCTACCTGGTCGCGGCCCTGCTGTTCTTCCTGGCCTCGCGCCGCCTGGCCCGTGACTGGGTCGACTAGGCGGAACGCCAGGCAAGGAACCGGATGGGGCGATTGACCGCACCTGAAGAAGCGCCACTGTTCCGACACGTTCAGGTTACAAGAGCCGGCTGACGAACGCGGGACTGCGACCATGGGCGGCGACGACCGGCATATCTTCCACGACCCCACCGGCCGGCGGGACAGGAGGATGCGACTGATCCTGGGGATCACCCTGTCCGCCCTGGCCGCGATCGTGGCGGCGTTCCTGGCCACCCTGGCCTTCGCCCCGCGCCTGCCCGCCGTGACCCTGAAGGACCCGCACGTCCTGTCGTCGCTGCACAAGGAGACGGCGCACCGGCTGAAGCCGAACCTGGACTGGCGCAAGGTGCCGCGCCCCACGGCGACGCGCGGCGCCGGCGGGGCCGCGGCCCAGTCGCGGCCCATCAGCGTCGGCTTCTATGTCAGCTGGGACGAGGATTCCCGCGAGTCCCTGCGCCGCAATATCGACAAGCTGGACGTGGTCTCGCCGCAATGGGTGGCCTTGCGGGGGCCCGGCGGCGACATCGCCGTCGACGACGACCCGCAGGGCGTGGCCCGGATCGCGGCCGCGCCCAACCATCCGGCCGTGCTGCCCCTGGTCCACAACTCGGCCAACGCGGCCTTCAACGGGCCCCTGGCCGACGCCCTGCTGGCCAATCCGCAGGCCCGGGCCAAGCTGGTCGCCGGCCTGGCCGACCTGGCGGTCAAGCGCGGCTACGGCGGCTATGTCTTCGACCTGGAGAACCTGTCGCCCGCGGGCCTGGCCAACTATCCCAAGCTGCTGGCGGAGGCGCGCGCGGCCTTCAAGCCGCAGGGCCGCGAGGTGTGGGTCACCGCGCCGTTCGACGGCCAGGGCTGGCCGCTGAAGGCGCTGCAGGATGCGTCCGACACCCTGGTGCTGATGGCCTACGACCAGCACTACGGCGGCGGCGATCCGGGGCCCAACGCCGGCCAGGACTGGTACGAGGGCGAGCTGGCCAAGCGCTTCGCCAAGCTGGACCCGGCCCGCACGGTCATGGCCTTGGGGGCCTATGGCTACGACTGGACCCTGAACAAGGCGGGCAAGGCCGTGGCCGGCTCGCCGGCCACCTTCCACGAGGCGATCCGCAACGCCCAGGACGCCGGCGCCAATATCGACATGGACGACGACGCCCTGAACCCGACCTACGACTATGTCGACGACAACGGCGACAGCCACGAGGTCTGGTTCCTGGACGCCGCCACCCTGTTCAACCAGGTCAAGGTCACCGACGGATGGAAGCCGCGGGGCTATGGCCTGTGGCGGATGGGCATGGAGGATCCGGGCGTCTGGAGCGTGCTGGGCAAGCCTTACGGCCAGGCCTCGGCCGCCGGCCTGACCCGGATCCCGGCCGGAACCAGCGTCGACTTCGATGGCGGCGGCGAGGTGCTGCGGGTGGCCAACCTGCCGACCCCGGGCATGCGCAGCGTGACGTTCGATCCGGACACCGGCCTGATCTCGGACCAGACCTACGACGTCCTGCCCAGCTCGTACGTGATCGAGCGCTACGGCCAGAAGCCGGGCCTGGTGGCCCTGACCTTCGACGACGGCCCCGACGCGCGCTGGACGCCTAAGATCCTCGACATCCTCAAGGCGAAGAAGGCTCCGGCCACCTTCTTCGTGATCGGCGAGAACATGCAGACCCGGCCCGACCTGGTGAAGCGCGAGGTCGCCGAGGGCCACGAGGTGGGCGGCCACACCTGGACCCACCCCAATATCGGCGAGATTCCGATCGCCCAGACGGACGTCGAGCTGAACGCCACCCAGCGCCTGTTCGAGGTGATCACCGGCCGCTCCATGCGGCTGTTCAGGCCGCCGTTCTTCGGTGACGCCGAGCCGTCGACCCCGCATGAGGTGGCCCCGCTGGTGATCGCCCAGGAGCTGGGCTACCTCATCGTCGGCCTGCGGATCGACACGGACGACTGGCAGAAGCCCGCGCCGCAGACGATCATCGATCGCACCCTGGAGCGCCTGGACCATCCGGGCGACCGGCCGGGCCAGGTGGTGTTGCTGCACGACGCCGGCGGCAACCGCTCGCGCACCGTGGAGGCCTTGCCGGGCCTGATCGACGCCATCCGGGCGCGAGGCTATCGCCTGGTCACCGTCGGCGAGCTGGCCGGCCTGACCCCGGCCCAGGCCATGCCGGTCAGCGACCGCGATCCCGTGGCCCTGGCCCTGGACCGCGTGGGCTTTGGCCTGTTCCGCGGCCTGAAGTTCATGCTCAGCGCGCTGTTCATCACCGCCATCGCCCTGGGCCTGGCCCGGCTGGTGTTCCTGGCCGGCCTGGCCCTGGTCCATCGCTGGACGCACCAGAGCCCCGCCAACCTGGATCCGGAGTCTGGTCCGCTGGTCAGCGTGCTGATCCCCTGCTTCAACGAGGAGAAGGTGATCGCCGCCTCGGTGTCGCGGATCCTGGAGTCGGAGTGGAAGAACATCGAGGTCCTGGTCCTCGACGACGGCTCCAAGGACGGCACCGCCGAAGCGGTGCGCCGGGCCCACGGCGCCGACCCGCGCGTGACCCTGTTGAGCTTCGAGAACGGCGGCAAGGCGCGGGCGGTCAATCGCGGCCTGGCCGTGGCCAAGGGCGACTACGTGGTGGCGCTGGACGCCGACACCCTGTTCCCTCCGAAGACGATCGGCCGGCTGGTGCGCTGGTTCCACGACCCGACGATCGGGGCGGTGGCCGGCAACGCCATCGTCGGCAACCGCCTGAACATCGTCACCCGCTGGCAGGCCCTGGAATATGTCACCGCCCAGAACCTGGAGCGCCGCGCCCTGGCCGCCCTGGGGGCGGTCACCGTGGTGCCGGGCGCCGTCGGCGCCTGGCGCAAAAGCGTGCTCGACGCCCTGGGCGGCTATCCGGCCGACACCCTGGCCGAGGACCAGGACCTGACCATCGCCTGCCAGCGCGCGGGCTGGAAGGTGGCCTTCGATCCCGCGGCCCAGGCCTTCACCGAGGCTCCCGACACGGTCGGCGGCCTGCTCAAGCAACGGTTCCGATGGTCGTTCGGCACCCTGCAATGCGTCTGGAAACACCGTGCGGCCCTGTTCAACCCGAAGAACCCGGCGCTCGGCTTCGTGGCCCTGCCGCAGATCTGGCTGTTCCAGATCCTGTTGGCCGTCGCCGCGCCGCTGGTCGACCTGGCGGTGGTCTGGAGCTTGGTCTCCGGCCTCTACGGCGCGCTGGCCCACCCGGTGGAGTGGTCGCCCGACGACACGATCCGGGGCCTGCTCTATTGGGGCGTGTTCATCCTGGTCGACCTGTCGGCGGGCGCCCTGGGCATGGCCCTGGAGAAGCGCGCGCCCTGGGCCGACCTGCCGTACCTGCCGGTCCAGCGCTTCGGCTACCGGCAGCTGATGTACTATGTGGTGGTCAAGTCGGTGCTGACCGCGGCCCGGGGCGGACGCGTGGGCTGGGGCAAGCTCGAGCGGCGCGCCACCGCCACGCTCAAGTAATGAGCAGATGGTGGGCAACGGATGAGCAGGCGGGCCGCGTGGCGTTGGCGTGACAAGGCTGTCATTCGCTTTCGGTCGTGGTAGCGGTACCTTTTTTCGGCCGATCGGGGGTTGGCCTGACCCCCTTGAAGCCCCGCGTTCGGTGAAAAAGTCCAATGGGTTCCGGGCTCGCGTGAGTCCGCCCCACTTTTTCGCCTGAGCGGAACAATCGGTCCCAGCGCGGTTGCGCCTGCGAAATCACGCTCCTATAACCCGGCCACAATTTTCAGAAGCCGTCGTCGAGACCGGTCCCTCATGAACATCCACGAACACCAAGCCAAAGCCGTCCTCGCAGAGTTCGGCGCTCCCGTTCCGCGCGGCTATCCCGCCTTTACCGTCGAGGAGGCCGTCGCCGCCGCTGAAAAGCTGGGCGGACCGGTGTTCGTCGTGAAGTCCCAGATCCACGCCGGCGGGCGCGGCAAGGGCAAGTTCGAGGGCCTGGGCCCCGACGCCAAGGGCGGCGTCCGCGTCGTCAAGTCGGTGGAAGACGTCAAGACCAACGCCGCCGAGATGCTCGGCCGCGTGCTGGTGACCCACCAGACCGGCCCCAAGGGCAAGCAGGTCAACCGCCTCTACATCGAAGAGGGCGCGGCGATCGCCAAGGAATTCTACCTGTCGCTGCTGGTCGACCGCGAGACCTCGATGGTCTCGGTGGTCGCCTCGACCGAAGGCGGCATGGACATCGAGGACGTGGCCCACGCCACCCCCGAGAAGATCCATAGCTTCTCGATCGACCCGGCGACCGGCGTGTGGCCCACCCACACCCGCGCCCTGGCCAAGGCCCTGGGCCTGACCGGCGGCCTGGCCAAGGAAGCCGCGACGCTGCTCGGTCAGCTCTATACGGCGTTCCTGGCCAAGGACATGGCCATGCTGGAGATCAACCCGCTGATCGTCACGGAAGACGAGCACCTGCGGGTCCTGGACGCCAAGCTGTCGTTCGACGGCAACTCGCTGTTCCGCCACCCGGACATCCGGGCCCTGCGCGACGAGAGCGAGGAAGATCCCAAGGAAATCGAAGCCAGCAAGTACGACCTGGCCTACATCGCCCTGGACGGCGAGATCGGCTGCATGGTCAACGGCGCCGGCCTGGCCATGGCCACCATGGACATCATCAAGCTGTACGGCGCCGAGCCGGCCAACTTCCTCGACGTCGGCGGCGGCGCCAGCAAGGAGAAGGTCACCGCGGCCTTCAAGATCATCACCGCCGACCCGGCCGTCAAAGGCATCCTGGTCAACATCTTCGGTGGCATCATGCGCTGCGACATCATCGCGGAAGGCGTCATCGCCGCCGTCAAGGAAGTCGGCCTGAAGGTTCCGCTCGTCGTCCGCCTGGAAGGCACCAACGTCGAGCTCGGCAAGAAAATCATTTCGGAAAGCGGCCTGAACGTCATCGCCGCCAACGACCTGTCGGACGGGGCCGAGAAGATCGTCGCCGCTGTCAAAGGGGCTGCGTAACTCTCATGTCCATCCTCATCGGTTCTGAAACCAAGGTCATCTGCCAGGGCATCACCGGCGCCCAGGGCACGTTCCACTCGGAACAGGCGATCGCCTACGGCACCAAGATGGTCGGCGGCGTGACCCCCGGCAAAGGCGGCCAGACCCATATCGGCCTGCCGGTGTTCGACACGGTCGGCGAAGCCAAGGAAGCCACCGGCGCCGACGCCTCGGTGATCTATGTCCCGCCGCCCTTCGCGGCCGACTCGATCCTGGAGGCCATCGACGCGGAAATCCCGCTGATCGTCTGCATCACCGAAGGCATCCCGGTGCTGGACATGGTGCGCGTGAAGAAGGCCCTGCAAGGCAGCAAGTCGCGGCTGATCGGCCCGAACTGCCCCGGCGTCCTGACCCCGAACCAGTGCAAGATCGGCATCATGCCGGGTTCGATCTTCTCGAACGGCTCGGTTGGCGTCGTCTCGCGCTCAGGCACCCTGACCTATGAAGCCGTGTTCCAGACCACCAACGCCGGCCTCGGCCAGACCACGGCGGTCGGCATCGGCGGCGACCCGGTCAAGGGCACCGAGTTCATCGATATCCTGGAGCTCTTCCTGGCCGACGAAGCCACCAAGTCGATCGTCATGATCGGCGAGATCGGCGGCTCGGCCGAGGAAGAAGCCGCCCAGTTCCTGGCGGACGAGGCCAAGCGCGGCCGCAAGAAGCCCATGGTCGGCTTCATCGCCGGCCGCACGGCCCCTCCCGGCCGTCACATGGGCCACGCCGGCGCGATCATCTCGGGCGGCAAGGGCGGCGCGGAAGACAAGATCGCGGCGATGGAAGCCGCGGGCATCCGTGTTTCGCCGTCGCCGGCCAAGCTGGGTGAAACCCTGCTCGAGGTGCTCAAGGGCTAACTAGACACCGAAACCCCGCCCCGCGCGGGGCCCAGGTTTTTTGCGACCGCCAGTCGACGATCCGAAAAAATCACCTGGGCCCCGTTCGTTCTACGGGCGTCCGGTGATTGAGAGACTATATTTACGCAACGCCGGTAGCGGTGGCGTAAAAGGATCGTAAGGCAAAGACGATGGCGGACGACGCAGGCATCATCAATCAGGTCTTGACCGAGACCTCGTTCCTCTACGGGGCCAACGCGGCCTTCGTGGAAGATCTCTACGCCCGGTGGGCGGAGAATCCCGGATCGGTCGAGCCCTCTTGGGGCGCCTTCTTCGCCACGCTCTCGGACCAGGCCGACCAGGTCAAGGCGGCGGCCAAGGACCCGGCGTGGACGCCGCGCCAGGCGCCGGCCGTTCGCCCCGAGTGGCTGTCGGCCATCGACGGTCAGTGGCCGACCGTGGCTCCCGCCGTCGAAGCCAAGATGACCAAGGCCATCGAGGCCAAGGCCCCCGGGACCTCGGCCGAGGCCGTCCGCGCCGCCACGCTGGACAGCCTGCGCGCCATCATGATGATCCGGGCTTACCGGATGCGCGGCCACCTGGCCGCCAACCTCGACCCGCTGGGCCTTGAGCCCAAGCAACCGGCCCCCGAACTGGATCCGGCCACCTACGGCTTCTCCGAGGCCGACTACGACCGCCCGATCTTCCTGGACTTCGTGCTCGGCATGGAGACCTCGACGATCCGCGAGATCCTGTCGATCCTGCGCCGCACCTACTGCGACAATGTCGGCGTGCAGTACATGCACATCTCGGACCCGAACGAGAAGGCCTGGCTGCAGGAGCGTATCGAGGGCCGCGACAAGGAGATCGTGTTCTCCAAGGAGGGCAAGGTCGCCATCCTCAAGAAGCTGATCGAGGCCGAGGGCTTCGAGCGCTTCCTGCACAAGCGCTTCCCCGGCACCAAGCGCTTCGGCCTGGACGGCGGCGAGGCCACGGTTCCGGCGCTGGAGCAGATCATCAAGCGCGGCGGCGCGCTGGGCGTGAAGGAAATCGTCATCGGCATGCCGCACCGCGGCCGCCTGAACACGTTGGCCGCCGTGATGGGCAAGCCGTATCACGTGATCTTCCACGAGTTCCAGGGCGGCTCGTCGGTGCCCTCGGACATCGAGGGTTCGGGCGACGTGAAGTACCACATGGGCGCCTCGTCGGACCGCGAGTTCGACGACAACAAGGTCCACCTGTCGCTGACCGCCAACCCCTCGCACCTGGAAATCGTCAATCCGGTGGTGATCGGCAAGGCCCGCGCCAAGCAGGCCTTCACCCTGCGCGAACAGCCCGACGCCGGCCGCGGCCACGTGCTGCCGCTGCTGCTGCACGGCGACGCGGCCTTCGCGGGCCAGGGCGTGGTGGCCGAGTGCTTCACCCTGTCGGGCCTGAAGGGCTACCGCACGGGCGGCACCATCCACTTCATCGTCAACAACCAGATCGGCTTCACGACCAGCCCGCGCTATTCGCGCAGCTCGCCCTATCCGTCAGACGTGGCGCTGATGGTCGAGGCGCCGATCTTCCACGTCAACGGCGACGATCCCGAGGCCGTGGTCTTCGCGGCCAAGGTCGCCACCGAATATCGCCAGATGTTCGGCAAGGACGTGGTCATCGACATGTTCTGCTATCGCCGGTTCGGTCACAACGAAGGTGACGATCCGACGATGACCTCGCCCTTGATGTACGCCAAGATCAAGGACCACATCTCGACCCGTGAGCTCTACAGCCAGCGCCTGGTCGGCGAGGGCGTGATCACCCAGGCCGAGTCCGACGCCTGGGTCGGCGAGTTCGAGACCTTCCTCGACAAGGAATTCGACGCCGGCAAGAGCTACAAGGCCAACAAGGCCGACTGGCTGGACGGCAAGTGGAAGGGCTTGGCCCTGCCCGGCGACGAAGAGCGCAAGGGCAAGACCGACGTGGCCAGGACCAAGCTCCTGGAGCTGGGCCGCCAGATCACCACGATCCCCGACCGCATCAACGCCCACAAGACCGTCAAGCGGGTCATCGAGAACCGTCGCGAGGCGATCGAGAAGGGCGAGAACATCGACTGGGGCACGGCCGAGCACCTGGCCTTCGCCACCCTGCTCGACGAGGGCTTCCCCGTCCGCCTGTCCGGCCAGGACAGCGTGCGCGGCACCTTCACCCAACGCCATTCGGACATCATCGACCAGACGACCGAAGAGCACTACACGCCGCTGAACAACCTCCGCCCGGGCCAGGCCCACTACGAGGTCATCGACTCGGCCCTGTCGGAAGAGGCGGTGCTGGGCTTCGAGTACGGCTTCTCGCTGGCCGATCCCAACACCATGACCCTGTGGGAAGGCCAGTTCGGCGACTTCGTTAACGGCGCCCAGGTGGTGATCGACCAGTTCATCAGCTCGGGCGAGCGCAAGTGGCTGCGGATGAGCGGCCTGACCATGCTGCTTCCGCACGGCTACGAAGGCCAGGGCCCCGAGCACAGCTCGGCGCGCCTGGAGCGCTTCCTGCAGTCGTGCGCCGAAGACAACATGCAGGTGGTCAATTGCACCACCCCGGCCAACTACTTCCACGCCCTGCGTCGCCAGATGCACCGCGAGTTCCGCAAGCCCTTGATCGTCATGACGCCCAAGAGCCTGCTGCGCCACAAGAAGGCGGTCTCGAACCTGTCGGACATGGCCGAGGGCTCCAGCTTCCACCGCGTGATGATCGACGGGGCCGAAGCCGGCTGCGACGTCGGCGGGATCACCCTGAAGAGCGACGACAAGATCACTCGCGTCATCGCCTGCTCGGGCAAGGTCTATTTCGACCTGATCGACGCCCGGGCCAAGGCTGGCCGCGACGACGTCTACATCGTGCGCCTGGAGCAGTTCTATCCGTGGCCGCTGAAGTCGGTGCTCGCCGTGCTCGGAAGGTTCAAGAACGCCGAGCTGGTCTGGTGCCAGGAAGAACCCAAGAACATGGGCGGCTGGACCTTCGTCGATCCGTGGCTGGAGCTGAGCCTGGCCAAGCTGGACGTCAAGGCCAAGCGCGCCCGCTATGTCGGCCGTCCGGCCTCGGCCTCCACGGCCGCCGGCATGATGAGCCGCCACCTGAAAGAACTCGAGACCTTCCTGAACGAAGCCTTCGCCTGATCGCTTCCTTCAGAGTCTGAACCGAAACCGCCCGGACCAAACAAGAGACATCGGAACCCCACATGGCCGACATCATGACCCCCGCCCTCGGCGAATCCGTCACCGAAGCGACGGTGGCCCGCTGGACCAAGAAGGCCGGGGAGGCGGTGAAGAAGGACGAACTGCTCGTCGAGCTGGAAACCGACAAGGTCAGCCTCGAAGTCGTGGCTCCGGCCGACGGCGTCCTGGCCTCGATCAGCGCCGAGGAAGGCGCCACCGTGGTTCCAGGCACGGTCCTGGGCGTGGTGACCGAAGGCGGCGCCGCGACCGCCGCTCCGGCCGCCCCGAAAGCCGCCGAGCCCGCCAAGGCCGCTCCGGCGCCGGCTCCGACCCCCGCGCCCGCCCCGGTCGCCGCGGCTCCCGCTCCCGCTCCGGCCGCCGCCGCCCCGGTTAGCCCGGCCCCGGCCCGCGTCGCCGCCGAGAACAACCTGGACCTGTCGAAGGTGGCCGGCACCGGCAAGGACGGCCGGGTGACCAAGGGCGACGCCCTGGCCGCCCTGGAAGCTCGCGCCAACGCTCCGGCTCCGGTCGCCGCCCCGGCCGCGCCGCGCCCGATCCACGAGCGCGAAGAGCGCGTGAAGATGACGCGTCTGCGCCAGACGATCGCCCGCCGCCTGAAGGAAGCCCAGAACAACGCCGCCATGCTGACGACCTTCAACGAGGTCGACATGACGGCGGTCATGGCCCTGCGCAATGCGTACAAGGACGTGTTCGAAAAGAAGCACGGCGTGAAGCTGGGCTTCATGTCGTTCTTCACCAAGGCGGTCGTCGCCGCCCTGAAGGCCGTGCCGGACGTCAACGCCGAGATCGACGGCCAGGACATCGTCTACAAGAACCACTACGACATTGGCGTGGCCGTCGGCACCGACAAAGGCCTGGTGGTTCCGGTGGTCCGCGACGCCGACGTGCTGAGCCTGGCCGAGATCGAGAAGGCCATCGGCGGCCTGGGCAAGAAGGCCCGTGACGGCCAGCTGGCCATCGAGGACATGCAGGGCGGCACCTTCACCATCACCAACGGCGGCATCTACGGCTCGCTGATGTCGACCCCGATCCTCAACGCGCCGCAGTCGGGCATCCTGGGCATGCACGCGATCAAGGAGCGGGCCATGGTGGTCGGCGGCAAGATCGAGATCCGCCCGATGATGTACCTGGCGCTGAGCTATGACCACCGCGTGGTCGACGGCCAGGGCGCGGTGACCTTCCTCGTGAAGGTCAAGGAAGCCCTGGAAGACCCGCAGCGCCTGCTGCTGGAGCTGTAGTCGCTTCGCGATCGACGAATACGGGAAGGGGGCCGCACGAGCGGCCCCTTTTTCATTGTCGGCGGCGGCATTGAACGATGGTCGTTCATGTTGTATCTATGTCGTGTAGATACAGAGGTCGTGATGACCAAGCTCGACATACAACTGCCCCGCGCCAAGCTCTTCACCCATGGCGGTAGCCAAGCCGTCCGCCTGCCCAAGGCCTTTCGGTTCGAGGGCACGGAGGTGACGATCCGCAGCGAGGGGGATCGTGTCATTCTCGAGCCCGTGCGTCGGCGCCCAAAGCCGACACCGGAAGATATGGCGGCCTTCTGGGCGCGGTTGGACGGATTGACGGACGAGCCGTTTCCCGAACGCGAGCCGCAATCGCCCCTGCGCGACATTGATCTCGACGAATGAGTCTGTCGTTCGACACTTGCGTGCTCATCGACATCCTGCGTGGCCGTCGCCCCGAGTTCCGCGAACAGCTGCGCTTGCTGCTGGTGGACGAAACGCCGTTGCACCTCTGCACCTTCGCCTTTCACGAGCTCATGTACGGCGTAGAAATCAGCGCGCGGCCGAACTTTCAGCGCGAACGCGCGCTTGAAGTCTGTGGGTTCTTCAAGATGGCGGACTGGACGATCGACGACGCCTGGGCGACGGCGCGCCTGCGGACCGAGCTGAGAGGACGAGGCCAGCCGATCGGCGCCATCGACGCCTTGGTCGCCGGTCAGGCCTTGGCGCGGGGCTGGACACTGGTCACGTCCAATGTGCGCGAGTTCGCGCGGGTTGAGGGTCTGGACATCCAGGACTGGAGCCGGCCATGACCGCCACCCGCGACCGCCTGTTCCTCCTGCGCCCCGACTGGATCGACCAGGACCGCCCCTGGTTCTGCGTGGCCTGCGCGGCCGTGGAGGGATTCCTCGGCTACTATCCTAAAGTCCGCGACGCTCTCGACATCGTCTACCTGCCCTACGAACGGCCGCGCCACCCCATGGTCGGCCTGCTGGGCGAGGCGCATCAGAACCTGCCGACCCTGGTTCTGGCCGAGCCGTTCGAGCATCCCGACCTGCGCGAGGATGACCTTCAGCGGGCCGGCGACCTGTGGTTCGCCACCAACGAGGGGCCGATCACCCGCGTGCTGGCCGCCCGTTACGGGGTCTCGCCGCCGCACCCTTGAGGTCGCGTCATTTCTCGACCAGGCTTCGCCGACGGAGGCGCCCATGAGCCTGAAGGAAATCGCCCGCTTCGCCGATCTGGCCGAGGCTCAGATCGCCGCCTCGCGCCTGAGGGCCGAGGGCGTCCAGGTCCTGGTCCAGAATGAATACTGGGGCGGCGCCGATTTCATCATGACGATCGCCATGGGCGGCTTCCGCCTCTGGGCGCCTGAGGGGCAGGCGGCGGAGGCCAGGGCCCTGATCGGCGCGCTGCGCGCCGCCGCCCCGCCACCTCTGGAGGCCGAGGACGGCGAGCGGGAAGAGCCGGTCGTCGCGCGCGCCCAGCCGGCGCCCGCGGCTGGCCTGGCGGGGACGGGATTGGCCTTGCTGTTGACTCTGTTCTTCGGCTGGGCGGCCGGCTTCCTGGTCGTCGGCCGCCGTCGCAGCGCCGCCGTGACCGGCGTCATGATGCTGCTGGTCGTGGTCAGCGGCCTCAGCCTGCTGAGCCTGATCTGGTCGTGGCTGACCTATGCCGGGATCGGCGCGACGCCGGCCCTGCCCTGATCGACCCTGGGCGCGAGGCGACCGAAGCGGGCAAAACCCCACGAACTGGGCCTTTAACCCACCTGTTGGGTTGATCCCTGAGGCAGAGACGCTAGGAGTAGCCGCGCGCCCAGTCACCCTCCCGAGCCACCCTTGGGAAACCGGGGGACAGGCCCCATTTTCTGTCCGGCGCCGAACGCGGCGCGTCTCAAGGCGAAGATCCATGGCTGAATACGACGTCGTCATCATCGGGGGCGGCCCCGGCGGCTACAATGGCGCGATCCGCGCCGGGCAGCTGGGTCTGAAGACCGCCATCGTCGAAGGACGCGGCAAGCTGGGCGGCACCTGCCTGAACGTCGGCTGCATGCCGTCCAAGGCCCTGCTGCACGCCTCGGAGATGTTCGAAGCCGCCAGCGGCGGCGAGTTCGCCAAGCTGGGCATCGAGGTCAAGCCGAAGCTGAACCTGGTGCAGATGATGGCCCAGAAGGCCGAGAGCGTCGAAGCCCTGACCAAGGGCGTCGAGTTCCTGATGAAGAAGAACAAGGTCGACTACATCAAGGGCTGGGGCCGCATCGACGGGCCCGGCAAGGTGGTCGTGAAGGCCGAGGACGGCAGCGAGACCGTGCTCGAGACCAAGAACATCGTCATCGCCACGGGCTCGGAGCCCACCCCGCTGCCCGGCGTGACCATCGACAACAAGCGCATCGTCGACTCGACCGGCGCGCTCAGCCTGCCCGAGGCCCCCAAGAGCCTGATCGTGGTCGGGGCCGGCGTCATCGGCCTGGAGCTGGGCTCGGTCTGGAAGCGCCTGGGCGCCGAGGTGACCGTGGTCGAGTTCCTGGACCGCATCCTGCCGGGCACCGACACCGAGGTGGCCAACGCCTTCCAGAAGATCCTCACCAAGCAAGGCTTCAAGTTCAAGCTGGCCTCCAAGGTCACCGGCGCGACCGCCACCGACAAGCAGGTGCAACTGACGCTCGAGCCCGTGGCCGGCGGCGACGCCGAGACCCTGCAGGCCGACTACGTGCTGGTGGCCATCGGCCGTCGCCCGTTCACCCAAGGCCTGGGCCTGGAGACGGTCGGCATCGTCCCGGACAAGCGCGGCGTGATCGCCAACGACCACTACAAGACCACCGCCCCGGGCGTGTGGGTGATCGGCGACGTGACCAGCGGCCCGATGCTGGCCCACAAGGCCGAGGACGAGGCCGTGGCCTGCATGGAGCTGATCGCGGGCAAGGCCGGCCACGTGAACTACGACATCATCCCGGGCGTGATCTACACCAAGCCGGAAGTCGCCACGGTCGGCAAGACCGAGGAGGACCTGAAGGCCGCGGGCGTCGCCTACAAGGTCGGCAAGTTCCCGTTCCTGGCCAACAGCCGCGCCAAGATCAACCACGAGACCGACGGCTTCGTGAAGGTGCTGGCCGACGCCAAGACCGACCGGATCCTCGGCGCCCACGCCGTGGGTCCCAATGTCGGCGACATGATCGCCGAGATCTGCGTGGCCATGGAGTTCGGCGGCGCCTCGGAAGACGTGGCCCGCACCTGCCACCCGCACCCGACCCGCTCGGAAGCCTTCCGCCAGGCAGCGATGGGCGTCGAAGGCTGGACGATGCAGGCCTAGGGCTTCGAGGATGGGGCCGACCATGATCTTGCTTCTCGGAGCAATGACGCTGGTCGGTCCCGATCGGCCCGGCGCGCTGTTGGGAACCGCCTCCGCGGAGACCTATTCGGCCTGGCTCGCGAAGACCGCCATCGAAACCGAAGACATGGCGAACGGCGCCGGTTCAGAGGTTTGCGCCAGCGCGGCGGCGAAATCTCTTGGTTGGCGAGCTACCGAAGACCCCTATCTCGCGCCGATAGTGGCCCGCTATGGAACCGCCAGCATCATTGAAAAGGTGCGGGTTACGGGGTGTGGGCGCGATCACGTCCAAACCCTGGTTGTCTATCGGAGCGAAGGCAGTCGGTTCGCCGTCGTCCGTCTGGCGCAGGGGGAATCCATCGCACCGATCCGGCCGACATGGGACGCGACCCATGTGGTGGCGGAACAAGCCTGGTCCGTTGCGGATCGATACGGTTGCTCGACTGAGGACAGTCTTCGGATGGGTGAGACACATCTTCTGTCGCCGGTGCGCGACGGCGAATGGACCGAGCTTTGGCCGCTGACGGTTTGCGGCGCACCGCAAGCTTTCGCCGTGACATTCAAGATGAAATCCCCCGACAATGTCGAATTCCGAGTCGAACGCCGACAATGAACGATTGGTCGAGGGCGCGGTGACGCGGCCCCAGGATGTCCAAGAGTTAATGCGCGCGTTCGAGCCATCGGACGTAGAATGGCGGGGTCTCGGAAACGGAGCCCGGCCATGCTTTTATCCGCCCTGCTGTTGGCCGCCGCCGTCCACGCCGCGCCGCCGCCCTCGTTGAAGGCGAGTCTGGCGCGGGGCGGACAGGTCACGGTCCATGGCTCGAAGGAAGAGGTTCTCCAGGCGATCAAGACCGAGGAGGCCTGCCGGACATCGGGCCTGCAACTGGCCGAGTCCGCGCCGGCCGCGAACCCGAAGGTCCAGCGTCTGGGCGACCTGCCGCCGGCCAATCACACCCTGACCGTGCTGCGCAGCGTCGACGGCTGCCCGGTGTCGTCGACCATCCGCTTCAACGTGGATCGGCCGGCCGGGCGGCGTTAGGTCCGCTCCCCTCTCACCGGGCCTTGTGCCCGGGACCCCTCTCTCCGCCACAGGCGTGGCGCGCCATTTTGCTTCACCGTCGGCTGAACCAGGGTTCCCGGGCACAAGGCCCGGGATGACGGTGGAAGGAGCGGAGACGGAGCTACTCATGACCACGCAAAAGCCCCGCCGGGGGCAAATCCGGCGGGGCCTACGCTCGCTAGGTCCTCGAGGGGAGGAGACGCCCTCCGAAACGCGAGGGCGCTACGCTACTAAAACCTAGAACTCTTCCCAGTCGTCGCTGCTCGGCTGGGCCGAGCCGGCGAAGGCGGCGAGCTTGGCTTGCGCCGCGGCGACGGGGTTTGCGCCGGGGCGGTTGGCGGCGGTCGCCGGGGCGACGGCGGGCCGCGGGGCCGGACGCGTCACCTGGGTCGGCGGCGCGGCGCGGCGGGTGCTGGAGCGCACCGCGGCGCTGGCGCCGCTCACCTGGAAGCGCCCGATCATCTGCATCAGGCCGTTGGCCTCGCCCTTCAACGCATGGCTGGCGGCGGTGGACTGCTCGACCATGGCGGCGTTCTGCTGCACCGTCTGGTCCATCTGGTTGACGGCGGCGTTGACCTGGTTGAGGCCGGTGGCCTGTTCCGAGCCGGAGGCGGCGATCTCGCTGACCAGGCCGTCGATCTCGCTGACCTTGCCGACGATGGCCTGCAGGGCCTCGCCCGTCTGGCCGACCATCGACACGCCCTGGCTGACCTGCTGCGACGAGGTCGAGATCAGGGTCTTGATCTCCTTGGCGGCGTCGGCCGAGCGCTGGGCCAGGGCCCGCACTTCCTGCGCAACGACGGCGAAGCCGCGGCCAGCGTCCCCGGCCCGGGCGGCCTCGACTCCGGCGTTCAAGGCCAGCAGGTTGGTCTGGAAGGCGATCTCGTCGATGACGCCGATGATCTGGCTGATCGACTGCGACGACTTCTCGATCTGGTTCATGGCGTCGACGGCGCCGCGCACCACCACGGCCGAGCGCTCGGCGTCCGAACGGGTGGAGGTGACGACGCGCGAGGCCTCGACGGCGCCGGCCGACGAGCGCTTCACCGTGGCGGTGATCTCGTCCAGGGCGGCGGCGGTCTCTTCCAGGCTGGCGGCCTGCTGCTCGCTGCGGCGCGACAGGTCGTCGGCGGCCGAGGCGATCTCGTCCGAGCCCGAACCGATGCTGTTGGCGGCGTGGACGATGGTGCGCATCGCCTCTTCCATCTGGGTGATGGCGCCGTTGAAGTCGCTCTGCAGGCGCTGGTAGGCCTGGGGGAAGGCGGCGTCGACACGATAGGTCAGGTCGCCGTCGGCCAGGCGGTTCAGGCCCGTGGCGATGTGCTCCATGACGAAGGCCTGCTCGCGGGCGGCGGCCTCGGCGACCTCCTGGTTGCGACGGCGTTCGGCCTCGGTCTCGGCGCTCGCGCGCTGCTGGGCGGCCTCGGCGGTGCGCAGGGCCAGGGCGTTGTCCTTGAACACCTGGACCGACCGGGCCATGGCGCCGACCTCGTCCTTGCGCTGGGCGCCGACCACCTCGACGTCCACCGAGCCCTGGGCCAGGACCTCCATGGTGCGCGACAGGCCGGCCAGCGGCGCGGCGATCTTCGAGCGGCCGATCCACAGGGCGAAGACCAGGGCGGCGGCCGAGGCGATCAGGCCGAAGGCGATGGTCATCAGCGTGCCGGTCTGGGCCTGCTGGGCGGCCTCGGCCACCATGGCCTTGGTCTCGTCGGCGTGGCCATTGGTGTAGGCGGCGACGTCCTTGCTGAGGCTGGCGATGTCGGGGTCGATCACGCCCATGACCATCTTGGCCGCGTCGTTGGCGTCTTGCAGGCCCAGGTCCGCGCCCTGGCGGGCGCTGGAATAGATGCGATCCAGGCGGACGCCGTAGTCGGCCAGCTTCTTGGCGTCGGCCGGATCGGTGTGCTTGATCTTGTCGAGGGCGACCTTGGCTTCCTTGTAGGCGGTGTCGATCTCGGCGCTGGCCTGTTTCGCCTCGGGCGAAGCGGCCTGGTTGGCGATCGTGCGATAGGCCGCGTAGCCGATGATGGCGACGCGACGGTTAAACCGCGCGCCTTCCAGTTCCGATGGCGCGCGCTGCTCGACCAGCACCTTGGTGGCGGCTTCCGAGATCCTGGCCTGCCAGGCGCCGACGCCGGTGATCGCCAGGGCGACGACGGTCAGGAGGACGGCCGGCAGGGCCACCTTGGTGGAGATCTTCAGGTCGTCGAACTTCATCTCTGGCCCCATGTCGGGTCGGCCTCGAAGAAAGGGCGGACTCCGGTCTTGGCCCCCAGAAGGCGGTAAGCGCCGTAAAAGCACAGTTAATCGCGAGGTTTTGGGCGCCTTGGGCGGCGGAATGTCACAGCGCGGGCGGCGCGCTCCTTGACGGTATACCCTCTAAGGTAATCATAAATCGACATAGCAACTTTATCGTGAATATTCAAGCTTCGCCTTTCGGCGGCGCGAACGCGTCGCTTTGCGCGTGCGAGGGGACCATGAGCCAGCCGAACCGGCCCAACATCCTGCTGATCACCTGTGACCAGTACCGCTTTCCGAGGTTTTCCTACGGGGCCGAGGCCGGGTTCGACGAGCCGTTGAAGCGGATCCTGGGGTTCCAGCGCGAGGACGACGCCCACAACCCCTACGCCCAGTACTTCCCCGGCCTGCTGGCGCTGCGCGAGAACGCGGCGCTGCTGCGCAACCACACCATCGCCGCCAGCGCCTGCACGCCTAGCCGGGCGACGATCTATACCGGGCAGTACGGGACCAGAACGGGGGTCACCCAGACCGACGGCCTGTTCAAGAGCGGCGATTCCTACAACTTCCCCTGGCTGGCGGCGGACGGCGTCCCCACCCTGGGGACCTGGATGCGCGAGGCCGGCTACACCACCCACTATTTCGGCAAGTGGCACGTCAGCAACCCGCCCGAGCACTCGCTGGACCGCTACGGCTTCGACGACTGGGAAGAGTCCTATCCCGAGCCGCACGGGGCGGCGATCAACAATCTGGGCGTCTATCGCGACGCCGGCTTCACCGACCAGGCCTGCGCCTTCATCCGCCGCAAGGCCCTGGCCCTGAACTACAACCGCGCCCAGGCCGTCCAGCAGGCCCAGGACCCCTACGCCGCCGGTCCCGAGGTCGACGCCATTCCGCCCTGGTTCGCGGTGGCCTCGTTCACCAATCCACACGACATCGCCACCTATCCGGCGGTGATCGCCCAGGCCCTGCCGACTCCTGACAATTCGGGCACGCAGTCGATCTTCGGTCCGCTGACGACGCCGCTGACGGGGCAGAAGACGCCGCCGCCGACCGCCGGCACGATCCAGATCGCGCTGAACGAACGCGGCTTCCCGCAGGACTGCGCCAGGCCCTCGCCCACCCAGAACGAGTCCCTGGCCGACAAGCCCAGCTGCCAGCACGACTACGCCTACAAGGTGGGCCTGGCCCTGAACGCCAAGACCGGCTTCAACATCGTCAACACCGCCAAGACCAAGATCGACGACAAGTTCCCCAATCTGGCGAAGGGCGATCTGCTGGACGATGAGCAATCCATGCAGATCGCGGTCCAGCAGGCCCTGAACGGCGTGCTGCCGTTCCAGCTGAGCGACGCGCCCGAGCGCTACGCCCTGGAGTTCCTGCAGCTCTATGCCTGGCTGCATTCGATCGTCGACGTCCACGTGGCGGCGGTGCTGAAGACGCTGGAGGAGACCGGCCAGGCGAACAACACCATCGTCATCTTCCTGGCCGACCACGGCGAGTACGGCGCGGCCCACGGCATGATGATCGAGAAGTGGCACACCGCCTACCAGGAGGCCCTGCACGTGCCGGTGATCGTGCGCTTCCCGCCGTCGACCCAGGTGGTCGAGAACGCGCGGGGGGCAGGCGAGGGGCCGCTGAGCTGCACGCCGCGCCAGATCGACGCCCTGACCAGCCATATCGACATCCTGCCCACCGTGCTGGGCCTGGCCGGGGTGACGCCGCAGCAGCGGGCGACGATCGCCGAAACCCTGGGCCGCCATCGTCCCGTGCCGCCCTTGCCGGGCGCGGACCTGTCGGGCCTGCTGAAGGGCGAGGCCGACCAGGTGATCGAGCCCGACGGCGGCGAGCGGCGGGGCGTGCTGTTCATCACCGACGACGAGATCACCGCCCCCTCGCCCTCGAACGACGATCCGGCCAATCTCAAGTGCGACAAGGAGTTCGAGGTCTACCGACGCGTGGTCGACACGGTGAACCAGGAGCATCCGGCCGTGAACCTGGCGCCAGGCCCGGTGCGCCAGCCCAACCATGTCCGCTGCGTGCGCACCGCCCGCCACAAGCTCAGCCGCTATTTCGACCCGTCCGGCCAGGCGCCCCAGGAATGGGAGATGTACGACCTGCAACTGGACCCCAACGAGGAGGTCAACCTCGTGCAGGTGATGCGCTCACCGCCCGCCGCCCGCGCGGACCTGCCGTCGCCGTTCGTCGCGGCGGCGGTGCAGACCGAGGCGGATCGGCTGGCGAAGCTGTTGGCGGAACTGGAAGCGCGGGACCTCTAAATTCCTTCTCCCCTTGTGGGAGAAGGAAAGCACTAGGCCCGCGGATGCGCCTTGCCGTAGGCGGCCAGCAGGCCCGCGGCGTCCACCTGGGTGTAGCGCTGGGTGGTCGACAGCGAGGCGTGGCCCAGCAGGTCCTGGATCGCGCGCAGGTCGGCGCCGGCGCCCAGCAGGTGGGTGGCGAACGAATGGCGCAGGGCATGCGGCGTGGCGCGGTCGGACAGGCCAAGGCGGCTTCGGAGCGCCTGCATGGTCGCCTGGACATGGCGCGGCGACAGCGGCCCGCCGCGCTTGGCGCGAAACAGCGGATCGTCCGGCTGCAGGGCGAAGGGCAGGGCGGTCACATAGGTGTCGATCCGCTCACGAACGACGTCGAGCACCGGCACGATGCGGGTCTTGCCGCCCTTGCCGGTGATCCGCAGGCTGTCGGCCAGGGGCGCGTCGCGGCGGGTGAGGGACAGGCCCTCGGAGATCCGCAGGCCGCAGCCCCACAGCAGGGTCAGCACGGCCGCGTCGCGGGCTGCTTCCCAATCCTCCCGGTCGGGGTCGAGGGACAGTTCGGCGATCAGGCCGTGAGCCTGGTCCTCGGACACCGGGCGCGGGGCGCCGACCTTGATGCGGGGGCCGCGCACCAGTCCGATGGCGGCGTTGGGCGTGTCCAGCCGGTGGTCGAGATAACGGTGGAAGGCGCGGATCGACGACAGGCTCTGCGACAGCGAGCGTGGCGACAGGCCCTCGCGATCGTCGCCATTCTGGGAACGCGGGGGCTCGCGGCGGAAGGCCAGGTAGGCGCGCAGCTCGGCCGCCGTGATCCCGCCCAGGTCGGACGCCGACAGGGCCTCGCCACGATGGCGCTCCAGGAAGTTCAGATAGGCCAGGACGTTGTCGCCATAGGCCCGCACAGTGCGTGGCGAGGCGCGCCGCTCGAGGGCCAGGTGGTCCAGCCAGTCCGAAAGGGCGGCGCGGGCCGTGCTCATCCCCGGCCTTCCTTGGGAAGGCCTGTCCGCCCTCCGGTCGTCACAGGATCGGCCAGCGCTCGGCCGTGCGTTCGACGACGCGGGCCAGGAAGGCGACCAGGTCCGAGCCCATGTCGGCCGTGAAGCCCTCGGGGTCGGCCGAGCCGAAGGCCAGCAGGCCCTGGCGCGAGGGCTCCCACACGGCCATGCGGACCAGGGCCATGCTCTTGATCTCGTCGATGCGCTCGCCGAACAGGCCCAGGGCGGGGGCGTGGAAGCCCATGCGGGCGACGCCGTGGTCGCCCATGATCATGTCGATCTGGCCGGCGATCAGGGCGTGCCAGCCGGCCGGCACGCGGCCAGGGCCTTCCAGCACGACCACCCCGGCGGCCAGGCCGAAGCGCAGGATGGCCATCTCGTCGACGCGGCGGGCCAGGTCGGAATGGTTGCGGGCGTCCAGCAGGTCGATGACCGCGGCGTGGGTCTGGGCCTGGGCCGAATGGTTGGCGCGCGCCGTCGCCTCGATCTGGCGGCGGACCAGGGCCTCGCGCTCGTGCGCGGCCGAGACCCGGGCCAGGGCGGCGGGACCGAAATCGACGATGTTGCTGGCGTCGGGGCGCAGGCCCAGGTCGCTGAGCAGGTCGGGATCCTGGTGCAGGAAGTCGGGCTCGGCCCTCAGGAAGTCGCGGACGGCCTCGGCGTCGACCGGATAGGGCAGTATCGCCTGGGTCGCGTCGGTCATGGTCTGACTACTCCATCCACTGTTCGTCCCCATATGCGATCACCGGCGGGGCGGTCCCGATGAAGCCCCAGTTCGGTTAACAGCCGCTTGATGGCCGCCCCGCCGCCTCTCGACCTTCCGACGTTTCCAAGGCAGAACCCGATCGTCCCCATGTCAGGTCCCATGCCCCGCATCGCCTCCGTCCTGCTGCCCATGCCGCTGCCCGAGGCGTTCGACTACGCCGAGCCGGAGGGCCTGGACCTGGCGATCGGCGACCACGTGACCGTGCCGCTGGGGCCGCGGGTGATTCGCGGCGTGGTGACCGGCCTGCGCGACGGGACCGGCGGCAACCGGCCGCTGAAGCCGGTGCTGGAGCGGGTCGACGACCCGCCGCTGCCGCCGGGCGTCCTCAGCTTCGTGGAGTGGGCGGCGCGCTATTCGGTCGACGTTCCCGGCTGGCCCCTGGCCATGGCCCTGCGCGGCCTGCGCCATCCGGCCGCCAAGCCGGACAAGGCCCTGATCCTGACCGGCGCGCAGCCGGCCCGCATGACGCCCGCCCGGCTGAAGGTGCTGGCCGCCGCCGAGCAGGGGCCGATGGCGTCCGGCGCCCTGGCCGCCGCGGCCGGGGTCTCGGCCGGGGTGGTCAAGGGGATGGTCGACGAGGGCGTGCTGGCCGTCACCTGGGTGGAGCCCGACACCCGCTTCCCGCAACCCGACCTGTCGCGTCCGCCCCAGACGCTCAATCCCAGCCAGCAGGCCTCGGCCGACGTGCTCTCCGAGATGCTGGCGGCGGGCGGCTTCCAGGCCGCGCTGCTGGACGGGGTGACCGGCTCGGGCAAGACCGAGGTCTATCTGGAAGCGGCGGCCGCCGCCCTGGCCGCCGATCCCGACAGCCAGGTGCTGATCCTGCTGCCCGAGATCGCCCTGACCCAGGCGGTGCTGGCCCGCTTCGAGGCCCGCTTCGGCGTCGCCCCCGTCGAGTGGCATTCGGCCGTGTCGCCGCCCCGCCGGCGGCGGGCCTGGGAGGGCGTGGCCGCCGGCCAGGCGCGGATCGTGGTCGGGGCCCGCTCGGCTCTGTTCCTGCCGTTCCGCAAGCTGCGGCTGGTGGTGGTCGACGAGGAGCACGACGGCTCGTTCAAGCAGGAGGAGGGCTTCATCTACCAGGCCCGCGACCTGGCCGTGGCCCGCGCCAAGATCGAGGGGGCGCTGGTGGTGCTGGCCTCGGCGACACCCTCGCTGGAGAGCCTGTGGAACGCTCAGGCGGGTCGCTATCGCTGGCTGCGCCTCAGCGCCCGGCACGGCGCGGCTCAGTTGCCCGACATCGGCCTGATCGACATGCGCGAGACCCCGCCGGAGCCCGGGCGCTGGCTGTCGCCGCCGCTGGTCAAGGCCGTGTCGGTGGCGCTTTCACGCGGCGAGCAATCCTTGCTGTTCCTGAACCGCCGGGGCTACGCGCCCCTGGTGTTGTGCCGCGCCTGCGGCGAGAAGATGAAGTCGCCCGACACCGACAGCTGGCTGGTCGAGCACCGCTATACCGGCCGCCTGGTCTGCCACCTGACGGGCTTTTCGATGAAGAAGCCGGAGGCCTGCCCGCACTGCGGAGCCAAGGACAGCCTGACCTCGATCGGCCCCGGCGTGGAGCGGGTCGAGGAGGAGGCGCGCCACCTGTTCCCCGACGCCCGGATCGCGGTGTTCTCGTCCGACACCGTGTTCGACGCGGCCGGGGCGCGGGCCCTGGTCGACAGCATGGCGGCCGGCGAGATCGACATCCTGGTGGCCACCCAGGCGGCGGCCAAGGGCCACAACTTCCCCAACCTCACCCTGGTGGGCGTGGTCGACGCCGACCTGTCCCTGCGCGGCGGCGACCTGCGGGCCGGCGAGCGGACCTTCCAACTGCTGGCCCAGGCGGCCGGCCGAGCCGGACGGCACGAGAAGCCGGGGCGGGCGCTGCTGCAGACCTACGCCCCCGAGCACGGCGTGTTGCAGGCCCTCAAGGCCCAGGACCGCGACGCCTTCGTCGAGGCCGAGATGGCCATGCGCCAGGAGGCCGGCCTGCCGCCGTTCGGACGCCTGGCGGCGGTGATCGCCTCGGGACCCGACCCCGTGGCCCTGGAGGCCTATTGCAACGCCCTGGCGGCCGCCACGCCCAACGCCGAGGGGGTGGAGGTGTTCGGCCCGGCCGACGCGCCCCTGGCCCTGGTGCGCGGGCGGCGGCGCAAGCGCTTCCTGGTCCGCGCCGAGCGCTCGGTGGACCTGCAGGGCTTCCTGGCCGCCTGGCGGGCCCGGGCCAAGGTCCCGAACTCGGTGCGCGTGGTGTTCGACGTGGATCCGTACAGCTTCCTCTAAGTTGCGGATGAGGCCGGGGACAGGCGCAGGCGCCTGTCCCCGATCCGATCTCAGACCGCTTCCCCCTGAGGTCCCGGCTGGCGGCTCCGCAATGGCAGTTCGGGGATCAGGAGGATCGCCACCAAGCCCGCCGCGATCACCAGCAGCCCGGCGGCGAACACGCCGGTGATGGCGTGGGTCAGGGCCTGGGCCAGGGCCGGGTCGGCATGGCGGGCCGCGCCCTGAGCCGTGGCTTTCAGAGCCAGGCCCTGCAGGGATCCCAGGTCGAAGCCTTGCCCCTCGTTGGCTAGGCGGTGGGTCAGAAGGGCGCCGAACAGCGCCACCCCGATCGTCGAGCCGATCTGGCGGAAGAACTGGTTGGAGCTGGTGGCCACGCCGATGTCGCGCACCTCGACGGCGTTCTGGGTGGCCAGGTTGAACAGGCTCTGGCCGGGACCCAGGCCCAGGCCGACGATGGCCATCCGCCAGCACAGGTCCGGCAGCGTGGTGTGCGCGGTTACCCGGGTCAGCAGCGCGACGCCGACCAGCAGCAGCACCGCGCCGGCGATCATCAGCGGCTTGTAGCGGCCGGTCTTGCTGACCAGTTGGCCCGCGCCGGTGGACGAGACGATCAACCCGCCCATCAGCGGCAGGATGGCCAGGCCCGAGGTCGTGGCGTCCACCCCCAGGCCCAGCTGCATGTAGAGCGGCAGGAAGGTCACCACCCCCAGGAAGGCCATGGAGATCAGGAAGCCGGCCAGGTTGGCCGTGGCGAACACCTTGTTGCCGAACAGCCGCAGCGGCAGCAGCGGATTGCCGGCCTTGGTCTCGGCGTACAGGAACAGCGCCAAGGCGACGGCCGCGAAGGCGAACAGGCCGATGGACTGGGGCGAGCTCCAGGCGAAGTCGTGGCCGCCCTGGCTCAGCGCCAGCAGAAGCGGGACGAAGGCCGCGACCAGCAGGATCGCGCCGACATAGTCGACCGCCCCCGAGCGCCGGTGCTCCAGCGGCGGCATCTTCACCAGGATCATGAACAGCGACAGCAGGCTGAGCGGCAGGTTGACATAGAACACCCAGCGCCAGCCGGCGATCACCTGGCCGCCCAGATGGACCGTGCCATGGTCGGTGAAATAGCCGCCGATCAGCGGGCCCAGCACGCTGGCCAGGCCGAACACCGAGCCGAAGATGCCGGCGAACTTGCCCCGCTCGCGCGGCGGGTAGAGGTCGGCGATGATCGCGAAGGCGGTGGTGAACAGGGCGCCGCCGCCGATCCCCTGCAGGGCGCGGAAGACGATCAGCTGGACCATGCCGCTCAGGCCCAGCACCGGGCCGAACTCACCCGACAGGCCCGACAGCCACGAGCCGGCCAGGAAGATGGCGATACCGGCCAGCAGGATGGGCTTGCGGCCATAGATGTCGCCCAGCTTGCCCCAGATCGGCACCATCACCGTCGAGGTCAGCAGATAGGCGGTGGTCACCCACGAATAGAGCGTCAGGCCGTTCAGCTCGGCGATGATCCGCGGCATGGCCGTGGAGACCACCGTCTGGTCCAGGGCGCTGAGCAGGAAGACGATCATCAGCCCGGCCAGGGTGGTCCGCCGCTCGGTGTCGGTGAAGGTCTGGGCGGTCATCGCGTTCCTACGTATCGTCGCGCGCTACATGCGGGCGTGCCGAACGGTCTGCAAGCCGAACGTGGACGGGGGCGAAGCGCTCCGGGATCGGGACGGGCGCATGCGCCTGTCCCCGACCGTATCAACCCTTCTTCGCGCCCTTGCGCCGTGACAGCATGTTCAGGCCCTCGACGCCGGCCGAGAAGGCCATGGCGGCGTAGATGTAGCCCTTGGGCACGTGCACCCCGAAGCCCTCGGCGATCAGCACCGCGCCGATCATCAGCAGGAAGCCCAGGGCCAGCATGACCACGGTGGGGTTGTTGTTGATGAAGTTTCCGAGCGGATCGGCGGCCAGCAGCATCACGGTCACCGCGACGATCACCGCGACGATCATGATCGGCAGGTGGTCGGTCATGCCCACGGCGGTCAGGATCGAGTCGATCGAGAACACGATGTCCAGCAGGATGATCTGGAAGATCGCCCCGCCGACGTTGGAGATCGCCGCGGTCTTGACGTCCGGGGCGGATTCGTCGGCGTCGGGATCGACGTTGTGGTGGATTTCCTTGGTGGCCTTCCAGATCAGGAACAGGCCGCCGGCGATCAGGATCAGGTCACGCCACGAGAAGGCCGTCTCGAAGGTCGGCTCGCCATGCGACAGGGGGCCAGCCAGGCCCAGGTCGAACACCGGAGCGGTCAGGCCGACGATGAAGGCGATGGTCGACAGCAGCGCCAGCCGCATGATCAGGGCCAGGGAGATGCCGATCCGGCGCACCCTCTGTCGATGTTCGGGCGGCAGCTTGTTGGAGAGGATGGAGATGAACACCAGGTTGTCGATGCCAAGCACGACTTCCATGACGATCAGCGTGACCAGGGCGGCCCAGGCGGCGGGGTCCGCGACGAGGTGAAGGAGTTCGTTCATCGTACCGATCTAAGCTCTGGTCCGGAAAACGCGCCACCGCCTACCCCTCCGTAGGCGCCGTTCATGCAAGGAACGCGACGGAAGCCCCCAGGCTTCGCCGAACCGAGAGTCGAGATGATGCCAGACGCCGCCAATATCAAGCCCCTGACGGCCCTCCGGTTCTTCGCCGCCTTCTGGGTGGTGATGTACCACTATTGGCCAAACCTCTCGGCGGCGGTTCCGCCGGCGATGATCGGCAAGGGCTATCTGGGGGTCGAGGCGTTCTTCACCCTGTCGGGCTTCATCCTCTGCCATGTCTATCTGCAGGGCGTCGGCAACGGGACGTTCCGCTACGGCGACTTCCTCTGGAACCGGCTGGCGCGGGTGTATCCGCTGCACCTGGTCACCCTGGCGGGCGTCGGGCTGATGGCCGCCGCCGCCGGCCTGGCCGGCATCGCCGTCGACCAGAACATGCTGGCCTGGAGCGCCCTGCCGGCCAACCTTCTGCTGGTCCAGGCCTGGGGCTTCGCGCCGGTCTCGGGCTGGAACCATCCGTCGTGGTCGATCTCGGCCGAGTGGTTCGCCTATCTCAGCTTCCCGGTCTTCGCCTTCGCCGCCTGGCGGCTGCGCGCGCGGCCGCGGCTGGCCGTGGGCCTTGCCCTGGCCCTGATCGCCGCCCTCTATCCAGCCTTCCAGGCGCTGGCGGGCTTTCCCCTGACCGAGGCGACGATCCGCTGGGGCTTCCTGCGCATCGTCCCGTGCTTCGCCTATGGCTGCGCCCTGCACGCCCTGTGGCGTTCGGGCGCCGTCACCGGCCGGTTCTCGGGCGTGGGCGCCTGTTTCGCGGGCGCCGCGGTGCTGCTGGCCGTGCATTTCGGGGCGCCGGACCAGGTCATCGTCATGACCCTGGGGGCGCTGATCGTCATGCTGGCGGCCCTGGCCGCGGCCGGCTCAAGCTTCGCGACTCAGGCTCCGCTCGTGTATCTGGGCGAGATCAGCTACTCGACCTACATGATCTGCATCCCGTGGAAGATCCTCGCGGTCAATGCCGCGCTCAAGCTTCTGAAGATCGAGGGCGACCAACTGCCGCTCTATGCTTGGCTGTTGATTGTCGCCGCACTGGTTCCGCTGTCGGCGATGTCGTATCACATCATCGAGAAGCCGGCCCGCGAGCGGATGAAAGCTTGGGCAAAAAGCTGGGGACAGCGTCGACCTGCCGCGGCGAAAGCCTGATAAACAGACTTTTCATATTTCCCTGTCAGGGTTATCCCTTAGCCCAGTGACGCGGGGGAGTACCCACAGCATGACGAAACGGACGAGAACCCTCTGGGGTTCCCTGGCCGCCGCCGCCATGATCAGCCTCGTGCCGATGTCCGGCGCGATGGCCGACGGGTACTGGCAATGCGTCCCGTTCGCGCGTCTGATGTCGGGCATCCAGATCTTCGGCGACGCCCGGACGTGGTGGTCGCAGGCCGTCGGCAAATACGACACCGGCTTCGTGCCCCGCGCCGGGGCCGTGCTCTGCTTCAAGCCGACCGGCCGCATGAACCTCGGCCACGTCGCCTTCGTCAGCCAGGTGCTCACCGACCGCGTGATCCAGGTCACCCACGCCAACTGGTCGATCATCGACGGCGGCCGCGGCCAGATCGAGAAGGACGTCACCGTCGTCGACGTCTCGCCGGCCGGCGACTGGAGCCAGGTCAAGGTCTGGTACGACCCGATCCGCGACCTGGGCTCGACCGTCTATCCGACCCACGGCTTCATCTACCAGAACAACCAGGCGGTCACGATCGCCGCCGCCACCAGCAAGCTGGCCCTGGCCCAGAACGCCGCCGTCTCGCTGGCCAAGTCGGCCGCCAACCAGGTCGCCGCCTCGGTGCGGGCCAGCTCGCCGCTGGACATGATCAACCAGGCCGCCGACTCCACCGACCGCATCGCTGCCCTGATCTCGCAATCCCAGGCCTCGGGCCAGGCGCAGGACGCCGACAAGCCGCAAGCGCCGCGTTGACGCCGCGCGCGCTCTGGGCCATGCCCAGGGCGTGAACAAAGCTCATGTCCCATGCTGAGGGTGCTGCGCCATGGCGCGCCGGGTTTCGAACCCGGCGGCCTGACGCCCGATTGGGCGCTGCCCGCCGATGCGGTGTGGATCGAGCTGGTCAGCCCCACCCGCGCCGAGGAAGTGGCGGTCGAGAAGTCGATCGGCCTGCTGCTGCCCACCCGCGAGGAAATGGCCGAGATCGAGGCTTCCTCGCGCCTCTACCAGGAAGACGGCGGCACGTTCATGACCGCCACGGTGCTGGTCAATGCGGACGGCGACCTGCCGACCGCCGCGCCGGTGACCTTCGTGCTGACCGGCGACCGGCTGGTGACCATCCGCTATGTCGAGCCCAAGGCGTTCGCGGTGTTCGCCGCCCAGGCCGAACGCCAGCCCAGCCTTTGCCCGGGCGGCGCCCAGACGTTCCTGGGCCTGCTGGACGCGGTGATCGACCGCACCGCCGACATCCTGGAGCGCACCGCCGGCGAGGTCGAGACCCAGTCGCGGATCATCTTCAGCCGGCCGCGCGGCGGGGCGTTCGAGGCCATCCTCAACCGCCTGGGCCGCGCCCAGATCGTCAATTCCAAGGCCCGCGACAGCCTGGTCAGCCTGGCCCGCCTGCTCAGCTTCGCCTCGCTGGCCGACCAGTTCGAGGGCGACAAGGAACTGCGCGACCACCTCAAGTCGCTGCAGCGCGACGTCCAGTCGATCACCGACCATTCGGGCTATCTGTCCGGCAACATCACTTTCCTGCTCGACGCGGCGCTGGGCCTGATCAACATCGAGCAGAACGCGATCTTCAAGATCTTCTCGGTGTTCTCGGTGATGTTCCTGCCGCCGACCCTGGTGGCGGGGATCTACGGCATGAACTTCGCCCACATGCCCGAGCTGAACTGGCTGCACGGCTACCCGTTCGCCCTGTGCATGATGGTGATCGCCGCAGCCGGTCCGCTCCTGTGGTTCAAGCGGCGCGGATGGCTTTGACCTTTCGGGATGAATTGAACGTTTCCTTAAAGGTGGCGTGACACGGTTCGCCGAAAAGAGCGCCGTCTCATGCCCGCCCCCGCCCTGTCCGGTCGATCCCCTCAGCCGTCGCTGATCCGCACCCTTTCGCCTCCGGCGCTGAAGGCCGCGATCGAGGCGCACGTGCGCTATCTGAAGGGGCTGCCGGCCGGGACTCGCGCCAACCTTTCCTATGTGGATCTCGACAACGTCAACCTGGAGGGCGTCGACCTTTCCGAGGCCGACCTGACCGGCGTGCGCCTGGCCGGCGCCCTGCTGGCGCGCGCGGTCCTGACCCGCGCGACCCTCTATGGCGCCGACCTGCGCGACGCCGACCTGCGCGAAGCCAATCTCTCCCGCTGCGACCTGCGGGGCGCCTGCCTGCGGGGGGCCAATCTCGGCGGCGCCGACCTGTCGGGCTGCGACCTGCGCGAGGGCGTCATCGCCACTCAGGACAGCGTCGACGGCTTCCGAATCCTGCGGCACCGGACGCGCCAGGGCGAGCTGGAGCACGCGGTGACGCGCGGGGCGCGGCTGGACGGCGCTCAGGTGGGCGGCGGCTTCGCTCGGGTGGCCGACCTGACCGACGCCGACCTGGCCGGGGTGAGCCTGAAGGGCGCGCGGCTGAACCGCGCCACCCTGGACGGCGCCAACCTGTCCCGGGCCAATCTCTACAACGCCGATCTGGGCGGCGCCTCGCTGCGCCGGGCGGTTCTGACCGGCGCCGACCTGGCCGGGGCCACCTTCGAGGGCGCCGACCTGACCGAGGTGCTGCGCGCCCCGCCGCCGATCGTCTATGTCGACGACGCCCCCCTGCACGAGATCCTTGAGGCGCACGAACTCTATGTCGGCAGCGACGGTCGCGACGGCGCGGCGGGCAAGCTTCCGGCGGTCGACTTCCGCCCGCTGCGGCGGCTGCGCGGCCGGCGGCTGGCCGGGCTGTCGGCGCCGGGCGCGGTCTTCTTCGGCATGGACCTGGAGAACGTCCAGCTGCAGGGGGCCAACCTAGTCGACGCCGACCTGCGCGGCGTCAACCTGCGCGGCGCCGACCTGCGCGGCGCCCGGTTGGTCGGCGCCCGGCTGTCGCGGGCCGACCTCTCGGGCGCCCGGCTGGGACCGCTGACCATCGCCCAGGGCCGGGTCCTGCGGACGGACCTCAGCCGAGCCGCGCTGCACGGGGCCGATCTGACCGGCGCCGACGCCCGCCGGGTGCGCCTGATCGACGCCGACCTGACGCGATGCCGGCTGGACGGCTGCGACCTGACCAACGCGGAGCTGCCGGACGCCGTGGAGGCTTAGGAGCTACATCCGCTTCCTGAGCGGCACGAGGTCCGGATAGACCGGTTCGCGGTTCTGGGCCTTGGCCTGGAAGGCCTCCATCATGTGCGGCGGCGAGAACATGCCGGTCTGCCAGGTGGCGATATAGTCCAGGGCGTCGCGGATCGAATGATCGCGGGCGTAGTTGATCATCACCTTGCTGCCGGCGACGGCCAGGGGCGACTTGGAGGCGATCTCGCGGGCGGTGGCCAGGGCGTGGGCGACGACCTCCTCGTGGGTGGCAAACACCTCGTTGACCAGGCCGAGGTCGCGCGCTCTGGCGGCCGGCAGGCGGCGGCCGGTATAGGCCAGCTCGCGCACCCAGCCTTCGGGGATCAGCTTGCACAGGCGTGGGAAGGTGCCGACGTCGGCGGTCATGCCGATGTTGATCTCGTGGATCGTGAAGAAGGCGTCGGCGCTGGCGTAGCGGATGTCGCAGGCGCTGGTGAAGTCGACCGCCCCGCCGATGCAGCCGCCCTGGATCGCGGCGATCACCGGCATCCGCGCCTCGTCCAGGCAGGAGAAGGTGTCCTGCAGGTGGTGAACGTGGCGACGGAAGCTCTCGGCGGCCACGAAGCGGTCGGCGGGCTCGCCGCCCGTCACGCCCTCGCCGTCGGTGAACACCGACAGGTCCATGCCGGCGCAGAAATGCTTGCCGGTCGAGGAGATGACAATGCACCGGGCGCGGGCGTTGTCGTCGATGTCGCGGACGATGGCCGGCAGCTCGTTCCAGAACGCCCGGGTCATGGTGTTGAGGGCCTCGGGACGTTTCAGGCGCAGATGCGCCACGCCTGTCTCGATCTCGACATCGAAGCAGCTATAGTCTGGCTTGTCCGGCACGCTCGTTTCTCCCTTATCGTTGATCAGTTTGTATCACGGGGGCGTCGGACGCCAACGGGCCTTCCGTCGAGGGCCCGCCGCTTTCCAAAGGAACCGTCCCCCATGGTCAAACACTCGATCGCCACCGCGCTCAGCGTCGGCGCCGTCCTCGCCTCGCTGGTCGCCGCGCCGCTGCCGGCCGCGGCCCAGTCCAAGGGGATCAGCGGCCTGTTCGGCTGCGAAGGCTCGGGCAAGAAGCAGGAGGGCGGGGCCCTGATCGGCGCCGCCGCCGGGGCCCTGGTCGGCCGCGCGGTCAGCAAGAATGAAAAGACCCTGGGCACGGTGCTGGGGGCCGCGGCCGGCGCGGCGGCGGGGGCCTATATCGGCTGCCGCATGCAGTCGACCGACCAGGCCATGGCCCAGCAGGCCACCAAGCGCGCCCTGGACAGCGGCCGTTCGGAGAGCTGGAGCAATTCGCGCACCGGCGCCTCGGGCCGCATCGACGTGGTCTCCTCGTCCTATGGCCCGCCGATCAGCGGCGAGACCCTGCGCTTCGAGCGCGGCGTCCAGACGCTGCGCAGCTACGACGCCGTCGGCGGCGATTACACCGCCCGCGGGACCGCCAACCTGCGCTCGAGCCCGTCGACCACCGGCAAGGTGGTGGGCAAGCTGTCGGCCGGCCAGCGGGTCGAGGTGCTGGGCGGCGCGCCCAACAGCAACTGGCTGCTGGTGGGCCGCGACGGCTACGGCGTCGGCTATGTCTCGGCCGCGCTGCTGAACCAGAGCGGCTATGGCCCGGAAGCCAGCTGCCGAATCATCAACGCCTCGATCAGCACCCGCAACGACCGCCCGACCACCGAGCGCTACAGCGCCTGCAAGGACGATCGCGGCGAGTGGCAGCTGACGGCGGCCTGATCCGAACCGGCAATGTCGCCATCCCGGACCGCCTCGGCGAGGCTTCCGGGATGGCGACGAATTTCGCTGTCGCCCTCACAGATCCACCACCTCGCACTTCAGCCGGGCCCGGATCTCGTCGGCCACGATGGCCCGGTGGCAGCACCGGGCCTCGTGCTCGTAACAGAGCAGGGCGATAGGACCGTCCTCGGCCAGGGCCGTGGCCTCGCCCAGCGCCACCTGGGCGGCGGGCTCGGCCAGGTGGGCGTGGAAGATCGCGCGCATCTCGTCCGTTCGTCCCGCCCGGGCCGCCTCGCGGCCGGCCTTGGGCGTACCCAGCGGCCGCAGGTGAACGTAGTCGATCCCCTCGGCCCGGAGGCTGTTGCCCAGCATGGTCTTGGAAAAGCCCGGCCGGCGCGAGGCGGCCACGGCGCGGACGTCGACGACGGCCTTCACCCCCGCCGCCTTCAGGCGGCCGATCATGCCGTCCAGGGTGTCCAGCTCGTATCCGATGGTGGCCAGCGGCGGCATCAGCGCTCTCCCGGAACGGTTCTTTGGGGCTGCTCCATGGACGAGGTAACGCCGTGGGCCTAACTTAGGAACCAGCCGCCGCAACAGGAGCCCTTCCGCCATGGACGCGGCCGTCTTCCGGGAACCTCGCCGACGCTTCATCCCGATCGCCAGCCGCGCCGGGGCCGGCGAGATGGCGGTGCTGGAATTCGGGCCCGCCGACCGCCCGGTGGACGTGGTCTTCGTCCATGCCAACGGCTTCAACGGCCAGACCTACCGCGCCTTGCTGGCCCCGCTGTCGGCCGGCCTGCGGATCCTGGCGGTCGACCAGCGCGGCCACGGCTCCAGCCGTCTCGCCGCCAATCCGGAGCGTCGGCGAAGCTGGCTGGACCTGCGCGACGACCTGCTGGCCCTGCTGGCCGCCCTCGACCAGGGGCCGGCGGTGCTGGCCGGCCATTCGATGGGCGGCACCGTCAGCCTGCTGGCCGCCGCCGCGGCGCCGGAAAAGGTGCGCGGCCTGGTGCTGCTGGACCCGGTGATCATGCCGCGGATCATGGCCTTCTACGCCCACATGCCCTGGACGTCCGGCGCGCTGTGGCGGCATCTGCCGCTGGTCCAGGGCGCGCTGCGCCGCCGCGCGGTGTTCGAAAACCGCGAGGCCGCCTTCGCCGCCTATCGCGGCCGCGGGGCGTTCAGGACCTGGCCCGAGACCATGCTGGCCGACTATGTCGGCGGCGGCTTCAAGGATCGCGACGACGGCAAGGTCGAGCTGGCCTGCGCGCCGGCCTGGGAGGCCTCCAACTACAGCGCCCAGGCCCACGACCCCTGGCGGGCCATGGGCCGCATCCGCTGCCCGGCGCGGGTTCTGAAGGCCGAGAAGGGCTCGACCTGCCACGTCGGCGACGGCGCGGGCGTGATGCGCCGCCACCCTCACATCCGCGTCGAGACGGTGGCCGGCGCCAGCCACTTCCTGCCGATGGAGCGCCCAGACCTGGCGCGCGAGGCGATCTTCGAGATGGCGGCGGGGTAGGGCCTACCGATCCCCGTTGGGAGGCGAAAACCTCGTCCTTCGACAGGCTCAGGATGAAGTTTTCGACTGCCGAGCCCGTAAAGGGTCCTCATCCTGAGCGTGTCGAAGGAGGAGGACCGCGCGCCGCGCCCGACCGTCGTTCGGCCTACAGCGCCAGCCCCTTCACCGCCGCCTTGCCCAGTTCCGCCCGCGCCGCGTCGCTGATCTGCGCCACCCTGCGGGCGTCCAGGTCGAAGGTGACCGCCACGGCTTCGGACGTGCCCCAGGGCCGGCCGGTGGTCGGGTCCAGCATCCAGTGCACCACCCGCATGGCCGAGCCCTCGGTCCCGACCAGGCCGGAGCGCAGCTCGACCCGGTCGCCGGCCCGGGGCCAGGCCAGCTGGGCCAGACGGTATTCCAGGACCGCGCCGCCGACCCGTGCGGGGCGGGGCTCTGCGTGGGCGACGACGATGTCGCGGAACGGGCCGATGAAGGCGCCGATGCCGTCGGAGACCCGGCCGATGAACTGCTCCATGCGCATTCGTCCGAACACGTCGCAATCGGTCGGCGACAGGGCCCCCAGGCCGATGCGCTTGAGGTTCAGGGCCTCGGCGCGGGCTAGGCTGGCGGTCGGGGCGAACGGCGACAGGTCCAGGCTGCGCGCCCGGGCCTGGTCGGGCGGCTCGACCTGCAGCGCCGCCGCGCGCTCGTGGACGATGCGCGGCCAGGGAAAGGCCTCGCCTTCGCGCGGTGTGACATGGGCGATCGTTGTCTGAAAGGTCGCCGCCAGCTGGCCGGTCGCCGTGTGGACCAGGAGCTGCAGCACCCGGGCCTCGGTCTCGGAGATCGCCATCACCCCGCCCAGCATGTGCAGGGCCGCCCCGGCATGGGCCTCGCGCAGGAAGCGGATGTGCTGCTCGCGGACCATCAGGGTGGCGTTCGCCCAGGGCGAGAAGGCGTGTGGCAGGCCCAGCTCGGCGGCCAGCCCGGCCAGCCCCTCCATGGCCCGGGTGACGTAGAAGCGCACGTTCATGTGCCCCATCTCGTCGCAGTCCCAGGTGTTGACGCCGCCACGCCAGATCTCGACGCCGGGGAAGGTCTCGGTGGGCGTCATGGGCAGGCATCCTGGCGTGGAACGAGTGTTCGAACCCTAGCGGCGTTCGCCGGCTGTCCGCAATCGCCCCTTCCCCGCCGTCAGGACTTCCCGCCTGGCGGCTTCTCGCTTGCGGGCTTCTCGTCGAGGCTGAGCTCGCTGATATAGCCCATGACGCCGTGGTCGGGCCTTTCGCTGGTCGTGATCCGGACATAGCGGGCGGTGGTCTTCGGGAGGTCGAAATACTGCCAGCCGTCGTTCGCCGCGACGTACAGGTTCAGGATCCGCACCTTGGCCAGCGGGCGGAACGGCCCGGTCAGGGCGTCGCCGGCGGCGATCTCGATCGTGGCGGGATTTTCGTCGGCCTTGGGGACCAGGATGCCGAAGCGGTCGAAGGTGGCTGGCCGGTCGTCCTGGAAGCCGAAGATGGCGAAGGCGTCGAGGAAGGTGATGGTCGTGCCCTGCGCCAGGACATCATCGTTGGCCGACGACCAGGCCTTGCTCGGCGCCGCGACCAGGCGCCCGCCGTATTGCGGCGACAGCAGGTTGCGGCCGGGCGGTCCGGTCAGGGGTAGTCCGCTGGGCGCCGCAGTGTCGGGCGGAGTGGGCGAGGCGAGGGACAAGGGGCTGGCGGTGGTCCCGGGCGCGGCGGTCGGCGCCACCACCGTCGCGGGCGACCGGTCCGAAGCGCCGCCGCCGATGACGCCGGCCTGGTGCAGTCCGACGACCAGGCCCGTTATCGCGGTGAGCAGGCCGGCGATGGCGCTCACGAGAACGGGCGTGCTGTGCCACCACGAGGTTTTGGCCGAGTCACGATCAGTCATCTCGCTCTCCCAAAAGGCGGTGAAGCGGTGTCTCAATCGTAAAAAGTGTACAGACTTTAGCGAGGGCGCCTAGAGCATCGCTTTTGCGGAAAGCCGGCGTCCACTCTTCCGCGCGATGCCCCAGCCTAGGCTTCGCGGCAATCCGCGCAGAGCCCATGAGCCTCGATGGTCACGTCGGTCAGGGCGTAGCCTGCGGCGGCGCCGGCGGCGATGATCTCGGCGCTGGCCTTGGGCTCGATCTCGCGGGTGGCGCCGCAGCAGTCGCAGATCAGGAAGGCGGCGGCGTGGCCGTCGGCTTCCTTGCGGCAGGCGACATAGGCGTTGAGGCTCTCGATGCGGTGGGCGAAGCCCTGCTTCTCGAGAAAGTCCAGGGCCCTGTAGACGGTCGGCGGCTTGGCAGGCGGACCATCAATGGCGAAGCTGGCGATCAGGTCGTAGGCCTTCACGGGCTGGCCGGCCTGCAGCAACAGTTCCAGCACCCGGCGGCGCGGGGCGGTCAGGCGCTGGTCGACGGCGCCGCAGCGCGCCTCGGCGGCGTCGAGCTCGGCGGCGAGGGCCGAACCGGCGACGCCGTGGTTGTGGTGGTCGTGATCGCACGCGGCGTGATGGGCCATGGGCAAGAGGTAGAGGCCACAGGGGCCCGTTGCAACCGCGTCGGCGTTCCGGTCAGTACGGTCGCTGGGCCAGCACCGCCGCCTCAGCCGTGCAGCGGGCGGGATCAGGGACGAGGCCCGCCGTCCGGGCGGCGTCCAGTTCGCGGCCGACGGCGGCCAGGTCCGCGGTGAAGGCCGGCGAGCGCTCCAGGGTCCTGACCAGGGCGGCGGCGTTCAGCCGACCCGCCTCGACCGAGGAGGCGTTGTGCACGCCGCACACCACCCGGCTTTCGCCATAGGCCCTGGCGCGGGCCAGGATGGCGTCGGACCGTTGCGGCTGGGCCTTGGCCAGGACCAGTCCCACCGTCCAGCCCCAGGTGGCGTGGCCGGAGGGGTAGTCGGGCGTCAAGGCGGTGACCAGGCCGCTGCGCACGCAGATCGCGCCCGGCTGCACCTGGTAGGGCCGCTTGCGGTCGTAGAGCCGCTTGGGCGCCGCCACAGCCGGTCGCACGTCGCGCCCGATCCGCCGTAGCAGCGCCGCCAGCCGAGGCGTGGCCTGGCGGCTGGGCGTCACGCCCAAGGCGCAGCTGTAGGCGTCCGCGATCGCGGCCTTGTGCGTGTCCTGCCTGGCCAGCGACCAGCGCGGGGTGTCCTTCAGCCGGCGGGTGGCCAGGAAGACGGCCCGGTCCCGCTGGTCGGCGGCGGACCCCGCCGGGGGAGGCGGCGGCACGGCCTGGCGCGCGTCGTAGGCGCCCTTGGCCAGGTAGGGATCGGCCTGCGAGCCCGTCAGGCTGGCGCAGCCGGCCAGAGCCAGGGCGGTCATCCCGATCATCAAGCCGACGCGCATGAAAAAGGTCCCCGAAGCGAACTTCGGGGACCCTGCAGTTTCAGGTCGTCCGTATCAAGCCTACTTGCCGAACAGCTTCTGCCAGCGCGGCTTTTCGCGGCCCTTCCAGTGCTCGCGGTGATAGGCGTCCGAGGCGATCAGCGGCACCACGGTGGTGGCCTCGGCGAACACCATCTGCTCGTAGGTGGTGTTGACCTTGCCCCACGAGGCGGCTTCCTTCAGCGTCGAGCTGCTGCAGGCGCCGTCGCGGACGTCGGCCACGGTGATCTGGACCGCGTACTTGTGCATGTCGGCCTCGACGCCGAGGATCTCGGCGCAGACGACGGTGTCCTGGGCGAAGTTCTTGGGCACGCCGCCGCCGACCATGAACAGGCCCGTGGTGCCGGCCGCGATCTTGATGTCAGTCAGTTCGCGGAAGTCCGCGACCGCGTCGATCATCAGATAGGGCTGCTTGGCGGCGATGCGTTCCTTCTGGTGCTTGACCAGGCCAAAGCCGGCCGAGCTGTCGACGAAGGCCGGGCAGAAGATCGGCACGCCTTCTTCATAGGCGGTCTGGATCAGCGAGCCTTGCTTCTTGGCGTTGCCCTCGGACAGCCACTTGCCCATCTCCCAGATGAACTCGCGCGAGGAATAGGCGCGCGGCTCCAGGCGATTGCAGATCTCCAGGATCGTGTGGTCGCAGTTCTGGAGTTCTTCCTCGTCGATATAGGTGTCGTAGATGCGGTCGATGTAGTTGTCGCGCAGCACGTTGTCGTCGACGGGGCCGGCGGCCTGATAGTGCTTGAAGCCCAGGGCCTCGAAGAAGTCCATGTCGACGATCGAGGCGCCGGTGGCGACCACGGCGTCGATCATGCCGTTCTTCACCATGTCGCGGTAGACGTGCATGCAGCCGCCGGCCGAGGTGGAGCCGGCCAGGATCAGCCAGGGCGAGCAGGACTTGTCCTCCAGCGCCATGTTGAAGATGTCGGCGGCGCGGGCGGTGTCGCGCGAGCTGAACGACATCTTGCGCATGGAGTCGATGATCGGGCGGGCGTCGAACGACGTGATGTCGATATGCTCGACCACGTTCTGCAGCAGCTCGGCCTTCTGGTTGTTCGGAACGGGAGCGTTCATCGCTTCGGTTTCCCTGACTTTGGACGCCCGTCGTTGAAACTGGCCGTCCACCGGGACGGAGCGACCGGTGGGGGCGATGGGTTCGCATCCAAACGCGCGAGCGGTCGATGCGGCGCGGGTTTAACGCACATTTGTCGCGACGCTTAGTGACGATTTCGCGTCGCGCGCCGTGCGTCCTTCGAGGCCCGCTATCGCGGGCGCCTCAGGATGAGGAATTCAGTGCAAGAAAGTCCTCATCCTGAGGTGCGAGCCGCAGGCGAGCCTCGAAGGACGCACGGCGGTCACGCTCTGGATTTCAACTATCTACGCCGCCGCTTCTTGCCGGCCGCGCCCTTGGGGCGCGAGAAGCGGACGATCTTGCGTTCCTCGGCCTCGGGCCGGGGCGTGGCGATCGAGCGCTTGGCCAGGCCGTACATCGAGGCCATCGGGGCGTCCGAAACCTGGGCGATGTCGGTTTCCCCAAAGCCGTTGAAGCGGGTCGACATGGCCACGCCATAGGCGCCCAGCATGCCGATCTCGATGTAGTCGCCCTCGTCGACGCTTTCCGGCAGGTAGAACGGGCCGGGCATGTGGTCGACGCTGTCGCAGGTGGGGCCGTAGAAGCGGAACGGCTTGAGGCCCTCTTCCACCACTTCGCCGTTCTTGCGGAACAGCTTGACCGGGAACGGCCATTTCATGTGGGCCGCGTCGAACAGCGAGCCGTACGAGCCGTCGTTCAGATAGAGCGCGTCGCCCTTCTTCAGCTCGACCTTGACCAGCAGGGACGAGGCCTCGGCCACCAGGGCCCGGCCGGGTTCGCACCACAGCTCGGTGGTCTCGTGGACCATCATGTCGGCGAAGCCCCGGTCGATGGCCGCCAGGTATTCGGACATGTCCGGCGGCACCATGCCGGGATAGATCGACGGGAAGCCGCCGCCGACGTCGACGACGTCGGCCAGCACGCCGGCCCGCACCAAGGCGCGCGAGGCCTGGGCCATGGCCGCCTGGTAGGCGGTGGGGCGCATGCACTGGCTGCCGACGTGGAACGACACGCCCATCAGGTCCTGGGTGGAGCGACGGGCCGCCAGCAGCAGGGCCGGGGCGTTGTGCGACTCGACGCCGAACTTGCCCGACAGGCTGTAGGCCGCGCCCTCGGCCTGCACGCCCATGCGGACGATCAGGTTCAGGTCCTTGGCCTGGCCGGTGGCGTCGAGGATCTTGGCCAGTTCCTCATGGGTGTCGAACGAGAAGGTCCGCACGCCGTGATCGAAATAGGCGGCCGAGATCGCCACCCGGCTCTTCACCGGATGCATGAAGGCCATGCGCGAGCCGGGAGCGTGCTCGCCGACCAGCTCGACCTCGTTCAGCGAGGCCACGTCGAACGACCGCACGCCGGCGTCCGCCAGCTCGCGGATCACCCACGGCGAAGGATTGGCCTTCACCGCGTAAAAGACGTCGCCTTTGAATTCAGCCTGGAACCAGCGCGCCGCTACGGAAACCGCGTCGGGCCGCACGAGTGCGACGGGACGTTCCGGTGACCGCTCACGGACCAGGTCCAGGGGATTATGGTACGTGTGCAATTCACGTAGACCCCTGCAGAAGTGAAACCCAGGCCGGCGTTAGCAGCGCTTATGAGGACTTCGGGTCCGCCGGAGCGAGCGAAATAGGGTCATCGCCGCACGATGTAAAGAGTCTTTTGGACGCGGGCTTGCGCTCGCCCTTGCGGTGAATTGATCCACCGACCGTCACAAATCCATTGCGTCCGTGCCCCAAACCGACGAACGCATTTCCCAGCGTCCAAAACCTCGTTAAGGATTCGTCCCGACCATGACGTCGGACCCTGTTCTCTCGATCCGCGCCGCCTCCAAGACCTTCGGGTCGCGGCGGGCGCTGGACGCCGTTTCGCTCGACGTCGGTCGCGGCGAGATGATCGCGCTCATCGGCCCGTCGGGCTCGGGCAAATCGACCCTGCTGCGTTCGATCGACGGCCTGCAGACCATTGATGAGGGAGAAGGCGTGATCACCGCCTTCGCCGGCCCGGTCCAGGCCCGGGGCCGGGTCAGCGACCAGGTGCGCAAGGCCCGCATCCGCATCGGCTTCATCGCCCAGCAGTTCAACCTGGTCGGCCGCCTGACCCTGTTCACCAACGTCGCCCTGGGCTCGCTGGGGCGGATCGGTACGCTGCGCGGCCTGTTCGGGGCCTGGCCGGCCGAGACGCGGACGGCGGCCATGGCCGCCCTTCACCGTGTGGGCGTGGCCGACTACGCCGCCCAGCGCGCCAACACCCTGTCGGGCGGCCAGCAGCAGCGCGGGGCCATCGCCCGGGCCTTGGTCCAGAGGGCCAAGATCATCCTCGCCGACGAGCCGGTCGCCTCGCTCGACCCGGTTTCGGCGCGCAAGGTCATGGAGATCCTCCGTGACCTGAACAAGACCGACGGCCTGACCGTGGTGGTCACCCTGCACCAGGTCGACTACGCCCTGCGCTATTGCGACCGGGTGGTGGCGCTGAAGGCCGGCCAGAAGGTCTATGACGGCCCGACCAGCGGCCTGGATCGCGCCAAACTCATCGACATCTACGGCCCGGAATTCGAGGACGTATTCTGGGAAGGAGCCCCGCAATGATCCGCCGCACCGCACTCTCGCGCCTTGGCGTCGCCGGCCTCGGCCTCGTCGCCGCCCTGACGCTCGCCGCGTGCGGGGAGCAGAAGGCCGCCGGCCCGGCCGCCTCCAAGGACACGATCGTGTTCTCCATCCTGTCGACCGAGTCGGCCCAGAACATGGAGAGCTACTGGAAGCCCATCCTGGCCGACATGGAACAGTCGACCGGCATGAAGGTGAAGCCGTTCTTCTCGTCCAACTATTCGTCGCTGATCGTGGCCATGGGCGCCAAGCAGACCGACGTGGGCTGGTTCTCCAACGCCTCGGGCTTGGAGGCCGTGCGCCGCTCGGGCGGCGAGGTCTTCGCCCGCACCTTCGACCCGTCGGGGACCGATGGCTACAAGTCGGTGATCATCGTCCCGGCCGACAGCAAGCTGACGGTCGAGGGGCTGCTCAAGTGCGACAAGAGCCTGAACTTCGGCATCGGCGACAAGAAGTCGACCTCGGGCACTCTGGCCCCGATGACCTACCTGTTCATCCCGGCCGACAAGAAGCCCGAGACCTGCTTCAAGACCGTGCTCAGCGCCAGCCATGACGCCAACCTGTTCGCGGTGGCCAACCACAAGCTGGACGCGGCCACCAACAACACCACGGCCCTGCGCCTGAACGAGTACGCCAAGGGCGGCGCCCAGGCCAGGAAGGTCAAGGTGATCTGGGAGTCGCCGACCCTGCCGGAGGATCCGATCGTCTGGCGCAAGGATCTCGACCCGGTGGTGAAGGAAAAGCTGCGCCAGTTCTTCCTGACCTACGGCCAGGGCGACACCCCGGTCGCGGCCCAGCAGCGCAAGAACCTGGCGCGCCTGTCGATGGGCGGCTTCAAGCCCGCCGACGACACCCACCTGCTGGTGGTGCGCGAGATGGAGGCCCTGGAGCAGGTCGGCCTGGCCCGCGAGACCGGCGACAAGGCCAAGCTGGCGGCGGCCGAGAAAAACCTGGCCGGCATCAAGGCCGAGCGCCTGGCCGCCGACGGCAAGGCCGGCCTGGCCGCGCCGGCCAACTGACCAGGACGCCCGAACCCCTCATGAGCGACGCCATCCCGCCCCCGCCCAGCAAGCCGCTCTCGGCGCGGGCCTTCGACCTGCTGTTGTGGGGCGGGGTGATCGCCCTGCTGGTGGTCAGCTTCAAGCCGGCCGAGATCGACAAGTTTCCGCAGCTGTTCAGCGACGCCAGCAAGATGCAGGGCTTCGCCAGCGGCTTCTTCTCGCCGTTCGGCGATCCCAAGGCGTTCATGGCCGCCGACTGGGAGCTGTACATCGGCAAGATGTGGCAGACGATCCAGATGGCCCTGTGGGGCACGGCCCTGGCCATCGTCGTGGCCATCCCGCTGGGCCTGCTGGGCGCGCGCAACATCAGCCCGTGGTGGATCCAGCAGCCGGTGCGTCGCCTGCTGGACCTGATCCGCTCGATCCCCGACCTGGTGGTGGCGCTGATCTTCATCACGGCCGTGGGCCTGGGCCCGTTCGCCGGGGTCATGGCCCTGATGTTCAACACCGGCGGCGTGCTGGCCAAGCTGTTCGCCGAGGCGGTCGAGTCGATCGACAAGGGTCCGGTCGAGGGCGTGCGGGCGACCGGCGCGATCAAGCTGGCTGAGGTGGTCTGGGGGGTGATCCCGCAGGTGGCGCCGCTGTGGACCAGCTATGCGCTGTACCGCTTCGAAAGCTCCAGCCGGTCGGCGACCGTCCTGGGTCTGATCGGGGCCGGCGGGGTGGGCCAAGTGCTGCTCGATTCGATCAACGGCTTCCAGTACGACCAGACCGGCTGCATTGTCCTGGTCATCGTCGTGGCCGTTTCGCTGATCGACCTTCTGTCGCAGATCATCCGCACACGTCTGCTTTAAGGACCGTTCTGTGGCTCTGGGGCCACAATTAACGTGTTGAAAAGGCTTGTCATCGGTCTGTCATCAAAGGGTGGCGGAACCGTCACGGGACCCCCGTAAAGCGCTCCTACCTGATCCGGACCAACGGGCAGGGGGCAAAGCCTAAAGGGGAATTCTCACATGCGGAACAAGACCTCGCTGGTCTGCGGCGCGGCGCTGGGCGCCATGCTGGCCTGCGGCCTCGGCGTCGCGGCTCACGCGCAAGACAACACGATCGCCTGGAAGGGCGCTCCGCAGTGGACGAACGACGACGTCTATTTCAAGGTCCGCGGCCGTATCCTGGTGGACGGCGTGTTCCAGGACGTCGACCGCGAAGGCGCGGCGACCGACTACAAGACCAGCAACATCCGCGGCCGCCAGGTGTTCATCGGCATCGAAGGCAAGCTGAACAACTACATCGCCTACAAGGCCGAGGGCGGCTGGGTGAACGGCGGCAACCCGTCGTGGGACGACGTGGTCATCGAGGTCAAGCCGACCGAAATGACCTCGATCCTGATCGGTAACGTCAAGGCCACCGGCCTGGAAAACCTGACCTCGACCCGCTTCACCACCTTCATGGACCGCGGTCCGTACGGTGACTTCGGCGTCGACAGCTACCTGCTGAGCGTCGTGGGCAAGGTGCAGGGCCCCAACTGGAGCGTCACCGGCGCCGTCCAGGGCGACAGCATCAACAACGCCGACATCAACAACACCTCGTCGGCGACCAACACCAACCAGAACTCGCAGGAACGCCTGGGCTTCACCGGCCGCGTCCACTACGCCCCGCTGCTGAGCGACACCGACAAGGTCCACCTGGCCGTATCGGCCCGCTACCGCAACCACGGCAACGAAGGCGCCTTCAACTATCAGGGCCGCCCGGACACCAACTACGGCACCAGCGGCCTGTACTACAAGACGGGCGCCATCGCCGACCGCGACACCACCCTGGCCGCCGAAGGCGCCTGGATCCACGGTCCGTTCTCGGTCCAGGGCGAATATTCGAACATCTCGGTCGAGCGCCTGGCCACCACGGCCCCGGGTTCGAACCCGGACATCAAGGTGGGCTACGCCTTCGTCAGCTTCTGGCCGACGGGCGAGACCCGCAACTACGATCCGGTCGCCGGCGAGATCAAGCGTCCGAAGATCCTGAACCCGATCACCGCCGGCGGCTTCGGCGGCGTCGAACTGGCCCTGCGCTACGACTACGCCGACCTGACCGACGCCTACAAGTCGGCCTCGACCGCGGCCAGCAAGACCCTGTCGCAGGACGCCGGCAAGTACACCGCCTGGACCCTGGGCGTGAACTACTACCCGACCGCCTATGTCCGCTTCCAGGCCAACTACACCGACGGCTCGGTCGATCCGGTCGTCGTCGGCCGCGGCACGGACATCAAGCAATTCCAGCTGCGCGCCCAGCTGGATTTCTAAGACCCTTCCTCCAGGCCGGCGCGAACGCCGGCCTGGACCCTTTCTCGCAACGCTCCAGAGACTCCAGGAGTCCTCCATGAAGAAGCTGCTTTCCTGCGCGGCCGCCGCCGTGGCCCTTTCGGGCCTCGCCGCCGCCCCCGCCCACGCCGCCCGCGACTATGTCTGGGCCGCCGGTTCCTCGACCGTGTTCCCGTTCGCCACCCGCACCGCCGAAAACTTCGCCAAGAAGACCGGCAAGAAGGCCCCGAAGGTCGAAAGCCTCGGCACCGGCGGCGGCATCAAGCTGTTCTGCTCGGGCTCGGGCGAAGGCTTCCCGGACATCGCCAACGCCTCGCGTCCGATGAAGAAGTCGGAATTCGACGCCTGCGCCGCCAAGGGCGTCAAGGACATCGTCCAGATCAAGATCGGCTTCGACGGCATCGTCGTGGCCACCGACAAGGACGGCGCCGACTACAACTTCAAGACCGAGCACCTGTACCTGGGCCTGTCCAAGCAAGTGCTGAAGGGCGGCCAGTTCGTCGCCAACCCGTACAAGACCTGGGACGAGATCGGCTCGGGCCTGCCGGGCAACCGCATCCAGGTCTATGGCCCGCCGCCCACCTCGGGCACGCGCGACGCCTTCGTGGAACTGGCCATCGAGGCCGGCGCCCGCAAGTTCCCGACCGCCGACGCCATTCGCGGCGACAACGAGAAGAAGTTCAAGGCCCTGGTCGACCCGCTGCGCAACGACGGCTGGATCGACGCCGGCGAGAACGACAACGCCATCGTCGGCACCCTGACCAAGACCCCCGGCTCGCTGGGCGTCTTCGGCTGGTCCTACCTCGAAGAGAACATGGACAAGATCAAGGGCGCCTCGGTCAACGGCGTGCGTCCCTCGGCCCAGACGATCGCCGACGGCTCCTACCCGCTGTCGCGCTCGCTGTTCATCTACGTCAAGAAGGCCAATATCGGCGTGACGCCGGGCCTGGCCGAATTCGTCACCGAGTTCACTTCGGACGCGGCCACGGGCCGGGGCGGCTATCTGCAAGGCCGCGGCCTGATCCCGCTGCCCCCCGGCCAGCACGACGCCCAGAAGCAGGTCGCCGCCAACAAGACGGCGATGGCGCGTCCGGCCCAATAGGCCGACACGAGCCGGAACAAGGCGACGCCGCGGTCCCCAGTGGGCCGCGGCGTTTTCTTTTGTATAGTGGGCCCCCGCGCCCGCCTGGGCCGCGCCAACCCTGAAGGGCCATGATCCTCCTCGCGCTCGCCGTCGTCCTGCTCCTCGTTCTGCTGAACGGGGTGTTCTCCATGTCCGAACTGGCGGTGGTCTCGGCCCGTCGCGCCCGGCTGCAGACCTTCGCCGACCGCGGCGACAAGGGGGCCAAGCTGGCCCTGGCCATGGCCGAGCATCCCACCCGGTTCCTGTCGGCCGTGCAGGTCGGCATCACCCTGATCGGCATCCTGGCCGGCGCCTACGGCCAGGCGACCATCGCCGGCGCCCTGGACGCCTGGCTGAAGGACAAGCCGGTGGTCGGGCCGCATTCCGAGGCGATCGCCACCATCATCGTGGTCATCGGCCTGACCTATGTCTCGGTGATCCTGGGCGAGCTGGTGCCCAAGCGCCTGGCCCTGCTGTTCCCCGACGTGATCGCCCGCCGCATGTCGCCGTTCCTGGCGGTGGTGGCCACGGTGCTGCGCCCGTTCGTCACCCTGCTGACCGTCTCGACCGCCGGCATCCTCAAGCTGATGGGCGTGCGCGACGAGCGGACCAACGACATCACCGCCGAGGAGGTCGAGACCGTGCTGGCCGAGGGCGCCGACGCGGGCCTGATCGAGCCCGAGGAGCGCTCGATGATCCAGGAGGTGCTGCGCCTGGGCGACCGTCCGGTCCGCGTGGCCATGACCCCGCGCCGCGACCTGTTCTGGATCTCGCTGACCGACAGCCAGGACGAGATCCTGCAAGAGATCCGCGACTGCCCCTATTCGCGCATCGTGGTGGCCAGCGAGGGCGACCTGGACGGCGACATCGGGGTGATCCTCAAGAAGGACCTGCTGGACGCCTGCCTGGGCGGCGAGACCATCGACATCAAGAGCCACGTCCAGCAGCCGATCGCCATCCCCGAGACCATGTCGCTGCTGCGGGCCATGGCGGTGTTCAAGCAGACGCCGCTGCACATGGCCCTGGTGGTCGACGAGTTCGGCTCGATCCAGGGGGCGATCACCCCGCTGGACCTGCTGGAAATGATCGCCGGCGACTTCCCCGAGGACCACGACGAGACCGAGACCCGCATCCTGCGCCGCGAGGACGGGACCTGGCTGGTCGATGCGCGGGTGGACATCCAGGAGCTGAACGACGCCCTGGGCGAGGCCTTCCAGGCCGAGGGCGGTTACCACACCGTGGCCGGGCTGTTGCTGGATCGGCTCGGGCGGATCCCTCGTGAGGGAGAGATCGTCGAGTTGGGCGGGTTCGACGCGGAGGTCGTGGACATGGACGGGTCGCGGATCGACAAGGTGATCCTGCGGTGTGTGCCGACGAAGGGGGAATAGGGGCGGTGAACCTGCTGAATGACGGCGCCTTGCGTAGATGAAGAACCTGACGAGAAAGATCGGCGACTGGGCGGCCTTCATCTTGATGGCCACCGGTGTGGGCATGCTTATATGGCCTTTCGGCAACCGGCATCGGACCGCACAGGCTTGGGTGCAGGAAACCGGGGTCGATCTCTCGACCTGGCTTCGACTCGCGGCCGTCTTCCTTGTTGGCGGGCTATGTCTCCTGGCGGTCACCAAACTGTCTGATCGCAAATAGGCGGATCGAGGGGCGCATGAGCGGATCGGTCGATGCAGCGCTGGTCGAGGCGTGGGCGGCCGGCTGGGCGTTGTCGCGAGGCGTCGGCGCGCCGATCCCCGCGGCGGGCGGCCACCGGATCGTGGTGGGACAACCCGGACATGCCGAGCGCTTGATCTTCCCGGCCCTGGACGCGGCGGCTCTGTCGGACCTGGCGGCGAGCATCACCGCGCCCGGGATCTTCCTGAAGGCCTTCTGCCCGCCTGAAGCGCTGCTGGCGGCTGTCGACGCGCGCTGGAGTCCGCAGCCGCCCGGCGACCTGATGGCCGTCGATCTCGTCGCCGCCCCACCGCCCACGCCCCTGGCCGCCGGCTATGTTCAGGAGCTCCGCGCCGAGGGGGCGGTGCTGGTCGTCGAGATCCACGACGCGGACGGAGTCTTGGCGGCTTCGGGCCGCGCCGCCCTGACCGGCGGCTTCGCCGTGTTCGACAAGATCATCACCGATCCGGCGCACCAGCGGCGCGGCCTCGGGCGGTTCGTGATTGGCGTCCTGGGCGAACGGGCCCGGACGCTGGGCGCGGCCCGGGGCGTCCTGGTCGCCACGCCGGAAGGTCGGGCGCTGTACGAGGTGCTGGGCTGGCGCTTCGAGGGGCGGATGGAGACGGTCGTGATCCCGGACGAGACGGCCGGCTGAGCTATCGCCCGCCGGGACGCGTGACGACGTAGCAGATCAGCCCGGCCACGCCGCATCCCGCCAGGATCCAGGGCCAGGTCAAGGTCGCCCATCCAAGGACCACGGCGACGGAAAGGCCGATCACCCCGACGAATGCCAAGAGGTTCGGCAGTCTGGACGTCCAGGCCGGCGTCCCGCGCGGCGGCGCCAGGGGTGCGCGCCGATCCGCCTCACGGCGAACGCGTGAGATCAGGCTCAGGGACGGATAGGCCAGGCAGCCCATCAGGGCCACCGGCAGGATCAGGGCGATCGCGACCACCCCCGCGACGACGGCGTCCGCCGAAGACCTGAAGGCCGGCCACCATTGGAGCGCGGCGTTGAGCGTGACGAATTCGATCAGCGCCACGCCTAGGGTGACGGTGGTGATGATCGGGAGCGCCTTCCGGCCCGGCTTGGCCTTTCGGTGGGCCGCGACATAGGCGTCGCGTTCCTGAACGGAAAACAGTGCGCCGCCCCGTTTGCCGAATACCAGGTAGCCGTCGCCATGCGGCTCGAACAGGGCGTCGAAGGCTCGGTCTTGATCGTCTTGGGCGTGCACGGATCTTCCTTGGGCGATGTCCAAGCCTAACCGGTCGCCCTCATGTCCGCCACCGCAGCGTCGTCTCCTCCACCGGGTTGCGAAACGCCCGCGCCTCGCGGCGGCTGGCGTTCCATTCGCGCTTGAGCTGGTGGTACCAGAGGCCCTGCTGGTCGGCGTCGCCCATCCACATCAGGGCCGGGTTGTCGCGCAGCCCCCGGGCCTGGGCCGCGACGATCCTGCCGTCCTGCCGCAGAAAGGCCCGGGCGGCCAGACGGATCACGGGATGGAGGGCGGTGAACGCCGGGTGGTCGGACCAGATGATCTGGTTCATCCGGGTCTTGCCGGCGTTGATCGGCGTCATGGCCGACAGGGCCAGCACCTGCCGCTCGCCGACCCTCACATGCTCCCAGCGCAGGCCCGGCAGGCGGAAGGTGATTTCGGTCAGGGGCTGCCCGCCGAGGATGGCGTAGGCCTTGGAGTTCCTGCTCGGCGTGTGCCGGGTCATGGTGAAGCCGGCCTCGGACGGGGCGAAGGCCTTGTGTTTCTCGTGCTGGCTGGCGCCGGTGCGCCACCACCATTGCTGGTGGACGAACGGGCCGTGGGCCGGGTCGATCAGCCCCAGCACCGCGTGGTCGATGTGGATGTCGTAGTCTAGGTGGTCGACCAGCTTGGGCTTGCCGCCCACCACGCCGGGGATCACCGGGGGCGGCCCAGGCGGGGCGCCGTCAAAGCGCGGATCGGAAGACATCCAGATCCACACCAGCCCCTGGGCTTCCACCAGCGGATAGGTCCGGACACGGACCTTCGCGACGTCCAGCGGGTTGTCGGCGGTCAGGGCGGGGATCTTGGCGCAGGCGCCGTCGGTGCGGAACCGCCAGCCGTGATAGGGGCACTCGACGCTCTCGCCGCCGTCCGCTTCGGTGCGGACCTTGCCCGCCGACAGCTTGGCGGCGCGGTGCGGACAGACGTCGCGCAGGGCGTAGACGGCCCCGGCCCGGGTCCGTCCGATCACGACCGGTTCGCCCAGATACTCCCGGCTTTCCATCCGGCCCGGCTTCAGCTCGGACGACAGGGCCGCCACATACCAGGCGTCCAGCACGAAGCCTTCGCCGACCTTCATGGCCTTCGAAGCCGGCCATACGGCCAGCATCTGCGCGTCGTCAGCCATGTGCGTCGTCCGACCCGCGACACGCCCCGCGCGCCGTCCCCGGGCGCAATAGGCCCGATCACCGCGCCGGGGTCCCGTGAAGAGTTTGTGTCGGAAGGCGCCTATCGGCTCGCCGCCGTCTCCACCAGCCGCTGGTAGAACCGCACCATGCGTTCGACATTGGCCACCGAGATGTGCTCGTCCGTGCCGTGGATCATCTTGGTGGCGTCGACCGACAGCACCAGGGGCTGGAAGCGGTAGATGTCGTCGGCGATCGGGCCCATGTAGCGGCTGTCGCTGGCGGCGGTCATCAGGGCCGGGGCGACGGGCGCGCGGCTCTCGTCGCCGGCCAGGGCGGCCAGGGTCTTCCAGCCGTCGGAGGTGATGGACGACACCTTGCTGGGCTCGTCCGGGGCCTTCACCCAGGCCAGCCTGACCGGCAGATCGCCGACCGCGTCGCGGGCCCGGGCCATCACCTGCGCCGAGGTGTCGCCGGGGGCGATGCGGTAGTTGATCCAGGCCGTGGCGTCCTGCGGCAGGACGTTCTCCTTGGGCGAGCCCTTCAGCATGGTCGGGGCGATGGTGGTGTGCAGCATGGCCGCCCCAGCCGGCGTCTTGGCGGTCTGGCTGACCAGCAGCGGCGAGAACAGCCAGGTGTTGGCGGCCGCCACCTTGATGGTCCCCGAGCTGTGCGGGGCCAGGCTTTTCAGCATGTCGGCCCCGGGGCCGCTGAACCTCATGGGGAACGGATGGTCGGCGATCGCCAGCACGGCCTTGGCCAGGGTGGTCACGCCGGTCTGGGGTGGCGGGGCCGACGAGTGGCCGCCGACGGCGGGGGCGGTGACGGTTAGGGTGGCGTAGCCCTTCTCGGCCGTGGCGATCAGGGCCACGGGTTTCTTGGTCACCGGATGGTCCTCGACCACCACCATGCCCTCGTCGAGCACGAACTGGGCCTTGATCCCGCGCGCCTTCAGCAGGGCGGCCGCGGCCCGCGCGCCGCCGCCGCGCACCTCCTCGTCGTGGCCGCTGACCAGGATCACCGTGCGCTTGGGAGCGAAGCCCGCCTTGGCCAGGCCGTCCAGCGCCTCGAACAGGGTGACCAGGCTGCCCTTGTCGTCGATCGCGCCCCGGCCCCAGACCGCGCCGTCGGCCACCACGCCGTCGAACGGCGGGTGGGTCCACGACTCTTCGCTGCCGGGGGTGACCGGCACCACGTCCTGGTGGGCCATCAGCACGATCGGGGCCAGGCCCCGGTCGGTTCCGGGCCAGGTATAGACCAGGGCGTGGCCGGCCACGACCTCGCGGCCCATCACCCGGTGGGCGTCGGGATAGGTCGCCTGCAGCCAGGCGTGCAGCCTGTCCCACTCGGCCGGCTGGTCCTCGACCGGGTCCTGGTGGCTGACCGTCCGGAAGCGGACGGCCTCGCCCAGATGCCGGGCCGCCACGTCGACGTCGAACGGACGGGCCGCGGCCAGGCGGACGCCAGAGGTGTCGGCCACGGGCGCCTTGAAGGTCGCCGTGCGCACCGCCACCACGGCCGAGACCGCCAGCACCAGCCCCACGGCCGTCAGCGCCGCCTTGCCCTTCCAGCCCATGGCTGCTTCCCCCGAACATTTGTTTGCGCCGACTGTGCGACGGGTCGCGGAACATGCCAACCAGCAAAGTTTGGGATGTGGTCGACAGACGCGCCCCCCTTCGGCCGTCATCCCGGGCCCCGTGCCCGGGACCCCTTTGTCCGCCGCAGGTGCAGTAGGGGCGGTTCGCCAGCGAACCGCTGGAGCCTCACGGTTCAGCTGAGCGAGGGTTCCCGGACCACAAGGCCCGGGATGACGGCCGATAGGGAGAAGAGCGCGGCATCGCGCGTTTGCGTCGAAGCGGCGGCTCGCGCATACGCTGGCGCCTGGCGAAGACGTTTCGAGAAGCGGCATGGGCGTCCTGGTCCTTGGAGGGACGGGTTTCATCGGCGGCCCGGTGGTCGCGCGGCTGCTGGCCGACGGCGTCGAGACGGGCGCGGCCCACCACGGGGCGCGCGAGGTCGCGGCCGGGGCGGCGTCGGTGGTGCTGGACCGCCGCGACCCGGCGGCGGTGCTGGCGGCCGTGCGCGAGCTGGGCGCCGATACGGTGGTCGACCTGATCGCCTACACGGCGGCCGACACCCTGCCGCTGCTCGACGCCCTGTCGGGCCGGATCGCCCGCTACGTGCTGGTCAGCTCGGTCGACGTCTATCGCAACTACGAGGGCCTGCACCGCAAAGGCCGGCCGACGCCGATCTGGGACCGGCTGACCGAAGACGCCCCGCTGCGGGACAGCCGCTTTCCCTACCGCCTGGCCAGGCCGCGCGCGGCCGGCGATCCCCAGGCCTGGATGGACGACTACGACAAGATCCCGCTCGAAGAGGCGGCTCGCGCGACCGCGGGGCTGGAGGCGACCATCCTGCGCCTGCCCATGGTGTTCGGGCCCGGCGACCGCCAGCGGCGGTTCTCGTGGGCCATCCGGCCGATGGTCCAGGGCCGGCCGCGTTTCGTGATCCCCCATCCGTGGGCCGGCTGGCGGGCGACCTTCGGCTATGTCGACGACGTGGCGGCCGGGATCGCCCTGGCGGCGGTCCATCCCCGGGCCGGCGGCGAGACCTTCAACCTGGGCCGCGCCAACACCCCGACCAACCTCGCCTGGGCTGCGACCTTCGCCGAACACCTGGGCTGGCCCGGCGAGATCCAGCTGGCCCATCCCGACGTGGCGCGCGGCGCCCTGGCCAAGGCGGTCTCGGGCCTGGACCTCGGCTACCCGCTGTTCGTCGACAACGCCAAGATCCGCCGCCGGCTGGGCTATGCCGAGGTCACGGACTTCGACGAGGCGCTGGCCCGGACGGCGGCCGACGAGATGGGGCGCTAGAGGTCCTTTTCCAAGGCGATCGCGCGGTCAGGGCGACCGCCGCCCTCGCCAGCGCCATAGGCCGGTGCACGCGGGCTGACCTGGGTGGGAACCCGGTTGCGGCGGAGCTCGCCCGCCCGTAGGTTGAGCCCGTGGGGCGCGTCGATCCAAGCGGTTTGTGGAAGGCCATACGGTCCGGGGCGCGCGTCGCCCTGGCCAGCGCACGGCGCGCGGCCCACGTCGCCCTGTTCGAGATCGGCCGCCAGATCCGCCAGCCTCTGTTCTGGGTGGCCGGCGCGCTGTTCTTCGCCTTCGCCGTGATGCTGATGTCGACGCACGGGATCCTGGGCTCGGCCGTCACCGCGCGCAACGCGCCGCCGGAGCTGTCCAAGGCCGTCGTCGTCCTCAGCGTCTTCTACCTGGCGGTGGTGGTGGCCATGGCCGGCGACGCGGCCTTGCGCGACGCGCGCAGCGGCTTCGAGCCCATCCTGCGCGCCACGCCGGTGCGACGGTTCGAACACCTGCTGGGACGTTGGATCGGCGCGCAGGTCGCGGCCAACCTCGCCTTCCTGGTCGGCCTGTCGGGCCTGATCGCCGGCGTGTTCGCGCCCTGGACCGACAAGGCCGCGGTCGGCGCTTTCGACCTGGCCCAGACCTTGGTGGTGGTCATGGTCGTGGCCGTTCCCACCGTCGCGGCCCTGACCTCGCTGTGCTTCGCCCTGGCCGCCGGGCTGCGCTCGGTGACCGCGGTCTATGTGACCGTGATCGTGCTGTGGGTGCTGGCGCTGCGGGCCGTCAGTCTCTCGCAGCAACTGCATGGATGGTGGTTCACCGCCGTCTCGCTGGTCGAGCCGTTCGGGCTGATCGCCCTGCGCGCCGACCTCGGCGACCTGGATCCCGCCCTGCGGGCCGCGGCGGCGGTGCGGTGGGGCGGTTATCTGGTTGACAACCGCCTGGCCTGGGCCGCGCTGTCGACCGGTCTGGTCGGGCTGGCCCTGCTGTTCGAGCGCATCGACGACCTCGCCCGGCTGCGACGCTCGCCCGCCGCGGTCTCGGCCATGGCCGCGCCGATGGCCTGGCCGCGCGTCGCGCCTCGGTTCGACGCGGCCATGCGCCTGGTCCAGTTCCGCGCCCGCCTGGCCTGGGAGCTGCGGATGCTGCTGCGCAGCCCGTCCCTGCTGATCCTGATCGCGCTGTCGGCCCTGCTGTCGTTCTGGAGCCTGTGGAGCGCCGGCGAGATCAACGAGGTTCCGGCCCTTCCGGCCACCCGGATTCTGGCCGCCGATCTGGGCAAGTGGTTCACCCTGATGGGGCTGATCGTCTGCACCTTCTACGCCGGCGAGCTGGTCTGGCGGGATCGGGACCTTCAGGCCGGCGAGATGATCGACGTGTCGCCCGTTCCCGACGCCTGCCTGATGGCGGCCAAGGTGCTGGCCATGGGCGTCGTGGTGCTGCTGCTGGGCGCGACCGGCGTGGTGTCGGCCTTCGCCGTGCAGACGGCCAAGGGCTATTTCGACGGCCGCCCCGACCTTTACCTGTCGATGATGGTGCTGCCGATCGGCGGCGCCTTGATGGTGATGGTCGCCGGCTCGATCGCGGCGGCGGCGCTGTCGCCCAATCGCTATGTCGCCTGGGGCGTGACGGGCGCGGTGATCGGCGTTGCGTTCGTCACCTCCAGCTACGGCGTCGATCATCCGTTGCTGGTGTTCCTGGCTGGGCCTTCGAACAGCCTGTCCGAGATGAACACGGCCGGCGACGGGACCCACGCCGGCGACTGGATCAATCTCTACTGGTCGCTGTGGATGGGAATCGCGCTGCTGGCCGCCTGGCTGGTCTGGCCGCGGGGACGCCCCGCGCCGTGGCGGGCCCGTCGCGACCAGGCCCTTCGCCGCCTGCGCGGTCCGGGCGGCTGGATCGCCGGCGGCCTGGCGGCGGCGCTGCTGGCGGTCGGCGGCTTCGTCTTCCTCAACGTCAACGTCTGGAACAGCTACACCGCCAAGCCGCAGGCGGAGGCCCAGACCGCCGACTGGGAGCGCGCGGTGCGGCCCTATGTCGGCCTGCCCGAGCCGACGATCGTCGCGGTGACCCTGCGCGTGGACATCCGGCCGCGCCGGCCCAGCCTGGTCGCCGAGGGGACCTATGTGATCGAGAACCGCACGGGCCAGGCGCTGAGGACGATCCATGTCGACATGCCGGGCGGGCTGGACCGGTCGACCCTGGACGTCGAGGGCGCGACCCGGACGTCCAACCCCTACGGCCTGGCCGTCCTGCGCCTGGACCGGCCCATGGCGCCCGGCGAGCGCCGTCGTCTGCGGTTCCGTTCGGAGATCACGCCGCGCGGCTTTGGCGACGATGGCGGCCAGACGGCCATCGTCGAGAACGGGACCTTCCTGCAGAGCTGGCTCTTCGCGCCCAGCATGGGCGTGCGGACCCAAGGATTTCTGACCGACGCGGACGCTCGCCGTCGCCAGGGCCTGCCGGCCGAACGCGTCGAGTTCGAGCCGTCGGATCCGCGCGCCACGCGCCAGAACGACGTCCATGCCGACTGGGCGACGTCGGACATCACCGTGGTCACCGACGCCGACCAGACGCCGATCGCGCCGGGTCGGCTGGTGGCCAGCGGCGTGGCGGACGGACGGCGCACCGCGCGGTTCGTCTCGGACCAGCCGATCCTGACGGCCTTCTCGATCCAGTCGGCGCGCTACGCCGTGCGCCGCGCCGAGCACGGCAAGGTGGCCATCGCGATCTATTACCACCCGGGACACCAGGCCAATGTCGAACGGATGATCAAGGCGGTCGAGGGCGGGCTGGACGTCTTCCAGGTGCAATTCGGCCCCTACCAGTTCGACGATCTGCGGATCGTCGAGTTCCCGGCCTATGGGGACTACGCCCAGTCGTTCGCGGGCACGATCCCGTTCTCCGAGAACATCGGCTTCGTGGCCGACATGCGTGACCCGAAGGGCTTCGACTATGTGACCAACGTCACCCTGCACGAGCTGGCTCACCAGTGGTGGGCGCACCAGGTGATCGGGGCGGACGCCAAGGGCGCGCGCCTGCTGTCGGAGGGACTGGCCGAGTATAGCGCCTTCATGGCCCAGAGCCGGCTGCAGGGTCCGGCCATGGCGAACAAGGGCCTGTGGAACGCGTTTCAGCTCTACCAGCAAGGAGCCGCCGAGCGCACGGGCCCCCAGCAGTCGGTGGCGCGGGTCACCGACCAGAATTTCGTCGCCTATTACCGCTCGGCCCTGGTGCTGGAGAGCGTGCGCGACCTGGTGGGCGAGGCGGCCCTGCACGCCGCCTTGCGCGAGTTTCTTGTGGCCCACCGGTTCAAGGGCGCGCCCTACGCGACCAGCGAAGACCTGATGGCCGTGTTGCGCCGCCATTGTCCGCCTGAGTCATGGGGACAGGTCGAACGCCTGTTCCGGGGCGACGGCGCCCCGCCGCTGACGTTCTACGGCGGGCTGGACGATGTCGTGGCGGCGATCAAGGCCCAGGCGCCTGAAGCGAAGGTCACCGCCGGCGGACCTCCTGACGCCAAGTCGCCTAAGGCGGCGCCGGGCAGGGCGAAGGTGGCCGCTACAGCCCCCCGCTGATCTCCACCACCTCCTGGAACGTCCGCAGGCCTGGCCGCTGGGCGCAGACCAGCACGGCCATGTTGCCGGGCAGGTGCTGGTTGGCCAGCATCTTCTCGTGGGCGGCGGGGATGTCGTTCCAGGGGAAGACTTCCGACAGGCAGGGGTCCACCCGCCGGTCGATGACCAGCTGGTTGGCGGCGCTGGCCTGCATCAGGTTGGCGAAGTGGCTGCCCTGGACGCGCTTCTGGCGCATCCACAGGAAGCGGGCGTCCATGGTCAGGTTGAAGCCGCTGGTGCCGGCGCAGATGGCCACCATGCCGCCGCGCTTGACCACGAACACGCTGACCGGGAAGGTCTGCTCTCCAGGGTGCTCGAACACCAGGTCGACGTCGCGGTTGCCGGTGACCTGCCAGATGGCTTTGCCGAACTTGCGGCTTTCCTTCATGTAGTCGGCGAATTCGGAGCCGTTGACCTTGGGCAGCTGGCCCCAGCAGTTGAATTCCTTGCGGTTCAGCACCGCCTTGGCGCCCATGCTCCTCACATAGTCGATCTTGTCGTCGTCGCTGACCACGCCGATGGCGTTGGCCCCGACCACGGCGGCCAGCTGCACGGCGAACACGCCCAGGCCGCCCGAGGCCCCCCAGACCAGCACGTTCTGGCCGGGCTTCAGTTCGTGCGGCTTGTGGCCGAACAGCATGCGGTAGGCGGTGGCCAGGGTCAGGGTGTAGCAGGCGGCCTCTTCCCAGGTCAGGTGCCGGGGCCGCGGCATCAGCTGGCGCGACTGCACCCGGCAGAACTGGGCGAAGCTGCCGTCCGGGGTCTCGTAGCCCCAGATCCGCTGGCTGGACGAGAACATCGGGTCGCCGCCGTTGCACTCCTCGTCGTCGCCGTCATCCTGGTTGCAGTGGATGACCACCTCGTCGCCGAGCTTCCAGCGCTTGACCTTGGCGCCGACCTTCCAGACGATCCCCGAGGCGTCGGACCCGGCCACGTGGTAGGCCTGCTTGTGGCCGTCCAGCGGGCTGATCGGCTCGCCCAGCGCGGCCCAGACGCCGTTGTAGTTGACGCCCGCGGCCATCACCAGCACCAGCACCTCGTCCTCGCCGATCTCCCAGGTGGGCACGACCTCGACCTGCATGGCCTGGGACGGCTTGCCATGGCGCTCCTTGCGGATGGCCCAGGCGTACATGGTCTTGGGCACATGGAAGGCCGGCGGGATCTCGCCGATCTCGTAGAGGTCCTTCAACTCGGGCGCGTTCCCGGTCTGGGCCAGCGTGTCGGTCATCTCACTCCCCGGTCTCTTCGGCGCTGCAACACGAACGCTCGAACGGCTTCCTGCGCTCCGTGGACCATTCCGCCGGCTCGGAACCCGGCGTCGGTCCATCCTTACGGCCTCCGCGCGCGATGTTCAGCCGCCAAGGTCGGCCCAGGCTGTGACAAGCGTTTAACTCTGGCAAGGGAAAGTTGTTGCGTCGCAGCATGGTTGCGCATGAAACGACCGTCGTCCGCGCCGACCAAGAAGGAACGGCTCAGCTTTCCAAACCAGCCCTCATCCGCCACGTTCGACCGATGAGCGCGATGATCCACGTCAGCCGCCCCACCGGCTCGATCCTGCTGCTGGAGCTGGACGCCCCGCCGGCCAACGCCCTGGGGCTGGCCGTGCGGGCCCAGCTGGTCAAGATCCTAGACGAGATCGCCACCGACGACGAGGTTCGCGCGGTGGTGCTGACCGGCCGGGGCGGGGTGTTCTGCGCCGGCGACGACCTGCGCGAGGCTCATGGACGGACCGCGCCCGACGCCCTGGCGGCGGTCGAAAACTTCAACCGGCTGATGGACTGGATCGAGGCCCTGCGCGTGCCGCTGATCGCCGCCATCGACGGCTGGTGCTTCGGCGGCGGGCTGGAGCTGGCCCTGGCCTGCGACATCCGCCTGGCCAGCGACCGCGCGGTGTTCGCCGCCTCCGGGGTCAATATCGGGCTGATGGCCTCGGTCACGCGCCTGCCCCGGCTGATCGGCCCGGCGCGGGCCAAGGCCCACCTGCTGACCGGCGCCCAGTTCGGCCCCGAACGGGCCCTGGCCGACGGGATCGTCACCGCGGTGCACCCGCCCGAGCGCCTGCTGCCCGAAGCCTTCCACCTGGCCGAATGGATCGCCTCGCGCGCGCCCCTGGCGGTGGAGGCCACCAAGCGCGTCGTCGACGGCCGGTCCTATGTCGAGGAGGAGCTGCCGGCCCTGGTGGCCAGCGCCGACCACCGCGAGGCGATCGCCGCATTCATGGCCAAGCGCTCGGCGCTGTTCCGGCGAGGATGACCCCAATCGGCGGGACGTGGGAACGTATTTCCAACGGCCGGTCCCGCAACCGTGCTAAACTCTCCCAAAGGCGCTAGGACGCGCCCTCGACGAGTTCCAGCCCGCTTGGCGGGCCGTCTCGACGCACCCCGGAAAGGGGTCGCATGACCGTCAGTCGCCACGACCAGCGCCCTTCACGGACCTGATATCGCCGTTCACCGCGCGCGCCGTCGCGCGCGGCCTCTCTGTCGAAAAAGGAACGCTCCTTGTCCAAAGGCAATCGTGAAGTCCGCAAGCCCAAGACCGCCAAGCCCAAGGTGATCGCCGCCGCCGCGCCGACCCTGCTGTCGCCGCTGGGCGGCAAGAAGAAATAGCCGTCGCGTTCCCGTCGCCCCCGATCGAAGGAGACTTCCATGAAGACCTATCCCGGAACCCGCCCCACGGGGCCCAAGGGCCTCAACGATCCCCGCTCGACCGGTAATCAGCCCACGCGGCCCCGGCCGATCGACCCTGACGCCCTGCGCGGCACCAAGACCTGAGCCCTCCAATGAAGAGCACGACATGAACGAGACCAAGGGCGCCCGGTTGGCCGACCGGCTGAAGACGGCCGCCGAGGCCAAGCAGGCGCTGCTGGCCAAGTTCAAGCCCAGGCCGGCGGCCGCCGACCCGCTGTTCGGCGAGCGCGGCGTCGCGGCGGCGGCCGAGCTGAAGGCCGTCCGCGCCGAACGCCAGGCGGTCCGCACCGTCAAGAAGAAGGCGGCCGACGCCGTCGCCGCCGGGGCGGCGGTCGCGGCCGTCGAGCGCGCCGAACGCAAGCGGGCCAAGGCCCCCACCGAGGCCGAGGCCAAGGACAAGCGCGACGCCAAGTACGCGGCCCGCAAGGCGCGCCGCTGATGGCCCCTGTTGATGTCTAAGCGCGCCCCCGTTCCGGTCTCGCCGTTCGGCTCGCAGGACTATGAGCTGCTGTGCGACAACCTGGTCACCCTGCGCGAGGCCCATATCCGCTCGCGCCACGCCCGGCCGATGCGGGTGGGCGACCTGTGCACGCTCACCCAGGATGGCGAGGTCTACGAGCTGGTGGTCACCGACTTCACCGATCGCGGCGGCGAGGGCTGGAGCGTCCGCTGCCGGATCATCGAGGCGCTCCGCCGCTGATGTCCGAGCCTACATCGACTTGATCAGCGCCCATTGCGCCATCCGCGCCTTGGCGCGTTCGCAGAGACGCGGCGTGCGCGAGACGTCCGGACCGCCGCACCAGGACGCCAGGGCTTCGGCCCCCTCGTCGGTGGTGAAATCGACGATCGCGGCGTCCATCAGGGCATATCGATCGGCCGAGGGCGAAGGCGGCTCCAGCCATGTGAAATGGGCCGCGGACATCAGGGCGTCCTTGGCCGTCCAGACGTAGATCGTCGAGGGCGGCTGACCCGCGCGGTTCATCAGCCAGGCCCGTTCGGCGACCTTCATGACGAGCTCCGCGGGTCCAGCGACCCGAACCTCGGCGGGATCCCTCTGGCTCGGCGGGATGTCGGCGCCGGGCATGGGATTGCCACGGATCTCTTCCTGGAACCAGGCGGCCGAAATCTGGGCGGCGGTCAGGAAGCGCACATAGGCCTTGTGGTCGCCCCAGGCGCAGCCGTTCACCTGCTGGTGCATGCCTTCCGAATTCACGAACGTGGATTTGATCAGCACGGCGGGATGGGCCGGGTGGCCCGGTTGGGTGAACACGTAGATCCTGTCCTCGCCATCCACGGGATAGACCGCCACCTTGGCCCACACCGTTGAAGCGTCAGGAAGATCGTTCGACGGTTCGGCGGCCTGCAGCGCCTCATAGCCGGGCTGATTCCTCGACCGGGCCTTGGCGTAGTCGAGGAAGGCGTTGTAGCGGGCGGCGCAGTTGGGGCTGGTCGTGTCGACGGCGCCCTGGACCCTTCCATAGGGCTCGAAGACGGATTTCGGCGCGGGTTTGCAACCGGCGACCAGGCTGAGCGCGCACAGCGCCACGACGGATGAAAACAAGGATGACCCCATGCCGGCAGTGGGGCACGGGCAAACCGGCCCGGGCAAGGGCGAAGCTTTAAGGTACCGGTACCTTTTTGCTGTTCCGGATCCCCAGCTTATGTCTACATAATCCCTGACACCGGTGTCGTGCCGGCCAAGACGACCTTGCAAGGTCGCGGGACGAGGGGAAACGCGTGAAGCCTTCAACGATCAGACCGTCGAGCTGCGCGCTCGCCTTGGCCCTTTCCCTGGCGTCCGGCGCCGCCTGCGCCCAGGCCCCCGCCGCCTTCCTCGACCCGGCCCTGAAGCCGGAAGCCCGCGCCGCGGCCCTGGTCTCGGCCATGACCCTGGAGGAGAAGGCCGGCCAGTTGAAGCACGCCGCCCCGGCCATTCCGCGCCTCTCCGTCCCGGCCTACAACTGGTGGAGCGAGGGGCTGCACGGCGTGGCTCGGGCCGGGGAGGCCACGGTGTTCCCGCAGGCCATCGGCATGGCCGCCACCTGGGACGCGCCGATGATCCACGGGATCGCCGACACCATCGCCACCGAGTTCCGGGCCAAGTACGTCGCGACGCGCGCGGCGGACGGCGGCTCGGCCCAGTATCGCGGCCTGACCGTCTGGTCGCCCAACATCAACATCTTCCGCGATCCGCGTTGGGGCCGGGGCCAGGAGACCTGGGGCGAGGATCCGCACCTGACGGCCGAGATGGGCGTGGCCTTCGCCACCGGCCTGCAGGGCGACGACCCGGCCTATTACAAGACCGTGGCCACGGCCAAGCACTTCGCGGTGCACAGCGGCCCCGAGGCCGACCGCCACCGCGACGACGTCCACCCCTCGGCCCACGACCTGGAGGACACCTACCTGCCGGCCTTCAAGGCCCTGGTCACCCAGGCCCGGGTGGAGTCGGTGATGTGCGCCTACAACGCCGTCGACGGCGTCCCGGCCTGCGCAAACACCGCCCTGCTGGCCGACCGGCTGCGGCGGGACTGGGGCTTTTCCGGCCATGTGGTCTCGGACTGCGCGGCGATCGCCGACGTCTTCCTGCCCACCTCGCACGGCTATGTGAAGACCGCCGAGCTGGCCGTGGCCGCCAGCCTGAAGGCGGGGACCGACCTGTTCTGCGGCGAGTTCGGGCCGGACAAGAGCAGCGACGTCGCGCCGATCGTCAAGGCGGTGCAAGACGGGCTGGTCGACCAGGCCCTGCTGGACCAGGCCGTGCGGCGGCTGTTCGTCGCCCGCCTGAAGTTGGGCCTGTTCGACCCGCCCGAGCGCGTGCCGTACTTCAAGATCACCGCCGCCCAGAACGACACGCCCGAGCACCGCGCCCTGTCGCTGGAGGCCGCCAAGGCCTCGCTGGTGCTGCTGAAGAACAATGGCCTGCTGCCGCTGAAGGCCGCCCCCGCCCGGATCGCGGTGATTGGTCCCAACGCCGATAGCCTGGACGCTCTGGTCGGCAATTATAATGGCACGCCGTCCCGACCGGTCACCGTGCTGGCGGGGCTGCGCGAGCGATTCCCCGGCGCGAAGATCGAAGTCGTCGAGGGCAGCGGCTGGACCGAGGCGCCGCGCGAGGCCGTGCCGGACTCGGCGCTGAAGGACCTGACGGTCGAAACCTTCCAGGGGCTGGACCTTGAAGGGCCGGCGACGGCGCCGCAGCCGGCGACCAACGCGGCCTTCGGCTGGGGGCGGCCCCAGCGCCAGGCGCGCCAGACCTCGATGCGCTGGACCGGGGTGCTGACCTCGACCGAAACCGGCGTCCACCGCTTCTCGGTCAGCGGCGAGGGCGGCTACCGGGTGATCGTCGACGGCCGGACCGTGGTCGACGCCTGGACCCGGGCCCCCGACTCCGCCCCCGACGGCCAGGTCGTGCTGACGGCCGGCAAGGCCCACGCGATCATCGTCGAGGCCAACCAGGCCGGCTCGCGCGGCGACCTGCGCCTGCAATGGAGCCGGCCCAGCCGAGGGGCTGACGCCGCCGTGGCCGCGGCCAGGGCCGCCGACCTGGTGGTCTTCGTCGGCGGGCTGACCGCCAAGCTGGAAGGCGAGGAGATGTCGGTGCGGGCCAAGGGCTTCGCCGGCGGCGACCGCAACAGCCTGGACCTGCCCGCCGCCCAGGAGGGCCTGCTGGAGCGCCTGCACGCGACCGGCAAGCCCATCATCCTTGTACTGATGAATGGCTCGGCCCTAAGCGTGAACTGGGCCGACGCCCACCTGCCGGCCATCGTCGAGGCCTGGTATCCGGGCGGCGAGGGCGGTCGCGCGGTGGCCGGTCTGCTGGCCGGCGACTTCAGTCCGGCCGGCCGCCTGCCGGTGACCTTCTATCGGTCCGCCGACCAGTTGCCGCCGTTCAAGGACTACGGCATGGCCGGCCGCACCTACCGCTATTTCGCCGGCGAGGCGCTATATCCGTTCGGCCATGGCCTCAGCTACACGCGGTTCGCCTATGGCAAGCCGGTGCTGGAGCGGGCGACGGTGAAGGCGGGCCAGACCCAGGGCGTCGAGGTCGAGGTCACCAATCGCGGCGAGCGCGACGGCGACGAAGTGGTCCAGCTCTACGTGTCGCGCGACGCGCCCGGCGCGCCGGTGCGGTCGCTGCAAGGCTTCCAGCGGATCCATCTGAAGGCCGGCGAGACCCGCCGCGTGCGGTTCGCGCTGGACGGGGCGGCGATGAGCGTCGTCGGACCTGACGGGACGCGGTCGATCGCCGCCGGTCCGGTGAGGCTGTGGATCGGCGGCGGCCAGCCGTTGGCGCGGCCGGGCCTGGCCGCGCCGGCCGGCGTCGAGGCGCGGTTCGTCGTCGAAGGCGGTCGGACGGCCGCGGACTGACCCGCCGGTGGACGGCGCCGCGCGGCGGGGGCAGGATCGCGGCGATCTCCCGCCGGTTCCGGAGCGCCATGAGCCAAACCCTGACGCCCGCCAAGGTCGCCCCGCTCGAGGCGGACCAGGCCGCGGCCCTGGACCGCGACGGTTACCTGCTGCTGCGCGGCGTCGTGCCCGAGGCCTGGCGCGCCGCCCTGCGCGACGCCTTCGACGCCGGCGTCGGTCTGCCCGAACAATGGGCCGCGCCGCGCAGTCCCGACTGGCGCCACGCCCTGGTCGATCTGGATCCCACGGTGCAGCGGACCTGCCGGCTGCCGTCCCTGCTGGCGGCGGCGGGGCGGATGCTGGGCGGGCCGTTCTTCCTCTGCCAGGTGGAGGGGCGCGAGCCGCTGGCGGACGGCGGCCACCAGCCGCTGCATCGCGACGGGGCCGGCCAGAAGGCGGTGGCGGCCCTGGTGTTCCTCGATCCCTACGGGCCCGACAACGGCGCCACCCGCCTGGTGCCGCGCCTGCTCGACCCGGGCGGGCCGGACGACGAGGCCCTGTCCATCGTCCTGGCGGGCGAGGCGGGCGACATCCTGGTGTTCGACGCCGACCTGCTGCACGGGGCCACCCGCAACCGCTCCGGCGCGCGGCGGCGCTCGCTGCTGCTGAGCTTCAAGCCCGAACGCGACCGGGCGGACGAGGAGGCCTGCCGCGCCGTCCGCAACGTGCGCATGGACCGCAGCGAGGCGTTCGTCGTGTGAGCGGGGAGGCGCGTCTCGAGCACCGCCGCCTCAGGCGGCGGGCTTGCGCCTCAGCCGCGCCAGGCGCCGCAGCCGGCGCCAGAAGCGGGTCTTTTCCGGCTCGGGATAGGGCTGCAGGTTCTTGTAGAACTCCTCGGCGCAGGCCCGCCACGAGAAGCCCTCGGCGAACTTGCGCACCGCCGTGTGGTCGATGTCCAGGCACGCCAGGCAGGCCTCGCGCAGGCCGTCGGTCTGGCCGGGGGCCAGCACGCCGGCGCCGGAGCCGGGGATGATGTCGATCGGACCGGGGGCCGAGAACGCCGCCACCGGCACGCCGGCGGCCATGGCCTCCAGGATCACCAGGCCGAAGGTGTCGGTCAGGGACGGGAAGCAGAACACGTCGGCGCAGGCGAAATAGCGGCCCAGCTCCTCGCCGAACTTGGCGCCGGTGAACACCACGTCCGGATATTTCTCGGCCAGCTCCTCGCGCTGGGGGCCGTCGCCGACGATCACCTTGGTGCCGGGCAGGTCCAGGCTGGCGAAGGCCTCGATGTTCTTCTCGACGGCCACGCGGCCGACATTGAGGAAGATCGGCCGGGCCAGGCCCTCGAACACGTCGGGCTCGCCTTCCTGGCGGGGGCGGAACACGTCGGTGTCGACGCCGCGGGTCCAGGGCGAGATGTTGCGGAAGCCGTGGCGGATCAGCTCGTCGCGCATGGTCGGGGTGGCGACCATCAGCCGGCCCGACGGCTTGTGGAACCAGCGCATGTAGGTGTAGCCGGCCGACAGCGGCAGCGGCAGGCGGGCCGACACATATTCGGGAAAGCGCGTGTGGTAGCTGGTGGTGAACGGCAGCTTCCATTCCAGGCAGATGCGGCGGGCGGCCAGGCCGATCGGCCCCTCGGTGGCGATGTGGATCGCCTCCGGCTCGAACGACTTGAAGCGCTCCATCACCGGCTCGTAGGCCCCGATGGCCAGCTTGATCTCCGGATAGGTCGGCAGCGGGAAGGTGGGGAACTGGTCGGGGCTGACGACGTCGACCTCGTGGCCCATGGCTTTCAGCTCGGCCATCACCTTGGTGAGGGTCCGGACCACGCCATTGACTTGCGGTTCCCAGGCATCGGTGGCGAGTAGTATCCGCATCAGGCGGCGGCTGGCTCCGCTATCGGGGGCTCGAGGGTGAGCGCCCGCGCCCGGTCGATCACCGACCAGGACCTAAGCTTGGACCATTCCAGGATTTCGAGCCGTCCGTCCATATGTTCCACCAGCGCGGTGCAGCTTTCCACCCAATCGCCGTCGTTGACATAGAGCACGCCGTCGATCTCGCGCATCTCGGCCTTGTGGATATGGCCGCAGATCACGCCGTCGACGCCGCGACGACGGGCTTCGTCGGCGACCGCGGCCTCGAAATTCTCGATGAACTGCAGGGCGTTCTTCACCTTGACCTTCAGATAGGCCGAAAGACTCCAGTAGCCGAACCCCAGCTTGCGGCGTGCGCGGTTGAGCAAGGTGTTCAGCATCAGGATGGTCCTATAGGACCAGTCGCCCAGGAAGGCCAGCCACTTGGCGTGCTGCACCACCCCGTCGAACTCGTCGCCGTGCACCACCAGGTAGCGCTTGCCGTCGGCCGCCTCGTGGATCACGTCGCGGACCACCACCACCCCGCCGAAGTGGACGCCGCAGAAGTCGCGCACCCGGTCGTCGTGGTTGCCGGGCACGTAGATCACCTCCACGCCCTTGCGCGCCAGGCGCAGGATTTTCTGCACCACGTCGTTGTGGCTCTGCGGCCAGTGCCAACCGCTGCGCAGCTTCCAGCCGTCGATGATGTCGCCCACCAGGTAGAGCTTGTCGCATTCGACATGGCGGATGAAGTCCAGCAGCAGCTCGGCCTGGCAGCCGCGGGTGCCCAGGTGCACGTCGCTGATGAAGATCGAGCGGTAGCGGCGAATCTCGATGTCGGTGTCGGTGACCATGGCTTGCCCCTCCGGCGGTCTGGTCGGCGTTCCAGTCCGGTCCCCCCGGACCGGTCGCGGCCCCGATCCTGTCGGAGCGCTCAAGGGCGGCGATTAAGCTGATTGCATGTCGCTTTCGTGAAACGGGGCGCCGCCCGTCACGCGGCGCGGCGCCGCACCGACGCCCGAAATTTGACCATCGGATGAAACTTGCCGGACGGGTGAAGCTTTGCCGGCCCTGGGCTGTTGCAGCGCAACATGGCTTTGGACTAGACCAGGGTTCATGGACGCCGCCCGCCTCGCCAAGGATACGCCCAAGTCGCTCAAGACCCGGGCGAGGATTCTCGACCACGCGATGCGGCTGATCGCCGAGATCGGCTATTACGCCGCGACCAATCCGGTGATCGCCGACGCGGCGGGGCTGACGCGCGGGGCGATGCTCTACCACTTCCCCAGCCGCGAAGCCCTGGTCGAGGCGGCCGTGGCCCACGTCCAGGCCGAGCGCTCGGCCCTGTTCCGCGCCGCCGCCGACGCCCTGCCGCCGGGCGCCGACGTCACCGAGCACGCCATCGACAGCTACTGGGACCTGCTGCACACCGTGCCGTTCCTGGCCTTCGCCGAGCTGGAGGCCGCCGGCCGCACCGACCCGGCCGTCCAGGCCCTGCTGGCCCCGGCCCAGGCCGAGTTCGACCGCGCCCAGGCCGGCGACCACTTCCTGAAGATCCTCCACGCCGGCGCCGGCCCGAGGTTCCAGGCCTCGCGCGACCTGGCGCGGTTCATGCTGGAAGGCCTGGCCCGGGCCTCGCTGACCTACGACAGCGACGGCCGGCGCGAGCGGCTGCTGATGCTGATCAAGCGGGCCACGCACATGCTGAACCGCAAGGGCGACGTGCAGGATCTCTGGCCGGACTAGGCGGCGAAACCGGGTTTCGGCTCGCGTCGAGCCGGGGACGCGCACTCATGGCAAGGCGTTGGTCGGGTCGCCGGGGCGTCTGGCGTGAGTGCGTGTCCCCACCTTGATCTGCTGCGTCCGGCCTTTCTTCACGGCGAGCGATCCAGCCGCCGGGATGGCGTTGGGTACAGGCACGCACCTCAAGGCTTCGGCAAGCTTGCGGACGCGCTGTCCTGCGTGCCTGTCCCCGGGCGGCTGGCGAGTCGCCCTCACAACCGCGCCCGCCCGCCGCCCTTTAGCTTTTCCAGCGCCCGGCGCGAGAGCTCGGCCTGGGCGGCGGCGGGGGCGCGGGCGGCGACCAGGGCTTCGGCGGCCAGGCCGGGCGCCATCACCCGGGCCAGCATTTCGGCCTTGGCCGCGACATTGGCGTCGGCTTTCGACTCCTTCGGGGTGATCAGCGCCACCTTGCGGGCCTGGGCGGCCAGCTCGCCGATGGCCCTGAGCCGCTCACGGACCCGCTTGATCTCGGCGGGATCGTCGCAGTGCTCGAGAATCGCCCAGGCGGCGTCGAGGGCGGCCATCAGCTTGGTCTGCAGGGCCTGGCGCCAGGCCAGGGACGGGGCGGGGGTGTGTTGGGTCTGGGTCATGACCAGAAGTGTGCGCCCGCCCCGGAGGGTGGGGGCAGGAAACGTGCGTTTTCGTGCAGCGCCTTGATTTCGTTGACGCCGGGGTTGGATTTCGCGGGGATAGACGACCGTGACGCAGCCGGGGACACGCCCTTGCGGCGTGTCCCCTTCGGCCGGCGCGGCGCCGCACGTCCTGACCTTCCGGGATGAAGGTGGGGACACGCCGCGAGGGCGTGTCCCTGGCCGCGGCCCTGTGGATAACTTTCGCGGTTACCCCAGCGAAATCGGCAGGGCCGTCGTGAACTTGATCTGCTCCATGGCGAAGCTGGACGACACGTCGGTCAGCGGGGCGGTGGCGATCAGGCGGCGGTAGAAGCGGTCATAGGCGGCGATGTCGCGCACCACGACCTTGAGCAGGTAGTCGACATCGCCGCTCATCCGGTAGAACTCGACCACCTCGGGCAGGGCCTTGGCGCCGGCCGCGAAGGTCGCCAGCCAGTCCTCGTCGTGGCGGCCGGTCTTGACCGCCACGAACACCGTCAGCGGCAGGTCCAGGGCGTCGCGGTCGATCAGGGCGACGCGTGCGGTGATCACCCCGCTATCCTGCAGCCGCTTGACCCGCTTCCAGCACGGCGTCTGCGACAGGCCCACCCGTTCGGCCAGCTCGGCGATGGGGACGGTGGCGTCCTGCTGCAGGATGGCCAGCAGGCGGCGGTCGATCTGGTCCAGCGAAATCATTCTCTATCCGGCCGCCATTTGAGAATTCAGTTCTCCAAACCTGTCACGGCGCGGCGATTGAGACCATGTCATTCTCGCCAGGCGAGGCATCATGGAACGAGGTTTCCTGGGGCCCGTCATGCTCGATCTCTTCACCCGCCACCCCCGCTCGGTCGACGAGACCTATGGCGAGCACATGGCCGTGGCCTGGAGCTTCGCCGTCCCGATGCTGCTGGGCGGCGTGGCCTGTTTCGTCCACGGGATCTTCCCGTTCCTGTTCGAGACCACCGGCAGCCGCTGCGTGAAGCTGCTCTACACCCGGATCGCCAACCGGGGCCGCAAGGCCGACGCCGAACTGCCCAACTGGGCGGCCTTCGACGCGGTGATCTGAGCTAACGTTCCTTCTCCCCTTGCGGGAGAAGGTGGCGGCCGAAGGCCGACGGATGAGCAACCATGTTGATCAGGCGTGGCGAACCCAGGGCTGCTGTCGCTTGAGGACGAGGTTTGCGGCTTCGACGAGTTTTCGCATGACGGCGACGATGGCGACCTTGGGCGGTTTGCCGGCGGCCAGGAGGCGATCGGCGAAGATCTTGAAGGCGGCATCGAAGCGCTTGGCGGCGATGGCGGCCAGATAGAGCATGCGGCGAGGTCGGCTTCGACCGCCGCCGATGAAGCTCTGGCCCTTCCATTGGCCCGACTGGCGGTCGAAGGGAGCCACGCCCAGCAGGCTGGCGGGCTGGCCGCGCTTGAGGGCGCCCAGCTCGGGCATGCGGATCACCAGGCTGGCGGCCACCAGCGGCCCGACACCTGGCAGAGACCGCAGCAGCGTCCAGCGGGCCAGAAGGTCGGGCCAGGCCTTGAGCGCGGCCAGGATCTCGCGCGCCAGCCGGGCCTTCAGCCGCGCCAGGCTCTGGATCTGCTCGCCCAGGCTGGCGGCCAGATCGGGCAGGGTCACATGCTCCATGAAGGTCTTCAGCTGGGCGGCCTGGTCGCTGATCTGCTCGTAGGCCGTCAGGCGTTCGGCCAGATGGGCCAGGCGCGGGTCCTGGGCCGCCCGCACCGTGTCCACCTGCGCCGTCGCCGCCGCGATCAGCGCCGCATCCAGCCGGTCGGTCTTGGCCCGCCGCCGCTTGAGGCGCGCGAACAGCTTCACCTCCAGCGGCTGGTGCACCACCACCTCCAGCCCCGCCGCCTCAAGTCTGGCCCGCACGCCGCGCTCGTAGCCCGCCGTCGCCTCCAGCCCCACGCGTCTGACGCCGCGTTCCGCCAGCCAGGCGATCAGCCCTTCCCAGCCCGCTGCGTCGTTGGCCACCCGATGCTGCTCGGCCCTGCCGAGCACGGCCGCATCCAACTGGCGCTTGCCCACATCGATCCCGGCGATCGTTGTGCTAGACTTGTTCCTATCCATCGATCCCATCCTTGTGGCTCCGGACCCATACGTCCCTGCAACCATCCGGGTCATGGATATGCCAGCGGCGACCAGGCTCACCCGCAGCGCCAAAACGCTCAGGGGTTATCGGTCCCTCCGCCGGCGGTCCGCCTGGTGCTGAGAACACCAGGCGGACGTCCCGGAAGACACCAGCAGCTTACCGCTTCTCCAACAGACAAGGGGTCGATAGGCGATCGCCGAAAGATTCCAAATACACCGTCGGACACGTCGGCGAGACCCCTCATCCGACCTGCTTTGCAGGCCACCTTCTCCCGCAAGGGGAGAAGGAAGGTGAAATTCTCCCCCTTGGCGGCGGCGCGTCGCTAGCCCATCGTCCCCGGCAAAGAGTCGGGAGAAGAACTTGAGCATCTGGAACCGCCGCAAGGCGATCGACACGGCGAGCGGCGACCCCGCCCACGCGCTGAAGAAGACCCTGAGCTGGTACCACCTGGTGGCCCTGGGCGTCGGGGCCATTGTCGGCACCGGCATCTACGCCCTGACCGGCGTCGGGGCGGGGCTGGCCGGGCCGGGCGTGATGCTGTCGTTCCTGATCGCCGGGGCGGTCTGCGCCTGCGCGGCCCTGTGCTACGCCGAGCTGTCGACCATGATCCCGGCCTCGGGCAGCGCCTATACCTACAGCTATGTGGCCATGGGCGAGCCGGTGGCCTGGTTCGTGGGCTGGAGCCTGATCCTCGAATACACCCTGGTCTGCGCGGCCGTGGCCGTCACCTGGTCGGCGCATGCGGCGGGCCTGTTCCGGATGGCCGGCTTTCCGGAATTCCTGCTGGCGGGGCCGCACGTCGAGCTGGCCGACGGGACGCATGGCCTGATCAACCTGCCCGCCGTGATCATCTCTTTCGTCGTCGCCGGCCTGCTGGCCGTGGGCAGCCGGGAAAGCGCCACGATCAACATGGTGCTGGTGGTCATCAAGATCGCGGCCCTGGCCCTGTTCGTGGCCCTGTGCCTGCCGGCGTTCGACGCCAGCCATTTCACGCCGTTCATGCCCAAGGGGTTCGCCGCCCACACGGTCGAGGGGAGCGGTCCCAACGGGATCAAGGTGGGGGTCATGGCCGCCGCCAGCCTGATCTTCTTCGCCTTCTACGGCTTCGACGCGGTGTCGACCGCCGCCGAGGAGACCAAGAACCCCAAGCGCGACCTGACCATCGGCATCGTCGGCTCGATGCTGGCCTGCACCCTGATCTACATGCTGGTGGCCGGCGTCGCGATCGGGGCCTCGCGGGCCGAGGTGTTCTCCAAGAGCGAAGCGCCGCTGGTGTTCATCCTGGAAACCCTTGGCCATCCGAAGATGGGCGAACTGGTGGCCCTGGCGGCGGTGGTCGCCCTGCCGACCGTCATCCTGGCCTTCATGTACGGCCAGAGCCGGATCTTCTTCGTGATGGCGCGCGACGGCCTGCTGCCCCCGGCCCTGTCGCGGGTAAATCCCAAGACCGGCACGCCGGTGTTGATGACCCTGCTGACCGGCGCCCTGGCGGCCGTGCTGTCGGGCCTGCTGTCGCTGAAGGACCTCGCCGAGCTGGCCAACGCCGGCACCCTGGCGGCCTTCATCGCGGTGGGGCTGTCGGTGATCATCCTGCGGGTGCGCGACCCGGGCCGGCCGCGGATGTTCTCCACCCCGCTGTGGCAAGTGGTGGCGCCGGGGGCCATCCTGGGCTGCCTGTACCTGTTCTACAGCCTGCCGGCCAAGACCCAGCTCTACTTCCTGTACGCTCATGGCGTCGGAGCGCTGGTCTATCTGGCCTACGGGATGCGCAAGAGCGTGCTGGCGCGGGCCTAGGGCCGATCGCGCGACATGGGAAATCGCGCGGCTCGCCCAGGCTCCTGTTTCGCGTCGCCTTTGCGGAAAGCCGGTCTCGGCTTTTCCGCGCGAGGCTTTGGCCCGACCGCCCTCTTCCCTTCGTGCGTTCCGCCGCTACAGTCTGCTCAAAACAGATGTTTGAAGCGGAAGGAACGCCATGGCCCTGGACCTCGAGACCCGCGAGCAGCTGATCGACACGGTGCGGCGTTTCGTCGCTGAGCGGCTGCGCCCGATCGAGGCCAAGGTCGCCGAGGACGACGCCGTGCCCGCCGAGATCATCGAGGAGATGAAGGGCCTGGGCCTGTTCGGCCTGTCGATCCCAGAAGCGTTCGGCGGCCTGGGCCTGAACATGGAGGAAGAGTGCCTGGTCGGCATCGAGTTGGGCCGCGCCTCGCCGGCCTTCCGCTCGGTGTTCGGCACCAATGTCGGCATCGGCAGCCAGGGGCTGGTGATGTTCGGGACCGACGAACAGAAAGCCAAGTGGCTGCCCGGCGTCGCCTCCGGCGAGATCGTCACCTCGTTCGCCCTGACCGAGGCCGAGGCCGGGTCCGACAGCGCCGCCGTCCAGACCCGGGCCGTGCTGGACGGCGACGACTATGTGCTGAACGGCAACAAGCGGTTCATCACCAACGCCGGCAAGGCCTCGCTGTTCACGGTGATGGCCCGCACCAATCCCGAGGTGAAGGGCGGCTCGGGCGTCTCGGCCTTCCTGGTCCCGCGCGACCTGCCGGGCCTGAGCGTCAGCAAGCCCGAGAAGAAGATGGGCCAGCAGGGGGCCCATATCCACGACGTGACCTTCGACAATGTCCGCGTGCCGGCCTGGAACCGGCTGGGCGAGGAGGGCGAGGGCTTCAAGGTGGCCATGCAGGTGCTGGACCGCGGGCGGCTGCACATCGCCGGGGTCTGCGTGGGCGTGGCCGAGCGCCTGCTGGCCGACTGCGTGGCCTATGCCAGCGAGCGCAAGCAGTTCGGCCAGCCGATCGCCAGCTTCCAGCTGATCCAGGCGATGATCGCCGACAGCAAGACCGAGGCCCTGGCGGCCCGGGCCCTGGTGCTGGAGACCGCCCGCAAGCGCGACGCCGGCGAGGGCGTGACCCTGGAGGCGGCGGCCGCCAAGCTGTTCGCCTCGGAAATGGTCGGGCGGGTGGCCGACCGGGCGGTGCAGATCTTCGGCGGGGCCGGCTATGTCGCCGACTACGGCATCGAGCGGCTGTATCGCGACGTGCGGATCTTCCGGATCTACGAGGGCACCAGCCAGATCCAGCAGCTGGTCATCGCCCGCGAGACGCTGAAGCGGGGCGGGTAGGGGATTTGCCGCCGGGGACAGGCACATGCGCCTGTCCCCATTCGGCGCACGACCGCCAAAACGCAAAACGCCCCCGCCGGCCCCGGGCCGGAACGTCCCCTGTAAGGACGCTCCGGCGGAGCCAGCGGAGGCGTATTAAGATCTCTCCGGGAAGGGAGAGAGCTTTTAGACTTACGCGCCGCCCGGGAAGCGGAACGGAACCTTCACGGTGCCGGTCTTGGCGCCCATCGGCAGCTTTTCAGCAATGCACATGGCGGCCTTGTCGAAACCCTTGCCGGCCGCGCTGTTGTCGACGACCTTGCACTCGGTCAGCTTGCCGGCGTCAGCCGTGCATTCCAGCATGACCTGGGCGGCGTCGCGCGTGTTGGCGAACTGTTGCAGGCAACGGCCCATTTGGTCTTCGAAGCCGCCAGCCGCCGAGGCGGCTTGAGCGACGAAAAAGCTGCCAGCGATTCCCGCGGCAATAGCGATCGGATATTTCATCCCGCTGCTCCTAATAGTGTGTCTCGCCCTTCGGACGTCGCGTCGTCCGGACGCCTGAGCTTTTTCGCAGAACCGAGTTAAAATATTCTGAGTCACCGGAAGATAGTTTTATTCATTTATCGGTAACCACGCTTACTTGGCGAATACGCCAGTTTCACTTGAAACTACACTCAGAATCCACCGTCGACGACTCGACCCTTGCATGGGCGTGACTCACGCGCGCGCCCGGTCCTTAAATTCCAGGAAATTCCAGGGCGGGCGGACGAGAGCTTTGCGCAGCGCGGAATTTCAGGGGTGCGACACGCCCTGCGGCACAGGCTCTTAACCAAAGTCAGGAACTATTAGGAATATGCCGTGATGATCGCCCTCGACGTTGGTGATCCGTGCGCACGGAAACACCGCTAGAGGGGACCTATCCGATGAAGCGTTTTCGGCTCGTCGATCTTCCGTTGATCATCAAAATCGGCTTCGCGCCGGCTTTCGCGCTTTTGATGCTGGCCCTGATGGCCGGCGGCGCGATCGTCGTGCAGAAGAGCCAGTCCGCCGCGCTCAAGCAGGTCGTCGAGAACGACATGCGCGAGAACATGGAGATCCAGACGATCTCCAAGCGGATTTCCAACATCAACGGCGAACTGTTCACCGTGATGACCCACAAGGCCGGGAACATCGAGGTCGACAAGAACGACGCCCGCATGGCGGCGATCCTGACCGAAACCGACGCGATCAAGAAGGACCTGACCGCTCTGAAGGGCAAGCTGCCCAAGGAAGAGCAGGGCAAGATCGTCGAGCTGATCAAGTCGCTCGACGAATGCCGCAGCGCCATCGACACGGTCAGCGGGATGATCGGGGTCGACTTCAACATGGCCGCCGGCTTCATCGCCCCGTTCGAAGAGCAGTACGCCAAGATGACCGCCCAGCTGGACGGCGTCGTGACGTCCGCCAACACCCGCATCGCCACCGAGACGGCGAAGAAGCAGGCTGAGGCCAATGCGGCGATGAGCGCCACGATCGTCCTGTCGCTGATCACGCTGTGCGCGGTCGCCGGCCTGGCCTTCATGACCGTGATGACCACCCGCAAGTCGATCGGCGACATCGCCGGCGCCACCGAGAAGCTGTCGAAGGGCGACAATACGATCGACCTGGAGAAGATGACCCGCGGCGACGAGCTGGGCGCCATCGTCCGCTCGCTGAAGGTCTTCCGCGACAATCAGCTGCACCTGGAGCAGATGCGCGCCGAGCAGGAGAAGTCGGCCGCCCTGACCGCCGACGAGCGCCGCGCCAAGGAAGAGGCCGCCGCCGCCGCCGCCCGCGAGAACGCCCTGGTGGTGTCGTCGCTGGCCGACGCGCTGGAGCACCTGGCCAAGGGCGACCTGACCTACCGCGTCCAGGCCGACTTCCCGGGCGACTACCGCAAGCTGAAGGACGACTTCAACGCCGCCATCACCCAGCTGCAGGAAACCATCAAGGTCATCGCGGCCTCGACGGACGGCCTGCGCACCGGCGCCGACGAGATCGCCCACGCCTCGGACGACCTGTCGCGCCGCACCGAGCAGCAGGCCGCCTCGCTGGAAGAGACCGCCGCCGCCCTGGACGAGCTGACCGCCACGGTGCGCCGCACCGCCAGCGGCGCCAAGCAGGCCTCGGAAGTGGTCTCCAGCACCCGGGGCGAAGCCACTCATTCGGGCCAGGTCGTGCACGAGGCCGTCTCGGCCATGGGCGCCATCGAGGACTCGTCCAAGCAGATCAACCAGATCATCGGCGTCATCGACGAGATCGCCTTCCAGACCAACCTGCTGGCCCTGAACGCCGGCGTCGAAGCGGCGCGCGCCGGTGACGCCGGTCGAGGTTTCGCGGTCGTGGCGCAGGAAGTGCGGGCCCTGGCCCAGCGCTCGGCCGAAGCCGCCAAGGAGATCAAGACGCTGATCTCGTCCTCCACCCAGCAGGTCAGCCAGGGCGTGAGCCTGGTCGGCCAGACGGGCGAGGCCCTGCAGCGGATCGTCACCAAGGTCGGCGAGATCGACGCCCTGGTCACCGAGATCGCCGCCTCGGCCGCCGAGCAGGCCACCGGCCTGAACGAGGTCAACACCGCCGTCAACCAGATGGACCAGGTGACCCAGCAGAACGCCGCCATGGTCGAGCAGTCGACCGCCGCCACCCACTCGCTGAAGGGCGAGACCGGCGAGCTGGTGCGTCTGATCGGCCGCTTCCGGGTCGGCGACGGCCGCCAGCAGGCCACGTCCTACGAGCGTCCGCAGGTCGCCGACGCCGCCCACCACGCCCCCGCCGCCAATCCGGTGGCTGAGCAACGCGCCCGCCTCAACGCCTTCGCCCGTCCTGGACGCGGCGGGGCGGCGACCGCGGCCGCCCCGGCCAGCGACGGCTGGGAGGAGTTCTGATGTCGACAGCGATCGCTTTGCCCGAAACCCTTGATCTGAAGGCTTCGGGACCGCTCAAGCAGGCGTTCGTCGAACGCCGCGGCCAGGACATCGAGGTCCATGCCGACCAGGTGCGCCGCCTCGGCGGGCTGTGCCTGCAGGTCCTGCTGGCCGCCCGCAAGGCCTGGGCCGAGGACGGCAAGCCTTTTTCGATCACCGCGCCTTCCGAGGCGTTCGTGGAAACCATCCGTCTTTTCGGGGCCGAAGGGGCTCTGTTTCAGGCCGAAATCCAAGGAGCTGCATCGTGACGCGTACTGTCCTCACGGTCGATGACTCGCGTACGATGCGGGACATGCTGCGCATGGCCCTCGCCGGCGCCGGGTTCAACGTCGTCGAAGCCGTCGACGGCGAACACGGGCTGGAAGTGCTGTCCGCCCATCGCCCCGACGTGATCATCACCGACATCAACATGCCCAAGCTGGACGGCTTCGGTTTCATCGAGGCGGTGCGGGTCGACGACGACTATCGCGCCATCCCGATCCTGGTGCTGACCACCGAAAGCGACCCCAGCAAGAAGCAGCGGGCCCGCGAGGCCGGCGCCACGGGCTGGATCGTCAAGCCGTTCAACCCCGAGAAGCTCGTTGAGGCGATCCGCCGCGTCGCGGCCTGATCGTCCAGGTGCTTTAGGTACTGAAATACCTTTGTAGGAAGTCGGGGAATGGACGAGCTAGAGGCCATCAAGGTCACCTTCTTTCAGGAATGCGAGGAACTGCTCGCCGATCTTGAAGGCGGGCTCTTGGCCATGCAGGACGGCAACGACGATGGCGACACCGTCAACGCCGTCTTCCGGGCCGTGCACTCGATCAAGGGCGGCGCCGGCGCCTTCGGCCTGGAACCGCTGGTGCGCTTCGCCCACGTGTTCGAGACCCTGCTGGACGCCTTGCGGTCGAACGAGATCCCGGGCACGCCGGACCTGACGGCCCTGCTGCTGCGCGCCTCGGACGTGCTGGCCGACCATGTCAGCGCCGCTCGCGGCCTGGGCGTGGTCGACATGGACGCCTCGGCCGCCATGGCCGCCGAACTGAAGGCTGTCACCGACCCCGCCGCCGCGCCTGTTCCGGCCGCCGCCGCGCCGGTGGTCGAGACTCCTCGGTACGTCGACGCCGCCCCGATCGTGGTCGGCGCGGATGACGGGATGGACGACGACGACCTGGGCTTCGACTTCCAGCCGATGACCATCACCCTCGACGCCCAGGCCGCCGACGCGGCCGTGCTAGACGGCAATGTCTGGACGGTGTCGATCCGTCCGAAGTCCGACCTGTACCGCAAGGCCAACGAGACGGCCCTGCTGCTGCGCGAGCTGAGTCGCCTGGGCCCGATCCAGGCGACCCTGGACGACAGCGCCCTGCCGGCCCTGGAATTCATCGATCCCGAAGCCGCCTACGTCACCTGGAGCGTCCGGCTCGAGACGGACCAGGGCGAGGAGGCCATCCGCGAAGTCTTCGAATTCGTCGACGGCGACTGCGACCTGGAGATCACCCGCGGCGAGGCCCCGGTGGCCGAGGTGCTGGCGACCCTGCTGGACGTGGCCGCTCCGACGCCCGCGCCCGCCGCGATCGAAGTCCCGGTCGAAGCGCCGGTCGTCGCCGCCGCTCCGGTCGTCGAGATCGCCCCGCCGGCCCCTGTCGCCGCGCCGGCTCCGACGCCCGCCGCCGCTCCGGTCGCCGCCAACGCCCCGGCCGCCCCCGCCGCCAAGCCGGCCCAGATCGACGTCCCCGGTCCGGGCCAGTCGGTGATCCGCGTCGATCCCGAGCGCATCGACCACCTGATCGACCTGGTCGGCGAGCTGGTCATCAACCAGGCCATGCTGGCCCAACGCGTCGGCGAATACGGCATCGCCCCGTCGTCGAACCTGGCCATGGGCCTGGATGAGCTGGAGCAGCTTACCCGCCAGATCCAGGACAGCGTGATGGCCATCCGCGCCCAGCCGGTGAAGTCGGTGTTCCAGCGTATGCCGCGCCTGGTCCGCGAAGTCGCCAACATGACGGGCAAGCAGGCCCGCCTGGTGATGGACGGCGAGAACACCGAGGTCGACAAGACGGTCATCGAGCGTCTGGCCGATCCGATCACCCACATGCTGCGCAACGCCATCGACCACGGGCTGGAAAGCCCCGAGGAGCGCAAGGCGGCCGGCAAGAATCCCGAAGGCGTCGTGCGCCTGGCCGCCCTGCATCGCAGCGGCCGGATCGTCATCGAGGTCCAGGACGACGGCAAGGGCATCAACCGCGAGCGGGTGTTGTCGATCGCCGTCAACAAGGGCCTGATCTCGCCGGACCTGACCCTGACCGACGAGGAGATCGACAACCTGATCTTCCTCCCGGGCTTCTCGACCGCCGACAAGATCTCGGACGTCTCGGGCCGCGGCGTCGGCATGGACGTGGTCAAGCGCAGCGTCCAGGCGCTGGGCGGTCGCATCTCGATCTCGTCGCGTCCGGGCCTGGGCTCGACCTTCACGCTGAGCCTGCCGCTGACCCTGGCTGTCCTGGACGGCATGGTGGTCGACGTGGCCGGCGAGACCCTGGTCATCCCGCTGGCCTGCATCGTCGAAAGCCTGCGGCCCAAGGCCGAGGAAATCCGGCCCCTGGGTCCGACCGGTTCGGTCCTGGCCGTGCGTGACAGCTTCGTGCCGCTGATCGACGTGGGCCTGACCCTGAACTATCGCAGCAAGTCGCCGTCGGCGACCGAGGGCGTGGTGCTGCTGGTCGAGGGCGAGGACGGCTCGCGCGCCGCCCTGGTGGCCGACGCCATCCACGGCCAGCGCCAGGTGGTCATCAAGTCGCTGGAACAGAACTACCAGCAGGTCGAGGGCGTCGCCGCCGCGACCATCCTGGGCGACGGCCGGGTGGCCCTGATCCTCGACGTCGACGCGGTGATCAACCTGCGTCGCCGCAGCCCGCCGCCCGCCGTCGATCCCAGCCTCATCGCCGCGGAATAGCCCGATGACCGAACCCAACGCCATCCACAGCAGCGAAACCCGCGAACTGATCTCGTTCCGCGTGGGCGAGCAGGAATACTGCGTGGACATCATGGCCGTCCGCGAGATCCGCGGCTGGAGCCCGGCCACCACCCTGCCGCAGTCGCCCGCCTACATGCGCGGCGTGATCAACCTGCGCGGCGCGGTCCTGCCGATCATGGACCTGGCCGCCCGCATCGGCATGCCCACCACCGAGCCGAACGTGCGCAGCGTGTTCATCGTGGTCCAGGCCGGCGACCGCACGGTCGGCCTGCTGGTCGACGCGGTGTCCGACATCCTGTCGATCACCGACGAGATGTGCCAGCCCACCCCGGACATCGCCTGCGAGAACGTCCGCCACTTCGTGCGCGGCATCATTTCCATCGAAGGGCGGATGATCAGCGAGATCTCGCTGGACCGCCTGCTCCCCGAGCGCGAGGCCCTGGCCGCCTGATATGACCACACCCTCGACCTCCTTCTCCGATCGCCGCGAGGCCCTCGTCGACGGCGAGTTCGCCTTCACGGGCGCCGACTTCAAGCGGATCGCCGCCCTGCTGTACGAGCAGGCCGGCATCAGCCTGCCCGACAGCAAGGCGACCCTGGTCTATTCGCGCCTGGCCAAGCGCCTGCGCACCCTGGGCCTGAAGTCGTTCGCGGAGTACTGCGCGTTCGTCGCCCAGGACGGCAATGTCGACGAGCAGCAGCATATGCTCCGGGCCCTGACGACCAACGTCACCCGGTTCTTCCGCGAGCCGCACCATTTCGACGACCTGCGCGCCAACATCCTGGAGCCGATGGCCGACAAGGTCCGGGCCGGCGGGCGCCTGCGCCTGTGGTCGGCGGCCTGCTCGTCGGGCCAGGAGCCCTATTCGATGGCCTTCACCGTGCTGTCGGTGTGGCCGAACGCCGCCGAGCTGGACATCCGGATCCTGGGCACCGACATCGACACCAACGTGCTGGCGACGGGCCGGGCGGCGGTCTACGAGGAGCAGCTCCTCGAAGGCATCCCCGCCAACATGCGCAGCCAGTATTTCGAGCGCGACGCCAGCGACCGCCGCAGCTTCCGGGTCTGCGAGACGGCCCGCCAGCTGGTGGCGTTCCGCGAGCTGAACCTGAACGGTCCCAGCTGGCCGATGAAGGGGCCGTTCGACGCCATCTTCTGCCGCAACGTCGTCATCTATTTCGACGAGCCCACCCAGGAGCGGGTCTGGCAGCGCTTCGCGCCGCTGGTCGCCCCGGGCGGCAAGCTCTATGTCGGCCATTCCGAACGTGTGGGTGCTTCCATTACCGCTTTCGAAAGCGCCGGCCTGACCGCCTACCGCAAGGTGGGTCGCTGATGGCCAAGATTCGCGTCCTCGTCGTCGACGACTCCGCCACCATGCGGAGCCTGATCACGGCCGCCCTGACCCGTGACCCCGAGATCGAGGTGGTCGGCGCCGCCGGCGACCCGTTCGAGGCCCGGGGCATGATCAAGGCCCTGAACCCCGACGTCGTCACCCTCGATATCGAGATGCCGAACATGAACGGCATCGAGTTCCTCGAGAAGATCATGCGCCTGCGGCCGATGCCGGTGGTCATGGTCTCCAGCCTGACCCAGGCCGGGGCCGAGATGACCCTGCGCGCGCTGGAGCTTGGCGCCGTCGACTGCGTGGGCAAGCCCACCAACGCGACCGGCACCGCCGAGGCCCTGGCCGAGGTGGCCGACAAGGTCAAGGCCGCGGCTCGAGCCTCGGTGCGGACCAAGGCCGACGCCGCGCCGGCCACGGCCCGCCGCCTAAACTACCTGCCGTCGGGCGACATCGTGGCGATCGGCTCGTCGACCGGCGGGGTGGAAGCCCTGCTGTCGATCCTCAGCCAGTTCCCCGAGACCGGCCCGCCGACGGTGATCACCCAGCACATGCCGGCCACCTTCACGGCCAGCTTCGCCGCCCGCCTCGACCGCGCCAGCGGCGCCCGGGTGCAGGAAGCCGTCGACGGCGCCCTGCTGGAGCCGGGCAAGGTCTATGTCGCGCCGGGCGGGGCGACCCACCTGGAGGTCGTTCGCTCGGCCGGGCTGCGCTGCCGCCTGGTCCAGGGCGACCCGGTCAGCGGCCACCGGCCGTCGGTCGACGTGCTGTTCAACTCGGTGGCCCAGGCGGTCGGCGACAAGGCGGTGGGCGCCATCCTGACGGGCATGGGCCGCGACGGCGCGCAGGGCCTGCTGGCCATGCGCAAGGCCGGCGCCCGGACGATCGGCCAGGACGAGCAGAGCTGCGTCGTCTACGGCATGCCGCGCACGGCTTTTGAACTCGGCGCCGTGGAGAAGCAGGTCCCCCTGTCCTCCATGGGCCAAACCATCCTCGATCTGGCCTCCGCGAGGCGATGAACCCATGCCCCAAGCAAGCTCCATTTCCGTTCTCGTCGTCGATGACCAGCTGACCATGCGGGCGTTGATCCGCAACGCCTTGCAGCAGATCGGCTTCAAGGACATCCGCGAGGCCCCCGACGGCGAGGAGGCGCTCAAGAACCTCCTGGCCAAGCCGGCCAACCTGGTCATCTCGGACTTCAACATGCCGAAGATGGACGGGCTGGCCCTGCTGCGCGCGGTGCGCTCGCACCCGCCGATCCGCCAGACGGCTTTCGTCATGCTGACCGGCCGGGCCGATCGCGAGCTGGTCCAGCGCGCCGTGCAGTTCGGCGTCAACAACTACTGCGTCAAGCCGTTCACCGTCCAAGGCCTGAAGGAAAAGATCGAACAGGTCTTTGGCCAGCTGACATGATCGGTCGAGACCCCTACCCAGACGAAGCGGGCCCCGCGATCAAGGTTCACGTCACCCAGGGCGAGAGCCACGTGTCGGCCGACCCGAACGTGGTCATGACCACGGTGCTCGGTTCGTGCATCGCCGCCTGCCTGCGCGATCCGACCACGGGCATCGGCGGCATGAACCACTTCCTGCTGCCGGACTCCGGCGATCGCAGCAAGGACAGCGGCGACGCCGTCCGCTACGGCGCCTACGCCATGGAGTTGCTGATCAACGGCCTCCTGAAGAAGGGCGCCCGTCGCGAGCGCCTCGAGGCCAAGATCTTCGGCGGGGGCAAGCTGTTCGACGGCCTTTCGGACGTCGGCGCCAGCAACGCCGCCTTCGCCGAGCGCTTCCTGCGCGACGAGGGCATTCCGATCGTCTCGTCCAGCACCGGCGGCCTGTCGGCCCGCCGCGTCGAGTTCTGGCCCGCGTCCGGTCGGGTGCGCCAGCGCCTGGTCGCCGTCGACAACGCCCCGCAGGACGTCCGTCGTCCCGCGCCCGCCCCGATGCCTGCCGCGTCCAGCGGCGACGTGGACCTGTTCTGACGCCCATGACCGCCCAGCCGCTCGCCCTGACCGACACCGACGAGACCTCCCCCGGGCAGTTGCCCGTCGGCGAGCTCTCGCGTCGGCTGGCGGCGGAGTTGATGGCGGCGGCGGCGATCTGCCGCGATTGCGAGCACGTCGCCGGCGACCTGGCCAGCGGCGGCGCGGCCCTGGAGAACCTGTCGCGGCTGCAGGCCCTGGACGAGCTGAGCCAGCGCCTGCACGGTCTGTCGGAGGTGCTGGCCCGCATCGGCCAGCATGCCTCCGGCGAATGGAGCATGGCCGTCGAGCCGCTGCTCGAGGGCCTCGGCCTGGCCGATCTCGTGGTGCGCCTGCGCGACGCGAAAAACCACGACGGCTGGGACGCCACGGCCGGCGAGCTCGACTTCTTCTAGGCCATGCGCGAACCGCTCCACGCCTCGGCCCGCATCAATCTCGAGAAGGTCGAGGTGCTGCTGGTCGACGACAGCATCCCGTCGCTGAACCTGCTGTCCCAGGTGCTGCTCGGCTTCGGCGTAGGGAACCTGACGCGCGCCGACGGCGCCAGGGCGGCCCAGACCCTGCTGCGCGAGCGCACGTTCGACCTGGTCATCAGCGCCACCAACATGGCCGGGGTCGATGGCTACGAACTGGTCAAGTGGCTGCGCCGCGGCGCCCTGGAGGCCAACCGTTACCTGGCGGTGATCCTGGTCTCGGGCCACACGCCGCCCTCGCAGGTGTTCAAGGGCCGTGACGCCGGCGCCAACTTCACGATCGCCAAGCCGATCACGCCCAAGATCGTGCTGGAGCGCATCCTGTGGGCGGCCAGGGAAGATCGCCAGTTCATCGAGTGCGAGACCTATCTGGGTCCCGACCGCCGGTTCAAGAACGACGGCCCGCCAGCCGGCGCCAAGGGGCGTCGCCGCGAGGATCCCCCGCAAGCGCTCCGCCCGCCCGGCGCCCCGTCGCTGGAGTCCGCCGACTCCGAGAAAGCCAAGTCATGAGCGTCATGCGTAAATTCCGCGCCCCCAACCGCCTGTCGATGCTGGTCCGGGCCAATGGCGGCGTGACGGCCAAGGACGCCCTGGCGGCCGCCGACGCGGCGCTGGAGCCGCTGCGCGCCGAGTCGCTGGCGGTGCTGGACGCCGCTCTGGCCGAGATCGACGCCCGGTTCGGCCGGCCGGCGGCGGCGACCCGCGCCGCCGGGGCCTTCCAGGACCTCTACGCCCTGGCGCTGCGCATCATCGACGTCTCGGGCTTCCTGCCAGGCTCGTGCGTCGACCAGGCGGCGGTCTCGTTCTGCGCCCTGGTCGACAACTGCGCCGAGGCCGGCGCCTGGCGCTGGGACGCGGTCGACGTGCACATCAACGCCCTGCGGCTGCTGCGCACCGCCGACCTGAGTCCCGACCAGCGCCGGGCGGTGATCGACGGCCTCAACAAGGTCAGCCAACGGCGGATCGACGAGGCCTGAGCCGGCGCCGACGCGGCAAGCTTGACCTTGATGTGGCCCAAACGACACGATTGCCGCGCCGCTACATTCCGCCACGCTTCAGCCATCTTGTGATCGGCGGTTTCATTTGATACCGCTTGCATTGCTACCGGTGTCAGGACAAGGTCTCGCGGAGATTTGACACCGGTGTCAGAATAGACGGCCCAAGAACGGCCGCGCGGGAAGGAAGCGCGGACGCACTCTTCGGCCGGGCGATGCGAAAGCGTCGTTCAAAAGAAACGTGGTCACGGGAGGAGGATCCATTGTCTCAGGTCTCTAAGCAGCGCGTTCGCGCGCTGAAGCTCGGTGCGTCCAGCGGCGCCATGCTGATGGCTATGGCGCTGGCCGGCGCCGCCGCCGCGCAGGAAACGCCGGCGCCCGCCGCCGACGACACCGCCGTCGAGGAAGTGGTCGTCACCGGCTTCCGGGCCAGCCTGGCCAACGCCCTGGACATCAAGCGCCGCGAAAACGACCTGGTCGACGTCATCAAGGCGCAGGACATCGCCGACTTCCCCGACCTGAACCTGGCCGAGTCGCTGCAGCGCGTGCCGGGCGTGTCGATCGACCGTGACGGCGGCGAAGGCCGTACGATCACCGTCCGCGGCCTGGGTCCCGACTTCACCGTGGTGCGCCTGAACGGCCTGGAAGCCCTGGCCACCACCGGCGGCAAGGACAGCTCGGGCGGCGCCAACCGCGGCCGCCAGTTCGACTTCTCGATCTTCGCCTCGGAGCTGTTCAACAGCGTCACCGTGCGCAAGTCGACCTCGGCCATGAACGAGGAAGGCTCGCTGGGCGCGATCATCGACCTGCAGGCCTCGCGTCCGTTCGACTTCAGCGGCCCGGCCATGAGCATGGGCGCCAAGATCGGCTGGAACGACCTGTCGCGGAAGAAGGACCCGCGCTTCACCTTCCTGGCCAGCAACCGCTGGGACACCGGCATCGGCGAGATCGGCGCCCTGATCTCGGTGGCCTACGCCGAGCGCAAGACGCTGGAAGAAGGCTCCTCGACCGGCCGCTGGGAAAATCCCAGCGTGGCGTTCAACTCGGCGACGGCCTTCCCCTGCACCGGCGCGGCCTATAACCCGGTCAGCGGCCCGCCCCTGACCTGCGCCCAGATCGGCACCGTCGTCGGCGGCACCACCCCGACCACCACGGCCGCCGCCGGCACCGCCAACAACCTGTGGCACCCGCGCATCCCGCGCTATGGCCGCCTGCAGTACGACCAGAAGCGCCTGGGCGTCACCGGTTCGCTGCAATGGCGTCCGACCGAGAACTCGACCCTGACCTTGGACGGCCTGCTGGCCAAGTTCACCAACAACCGCGACGAGACCTATCTGGAAGTCATCTCGTTCAGCCGCAGCGGCGCGGGCGTGCCCCAGACCGACGTGGTCAACTTCCAGGCCGACGACAAGGGCCACCTGATCAAGGGCACGTTCGACGACGTCGACGCCCGGGTCGAATATCGCCACGACGACCTGAAGACCGAGTTCAACCAGTTCACCCTGACCTACGACACCAAGTTCGGCGACGCCGGCCACCTGAACATCGTCTATGGCCAGTCGCGGTCGATCCAGGACAACCCTGTCCAGACCACGTTCTCGTTCGATCGCTACAACAGCGACAACTACAGCTATGACTACTCGGCCAACGACAAGCTGCCGAGCTTCAACTACGGCTTCGATCCGACCAATCCGGCCAACTTCACCTACACCGCCAGCAACACCAACGGCGACGCGTCGCTGCTGCGCCTGCGTCCCAGCAAGGCGGTCAACACCTTCAAGACCTTCCGGGCCGACGTCGACTATGAGATCCTCGACGGCTTCAAGCTGCGTTATGGCGGCGACTACAAGGAATACGGCTTCTCCTCATGGGAAAAGCGCCTGTTCTCGCGCAACCTGGCGGCCACGGGCACGACCTTCACGGCCGAGGCCGGCTATCCGCTGCCGGCCGGCGTCACCGTCGCCGACGTCTCGCGCCTGATCACCGGCTTCGGCCGCGGCCTCGACCTGCCGAGCGGCGTGCCGACCTCGTGGATCGCGCCCGACCTGGACAAGCTGAAGAAGGCCATCGGCTACGACTGCAACTGCATCAACGCCAACGGCGACTTCCGCCTCAGCGTGCTCAACCAGCTGGGCGCGCTGCGGGAGATCACCGAAAAGGACACCGCCTTCTACATCCAGGGTGACTTCGACTACGACATCTTCAACATCCCGATCCGAGGCAACCTCGGCGTCCGCTATGTGAAGACCGAGCAGTCGGCGACCGGCCACTACAACGCCGGCAACGTCGCCACGCCGGTGAGCACGCCGTTCGGCACCATTTCCGAGCAGATGGCCACCGACGCGACCCAGTCGGTGAGCCGCGAGTACACCAACACCCTGCCCGCCCTGAACATCTCGGCCCAGCCGATGGAGAACTTCTTCATCCGCTTCGCCGCCGCCAAGGTGATGACGCGTCCGCAGTTGCAGAACCTGACTCCGGGCTTCACCGCCATGAGCCAGAGCGCGCAGACCCTGACGCGCGGCAACCCGGATCTCGATCCGATGCTGGCCAACAATCTGGACCTCAGCTTCGAATGGTATCCGGACAAGGAAACCCTGCTGTCGGCCGGCTTCTTCCAGAAGGACATCAAGTCCTATATCCAGCAGACGGCCGAGGTCATGACCTGGTCCGAGACCGGCCTGCCCAACAGCCTGCTCAGCAACGGCAACACCAGCGCCTCGCCGTTCACGGTGACGACCAACATCAACAGCCCTGGCGGCAAGCTGCGCGGCTTCGAACTGAGCGCCCAGCGTCCGTTCACCTTCCTGCCGGCCCCGTTCGACAAGTTCGGCGCGATCGTCAACTACACCCACGTCAAGAGCGATATCGACTACATCATCAAGTCGCCGACGTTCGGCGGCACGCCCCGGGTCCAGACCGCCCCGGCGGTGCTGGTCACCCAGCCGCTGCTCAACCTGTCGCCCGACGCCTTCAACGCTACGCTCTACTACGAGAACGCCGGCTTCAAGGCGCGGATCTCGGGTTCGTATCGCGACCAGTACCTGATCCAGGTGGCCCCCTCGGCGACCAACAACAACGACGTGCGGATCAAGGAAAAGACCTTCAACCTCGACGGTCAGGTCAGCTACGAGTTCAACAAGTTCACGGTCACCCTCGAAGCGATCAACCTAACCGACCAGGAAGACAGCAAGGTCGACGACTCCACGCGCATGAGCTCGGAAGAGTACGTCCACTTCGGCCGTCAGTTCTATCTGGGCGTGCGGTACAAGTTCTAGATCGCCGCCTTACCGAAACGACCGAAGGGCGCTGGTGCAGACCAGCGCCCTTCTTCTTTGGTCCTTGTCCGCGTCCCACAGGAAAGCGGTCTATCAGCTCGCGACGCCGTCGATCCAGGTGCGGCGCACGGTCAGGGCCTCGTCCAGCAGCACCAGGTCGGCGGCTTGGCCGGCCTGGATCGCGCCGCGCTGGCCCGCCAGGCCCAGGAAGGCGGCGGGGGCGGCCGAGGCGATGCGAACCGCGTCCTCCAGCGACAGGCCCATCATCGCCACGGCGTTGCGCACCGCGCCGATCATGTCCAGGTCAGAGCCGGCCAGGGTGCCGTGGTCGTCGACGCACACCCCGTCGACCACGCGGATATGCCGCCCCTGCAGGTCGAAGCTCTTGTCCGCCATGCCGACCGTGGGCATGGCGTCGGTCACCAGCATGAAGCGGTCCAGCGGCCGGGTGCGCAGGGCGATGCGCAGCACGGCGGGATCCACGTGGCGGCCGTCGACGATGATCCCGCACCAGGCGGTCTGGCTTTCCAGGGCCGCGCCCACCACGCCCGGCTCGCGGCTGGTCAGCGGCGACATGGCGTTGAACAGGTGGGTGAAGCCGGTCAGGCCCGCGTCCAGCGCCTTGCGCACCGTGCCATAGGCGGCGTTGGTGTGGCCGGCGGCGACGATCACCCCGGCCTCGGCCAGGCGGCGCACCCGCTCGGGCGTGGTGGTTTCCGGGGCCAGGGTCACCAGGGTCTTGCCGCGCTTGAGCGAACTGAGCAGGGCCACGGCCTGGTCGTCGAGGGTGCGGAACTTGCTGGCGTCGTGGATGCCCTTGCGCTTGGCGTTGAGGAACGGGCCCTCGATGTGAACGCCCAGCACGCCGGGCACGCCGGCCTCGATCGCCTGCTCGGTCGCCCGCATGGCGGCGTCGACCACGGCCAGGTCGTCGCTGATCAGGGTGGGCAGGAAGCCGGTGGTCCCGTAGGACCGGTGGGCGGCGCCGATGGCCGCGATGGCCTCGACGGTGGTGGAGTCGTTGAACAACACCCCGCCGCCGCCGTTGACCTGGGTGTCGATGAAGCCTGGGACCAGCAGGCCGCCGTCCAGGTCGTGGCGCGCGGCGTCGGCCGGGGTGTCGGCGGGGGCGAGGAGGGCCGCGATCCGGCCGTCGCGGATCACCACGGCCTTGCCGTCGACGATCCCCTGCGGCGTCAGGATGCGGCCATTAACGAGAACGGACTGCATCAGACGGTTTCTGTGACCTTGTTGAGGTGCGGGGGGCTGTCGGGATCGTAGCCGCGGGCCACCGACAGGGCGTTGGCCATGCGGTAAAAGCTCTGGATCATCAGGATCGGCTCGATCACAGGATGGGCGGCGAGGGCGGGAAGCGCGCCGGCTCCCGCTTCACCCGCGCCGGCCAGCAGCACGTCGCCGCCCCGCTCGGCCACGCCCTTGGCCATGGCGTCGACGCTGTCGCGGCTCTCGTCGTTCTGGGCGAACACCAGGACCGGGAAGCCTGCCTTCACCAGCGCCATCGGCCCGTGCAGCACCTCGGCGGCGCTGAAGGCCTCGGCGTGCAGGCCGCAGGTTTCCTTGAACTTCAGGGCCGCTTCCTGGGCCACGCCGAAGCCGACGCCGCGCCCCAGCACATAGAGGTTGCGGGCCAGCTTCAGGCGCTCGACGGCCGGCGTCCAGTCCAGGGTCCAGGCCTCGGCCAGCAGGGCGGGCAGGGTGGCGAGGGCGGCGGTCAGGTCGTCGTCCCCGGTCCAGGCGGCGACCAGCTGGGCGATGGCCGCCAGGGCGGCGATATAGGACTTGGTGGCCGCCACGCTCAGCTCGGGCCCGGCGTGCAGCGGCAGGACCTCGTCGGCCAGGGCGGCCAGGGGCGAGGTGGTGTCGTTGACCAGGGCGATGACGAAGGCCCCGGCGTCCTTGGCGGCCTGGACCGAGGCCAGCAGGTCGGGGCTCTTGCCCGACTGGGAAATGGCCAGGTACAGCACCTCGCCCAGGTCCTGCTGGGCGGCGTAGACCGAGCTGACCGACAGGGCGGCCGATGAGGTCAGCACGCCGGTGCGGGTCTCGATCAGGTACTTGGCGAAGGTGGCGGCGTGGTCCGAGCTGCCCCGCGCGCAGGTGACCACGGCGCGGGGCGGCGTGGCCCGCAGCCGCTCGGCGATCCTGGCCGCGCGGGCGGCGTTGGCCGCCAGCTGGGCGGCGACCACCTGCGAGGCCTGGCCGGCCTCGAGGAACATGCGGGTCGATTCCGCCGTCAGGCGCCCCGGCGTGGAGGAAGGTTCGGCAGGGGGGGCGGATCGGGTCAAGACATGGGCCTCCAAGACGGGCGTTCCTTCAGATAAGCGCGGGGCGGGCCCCGTTCAGCACGGACCCTTCAGGAAAGGGCGTTCAGTTCGGCGACGAAGTCGTAGGCGTCGCCGCGGTAATAGGACTGGGTCACCTCGACCGCCCGGCCGTCCTTCAGGAAGCCGCGACGCTCGATCAGCAGGCCGGCGTCCTTGGGCGGAACGCCCAGCAGTTCGGCATGTTCGGCGGTGAACAGCACCGCGCGCAGCCGCTGCAGGGCGCGGGCGGGCCGATGGCCCGTGGCGGCGAGGGCTTCATAGAGCGACACGCCCACCGCCTCGGCCGAGGACAGGGCGAAGCCGGCGATGGTGGAGTATTCCACGGCCATCGGCGCGCCGTCGGCGTAGCGGATCCGGGCGAAGCGATAGACCTGGGTGCCGGGCGACAGGCCCAGGGTCAGGGACTCCTCGGGGGTGACTAGGCCCTCGGCCTTGCTGATCCACTCGCTGCGCGGCGTGCGCCCGCGCGAGATCATGTCCTCGGTGAACGACGACAGCTTGGAGAAGCTTTTTTCCACCCGGGCGGCGACGAACGTGCCCGCGCCCTGGCGGCGGGTCAGCAAGCCCTCGCTGACCAGGCCGTCCAGAGCCTTGCGCACGGTGATGCGCGAGATGCCGAATTCCTCGGCCAGGTCGCGTTCGGCCGGCAGGGCGTCGTCGGGCGACAGCACCTTCGTCTGGATCGCCTCGCGCAGGGCGCGCTGCAGCTGCTTGTAGAGCGGGGCGTGATCGTCGCCGGCGAGGCCGCCGATCTTCTCAGAAAACATCGCCAATTCCATGCCCCCGCTCAAATCTGCGCCACCCCGTGACCGTCGGAATAGCATATGACCATTTCCGTACCAATAAGAACATGGTCCGGAATTGGTTCTTTTTTGGCCTTGTCATCCGACCATTTTCCGTCACAGTCAGCCTCCGAGGCCCAAGAAGTACCGCAATCTACGGATGTCCGCAGATAATTGGTATCAGATTGGGCTTGGGGCTCGCTCCAAGCTCAAGTGGCCTGGCAACGGGGAGAATTTGATAATGAGAAAGTTTCACAAAACCATTCTAACCGCGTCCGCCAGCATGCTGGCGGTCGCTCTGGCCGCACCGGCCTTCGCGCAGGACTCTACTCAAGTCGACGAAGTGGTCGTCACCGGCATCCGGGCCTCGCTGCAGGCGTCGGTCGAGGCCAAGCGTAACGCCAACGCCGTGATCGACGTGATCACCGCCGAGGACATCGGCAAGTTCCCCGACAAGAACGTCGCCGAATCGCTGCAGCGGGTTCCGGGGGTCACCATCCAGCGCGAATTCGGCGAAGGCGAGCGGATCTCGATCCGCGGCACCGCGCCGACCCTGAACCGCACCCTGCTGAACGGCCACGCCGTGGCCACGGCCGACTGGTTCATTCTCGACCAGTTCAAGGCCAGCCGCAGCTTCAACTACCTGATGCTGCCGTCGGAAATCGTCGGCAAGGTCGAGGTCTTCAAGAGCCCGATGGCCGACATCGACGAAGGCGGCGTGGGCGGCACGGTCAATGTGCACACCCGCAACCCGCTGGACCTGGCGCCGCTGTCGGTGTCCGGATCGATCCAGGCCTTCCACGACGAGAAGTCGGGCAACACCGATCCGACCGCCTCGGCCATGCTCAGCTGGCATAACGCCGACAAGACCCTGGGCGTCCTGGTCGGCGGCATCTACGACAAGCGTCGCATCCGTCGCGACGGCATCGAGGTCCTGGGCTACCAGGCCGTGACCACCGCCTCGGGCGCGGGCAACATCAGCGGCATCACGCCGGGCCAGACGGTGTACGCTCCCAGCCTGATCGGCTCGTCGCTATTCACCCAGACGCGCGAGCGCAAGGGCGCCAACTTCGCCATCCAGTACGCGCCGACCGACAAGTTCGAGCTGAACCTGACCGGCCTCTATTCCAAGATGGACGCCGACAACTTCAACCAGAACTACATGGCCTGGATCAGCCAGAAGGTCGGGGCCCTGAGCACCTCGCCCGGCTCGCAGTTCAACATCACCCGCGTCGAGAACGGCACCGCCACCGCCGGCAACTTCAACGCCATCGGCGGCAACGGCGTGGTGTTCGACGCCATCGACCGCATCGCCCACACCAGCGTCGGCTCGATCGACCTGGCCGGCAAGTGGCGTCCGGCCGACGGCTGGGAGTTCAGCGGCCGCGTCGGCTACACCAAGGCCAAGGGCGCCACCGACCTGCAGCCGTTCTGGGAGACCAACGCCCCGACCGGCCTGACCTACGACCTGTCGAACGGCCTGCCGAAGGTCAGCTTCACCGACATCAACCCGACCACGGCGGATGACGAGATGACGCTGGGCTGGGCCTCGGCCAACACCACCGTCAACGACGACGACGAGTTCTACACCTTCGTCGACGGCGAGAAGTTCCTCGACGGCGGCGTGTTCAGCTCGGTCAAGTTCGGCCTGAAATACACCGACCACGACCGCGACGTGGTGCAGACCTACGGCCAACGCCGCGCGCTGCTGAACAACGGTACGGGCTGCAGCAACAACGCCTGTGGTCTGGACGACGTCGCCAACGGCCTGACCGACGGCGACTACCTCAAGGGCATTCGCGGACCGGGCGTGCTCAGCAGCTACCTCACCGCCGACAAGAACAAGATCGAGGCCATCTACGCCAAGCTCGGCCCGGCCACGGTCTATGACCCGAACAACCCCAATGTCGGCGGCTGCATCAACCTCAACAACTGCGACCACTTCGGCCCGCTGGAGAGCTTCGACTTCAACGAGAAGACCTTCGGCGGCTACGTGATGGGCAACCTGAAGGGCGAGGGCTGGCGCGGCAATGTCGGCGTCCGCGTCGTCAACACCAAGATCGAGACCAACGCCTGGCGGGTGGGCGTGTCGGCCGGCACGCCGGGCGCCATCAACAACCCGTTCGGCCTGATGGCCCCGACGTCGGGCGAGAAGGAATATACCGACATCTTGCCGTCGGCGAACTTCTCGTTCGACGTGCGTGACGACGTGGTGATCCGCCTGGCCGCCGGCCGGGTCCTGGCCCGCCCGGACTACGCCCAGATGGCCGGCTTCACCTCGCTGACCGAGTCCCTGCTGACGGCCTCGGGCGGCAACCCGGACCTGGATCCCTATCGCGCCAACCAGTACGACGCGACGGTGGAATGGTATTTCGCGCCGCAGTCGATCCTGTCGGTCGACTTCTTCTACAAGGACATCTCGACCTACATCGTCCAGGGCGCGACGGTCGAGAAGCTGCCGCTGCAGGCCGCCGCCAACGACCCGCGGGTCGTCAACCCGGCCAACAACTGCGTCCTGCAATCGGCCGGCCTCTACAGCTGCGACTACAATGTCGGCCGTCCGGTCAACGTGGCGGGCGGCGAGACCAAGGGCTTCGAGGTCAACTTCCAGATGCCCGTCTGGAACGGCTTCGGCGTCCTGGCCAACTACACCTATTCCGACGCCAGTTCGTCGTCGGGCGTGCCGGTGCCGTCGAACTCGAAGAACATCTTCAACGTCAGCGGCTACTACGAGAACGAGCGCTTCAGCGCCCGCCTGTCCTACAACTACCGGTCCAAGTTCTTCGTCGACTACGACGCCGAGCGCGGCTACCGGCAGCTGTGGTCGGACTCGATCGCCTCGCTCGACGCGTCGGCCAGCGTCAACCTGACCGACCAGATTTCGCTCAGCCTCGACGCGGTGAACCTCACCGACGAGAAGCAGACCGACAACTACGACAACGACAAGAACCGTCCGGCCCGTATCTACAAGAACGGTCGCATGGTCTTTGGCGGCGTCCGGTTCAAGTTCTAGCCCGTATGGACGGGGTCATCGGCATCCGGGCCGCGGGCCCCGTCCTTTTTTCCGAGTTCGTCGCGTGGGCTGCGGCCAGGATCGTTTCATGACCTGCCCGCCGCCGATCGCGACCCAAGCCCTCCTGACTGCAAGCATGGAGCTGGGGCGGAGCGGTCAAACGCTCCGCCCGCTTTTTGCTTCCGGTTGGCCGGTGAGCGTCCCTTGATGATCTTCGCTCCACCCTTCGCCCGCGCCGCCCAGAGACTGGTCGGCGCCCTGTCGGTTTCGGCCGCCGCCCTGGCTTTCGCTTCGGCGGCCTGCGCCGCTGAACCAGCCCTAACCCTGACGCCGGCGCCCGCCCAGGCGACGCTGGGCCAGGGGACCTTCGCCCTGACCGCCCGGACCCGGATCTTCGTCGCCCCGGGCGACGTCGAGGCCCGCGTCGTGGCCGGCCAGCTTTCAGACATGTTGTCCAAGGCCCGGGGGCTGAAGCTCGCCGTCGTCGAGGGCGCGCCGCCCGCCGGCGAGGCCGTCATCGTGCTGGCCCGCGGCCAGGCCGGCGGCGACAAGCCGGAAGCCTACGCCCTCCAGGTCGCCCCCGCGGGCGTGACGATCACCGCCGCCAAGCGCGCCGGCCTGTTCTACGGCGCGGTCAGCGTCTGGCAGCTGGCCGTCCAGGACGCCGCCAAGGGGCCGGCCCAGCTGCCGGCCGTCAGCATCGACGACGCCCCGCGCTTCGCCTGGCGCGGCTTCATGCTGGACAGCGCCCGCCACTTCCAGAGCGTCGGGACGATCAAGGCGATCCTCGACACGATGGCCGCTCACAAGCTGAACGTCCTGCACTGGCACCTGGTCGACGACCAGGGCTGGCGGCTGGAGATCAAGAAGTACCCGAAGCTGACCTCGGAAGGCGCCTGGCGCGTCCCGGCCGGGGCGGCGGGCGAGGACCCCAGGACCGGCAAGCCGGTCCGCTACCAGGGTTTCTACACCCAGGACCAGGTGCGCGACCTGGTCGCCTACGCCGCGGCGCGCGGGATCACCGTCGTGCCCGAGATCGAGATGCCCGGCCACGCCCTGGCGCCGCTGGTCGCCTATCCCCGGTTCGGCATGACCAAGGCCCCGCCGCGCGCGGCCATGGGCGACTGGGGCGTGTTCCCCTACCTCTACCGGCCCAGCGAAGAGACGTTCGGCTTCTTGAACGACGTGCTCGACGAGGTGATGGACCTGTTCCCGTCCGAATACATCCATGTCGGCGGCGACGAGGCGGTCAAGGACCAGTGGAAGGCCAGTCCCGAGGTCCAGGCCCAGATCCAGGCCCTGGGCGTCAAGGACGAGCACGGCCTGCAAAGCTGGTTCATCCAGCGGGCCGAAAAGCACATCAACGCCCGGGGCCGGCGGATGATCGGCTGGGACGAGATCCTCGAAGGCGGCCTGGCCCCCAACGCCACGGTGATGTCCTGGCGCGGCATCGACGGGGCGGTCGCCGCCGCCTCCCAGGGCCATGACGCCGTGCTGGCCCCCGACAGCACCCTCTACATGGACCGCCGTCAGAGCGCCTCGGCCGACGAGCCGCCGGGCCGGATCAAGATCGTCAGCCTCAGGGACGTCTACGACTTCGACGCCGCCCCGGCCGCCCTGACCCCGGCCCAGCGCGCCCATATTCTGGGCCTGCAGGCCACCGCCTTCACCGAGCACATGCGCACCGACGAGCGGCTGGAGCGGATGACCTTCCCCCGCCTGATCGCCGTGGCCGAGAACGGCTGGACCCCGGACGCCCGGCGCGACTGGGCCAGCTTTGTGGCCCGCCTGCCGGCCGAGAGCGCGCGGCTGGACGTGCTGGGCGTGGCCCATGACACGGTCCCCTACGAGCCGCAGGCGACCCTGAGCCCGGCCAACGCCGGCCAGGTTTCGGTGGCCCTCGCCTCGGGCCTGGGCCTGGGCGAGATCCGCTACACATTGGACGGCCAGGTCCCGACCAAGGCGTCCGGCCTCTACGAAGCGCCCCTGGCCTTGGCGCCGGGCAAGACCGTCCGAGCCCGGACGTTCCTGGGCGACGACGCCCTGGGCCGGGTTCGCGACTACCCGGTCACCCTGATGGCCGCCCGGACCCGCGACAGCCACCAGCTGGAGCTGTGCGGCGCCGGCATCAATCTGTCACTCGAGGACGACGCGGCGAAAACCGGCTCCGGCGACGGCCCGCGCGCGGTGTTCGCGGTCGACCTGATGAACCCCTGCTGGGTGTGGAAGGGCGCGGACCTGTCGACGGGCCTGACGCTCAGCGCCCGCATCGGCCAGGTCCCCTTCAACTTCCAGATCGGCGCCGACCGTCAGAAGATCCCGCTGCGCCCGCCGGCCACCCCGGCCGGCGAGCTGGAGGTGCGGATCGACGGCTGCGCGGGCGAGCGGATCGCCGCCATCCCGCTGGGCGCCGCCGCCCGAGGCCCCGGCCTGGGAACGGCAGCCGGCGTGCTGCCCCGGCGCGAAGGCGTGCACGATCTCTGCCTGACCTTTACAGCGCGCACGGTCGAGCCGACGCTGGTGCTCGACCAGGTCACGCTGACCCCAACCAAGACCCCTCTCTAGATCCTCAAAGAACCAGGAAGCGTATCGGTGCCCAATCTCGTACTGTCCTCGCCGCTGAAGGGCTGGATCGCCCCGCTGGACGAGACGCCCGACGCGGTGTTCGCCGAGCGCATGCTGGGCGACGGCCTGGCCATCGATCCCCTGGGCTCGACCCTGCACGCCCCCTGCGACGGGCAGGTGATCGCCGTGCACGCCACGCGCCACGCCGTCACCCTGCGGGCCGACAACGGCGCCGAGATCCTGATGCATGTCGGCCTGGAGACCGTCGGCCTGGGCGGCGAGGGCTTCGAGGTCCACGTCAAGGACGGCGACGCGGTCAAGGCCGGGGACAAGCTGATCAGCTTCGACCTGGACCTGCTGTCGCAGCGCGCCAAGAGCCTGATCACCCCGGTGGTGGTCACCAATCCCGACGCCTTCCGGATCGTCCGCCGCGAGCAGGACCACGCCGCCGCGGTCGGCGACTTCCTGATGGAGCTGGCCGCGATCGGCGGGGCCGGCGCGACCCTGGCGGTCGCCGAGGGCGAGGTGTCGCGCGAGGTGGTGGTGCCGCTGCAGCACGGCATCCACGCCCGTCCCGCCGCCCGCATCGCCGAGAGCGCCCGCAAGTTCGCCTCGGACGTCGCCCTGGTCGCCGTCAACCGCCGGGCCAGCGCCAAGAGCCCGGTGGGGGTGATGGCCCTGGCCATCCGCCACGGCGACCGCATCAGCGTGGCGGCCAGCGGGCCGGACGCCGACTTCGCCGTCGCCGCCATCGTCGAGCTGATCGAGAGCGGGATGGGCGAAAGCGCGGCCCCGCCGTCCACCGCCGCGTCGGCCGCCGTGGTCGAGGCCGTCCGCCCCGCGGCGCCCAGCGAACCGGGCCTGCTGCGCGGCGTGATGGCCGCCCCGGGCCTGGCCATCGGCCAGGCCGTGCGCTTCGTCTCCAGCGACATCGCCGTGGTCGAGGCGGGCGCCGGGGCCGAGGTCGAGCGCGCCGCCCTGGAGGCCGCCCTGGCCCAGGTCCGCGCCCGGATCGAACAGGCGGCGGCGAAAGGCGACACCGCGCGCAAGGCTATCCTCGGCGCGCACCTGGCCTTCCTGGAGGACCCCGAACTGACCGCCTCGGCCCACCGGCTGATCGCCGAGGGCAAGAGCGCCGGCTTCGGCTGGCGGCGCGCCGTCGGCGGCTATGTCGAGGCCCTGCGCGGCCTGGGCGACCGGCGGCTGGCCGAGCGCGTCGACGACCTGATCGACCTGGAGCGCCAGGTGCTGCGCGCCCTCAGCGGCGAGGAGGACGAGGCCCGGACCCTGCCGGCCGGCGCGATCCTGCTGGCCGACGAACTGCTGCCCTCGCAGCTGATGGGCGTCGAGGCCGGCCAGGTGGCGGGCTTCTGCACCGCCAAGGGCGGGCCGACCTCGCACGTGGCTATCCTGGCCGCCGCCATGGGCATCCCGGCCATCGTCGCCGCGGGTCCGGGCGTCCTGGACGTCACCGAAGGCGCCAGCCTGATCCTCGACGCCGAGAACGGCACGCTTCGCGTTGGGCCGGACGCCAGCCAGCTGGCCGACGCCCAGACCGCCATCGCCGCCCGCCACGAGCGCAAGGCCGCCGCCAAGGCCGCCGCCCACCAGGAAAGCCGCACGGCCGACGGGACGCGGATCGAGGTGTTCGGCAATGTCGGCTCGCTGAACGACGCCCTGGCCGCCGCCGCCAACGGCGCCGAGGGCTCGGGCCTGCTGCGCACCGAGTTCCTGTTCCTGGAGCGCGAGACTCCGCCCGACGAGGACGAGCAGGCCCGCCAGTACCAGGCCATCGCCTCGGCCCTGGACGGCCGGCCGCTGATCATCCGCACCCTGGACGTCGGCGGCGACAAAGCCGCGCCCTACCTGCCGATCCCGGCCGAGGAGAACCCGGCCCTGGGCCTGCGCGGCGTTCGCGTCAGCCTGTGGCGGCCACATCTGCTGAAGACCCAGCTGCGGGCCATCCTGCGGGTCAAGCCGCTGGGCCAGTGCAGGATCATGGTCCCGATGATCGCCAGCCTGGACGAGCTGCGCGCCGTCCGCGCCGTGCTGGAAGAGGCCAAGCGCGAGCTGGAGATCACCGAACGGGTCGAGCTGGGGGTGATGATCGAGACCCCCGCCGCCGCCGTCACCGCCGACCTGCTGGCCGCCGAGGCCGACTTCCTGTCGATCGGCACCAACGACCTGACCCAGTACGTGCTGGCCATGGACCGGGGCAATCCGGAACTGGCCGCCCGCATCGACGCCCTGCACCCGGCGGTGCTGCGGATGATCGCCCAGACCTGCGCCGGCGCCGCCCGGCATCACCGCTGGGTTGGGGTCTGCGGCGGCCTGGCCTCGGACCTGGTCGCGGTGCCGGTGCTGCTGGGCCTGGGCGTCACCGAACTGTCGGCCACGGCCGCGACCGTGCCGGAGGTCAAGGCCCTGGTCCGCGCCCTGGACGTCCCCGCCTGCCAGGCCCTGGCCCGTCAGGCGCTGGACCAGACCTCGCCCGAGGCGGTCCGAGATCTTTGCAAGACCTTCCACGCGAAGGTTGGAGCCTAAATCGATGAAGTCCCCGCTCGAATTCCTGCAGCCCCTGGGCCGCGCCCTGATGCTGCCCATCGCCGTCCTGCCGGTGGCGGGGTTGCTGCTGCGGCTGGGTCAGCCGGACCTGCTGAACATCGCCTTCGTGGCCGCGGCCGGCGACGCGATCTTCTCCAACCTGGGCCTGCTGTTCGCCATCGGCGTGGCCGTGGGCTTCGCCAAGGAGAACAACGGCGCGGCCGGCCTGGCGGGCGTGGTCTGCTTCCTGATCGCCACCGAGGGCGCCAAGGCCCTGCTGCACGTGCCGCCGGACGTCACGGCGGGTCTGATCACGGCCCACGCGGACCTGGCCTCGGCCGCCTACAAGGCCAAGGCCCTGGCCAAGCTCAGCGTACCGATCGGCATCATCTCGGGCCTGATCGGTGGGATCTTCTACAACCGCTTCTCGACCTTCAAGCTGCCCGAGTACCTGGCCTTCTTCAGCGGTCGGCGCTTCGTGCCGATCATCAGCGGCCTGGCCGGCCTGCTGTTCGCGCTGCTGATCGGCCTGGGCTACGACGGCATCAATGGCGCGGTCGACGGGGCCAGCCGGGCCATCGTCGGCTCGGGCGAGACGGGCCTGCTGGTCTACGGCTTCCTGAACCGGATCCTGATCGTCACCGGCCTGCACCACATCCTCAACAACATCGCCTGGTTCGTGATCGGCGACTATCACGGCGCGACCGGGGACCTTCGCCGGTTCTTCGCCGACGACCCCAGCGCCGGCGGCTTCATGAGCGGGTTCTTCCCAGTGATGATGTTCGGCCTGCCCGCCGCCTGCCTGGCCATGTACCACACGGCCCGGCCGGAGAAGAAGAAGGCGGTCGGCGGCATGCTGACCTCGCTGGCCCTGACCTCGTTCCTGACCGGCGTAACCGAGCCGATCGAGTTCTCGTTCATGTTCCTGGCCCCGCTCCTCTACGCGGTGCATGCGGTGCTGACCGGCGTGGCCATGGCGGCGATGAACGCCCTGGACATCAAGCTGGGCTTCACCTTCTCGGCCGGCCTGTTCGACTATGTGCTGAACTTCGGCAAGGCGACCCATCCGCTGTGGCTGCTGCCGCTGGGGGCGCTGTACGCCGGGATCTATTACGGCCTGTTCCGCTTCTTCATCGTCAAGTTCGACCTGAAGACCCCGGGCCGCGAGGCCGATGACGTGGTGACCGCCGAGGCGGCGACCACGGGCGGCGGACGCGGGGCGGACTTCGTCCTGGCCCTGGGCGGCGCGGCCAACCTGGTGTCGGTCGACGCCTGCACCACCCGCCTGCGCCTGATCGTCGCCGACCAGGGCGCGGTCAACGAACCGGCCCTCAAGGCCCTTGGTGCGCGGGGGATCGTCAAGCCGTCGGACAAGGCCCTGCAGGTGGTGCTGGGTCCGATCGCCGACGGCGTGGCCGGCGAGATCCGCGCGGCCATGGCCGGGGGAGCCGGCGCCGCGCCGGTCCCGGCCAAGCCGGCCGTCGCCAAGGTCGTGGCGCCCGCCGCCCTGCCGACCGCCGCCGACGACGCCAAGGCCGAGGCCCTGGTCGGCGCCCTGGGCGGCCTGGCCAATGTCGAGGCGGTCGGGGCCTGTTCCAGCCGGCTGCGGCTGGTGGTGCGCGACAACGCCGCCGTCGACGAGGCGGCCCTGGCGGCCCTGAACTCGCGCGGCGTGGTCCGGGTGGGCGAGCGGTCCGTGCACGTGGTGCTGGGTCCGGACGCCGAGCGCATCGGTGAGGCCGTGCGCTGCCTGCTGCCGGCCTGACAAGGGTCGCGCCAGGAACGGGAAGAGGTGAGGGAGCCAGGGTGACGGAAAGGCCGATCAACGACATCCTGATCGTCGGCGGCGGCACGGCCGGCTGGATGACCGCCGCCTACCTGGCCCGGCGCCTGGGCTCGACCCGGCCGGACGGGGTGCGCATCACCCTGATCGAGTCCAGCGAGATCGGCATCATCGGGGTGGGCGAGGGCACGTTCCCGACCATCCAGAACACCATGCGGACGCTCGGCGTCGACGAGGCGCGGTTCCTGCGCGAGGCGGGAGCCGCCTTCAAGCAGGGCATCAAGTTCGTCGACTGGAAGACCGCGCCCAGGGACGGGGTCCACAGCCATTACTACCACCCGTTCGCCCAGCCCCGGCTGCTGAACGGCGGCCTGGACCTGGCGCCCTACTGGCTGATGGGCGAGGCGGGGGACATCCCGTTCTCCGACGCCGTCACCCTGCAGGACAAGGTCTGCGAGGCGATGCGCGGCCCCAAGCGGCGGGACGATCCGCAGTATGGCGGGCCGATGGCCTACGCCTACCATTTCGACGCGGGCAAGCTGGCGACTCTGCTGCGCGACGTCGGCAAGGCCACCGGGGTCCGGCACCTGCTGGGCAATGTGCTGGCGGTCAACAAGGCGGACGACGGCGCGATCGCCTCGGTGACGACGCGCGAGCACGGCGACCTGGTCGCCGACCTCTATGTCGACTGCACCGGCTTTTCCGGCGCCCTGATCGGCGAGGCCATGGGCTCGGCCTGGATCGACAAGAGCGACACCCTGTTCGTCGACCGGGCCCTGGCCCTGCAGGTCCCCTACGACCGTCCCGATGCGCCGGTAGCGACGACCACGATCTCCACCGCCCACGAGGCCGGCTGGACCTGGGACATCGGCCTGCCCGACCGGCGCGGCACGGGCTATGTCTATTCCAGCCGCCACACCACCGACGATCGCGCTGAGCAGATTCTGCGCGGCTATGTCGGCCAGGCTGGCGACGGCCTGACGTCCCGCCTGCTGAAGCTGAAGGTCGGCCATCGCCAGGCGCACTGGATCAGGAACTGCGTCGCCGTCGGCCTGTCCGGCGGCTTCCTGGAGCCGTTGGAATCGACCGGCATCGTGTTGATCGAGGCCGCCGCCTACATGCTGGCCCGCAACCTGCCGCGCCGGGGCGGGATGGAGGCCGCCGCCCGCCAGTTCAACGCGGCCATGACCGACCGCTACCTGCGGGCCATCGACTTCATCAAGCTGCACTATTGCCTGAGCCAGCGGACCGACAACCGCTTCTGGACCGACAACGCCGATCCGGCCTCGATCCCCGAGACGCTGCGGGACCACTTGGCGATGTGGAAGTATCGACCGCCCAACGTGTTCGACTTCCCGAACCTGCACGAGAGCTTCAAGTACTTCAATTATCAGTACATTCTGTACGGCATGGGCTTCGAGACCCGGGTAGACCCGGCCGCCCACGTCCATGGCGACCTGGCCCGGGCCGATTTCGCGCGGGTGCGGGAGGCGGGCCTGCGCGCCGCCGCCAGCCTACCCGACCATCGCGCCCTGCTGACCGAGATCCATGCCCACGGCTTCTCGACGGCGGCGCCCGGCCTGGCCACAGCCGAGGCCGGCGAGGCGCCCCGGCGGTGAGGGGGGCCGCCTTCGCGCCGGGTCCCGATCCCCGCTTCGAGGTGCTGCGGGTCGGCCGCGAGGGCCATCCGGTGCTGGTCGTCGACGGCCTGCTGACGGGCGCCGAAGGCCTGGTCGCGTTCGCGGCCGAGACGGCCAGGCTGGCGCCGGTCAGGGCCGCCGCCAACTTCTATCCCGGCGTCCGGGCCCCGGCGCCACAGGGCTATGTCCAGGCGCTGGTCACCGCCCTGCGGCCGCATCTGGCGACGACGTTCGGCGCGCCGCCCGACGGCCGCGCCCACGTCACCTGCGCCCTGTCGATGGCCACCCTGCCGGCCGACCAGGCGACACCGGCCCAGCGCCTGCCCCACATCGACACCACGGCGCCGGCCCAACTGGCGATCCTGCACTACCTCTGCGGCTCGCCGCACGGCGGCACGGCCTTCTACCGCCATCGCGCCACGGGCTTCGAGGCGATCGATCCGGCGCGCGGCCCGGCCTATCTGGCGGCGGCGCGTCGCGAGATGGCCGACGGCGCCGGCGGCCAGGACGGCTACATCACGGCCTCCGACCCGCTCTACGAACAGACGGCCGCGGTCGCGCCGGCCTTCAACCGGATCGTGGTCTATGCCAGCAACCTGCTGCACGCCGGCGTGCTGGCCGACCGCCCGGCCAGCGCCGATCCGCGCGCCGGGCGGCTGACGGCCAACACCTTCTTCCGCCCGGAAGGTTGAGGCGGCCCGACGAGCCGCTGGGCGCCAACGCTGTCAGGTGCGCAGAACCTTCAAGTCACGGCAGGCATGTCCAAGCGCCGGGCCGGCGAACGGCCTAGCCTCCGGCCCGAATCCGGCGGTCCCTCCGCCGGACCGGCAGAGAGGCGGGGCATGACCACATCTTCCAGCGACCAGGACGGCGCCTCGCGGCGCGGCGTCGTCGCCAGCGGCCTGGGCCTGGCCCTCGTGGCCGCCCTTCCGTCCCTCGCGCCGGCCCCATCGTCCGCGGCGACGCCCAAGGCTTCGCCCAAATCCCCAGGAGACACCAAAATGAGCAGCGGCTTCATCACCACCAAGGACGGTACGCAGATCTTCTACAAGGACTGGGGTCCCAAGACCGCCCAGCCGATCGTGTTCCACCACGGCTGGCCGCTCAGCGCCGACGACTGGGACAACCAGATGATGTTCTTCCTGGCCGAGGGCTTCCGGGTCATCGCCCATGACCGCCGCGGCCATGGCCGGTCCAGCCAGACCGACACCGGCAACGAGATGGACACCTACGCCGCCGACGTCATCGCCCTGGCCGACCACCTGGACCTGAAGAACGCCGTCCATGTCGGCCACTCCACCGGCGGCGGCGAGGCCATCCACTACGCGGCCCGCGCCAAGCCCGGCCGGGTGGCCAAGGTGGTGCTGATCGGCGCCGTGCCGCCGATCATGGTCAAGTCCGACCAGAACCCCGGCGGTCTGCCGATCGAGGTGTTCGACGGCTTCCGCACAGCCCAGAACGCCAACCGCGCCCAGTTCTTCCACGACATCGCCGCCGGCCCGTTCTACGGCTACAACCGCCCGGGCGCGAAGGTCTCGCCGGCCACGGTCGAGAACTGGTGGCGCCAGGGCATGATGGGCGGCGCCAAGGCCCACTACGACTGCATCAAGGCCTTCTCGGAAACCGACTTCACCGACGACCTCAAGTCGGTCGATGCGCCGGTGCTGCTGATGCACGGCGAGGACGACCAGATCGTGCCGATCGCCGACAGCGCCCTGCTGGGGATCAAGCTGGTCAAGCACGGCACGCTGAAGACCTATCCGGGCCTGCCGCACGGCATGTGCACCACCCACCCGGAGATCATCAATCCGGACCTGCTGGCCTTCATCAAGGCGTAGGCTTTCCGGAACGCATGAAGGGCGTCCGCCAGCCGGCGGGCGCCCTTTTTCGCTTCTGGCGGCTTGCGAAGCGGCGCGCGATGAGGGCTGCTTGCGGCCATGATCCCCGTCCCGACCGCCCCCTGGGCGCACCTGCCCTTCGACCTGCTGGCCTGGACCCTGGGGACCGCCTCGACGGCCGCCGTCTACCGCTGGCGGCTGAAGGACCAGGTCCGGCCGGTCGCGGCCCGGGTCGACGGCGGCTACTTCCTGTTCCTGGCCCTGGGCGCCATTCCCGGCGCCTGGCTGGCCGGCTCGTTCAACTCCCTGCGCGAGCACGCGCCCGCCCTGTCGCACAGCGTGGCCGGCGCCCTGGTCGGCGCCATCGTCGGTGTCGAGGTCTACAAGGCGCTGCGGGGCGTCAGGGGTTCGACCGGCGGGATCTTCGTCGGCTCCTTCAGCCTCGGCGTGGCGGTCGGGCGGCTGGGCTGCTTCTTCGCGGGCCTGCCGGACGACACCTATGGCGCGCCGACCCGGCTGCCCTGGGCGGTGGACCTGGGCGACGGGGTAGGCCGCCATCCGGTGCAGCTCTATGAGTCGGCCAGCATGGCCCTGTTCCTGGCCGTCTACCTCATGGGCCTGGCGCGCCGGCGCGACTGGGCGATGCGGCGCGGCTTCTACGTCATGTGCGGCTGGTATGGCCTGCAGCGGTTCTGCTGGGAGTTCCTAAAGCCCTATCCCCGGTTGATCGGGCCGTTTAACCTCTTCCATCTGCTTTGCCTGGGGCTGGTGATCTATGGATGGGTCTATTACCGCGCCGATCGACGGCGAGAGCGTCGCGCGCAAGACCGCCCCCTACCTGTTCCTGGGCCAGACCACCAGCCTGTGTGAGACCTGCCTGGCTCTGGTCCCGGCCAAGATCATCGCCGAGGGCGAGCGGGTCTACTACCAGAAGCGCTGTCGCGAACATGGCGTCCAGAAGACCCTGATCGCCGACGACCTGGGCTACTGGAAGGCCCAGAAAGACTGGCTCAAGCCGGGCGACCGGCCCCTAGCCGTCCAGACCCGCACCGACCATGGCTGCCCTTACGACTGCGGTCTGTGCCCGGACCACGAGCAGCATTCCTGCCTGGCGATCCTGGAGATCAACGAGGCCTGCAACCTGACCTGCCCGGTCTGTTTCGCCGGCTCGTCCACCGGCCTGGACGCCCATCGCCCCCTGGCCGAGGTGGAGGCGATGCTGGACGTCATCGTCGCCTCCGAGGGCGAGCCCGACCTGGTGCAACTGTCCGGCGGCGAGCCCACCCTGCACCCGCAGTTCTTCGAGATCCTGACAGCCGCCCGGGCCCGGCCGATCCGCCACCTGATGATCAACACCAATGGCCTGCGCATCGCCCGCGAGCCCGGCTTCGCCGAGCGCCTGGCGACCTACATGCCCCGGTTCGAGGTCTATCTGCAGTTCGACAGCCTGCGCCGCGACGCCCTGATGCAACTGCGCGGCGCCGATCTGGTCAAGGTCCGCGCCCAGGCGCTGGAGGCGCTGGAGCGCAACAACATCCCGACCACCCTGGTGGTGACCCTGAAGAAGGGCGTCAACGACGACGAGATCGCCGACATCGTCCGCCACGCCCTGACCTGGCGTTGCGTACGCGGCGTGACCTTCCAGCCGATCCAGGACGCCGGCCGCAACGACGGCTTCGACGCCCGCGACCATCGCATCGTCCTGACCGAGGTCCGCCGCCGGATCGCCGAGGCGGGGGTCTTCGCCCTGGAGGACCTGATCCCCCTGCCATGCAATCCCGACCAGATCTGCATCGGCTACGGCCTGCGCAACGGCCAGGAGGTGGCGCCGGTGACCGCGCTGCTGCCGCGCGAGCTGTTCGTCGCCGCCGCCCCCAGCACGGTGACGTTCGAGGCCTATCCAGAGCTGCAACGGAAGGTCTTCGACCTGCTGTCGCTGTCCACGGCCCAGGCGGACACCTCCGACAAGCTGGCCGCCCTGCTGTGCTGCCTGCCCGAGGCCGCCGTGCCCCAGAGCCTGGCCTACGAACACACCTTCCGCGTGGTGATCTCGCAGTTCCTGGACCGCTACAATTTCGACCTGGGCACGGTGAAGCGCTCGTGCGTGCACTTTGTCGAGCCGGACGGTCGGATCATCCCGTTCGACACCTACAACACCTTCTACCGCCCCGGCGCCGCGGGCGCCGAGGCGCTCGCGCGCGGTCAGGGGAGGACGACATGAGTTCGGACCAGGACGGGCGCGATCCCGTCGCCAGGCTGTTCGGGGCGCTGCTGATGGCGGTGGGCGGGCTGATGATGACCCTGTGCGGCCTGTGCTCGCTGGTCGGCGTCATCTACGCCGTGGGGAGCGGCGGGAGCGACATGGGCTTCTCGCTGCTGTTCGTGCTGAGCTTCGGCGGCGTGCCGATCATCGTGGGCTTGGGAATCTTCTGGCTCGGACGGTCGCTTCGGTCGCCTAAGCGTCGCTGACGATCAGGATCGCGAAGTCCCACCCCCTCAGAGTGACGATCCCGTCCGCGACCTCGGCCGCGCCGAACGCCGCCCCCTCGACCGTCAGACCCTCCGGCAGCGCATAGCGCACCGTCTCGCGGCCGAAGTTCAGCAGCACCAGGATCCGTTGACCCCGGCGATAGGCGAAGACCTGCGGATGGTCGGGGTCGATGTCGCGGTAGTCGCCCTCGCGCAGGTCGGCGGACCCGCGCCGGAAGGCGATCAGGGCGCGGGTGTGGGCCAGCACCGAGTCCGGTCGCCCGGCCTGGTCCGCCGCGTTGATCGTCGCGGCGTTGGGGTTGACCGACAGCCAGGGCTGGCCCGTCGTGAAGCCGCCGTTCGGGCCGTCCGTCCATTGCATCGGCGTGCGGCTGTTGTCGCGGCCCATGGCCCGGGCGTTGGCCAGGTACTCGGCCTCCGACACCCGGTGGCGCACGTCGCGCCAACGGCCGGCCACCTCCAGGTCGTCGAAGTCGTCCAGGGTCTGGAACGGATAGTTGGTCATGCCCAGCTCCTCACCCTGGTAGAGGAACGGCGTGCCGCGCTGGGTGAGGATCAGGGTGTTGAGGAGCTTGGCCGAGCGCTCGACCCAGGCCGGATCGTCGTCGCCGAAGTGCGAGACCGCGCGCGGGTTGTCGTGGTTGGACAGGAACACCGTGTTCCAGCCGAACGGCCCGGCCGCCTGGTCCAGCTCGGTATAAAGCGCCTTTAGCCGGGGCAGGGTCCAGGTGGTCTTGCGCCAGCCGTCGATGTCCATCCGCACGATGTCGAAATTGAACACCAGGTCCAGCTCGCGGCGGCGGCTGTCGACCAGGTCGCGGGCGTCCTCCGGGCGCAGGCCGAAGGCCTCGCCGACCGTCATGGTGTCGTAGTGGTCCAGCACCTGGCGGCGCATGTCGCGCAGGTAGTCGTGCAGCCTCGGGCCGGCGGCGTAGACGAACTGCGGCGCGCGCAGCTCTTCCGGGGTCAGGTCCGGCAGGCCGGGCGGCTTGGAGATGAACGGGATCACGTCCATCCGGAAGCCCGCCACGCCCTTGTCCAGCCAGAACCGCATCAGGTCGTGGACCTCTTCCCGGACCTTGGGGTTCTCCCAGTTCAGGTCGGGCTGCTTGGCGGCGAAATAGTGCAGGTAGTATTGCCCGGTCGCCTCGTCGAGGGTCCAGGCCGGGCCGCCGAAGAAGGCGGGATAGTTGTTGGGCGGTCCCCCATCCTTGCCGTCGCGCCAGATGTAGTAGTCACGATAGGGGCTGCCTGGGCCCTTGCGGCCCTCGACGAACCAGGCGTGCTCGTCGCTGGTGTGGTTGACCACCAGGTCGATGATCAGCCGGATGCCGCGCGCCTTCATCCCGTCCAGCATGGCGTCGAAATCGGCCATGGTCCCGAACTGGGCCATCACCTCGCGGTAGTCGCGGATGTCGTAGCCGTTGTCGGCGTTGGGGCTGTCGAAGTGCGGGCTCAGCCACACCACGTCGACGCCCAGGGCCTGCAGATAGTCCAGCCGCGCCGTGATCCCCGGCAGGTCGCCCACGCCATCGCCGTTCGTGTCCAGGAAGGAGCGCGGATAGACCTGGTAGACGACGGCGTCCTTCCACCAGGGGCGGCCGGTGGCCGGCTCGGCGGGCGGCTCGACGGACGGTGGATCGGCGCTCACGACAGGACTCCGCTCAAGCGACTCGAACCGAGGCTAGCCGGCCGACGCGCGGCTGGCGACCGCCGACGTCTTGCGCCGTCGATCATGGGCGCTAAGGCGGTGCTGCTACTCAGAAAATAGTTCAGGTTGTCTTCGACCTGGAGGGAGGTCTCGATGTCGTTCAAGACCGAGCTGGCGATGGCGCGCGAGGACGCCAAGCTGGTGCAGGCGCGCCGTGACCAGGAGCAGGCCCGGCAAGCCGAGGCGGCCCACGTGATGGCCACCGATCCCGACCGCTACTGGGCGCGCTACTACCTGACCGACGATCTGGTCATGCAGGCGATCCGGGGCGCCGGCAGTTTCAGCATCAGCTTGCCGGCCACCGCCTTCGGCTCGCAGACGGCCGCCCGCCTGGACGAATTCCGCGACGCCGGCGCCGAGGTCGAGGTGCTGGAGGCCAAGGTTCCCGCCGTCGACAGCGGGGACACGATCGTCGTCAAGCGCGTCACGATCCGCTGAGGCCACGACGGCCGCCCGCGCGCCTGGCGAGGCGGAGGTCTGGTTTTAGGGGTTAGTGGCGGAGAGGGTGGGATTCGAACCCACGGTGCCCTTCCAGGCACGCCGCATTTCGAGTGCGGTACATTCGACCACTCTGCCACCTCTCCAGGGGGTCTTCGGGGCCTGCCCGGGGGCTGGCCTTGAGTGAGGGCGGGATACCTAGCGGCGTCGCCCGAAGAGCGCAAGAGCCTGTGACAAGCTTTTGTGTCGCGGGGCGCGGTTTCCCGCCTGGGGCCCGGGCGGACCTAGGCCTTGGGGTAGAGAACCATCTGGGTGCAGCGGAAAAGCGCGATGGTCTTGCCGGTCGCCTCGGCGGTGACGGTCGCGTCCCAGACCTGGGTGTTGCGGCCGCCATGGACCAGGGTCGCTTCGCAGGCCACGCCGCCGCCCTCGCGCACCGTGCCCAGGAAATTGGACTTCAGCTCGATGGTGGTGAAGCCGCTGGCGCCGTCGGGCAGGGACACCACGCAGCCGTAGCCGCAGGCGCTGTCGGCCAGGGCGATGACGCTGGCGGCGTGCAGGAAGCCGTTGGGCGCCATGTGATGCTTGGCCACGGTCATGCGGCCGGTCACGCGGCCGGGGACCGCCTGCGTCCATTCCAGGCCCAGCAGGCCCGGCAGGTTGTCGGCCTGGGCCGCGGTCAGTTCGGCGCTCTTGTCCTCGGCCACGGCGCGGCTCCCGTTCTAGCGATCAAGCTGTTCACGCGACAAATTGTTCGCGCGCGAAGCATCTAGCCGCCAGAGCCGTTGCGAAGCAAGTGGGTTTTTAAAGGGAACTGATGTCGACGGGGGGGAAGCGCTTGCCGTCCTCGTCCTGCGGCGGCAGGCGGAAGGCGCGGATTCCGACCTGCAGGGCCGGGGCGGCCAGCGGGCCGGGCGTGGCCAGGACGGCGGCGCGGCGGGCGACGAACGCCTCGGCGGGGACGGCGTCGCCGGCGTCGATGTTGCGGGCCTTCTGGTCCGCGACGGTGGTGTCCCAGGCGTCGGCGGCCGCGCCGGTCTGGCCGACCAGCAGGCGAGTCTCGGGCGGCAGGCCCAGCAGGCGGCGGGCGGCGGCGTGCTGGCCGGCGGCGTCGGCGCCGGGGGCGGCGCTGTCGTCCAGCCCCTGGTCCGGCGGCAGCAGGGCCGAGCCGGCGAACACCACGTCGCCGACCTGGTAGGCCGTGGCCCCGGGCAGACGGCCGGGCAGGGCGATGGCGGTGATCTCGACGCCGCCCATCGGCAGGGCCTCGCCGTCCTGGGCCAGCTTGTCGAAGTCCCAGCCGTCCAGGTCGACGCCGTCGCTTCCCAGCACCGGGACCAGGCGCTTGAGGCTGTCCAGCACCGGGGCGCCGATGCAGATCGAGGCGCCGGTCTCATATTTCAGGTGGCCCGCCGCCGACAGGTGGTCGGTGTGCAGGCCGGTCTCCAGGATCCAGGTCGGGCCCAGGTCCCTGGCGCGGACGTCGGCGATGATGGCGTCGACGAAGCGGGTGTCGACGGCCTGGGTCAGCGGGTCATAGTCCAGGACCGGGTCGACGAACGCGCAGAGCAAGGTGGCCGGATCGGCGATCAGATAGGTCACCCGCCCGGTGGCGGGGTGATGGAAAGCGGTGATTTCCGGCTGCATAGATCGGTCCGATGACGCCCTGAGGCGCGCACCTTGACCGCAAGCTCTTAAGTATCGGCGAACAAGACTATGTCTTCGCGACGATCGGTCTCGGTCTCGGCCTAGGGGCGGGCGGTCGCCGCCGGGCAGCTCTTGTCGCCGCGCATCTGGGTCACCCAGACCGGCTCGACATAGCGGTCGCCGTCGCGGAAGCCGGGGGCGCAGCCTTCCGGGGTGTCGGACTTGGAGCGTCCGCCGCCGCCGCGCATGTCCAGCGACAGGGCCAGGGACTGGGACGTTCCGCCGCGCCGTCCCCAGCCGTACCCGTCGCCATAGCCGCCGTAGCCGCCATAGCCTTCGTAACCGCCGTAGCCATAGCCGCCGTGCTTGCCGAAGTCGGTCTGGCTGATGGCGACGCCCAGGGTGCCGGTCTCGCCGATCGGGATCAGGCTGGAGACATAGCCGCTGCGATAGCCGCCGGTGCCGACGCTGACGCCCATCTCGCCATGGACCTGGCGCTTGCCGTCCTTGTCTAGCGGATAGCCGTTCACGTCGAGCTCGGCGCGCGGCGCATAATGAAGCGGATCGCCCTGGACCGGCGGCGCGTCGGCCATCCAGGCCGACAGCGGGTCGACGGCGGCCGGCTTGGCGCGTTCGGCCGCGTCACGGGCCTGGGCGTCGGCCTTGGCCTTCTCCAGTTCGGCCTCGGTCGGCGGCCGGGTGGCGCGGGCGGCGGCGGTGGTCACCACCTCGTCGTCGGCCGAGCGGGCGAACGCGGCGGCGGGCAGGGCCAGCGGCCCCATCAGAGGCAGGGCGATCAGGGCGGCGAGGGCGATGCGGGACGCGAACATGGACGAAACCTCCGACCCCGCCACACTGGGCTCGATCTGTAACCGAATTAGGGCCTGAATGTATCGGCCAGGCAAGGTCTAGCTGGGGGCGCGAGCAGGGGCGGCTCGTAGCGACCGCGCTTTGACGTCGCCGCGGTCTGGCGGTGGAAGCGTTCAATGTCAGCTATGGTTTCCGGTCCTTGCTTTCGCCGGTGAACGACGACCGCTCTACGTCCAATGTTAGCCGTTAGCGAGCTCGCTGAGCATGGCTTCGAGTTGGTCGCGGGCTTGTTCATCGACGAAGCCGAGCAACAGCGCTGCAGCCGCCGCCTTGGCCCGCGCGCCCAGGTCCTGATCGACGATCTCGCCCGCTGTCCAGAAGGATAGTGCGCCGCGGAAGGTGAGCGCGAGCTGATCGGGCAGAGTCATCCGCGCGAGGACCGTCATCCTCGGCGCCAGCCCTTCGCCGTGACCCAGCGCCTCGGCCCACAGCGCTCGCGAAAGGGCCCACACGCCGCCAGATTCGCCGCTCGGGGCGCCCAGCGCGGCCATCACCGCTCGGTTGACCGCCGGGCTGTCCAGCATCACCGCTGCAGCGATGCCGACCGTCGCGAGAACTCGCGCCGCGGCATCGCCAGGCGGCGTGTTGCTGGCGAACCGCGCATGCATCGTCTCGATCCGCTGCGCAGATAGGGCATGCAGGATTGCGCCCTTGGCGCCGAAGAGATTGAACGGGGTCGCGAAGCTGACGCCCGCCTCCACGGCCAACTCGCGCATGGAGAACTCGGGCCGCCCCCTGCCGAGCAGACGTTCGGCGGCCTGGAGCACGCGCTCACGGGTGGTCGGGCCAGGAGATGGCGGATCGATCTTGGCGGAGGGCATCGAGGGATTATATCATGATATAATGTGCAGGCCTTCCTAGGAGCTATCATGACCCGCGAATCGCTGAAAACCTTTCTCATCACAGGCGTGAGTTCCGGGCTCGGTCGTGCGTTCGCCGCCGGGGCGCTCGCGGCCGGCCACCGCGTGATCGGGACCGTACGCCGGGTCGAGGATGTGGAACGTTTCGCCGTTGTCGCGCCCGGACGCGCGCACCCGCTGCTGCTCGACGTGACCGATTACCTCGCCATCCCGGAAGCCGTCGCCCGAGCCGAGGCGGCAGCTGGCCCTGTGGACGTCCTGGTCAATAATGCCGGCTACGGTCACGAGGGCGTGCTCGAAGAGTCGTCGACAGACGACCTTCAGCGCCAGTTCGCGGCCAACGTCTTCGGCCCCGTGGCGATGATCAAGGCGGTGTTGCCTGGCATGCGCGCTCGTCGCCGCGGCCACATCGTCAACGTGACCTCGATGGGCGGCTTCATCACCATGCCCGGGATCAGCTTCTACTGCGGCAGCAAGTTCGCGCTCGAAGGCATCTCAGAGGCGCTCGGCAAGGAGGTAGCGGGGTTCGGCGTTCGCGTCACCGCGCTCGCGCCCGGCCAATTCCGCACTGACTGGGCCGGCCGCTCAATGGACCGAACGCCCCGCAGCATCGACGATTACGATGGGGTCATGGACCCTATCCGCGGCGCTCGCCAGGCGAAGAGCGGCAAGCAGCCAGGCGACCCCGCCAAGGCCGCCCTGGCGCTGCTCGCGCTCGTCGAGGCGGAAAATCCACCCGTGCGCCTGTTCCTGGGCGAGGATGCCCTCGGGCTGGTCGAGCAGAAGCTGCACGCGATGCGAACGGAGATGTCGGCGTGGGAGGCGCTCTCCCGTTCAACCAGCTTCCGGGCGTGAGGGAGCCGGCGAGGCAGACAGTCTGTTACCGGCCTACTCCGGCCATTGATCTTCGCCTTGTCCAACGTCTCAGATGGGTCGAAAGCAGCCTCGGAATTACAAAGCCTCAAGGGCAACTTCCAGCGCGGCCATGTCCGGCGGCAGGGGGGTCTCGAACCGCAGGGTTTCGCCGGTGATCGGGTGGACGAAGCCCAGCACGGCGGCGTGCAGGGCCTGGCGGGAGAAGCCGATCTCGCTGAGCGCCGCCTTGACCGGCGCGGCCGGGGCGCCGGCGCCATAGACCGGGTCGCCCAGGCAGGGGTTGCCCTTGCTGGCCAGGTGCACGCGGATCTGGTGGGTGCGGCCGGTCTCCAGCCGGCAGGCGACGCGAGCGGCCAGGGGCCTGGCGCCGCCGAACGTCTTCTCCACCCGATAGTGGGTGATCGCCTCGCGGCCGCCGGACTTCAGCACCGCCATCTTCTTGCGGTCGCCGGGCGAGCGGCCCAGCTGGGTGGTGATCGTGGCGGCGGGCGGCTGCGGCGCGCCGCGGACCAGGGCCAGGTACATGCGGTCGATGTCGTGCCGGGCGAACAGGGCCGACAGCCCCTGGTGGGCGGCGTCGGTCTTGGCCGCCACCATCACCCCCGAGGTCTCCTTGTCCAGCCGGTGGACGATGCCGGGCCGCGCCACCCCGCCGATCCCCGACAGGCTGGCCCCGCAGTGGAACAGCAGGGCGTTGACCAGGGTGCCGGTCTCGCAGCCGGGGGCCGGATGGGCGGCCATGCCGGGCGGCTTGTCGATGACGATCAGGTGGGCGTCTTCGTAGAGCACGGCCAGGGGGATGGCCTCGGGCTCGGGCTCCGCCGCGATCGGCGGCGGGACCAGCACCGTGTAGACCCCGGCCGGCGCCTTGGCCTTGCCGTCGGCCATCGGGCGCGGCGCGGCCCCCTCGACGACCAGCGACACCTGGCCGGCCGCGATCAGGGCCTGCAGCCGGGCGCGCGACAGGTCCGGGGCGGCGGTCGCCAAGGCCTTGTCCAGCCGCTGGCCGGCCAGGTCCGGACCCAGCGCGATCCGCACCACCTCGCCGCCGCCGGCGCCCGCCTCGGAGACGTCCAGGTCGTCGGCCTCGTCGTCGACGAGCGGCGGTATCGGGTCGGGCGGCGGGATCAAGGCGTGTTCATGGCTCCGTCATGGGTCTGTCGTATCGCGGACACCGCCTGCGCCTAACGGCTCCGGTTCTTGTCTTGCGTCCGAAGGGGATAGTCGATGCGCGTGTTCCGCACCACCTTGCTCATGACCGCCGTCAGCGGCCTAGCGCTCTGCGCCGGCGCGGCCCATGCCGCCGAGCCCGGCGCTCCGGCCGCGGAGCCGGTCGACGGACAGGTCGAGGAACTGATCGTCACCGCCCAGAAGCGCGAGCAGAAGGCGCTGGACGTGCCGATCGCCCTGACGGCCTATTCGGGCGCCATGCTTGAGCGGCTGGGCGTGCAGGAGTTCGACAAGCTGTCGGCCTTTGTCCCCGGCTTCCAGGTCCAGAACCAGTCGCCCAACAACCCCGGCTTCGTGATGCGCGGCATCACCTCCGACAGCGGCGAGGCCACGGTCGAGCCGCGGGTCTCGGTGTTCCAGGACGGCGTGTCGATCTCCAAGTCGCGCGGTTCATATGTCGAGCTGTTCGACGTTCGGCGCATTGAGGTGGCCAAGGGCCCGCAATCGACCCTGTTCGGGCGAGGCGCGATGATCGGGGCGGTCAACATCATCCAGAACAAGGCCGATCCCAAGGCCCTGGACTGGCGGGCCGGCGCCGAGCTGGGCGATCACGGCTACGGCCTGTTCGAGGGCATGGCCAACGTGCCGCTGAGCGACACCTTCGCCCTCCGCCTGGCCGGCCGCTACAAGGAGCGCGACGGCGCCATCGAGAACGTGCTGGGCGGCCGCAACCTCGGCTCGACCGACACCGGCGCCCTGCGCCTGTCGGCCCACTGGTCGCCGACCGCCAGGCTCGACGCCGACCTGATCCTCAACTACGAGGCCGACCATCCGACCGGCACGGCGTTCAAGTCCAACAGCTACAACCCGACCAACATCGCCACCGGCCAGGCCCTGGGCGATCGCGACCCCAACAGCCCGGCCGGCCTGTCCAGCGGCTACGGCTTCGAGGGCGGCGCGCCCCTGGGCCTCAAGCGCTTCGTGCAGGGCGCGACGGCCCTGGTCGACTACCGCTTCAACGACGCCTGGACCCTGTCGTCGATCACCGCCGCCCGCCACTTCGCCAGCGACGAGGTGTTCGACCCGGACGGCTTCTCGCTGCCGATGTTCGTGTTCGCCGAGGACGCGCGCGGCCGGCAGTACAGCCAGGAACTGCGCCTGAACTACGACGACGGCGGCAAGGTCAGCTGGTTCGGCGGCGTCAGCTATTTCGACGAGCAGGCCCGGACCCGCGTGCCGCTGCAGTTCGACGAGCGCTACGCCCTGGCCCTGCTGACCGGCCAGCTGAACAAGCCCAATCCGCAGCCGACGGCGGTGCTGACCAACACCGCCTTCCTGTCGGCCCTGGTCACCGGCCTGACCGGCGGCGCGGCGACCGGCGCGGTCGCCCAGGGCATCGCCAGCAATCTGGGCGTCCACACCGAGCAGTTCACCAACTATGGCGCGACCAAGTCGTGGGACGTCTATGGCGACGCCACCTGGCATGTGACCGACCGCTTCGAGCTGTCGGCCGGCCTGCGCTACACCAATGACGACAAGTCCAGCGGCGTCGCCTCGCAGGTCAGCCAGCGCTCGATCCTGGGCGGGACGATCGGCGCGCTGAGCCAGGCGCCGGCGACGCGCCAGGCGATCCTCGGGGCCCTGGCGGTTCCGGGCGCGGCCAACATCCCGACCTCGGCGGCCTATCCGGTCCCGATGTTCGGCCTGTTCGCCCAGCCGACCACCGGCAACGGCCAGGTCTCGACCCAGGACTTCACCGACGACGGCCTGACCTGGCGCCTGGTCGGCCGCTACGAGGTGACGCCCGACGCCAGCCTCTACGCGTCGTACGCCCGCGGCCGCCGACCCAAGGTGCTGTCCTCGGCCGCGCCCAGCGCGCCGATGTCGCCGGGCAAGTTCACGCCGGTGGCGGCCGAGACCGTCGACAGCTACGAGGCCGGCGCCAAGAGCCGCCTGCTGGACGGACGGCTCAATGTGGAGGGCGCCGTCTACTTCTACAGCTACGACAACTTCCAGACCAATGTGCGCGAAGGCGCCCAGATCATCACCACCAACGCCGGCAAGGCCGAGAGCTACGGCTTCGAGGGCCAGGCCACCTGGCAGGCCGCCAGCTTCGCCGAGGTGTTCGCGACCTACGGCTACAACCACGGACGCTTCAAGGCCGGCATCCGCGACGGCAACCGCTTCCGCCTGTCGCCGGACCACAAGGTCTCGCTGGGCGCCAGCCTGCATGCGGACCTGCTGAACGGCCGCTTCACCTTCACGCCGATCTACGCCTGGCAGTCCAAGACCTTCTTCGACGACGACAACGACATCCCGGCCCTGCAGCAGCACAACCTGCTCCCCGACCTGGTGCAGGATGAGTTCCAGAACAGCTACGGCCTGCTGGACCTGCGCCTGGAATACCAGCCGTCGTTCGCCCGCTGGAAGGTCGGGGCCTTCGTCACCAACGCCACCGACGAGAAGTACATCAAGGACGCCGGCAATACGGGCGACAGCTTCGGCATCCCGACCTTCATCGCCGGCAATCCGCGCTATTACGGCGTGACGTTCTCGCTCCGGCGATAGGCGGCCGCTCGCCGTCGGGGACAGGCGCGGCGCCTGTCCTCGACGGCCCGGCTGGACAGACATCATCATTCCGCTGTTGTCTCTGCGGCGACGCGCGAGACGACCAAGCGGCGCCCTCGGGGAGTTGAGCATGACCATCGACAGACGCAGGGCCCTGGCCCTTTTCGGCCTGGGCGGCGCGAGCGCGGCCGGCGAGGCGATGGCGGCGGCCCCGCGGGGCCTGTTCGCCGGCCGGGCCGCCTTCCTGCACGGCGTGGCCTCGGGCGATCCGCTGGAGGACCGGGTGGTGCTGTGGACTCGGATCACGGCCGAGGCCACGACCGCGCCGATCGCCGTGCGCTGGGACGTGGCGACCGATCCCGGCTTCAAGGCCATCGTCCGCCAGGGCCAGGCCACCGCCGTCGCGGCCCGGGACTATACGGTCAAGGTCGACGTCACGGGCCTGAAGCCGGCGACCGACTACTTCTACCGCTTCCGATATGTCCGGAAGGGCAAGCCGTTCGGCAAGGCCGTGGGCGGCCGCACGCGCACCCTGCCCAAGGGCCAGGTCCGGGACGTCGTCCTGGCCGTGGTCTCGTGCGCCCTCTACCCCAACGGCTATTTCAACGCCTATGACGCCATCGCCAAGCTGCCGCGCGTCGACGCCGTGTTGCACCTGGGGGACTACATCTACGAGTACGGCGCCGCGCCCGGCGACTACGGCATGGACTCGCCGACCGCCAAGACCCGCGCGCCCGATCCGCCGCGCGAACTGCTCAGCCTGGCCGACTACCGCCGCCGCCACGCCCTCTACAAGACCGACCCCGCCCAGCAGGCCGCCCACGCCCGCGCGCCCTGGATCGTGGTCTGGGACGACCACGAGACCGCCGACAACAGCTGGATCGGCGGGGCCGAGAACCACCAGCCCGCCACCGAGGGCGACTGGGCCAAGCGCAAGGCGGCCGGGATCAAGGCCTATTACGAGTGGATGCCGATCCGCGAGCCGGCGGCCGGGACCCTGCCAGAGGCGTGCTGGCGGCGCTTCCAGTTCGGCGACGTCGCCACCCTGCTGATGACCGAGACCCGGCTGACGGCCCGCACCCACCAGCTGGACTATGGTCGCGACCTGGCCGGGGCGGACGGCAAGCCCGACATGGCCGCCTTCGCCGCCAAGCTCAACGACCCCGACCGGCGGATGATTGGCCAGGGCCAGGAGCAATGGCTGGCCCGCGAGATCGACGCCTCGATGAAGGCCGGCACGGCCTGGCAGGTGCTGGGCAACCAGGTGGTGATGGCCCGGGTGGTCCCGCCCGACCTGAAGGCGACCATGGGCGAAGCGGCCTACGCCGCCCTGCTGTCCAAGCTGCCCGACTACGTCGCCAAGCCGGTGGAGGAGAGCCGGGGCCTGTCCCAGGCCGGCCTGCCCGGCAATCTGGACGCCTGGGACGGCTATCCGGCCGACCGGGCCCGGGTCCACGACATCTTCAAGGCCTACAAGGCCCGGCCCATCGTGCTGTCGGGCGACAGCCACGCCTTCTGGGTCAACGAACTGTGGGACGACGCCGGCGCCGCGCGGGTGGCGGCCGAGTTCGGGGTCACCTCGGTGACCTCGCCCGGCTATGGCGACTACCTGCCCGGCGTTCCGCTCGACACGGCCTATGCAGCCCGCAACAAGGAGGTGAAGTTCACCGACCAGGCCGCCAAGGGCTTCCTGCTGCTGACCCTCGAGCACGGCAAGGCGACGGGCGAGCTGGTCGCGGTGTCGACGATCCTCGATCCCCAGTACCAGACGCGGGTGCTGAAGCGGTTCGTCGTGACGCCAGGCGACGGCGGCGGGGTCAAGGCGCTGGCGGCGGGGTGATTTTCAGTCCGCTCATCCTGGCATTCGCCGGGATGAGCGGATCTATTTGATATCTCCGGTCTCGCCCTCAGCCGATCCGCATGGACAGCTCGACGTCCTCGGCGAACGGCGTGGACAGGTAGCCCGACGCCGGAGAGCGCACGCGCGCCAGGTAGTCGGGACTGTAGTCGGCGTTGTCGGCGACGATCAGGGCGCCCGGCCGCAGGCGGCTTTCCACCAGGCCGAGGATGTCGGGATACAGCGCCTTAGCGCCGTCCAGCAGCAGCAGGTCGATGGTCTCGGGCAGGTCGACGCTCAGCGTCTGCAAGGCGTCGCCCTGGCGGATCTCGACCAGGTCGATCAGGCCGCCGGCCATCAGGTTGCCCCGGGCCCGCTCGATCTTGGACGGCTCGAACTCGCTGGTGATCAGCACGCCGCCGCCGTTGTCGCGCAGGGCCGCGGCCAGGTAGAGGGTCGAGATTCCGAACGAGGTCCCGAACTCGACGATCGTGCGGGCGCCGCCGCTGCGGGCCAGCATGTAGAGCAGCAGGCCGGTCTCGCGCGAGACGGCCAGGGGGAAGTCTTTCATCTGGCTGTAGAAGTCGAGATAGTCGGTCTTGCTCTGCATCAGACGCCGATGCTGTTCGACCGACAGGGCCGCCGCCAGGGGACTGCTCATCGGCGAGGCGGCGTCGGCTTCCTCGAACAGACGATCCAGCAGGGGCGCCACCGGGGCGGTGGTCAGGGTGTTCATGGGAAATTCCGATCTGAAAGGCGCGTCCTTGCGCCGCCTCAAGAAATGCGACTAATTCGTCAGATTGACTATTCGCATCGCCCCAGGCCCCGATGACCGATCGCCGAAGCCCCCGGATTTCCTCACGAAAGCAGCCTCGCCAGGCCCGCTCGACCGAACTCGTTTCCGCCATTCTGGAGGCCGCTGTTCAGGTTTTGGCCAAGGAGGGCGCGGGGCGCTTCACCACCGCGCGGGTCGCCGAAAAGGCCGGGGTCAGCGTCGGCTCGGTCTATCAGTACTTCCCCAACAAGGCCGCGATCCTTTTCCGGCTGCAGAGCGACGAATGGCGCCAGACCACCGGCCTGCTGCGCGCCATCCTCGAGGACGTCGACCGCCCGCCGTTCGAGCGGCTGCGCACCCTGGTCCACGCCTTCATCCGCTCCGAATGCGAGGAAGCCGAAATGCGGGTGGCGCTCAACGACGCCGCTCCGCTCTATCGCGACGCGCCCGAGGCCCAGGACGCCAAGGCGGCGGGCGCCGACATCGTCCAGGGCTTCCTGCGCGAGGCGCTGCCTAGAGTCTCGGAGACCCGGCGGGTCCTGGCCGGCGACCTGATCAAGGCCACGCTCAGCCAGGTGGGCAAGGACTTCTCGGAAACGCCGCGAACGGAGGCCGAGATCGCGGCCTACAGCGACGCCATGGCCGACATGTTCCAGGCCTATCTGCGGGCGCTGGAGGCTGGCGCGGCGTAGACGCCGAGGGGCCGCCCTCGTCCTTCGACAGGCTCAGGATGAGGGCTAGTGGTGAGGCGATTCAGTAGAAATCCTCATCCTGAGCTTGTCGAAGGACGAGGTTTTCGCCCCGCGCACCCTACCGCCGCTCCAGCGCGATCCGTACGCCGAACGCCACGAACACGCCGCCGGTCACCCGGTCCAGCCACTTGACCACGCCGGGCCTGCGCAGGGCCTTGGCGATCGGCGCGGTGGCCAGGATCAGGCCGCCGGCCCAGGCCAGGCCCATGACCACGTGCATCGACGCCAGCAGCAGGCCGAAGGCGGCGGGGCTGGCGTCGGCGGGGATGAACTGCGGCAGGAACGACACGTAGAACACCCCGACCTTGGGATTCAGCAGGTTGTTCCAGAAGCCCTTGGCCAGCGCCGCGGCCAGGCCGCCGGCCGGCGGAGCATCGCCCGCGCCGGTGTCGAAGGCGGCGCGCGGCTTGCGCAGCAGGCCAATGCCCAGCCAGACCAGATAGGCCGCGCCCGCCCACTTCAGGATCGTGTAGGCGGCGTGCGACGCCACCAGCAGGGCGCCGGCCCCGAACGCCGCCGCCGCGCCCCAGGCCAGGCAGCCCAGGCCGATCCCGACGGCCACGGCGCTCGCGCGCCGCCAGCCCTCGGCGGCGGCCGTGCGCAGCACCAGGGCGGTGTCCAGGCCCGGCGTGATGGTCAGCAGGCCGGCGGCCACGGCGAAGGCGATCAGGGACTGGGCGGTGGTCATGCCGACCTTGTCCGCCGCGCCCCGGCTCGACGCAAGCGCTCAGCCCGCGATGCGGCCGATGGCGGCGGCGATCGCCTGCCAGGCCGGCGATTCGGCGACGGGGACCTGGGTCAAGTGCAGCACCAGCATGGCCGCTCCGCCGATCAGATAGACCGGATGAGGACGTCCGCGCGTGCGCCAGTCGACCCACATCGCCAGGAACAGCAGCAGGTCGCCGAGCAGGGCCGGCGGGACGGCCACGAAGACCGGCGGCGCGCCCACCAGGGGCAGGCCGGGCGGCGGGGTTGGCGGCGGCCCGCCGTGCGGGGCCAGGAAGGTCAGGAACCAGCGGGCGATCGGCGCGCCCAGCATCGAGATCGTGGCCAGCAGCAGCAGGCGCTTGTGGGTCTCCGGCCGCCTGATGTTGACGATCGCCAGGATGAAAAGCACGGCGAAGAAGCCGATCCCGCCCATGCTGACCCAGGCGAAGGCGCGCACGTAATGGGCCAGGCCCTCGGGCTGGCCGGGCAGCGAGGCCTGGGCGACCCGCAGCGAGACGACGGCGGTGACCACGAACACCATGGCGGTGGCGATGGCCACGCCCAGCATGCCCCAGGTGCGGTGGGCGACGGTCTTGCCCTGGGCCACCAGCCAGGTCTGGGTGCAGAACAGCGCCATCCACGAGAACAGCACCAGGCCGTGGATATGAACCAGGGGCTCGGCCCTGAACCGGCCCTGGGCCATGGGCAGGAAATAGGTCGGCATGAAGCCGAGCACCGCGATGGCCAGGCAGGTCAACGCCATGGCGAAATAGAATTGGTGCGAGGCGTTGGCCTTCGCACCGGTTCGCAAAGCCGCTTCGGTCATGTGTCGCGCCCCCGTCAGTCCCCAGGACGACGATGCCACAGATCCCGTCGCCTGTAACGCCAGCGTACCCGCGTTCTTCGACCGCCGGTCTTCACGCGATCTGCACGTTCCCTGGCCGCCGGCTCGATGCGGGCCGGGCAGGCTGACGGCATGAGAAGAGCCCTAGGCCTCGCGCTCGACCAGCGCGTCGTTCTCCCAGACGCGGTAGAAGCACGAGCGGAAGCCCACGTGGCAGGCGCCGCCGTCGCCTTGCGGCCGGACCTTGATCAGCACGGCGTCCTGGTCGCAGTCGATCCGCAGCTCGGTGACGACCTGCAGCTGGCCGCTGGTCTCGCCCTTCTTCCACAGGCTGTTACGCGAGCGGCTGAAATAGTGGGCGATCCCGGTGTCCAGGGTCAGCTTCAGGGCCTCGTCGTTCATCCAGGCGAACATCAGGATCTCGCCGGTGTCGGCGTGTTGGGCGATGGCGGCGACCAGGCCGCTGGCGTCGAAGCGCGGCGTGATCGCGGCGCCGCGCTCCAGGGCGGTCTTGTCGGCGGCGGGCGGGAAGATCGAGGAAGCGGTCATGGGCGCAAATATGGCGCCCCCTCGCCGGGGGTCAAAGACTGGATCAAGGAACGGGTCGCGGCGCTGGACGCCTTCGCGCGGCCCTGGGCCGAGCGCTCGCGCCTCAGGGGCTGGACCTACGAGTTCCTGCTGTTCGGCCTCAAGCAGGCCTGGGCCTGCCTGTTCGGCGGGCTGATGCTGGCGATGATCGTCGGCACGCACCTGTGGTGGCCCGCCTTCTTTGAAAGTGGGGGCGCGTCGCTGGCGCGCTACGACTTCCTCGTCCTCGCCGCGCTGGCCATCCAGGTCGCCCTGCTGGCCCTGAGGCTGGAGCGCTGGGACGAGGCGGCGGTGATCGCGGTCTTCCATGTGGTCGGTACGGTCATGGAGGTGTTCAAGACCGCCCACGGCTCGTGGATCTATCCCGAGCCCGGCCTGCTGAAGATTGCCGGCGTGCCGCTGTTCAGCGGCTTCATGTACGCCTGCATCGGCAGCTACATCGCCCGCGTCTGGCGGCTGATGGACTTCCGCTTCGTACGTTACCCGCCCGCCTGGACGACCTGGACCTTGGCGGTTCTGGCCTACCTGAACTTCTTCACCCACCACTATGGGCCCGACATCCGGATCGGCCTGTTCGCGGCGTCCGTCCTGCTGTTCGGCCGCACCTGGGTGACGTTCACGCCCGACCGGACGCCGCGCCGCATGCCGCTGCTGCTGGGCTTCGGACTGGTCGCCCTGTTCATCTGGTTCGCGGAGAACCTGGGCACGCTGGCCGGCGCCTGGGCCTATCCCAGCCAGCGCCACGGCTGGACCCTGGTGTCGCCCGCCAAGCTGGGCGCCTGGTACCTGCTGATGCTGCTCAGCTACGTCCTGGTGACCGCGGTGCATCGGCCGAGGCGGGCGTGATGACCTGTCGATCAGGTTTCGAAGATCGTCCGTATGACACCGAGCAAGGTTTCGAGATCGTCGGCGGCCAGCGCGCCCAGCTTCTTGCGCAGGCGGCGGCGATCAATGGAACGCATCTGATCCGGCACGATCAGGCCATCCTTGCCGTTGAACACCACCGGCACGCGGAACGACGTGGCCCAGCCGCCGGTGGTCATCGGCGCGACCAGGATCGTCCGCACGACCTTGTTCAGTTCGTCGGGCGAGATGACGACGCACGGTCGGGTCTTCTGGATTTCGTGGCCGACGGTCGGATCGAAGTTGGCGAGCCAGACCTCTCCCCGGGTCACCATTCGCCGTCCCATTCCTCGTCGTCGAAATCATTGCCGAATTCTGGCCAGACGAGCCCGTCGGCGCCGGCTTCCGCCATCGCGCGGGCTTCTTCTTCCCAGCCGTCGCGCGGATGCTTTTTCGGCGCCGCCACGATGATGATGCGGTCGTCTTCCATCGTCACGTCCACGGGATCGCCCGCCTCCGCGCCGATACTGGCGAGGAAGGGCTTGGGCAGGATCACCCCGGCCGAATTGCCGATCTTGCGCACCGAGGATCGCATGAGGCCGTCTCCGTTAGAACGGAGTTATAACATTCTTTGGCCGCTACTTCCAGATCGGCTTGCCGTCCCCCGGCAACCCCAGCCGCGCCCACTTCTCGCTGACCACGTCGATCACGCTCTGGTCCATGCGGATCTCGTTTCCCCATTCGCGATGAGTCTCGGGCGGCAGCTTGTCGGTGGCGTCCAGGCCGATCTTGCTGCCCAGGCCGCTCTCGGGGCTGGCGAAGTCGAGATAGTCGATGGGGGTGTTCTCGATCACCGTGATGTCCCGGGCCGGGTCCATCTTGGTGCTGATCGCCCACATCACGTCCTTCCAGTCGCGGGCGTTGATGTCGTGGTCCACGACGATCACCCACTTGGTGTACATGAACTGGCGCAGATAGCTCCAGACGCCCAGCATCACCCGCTTGGCGTGGCCCGGATAGGCCTTCTTCATCGACACCACGGCGATGCGGTAGCTGCAGCCCTCGGGCGGCAGCCAGAAGTCGACGATCTCGGGGAACTGCTGGCGGATCAGCGGGATGAACACCTCGTTCAAGGCTTCTCCGAGCACGGACGGTTCGTCCGGCGGTCGCCCCGTGAAGGTGGTCAGGTAGATCGGGTTCTTCCTCATGGTGATCGCGGTCACCTGGAAGACCGGGAACGTCTCGACGCTGTTGTAGTAGCCGGTGTGGTCGCCGTAGGGGCCCTCGTCGGCATATTCGTCGAGCAGGACGTGGCCTTCGAGGACGATCTCGGCGTGGGCCGGCACCATCAGCGGCACGGTCTTGGCCGGCACCAGGTCGACCTTGGCGCCGCGCAGCAGGCCGGCGAACTGGTATTCGGAGAGCGTGTCGGGCACCGGGGTCACGGCGGCCAGGATGGTGCCCGGATCGGCGCCCAGCACGGCGCAGGCGGGCAGGGGCTCGCGGTTGCCCGCCTTCTTGTGGCGGGCGTAGTGCTGGGCCCCGCCGCGGTGGGCCAGCCAGCGCATGATGCAGCGGTCCTTGCCCAGCACCTGCATCCGGTAGATGCCCAGGTTGAAGTCGTCCTCGCGGTCCTTGCCGGGGCCCTTGGTGACCACCAGCGGCCAGGTGATCAGCGGCGCCGGCTCTCCCGGCCAACAGGTCTGAACCGGCAGCCTGGTCAGGTCGATCTGGTCGCCGGTCAGCACCACCTCCTGCACCGGGGCCTTCTTCACCGTGCCCGGCCGCATGGCCATCACGGTCTTGGCCAGGGGCAGCATGTCCAGCGCGTCTTTCAGGCCCTTGGGCGGCTGGGGCTGGCGCAGGAAGGCCAACAGCTCGCCGACCTCGCGCAGCTCGCCGGCCGTGGTGCGCGGCTCGCCGCCCAGGGTGACGCCCATGGCCACGCGCTTGACCGTGCCGAACAGGTTGGCCAGGGCCGGCATGGGCGAGCGCGAGCCGTCGGGCAGGATCACGTTCTCGAACAGCACCGCCGGCCCGCCCGTGGCCAGCAGGCGCGTCTGGATCTCGGTCATCTCCAGCACGGTCGACACCGGCTCGGTCACCCGCACCAGCTCGCCCTTCGCCTCGAGGACGTCGATGAATTCGCGCAAACTGCGATAGGCCATGGTTCGCTCCGGGGGTCCGGAGGACCCCGACCCTGCAAAGGAGCGCGACGGTCGCCGAAACCGGATTCCGCTTTCGGCCGTCGCGCTCAGGACGGCGCGGAACCTACTCGTTTTTACCGGGCTGGCTACGGCGAGTTGAACGCCTCGCTCAGGACGGCGCGTAGACGCGCCACGTGCTGGGGCGTCATTTCGCCCAGCGGACCTCGCCGGTCCGGTGGAAGATGGGCCGCCGGATCGCCATGCGTCTCGAAGACGAAGTGGTCGAACATCTCGCGCCAGACCTCGCGTTCGACCGGCGGCAGGCCCCGCACGCTGGCCATGGCGTGGACCAGGGCGGTCAAGGGCGGGCCCAGCAGGGCCGGTGTCTCGCTCCACCAGTAATTGATCAGCACCGTGAAGGGATCGAGGGACTCGACATTATGGAACCAGCAATAGGGAATGTAGATCGCGTCGCCGGGCTCCAGTTCGGCGACCTCGGCCGCCGCCAGGGCGGTCGCATAGGCGGGGTAGCGGTCCAGGTCGGGCCGCGCCACGTCCACCAGGCTGACGGGCGGCCCCGCCGGCGTGAAGTCGAACGGCCCCAGATAGAGGTTCTTCAACTGGTCTGGCGGAAACAGGGTGAAGCGTCGCCGGCCGGCCACGGCGCAGGCGATGTTGTAGCTCATGTCGAAATGGGTGGCCGTGGTGATGGCGTTGCCGATCCAGATGCGCGGCGCGACCTCGGGGCCGACCAGGGCCAGCCGATTGGCCTCGGCGAAGCCCGGCAGGAGGCCCGGCGTCGGCGTCGACTGGACCGCGATGGCGGGCGGCCGGACGACGGGCCTCAGCTCCAGCAGCGCGGCCAACGCCCGGGCCAACGGCATGTCGTCACGTTCAAAGTTCAGGCCGCGCAGATCCGGGCTGTAAAAGAACCGTCCGTCGATGTTGGCGCTGGCGCTCAACACATTGACCGGCGCGCCGCTGTCCATCGCGTCCAGATAGGCGACCAGCGCCTCGTCCGACCGGCGGCCAGCGACGACGGCGGGCCAGTCGGCGACCAGGCCCTTGAGGATGGCGGGTTTGCCGGCCGGCAGGATCTCGTTACGAAACCGCCCGGCGTCGACGTCGTAATAATGTGGGGTCCGGGGGAGAGAGGACGTCGACAAGCTGCGGCTCCTGGGCGGTCGCCTTCTCGTAGAGCAAGGTTCGGCCGCGCCGCAAGCTCGACCCTAGGCGCCGGTCGCCGCACATGCTCCTGTCGTCGGTGGATCGCCAAGGTTGTGAGGGACCGGTCATGACAGAGGCTTCTTTCGGCGCTCCGCTCGACGTCAGCGATTCCCGCGCCGTCCGCCGGGCGACGATCCTCCGCCTGGCGACCGGCCTGGTGCAGGGCCTGCTGCTGTACGGCCTTTACCAGGCCGACCAGTCCAAGGTCTGGCCCGCCACCCAGCGCGAGCTCTACGGCGCCTTGCTGCTGGTCGTCCTGTTCACGCCGTTCGTGGTGCTGGCCGGAGTTTCGGCCCTGCGCTGGCGCACCCTGGCGGCTTGGAAGGGCGTGGCGGCCGTCGTCGCCGCCGGCCTCGGCGCCTATGGCGTGTGGAGCGGCGACCCGACGGCCAGGGGTGTCGACGCCCTGGGGCCGCAGACCTTCTTCGCCGTCGCCGCCCTGGTTTTCATCGGCCATCACCTGGTCCAGCCGGCCGACATGGAGCGGCGGCGGATCGCGCGATACCCGACCTATTTCGACGTCACCTGGAAGCACGGGGTGCAGGGCGCGCTGTCGCTGGGCTTCACCGGGGCGTTCTGGCTGCTGCTGTTCCTGGCCGCGGCCCTGTTCAAGCTGATCGGCGTCGACGCCATCGACAAGCTGATCAAGCACGAGTGGTTCAGCTTCCCGGCCACCACCGTGATGTTCGCCGCCGCCGTTCAGCTGACCGACGTGCGCGCCAACCTGGTGCGCGGCGTGCGGACCGTGGCCCTGACCCTGCTGGCCTGGCTGCTGCCGCTGATGGCCCTGATCGCCGCGGCCTTCCTGCTGACCCTGCCGTTCACGGGGCTGGAGCCGCTGTGGAAGACCAAGAGCGCCACGGCCATCCTGCTGACCGCCGACGCCTTCCTGATCCTGCTGGCCAACGCCGCCTACCAGGACGGGACCGAGAAGACCGCCGTGGTGCTGAAATGGGCCGCGCGGCTGGCGGGCGTGCTGCTGGTCCCGATCACCGTGCTGGCGGCCTATGGCCTGAGCCTGCGGATCGGCCAGTACGGCCTCAGCCCCGACCGGATCATCGCCGCCGCCTGCGTGCTGGTCGCGGCGGGTTATGCGGTCGGCTACGCGGTCGCCGCCGTGCGGCCGGGGGCCTGGATGAAGGCGCTGGAGACCACCAACATCGCCATGGCCTTCGTGGTCATCGCCGTGCTGCTGGCCCTGTACACGCCGGTCGCGGATCCGAGGCGGTTGTCGGTGAACGACCAGGTGGCTCGGCTGGAGAAGGGCAAGGTGAAGGCCGACGATTTCGACTACGAATTCCTGCGCTTCGACTCTGGCCGCTTTGGCCGCAAGGCCCTGGATCGCCTGAAGGCCAATCCCGATGCGGTCGTCGCTCAGCGGGCGAAGGTCGCGGGCGCGCTGGAGTATCGCACCGGCAACGGTCGCAGGTCGCCGACCGTGGCGCATCCCCGCATCAGCTTCTACCCGAAGGGCATCCAGCCCCCTCCGGGCTTCCTTGCGTTGTACGCCCAGGAGACGTCGAACGACTGCCTTCTGGGCAATCTCGAGTGCGAGGCGCGCCTTCTTGACGTGACAGGCGACGCCCGGCCCGAGGTGCTGCTGTCCAATGGCTGGGAAATCGAGGTCTATGGTCGGGGCGTCGACGGCGCCTGGCGCAAGTTGGGGGGCTTTCGGACAGAATGTGGAGAGGTCGACATTCACGGTGCGCTGCGTGACGGCACGTTGGGCCTGGCTCCGCCGATGGTCCAAGACCTGACCGCGCCAAAGGGAGCCCTGCGCTTCGTCGCGGAGTGTGCACCGGCGGCCAAGCCGTGATGCACCCCTAACCCACGCCCTCCGAGACCGCGTTCAGCCGCGCATACACCCCGCCCGCCGCCTTCAGCTCGCCGTGCCGGCCTTCCTCGACCACGCGGCCGTTCTGGAACACCAGGATGCGGTCGGCGCCGCGCACGGTCGACAGGCGGTGGGCGATGACGATCGTGGTGCGGCCATGCATCAGGGCCTCGGCGGCTTCCTGCACCTGGCCCTCGGTTTCGACGTCGAGCGAGGAGGTGGCCTCGTCCATCACCAGGATCGGGGCGTCGGTCAGGAAGGCGCGGGCGATGGCCACGCGCTGGCGCTCGCCGCCCGACAGCTTGATCCCGCGCTCGCCGACCAGGGTGTCGTAGCCCTGGGGCAGGCGCAGGATGAACTCGTGGGCGCGGGCCTTCCTGGCCGCCGAGACGATCTCCTCGTCGCTGGCGTCGGGACGGCCATAGGCGATGTTCTCGCGCAGGGTCCGGTGGAACAGGGCCGGGTCCTGCGGCACCACGGCGATGGCGCGGCGCAGGCTGCCCTGCGTCACCCGGGCGACGTCCTGGCCGTCGATGACGATCCGTCCGCCCTGCAGGTCGTGCAGCCGCTGGACCAGCTTGACGAAGGTCGACTTGCCCGAGCCGGTCGGCCCCACCAGCGCCACCCGCTCGCCGGGCGCGATCTTCAGCGAGAAGTGGTCGTACAGCGGCGCGCCGGCCGACTTGTAGCGGAAGGTGACGTCCTCGAAGGCGATCGCCCCGGGCCCCCTGACAAAGTCCGGGGCGCCGGGCGCGTCGGCGATCTGCGGCGCCAGGCCCTCCCAGGCGGCCAGGTCCTCGGTGTCGTCCAGGCCCTTCTGCAGCATGCGGATGTTCTCGCCCATGTTGCGCAGGTAGCCGCTCATCAGCATGAAGGCGGTGATGGCGAAGGCCACGTCGCCGGGCGTCGCGGTCCCCCTGGCCCAGGCGTGGATCATCGCCGCCGTCAGCCCGCCCTGCAGCAGCACCAGCAGCAGGTTCTGGCCGAGCCAGACATTGGTGAACTTGTGCCAGGTGACCATCACCGCCTCGCGCCAGGCGGCGGTGACCTCCGCCACGCGGGCGCTCTCGCGGGCCTCGGCCCCGAAGCTCTTGACGGTGGGGTTGGAGGTCACCGCGTCGGCCAGGCTGCCGCCGATCTTCGAATCCAGGGCGTTGGACTTCAGGTTGGCGGGCCGCACGTAGCGGGTGGTGACCACCAGGTTGACGGTGATGTAGGCGGCGACCACGACCAGGGCGACGATCCCGGCCAGGGGCTGGCGCAGCAGCAGCATCACCGACAGCCCGACCAGCACGATCAGGCTGGGGGCCAGCCAGATGGTCACCGCGTCGGTCACGCTGTCATAGCCCCACATGGCGCGGGTCAGCTTGCGCACCGTGGCGCCGGCGAAGCTGTCGGCGTGCCAGTCGGACGAGAAGGCCTGGACGCGGGCGTAGCCCTCGTTGGTCATCTCCTCCATGTTGCGGGCGGCCAGGGGGATCCAGAACCGCATGGCCAGGTTGCGGATCAGCGAAAAGCCCAGATAGACCCCGACGAAGGCCGCCCAGGCGCCCCAGGCCGCGTCGATCGCCGACGGGCCCTTGGTGATCGTGTCGATCAGCCGGCCCGAGGCCCAGGGCAGGGCCAGGTCGAAGCAGATCGCCGCCAGGGTCAGGCCGACGCCGGCGAAGAACAGGCCCTTCCGGCGCAGCCAGAAGCGCGCGATGAAGCCCAGCACCTTGGCGTTGCTCAGGGCGCGTCGTGGGGCGCCGGTCTCGTCCTCGTCGATCTGGTCGGTCATGATGCGGGACAGATAGGCGCTCCGCACGCTCGGCGCGAGCGGCGGCTTAAGCCTGTTTCGAACCGTGGCTTCGGCGCCGCGCGCCGCCGAACGGCCGCCAGCGCAGGTACCAGCGGATGGCCGGCCCGACGATCGGGGTGCGCAGCAGCGGCCGCACCGCGTGAGGCCGGGTCTTGAGGAAGCACATCACCGCCCCGATCCAGAACACCGTCGTCGGCAGCCCCGGCGTGACGATGCCCACCGCCCCGATCGCCACCAGCGCCGCGCCCAGCCCGTCCAGCGCCCAGTGGACCGGACGGGACAGGCGCTTGCGGGGCGGGCGGGGAGCGGCGGTCATCGCGCTGGACTGTGGGGGATCAAGCGCGAAACGGGAAGACGGCTTTCTCGTCGCCGCTATTCAGGAAGGAACTGACGCTCTGTCCGAAATTATCCTTCCCTCCCCCTTGTGGGGAGGGTGGCCCGCGTAGCGGGTCGGGTGGGGGATCGGTGCAGGGTGCTGGACAGGGCTGGACCGCTGGCTCAGCAGGCCCCACCCGACCCTGGCGCTGCCAGGGCCACCCTCCCCACGAGGGGAGGGAAGGGACTTATGCTCGGCGTTCGAGGAGCAAAGTCCCGCGATTTCAAGGGCCTAAACTTTCTCGACCCGATTTGGTCCCCACCCCTCCAAACCGCCCTTATCCTGATCTCACCTGAGAGCATGGGGAGGGCGCACGTACGGCGACCGATGCGGCTTTCGGGGGTGGACGAGCGGGAGGGCCTTGTTCGCCGTGCTTCTTCGGAAGCGTCCAGGTCGGTTCGGAGCAGGTTCGCCTCAGTCGCGACGAAACTCCGGCGCCCGGATAGGCGGATAGGGCCAGCAGGCCCGGGCTGAAATCGCCCGGGCGGTCCAGGACGGAGCCAACGTCCTGCCCGTCGGGGGCCTCCATCGGAGCGGGTTAAAAATCCGCGACCCGAAGGCTTCCGGATAACGGTTCCACGCGAAGCGCTCGAACTTCGTCGAAACGGTACTCAAAACTGCAAATCATCCGGGCGAGGCCCGGGCGCTTCGCACCCTTCCCATTCGCTCAGCGGGTTTCCGCATGAGGCGGCGAAGTCGTGTCTCCACGACCTTCCCAAAATCAGATCGACATGCACCTTCCGGCGGGCCCGAAAACCTCGTCCTTCGACAAGCTCAGGATGAGGTTTTCTACGGCTCGGTCTGCAAATTGGTCCTCATCCTGAGCCCGTCGAAGGACGAGGACCACGCACGGCGTTGGAGGTCGAACCTAGGCGAACCGCAGGTGGCTCAGGGTGTCGCCGCGCAGGCTGGCGCGGATGCGGCCGCCGAACTTGGCGCCCGAGGTCAGCCGACCGACCATGCCGGCGTCGCCGGCCCGGTCGAAGGCCCGCGCCGCCGCGGTCCACAGGGCGGTGGTCACCGGATGCGGCGCCACGACGCCGGCGGCCAAGCCGAGGACCAGCAGGGCCCAGGCTTCCATGCGGTCGACCAGGAGAGCGAGGGACGGACGGGTCATCGGAAGCCTTTCGGAACGGAAGGAGGAGGGCCGCCGCCCCGGGGGGAAAAGACGGCGACCCTCCTCGGTGCGCGAAACGACTGGAGGGGGCCGCCGTTCCGCTGAACACACCTTGGCCGACCCAGTTTGATCAATCCAATCGATCGTTTTTAGCCGCGAGATCGGAAAGATCTATGCTAGCGTTTCGGGCATGGTTGCGCGAGGCGGGAGCCGGGGGCTAAGCCTTGGCCATGAGCGCTCCCGACACCGCCATCCTGCCCGACGCCGCCGCCGGCAACTGGGTCGACCGCCATGCACCGCCGGCCCTGCGGCCCTGGCTGAAGCTGGGCCGGTTCGACCGGCCGGCGGGGATCTGGCTGCTGATGCTGCCCGGCTGGCAGGGCATCGCCCTGGCCGCGGCCGGCCAGGGCCAGTGGCCCAACCCGTGGCTGCTGATCGCCTTCTTCGTCGGCGCGGCCCTGATGCGGGCGGCCGGCTGCGCCTTCAACGACATCGTCGACCGCGACTTCGACGCCCAGGTCAGCCGCACGGCGATGCGCCCGATCCCGGCCGGCCTGATCAGCGTCAAGCAGGCCTGGGCCTTCGTGATCGGCTGCTGCCTGGTCAGCTTCGGGATCCTGGTCTGCCTGGGCTGGCTGGCCATCGGCCTGGGCGTCGCCTCGCTGGCCCTGGTGGCGGCCTATCCGTTCATGAAGCGCATCACCTGGTGGCCCCAGGCCTGGCTGGGCCTGACCTTCAACTGGGGCGCGTTGCTGGGCTACGCGGCGGCCACCCATACGCTGAGCTGGGCCGCGGCGCTGCTCTACGCCTCGGGCCTGTTCTGGACCCTGGGCTACGACACGATCTACGCCATCCAGGACATCGAGGACGACGCCCTGGCCGGGGTGAAGTCCTCGACCCGCCGGCTGGGGGCGCACGTGCAGAAGGGCGTGCTGGCCTTCTACATCGCCTGCTTCGTGCTGGTGATCGCGGCGGCCTGGGTCGGGGGGCTGGGGCCGCTGTTCCTGCCCCTGGCGGCCCTGGTCGCCGTCCACCTGTCGCGCCAGGCGGCCCGGGTGCGGATCGACGACCCGGCCGGGGCCCTGGCCCTGTTCAAGTCCAACGCCCAGGTTGGCTTCGTGCTGTTCCTGGCCCTGGCTGCGGGGATGTGGAAGCCGCCGGGACTGTAGGGAACGGAGAGGGCGCGACGCGCTTCAGAACGGTCCGTTGCGATAGATCCGCTCCATGCTCCGTTCCAGCTCGCCCAGCCGGCGGTCATAGGCTCGGTTCAGGCAGGCCCGGTTGGCGCCGCAGCCTCGGCGGTCGCGCAGCCACTGCTGCTGGGCGTCGATCAGCGCGCCGCGGCCGCCCATGCCCAGGGTGCGCCGGTTGACCTCGTAGAGCACCGACATCTTCACGTCCTTGTCGTTCAGGGCGGTGCTGGCGCAGACCGCCTTCTCATCGGGAGCCCGGGCGCGATTGCAGTCGAAGCTGGCGGCCCGGGACAGGGTCGGAGCGGCCGCGACGGGCAGGGCGAGGGCCAGGGCGAGGGCGGTCAGGATCAGGCGCATGAAGGGTCTCCGAAAGCGGCGTGACGTCGGGTCATCCTGTAAGCCGGACGCTGAACGTGGCATGATCGTTCCATGGCCGTCGCGTCCCGCATCAAGCCGCAGGAGCTGTTCACGCCGCAGGAATGGGCGCCGCTGTCGGCGCGCTCGTCGTGGCGGGGCCTGCTGATGGTCGCCCACGCCTGGGCGGTGATCGTCGCGGCCGGGGCGGCGTTCGTGCTCTGGCCCAATCCGCTGACCTACCTGCTGGCGGTGATGCTGATCGGGGCCCGCCAGCTGGGCCTGGCCATCCTGATGCACGAGGCCGCCCACGGCGGGCTGCACCCGAACCTGAAGGTCAATGATTGGGTCGGTGAATGGCTGTGCGCGGCGCCGGTGGGCGCGTCGCTGGCCAAGTACCGGCCCTACCACCTGACCCACCACAAGTACGCCCAGCAGGCGGAGGATCCGGACTTGGTGCTGTCGGCGCCGTTCCCGACCACCCGCGCCTCGCTGCGCCGCAAGATCGTCCGCGACCTGACCGGCCAGACCTTCTTCAAGCAGCGGTTCGGCCCGCTGCTGGGCAAACTTCGCCAGGCCCCGAGCGACCAGCCGAGGGGCGCGATCTTCAGCGGCGAGGTGGGGCGGCAGGCGCTGTTTCTGCTGTGGAACCTGGGCCTGCTGGCCGCCCTGAGCGCCATCGGCCTGTGGTGGGCCTGGCTGGCCCTGTGGATCGTGCCGATGGCGACCTGGTTCCCGCTGGTCACCCGGCTGCGCAACATCGCCGAGCACGCCCTGGTGGCCAAGGACGAGCCCGACCCGTTCCGCCACGCCCGCACCACCCGGGCCAACTGGCTCGAGCGGGCCCTGATCGCGCCCTACCACGTCAACTTCCACGCCGAGCACCACCTGTTCATGCACATGCCGTGCTGGAACCTGCCCAAGGCCCACCGGCTGCTGGCGGCCAAGGGCCGGACCGAAGGCATGCTGACCGCGCCAGGCTACCTGTCGGTGCTGAAGGCGGCGTCCAGCCGGTCGCCGGCCTAGGGACTAGGACCGGGCCGTGCTCTAAGCCGCCCATGATCGAAGCCTCCCTCGCCGGCCGTCGCGCCTTCATCCTGGAGAACACGCGGCTCCAGGCCCCGCCGCACACGCCGGAACTGCAACTGCACCTGGCCGACGAGATCACCCCGATCTGGACGCTGACCGAGGAGGCCCTGGCCGAAATCGGCCTGCCGCCGCCGTTCTGGGCCTTCGCCTGGGCCGGCGGCCAGGCCCTGGCCCGCTACGTCCTCGACCATCCCGAGGTCGTGGCCGGAAAGCGGGTGATCGACTTCGCGTCCGGTTCGGGCCTGGTGGCGATCGCGGCGATGAAGGCCGGAGCGGCCAGCGTGCTGGCCGCCGACATCGACGTGTTCTGCGAGGCGGCGATCGGCCTCAACGCCGCGGCCAACGGCGTCGAGGTCGCCTTCACCGAAGTCGACCTGCTGGAGGCCCCCCCGCCGCCTGCCGACGTGCTGCTGGCCGGCGACATCTGCTACGAGCGGCCGATGGCGGAAGCCGTCATGGCCTGGCTGGGCCTGGGTCGGGCGGCCGGGGCGACCGTGCTGGTCGGCGATCCGGGCCGCACCTACTTCCCCAAGGAAGGCCTGGTGAAGCTGGCCGAATACCAGGTGCCGACCACCCGCGAACTGGAGGACATGGCGGTCAAGCGCACCAGCGTCTGGACTCTGCCTTGACGGCGATCTAGAACATAAGAAGAACAAGTGAGGGGCCGCGACCAATGCGCGAAGACGGCAAGATCGATTACATCGAATGGCCCGCCAGCGACCTGCCGGCCACCAAGGCCTTCTACACCACGGCCTTCGGCTGGGCCTTCACCGACTATGGTCCGGACTATGCGGCCTTCGAGGGGCAGGGCGCGGACGGCGGGTTCTGTACGCCGCAGGAGGGCTCGACCGACCGGCCGCTGGTGGTGCTCTACGCCCATGACATCGAGGCCATGCTGGCCAAGGTGACGGCGGCCGGCGGCGTGGTCACCCGGCCGATCTTCAGCTTCCCCGGCGGCCGCCGGTTTCATTTCGCCGACCCGTCGGGCAACGAGCTGGCGGTGTGGAGCGAGGGTTAGGCGCGGCCGGGGACATGCCCTTGCGGCGTGTCCCCATGTGGGAGCGCCGAGCCTGCCGATGGGGACACGCCGCAAGGGCATGTCCCCGAGCGTTGTCGCACCGAAAAACCGTCACGAAACCGCGATAGATCCGTCACCGGACGATCTACGGGGCGAACGACGGTGGACCAGGCCAGGACCTGCGGCGACTGCGGGATGTGCTGCAAGCTGATGGGCGTGGCCGCCATCGGCAAGGCGCCGCACGCCTGGTGCGGCCACTATCGCAAGGGCGTCGGCTGCGGGATCTACGCCGACCGGCCCCAGGCCTGCGCCGACTACGCCTGCTACTGGCTGAACGCGCCCAATCTGGACGACCGCTGGCGGCCGGACCGCGCGCGCTTCGTGCTGCATCGCGAGGACGAAGGCCGGACCCTGGTGGTCGAGGTCGATCCGGCCGCCCCCGACGCCTGGCGCAAGGCGCCGTTCCACGAAACCTTCAAGGCCTGGGCGGCGCGGGGCGCGGCCCAGGGCCTGACCCTCAACGTCCTGGTGGGGCGGCGCGGCTACACGATCCTGCCCGACCGCGACATCGACCAGGGCCTGGTGCGCGAGATCCCGGCATGAGCCAAGCGACCCCCGACCTCTCCCCGGCGCCGGCCAAGTCGTGCGGCGACTGCGGCATGTGTTGCAAGGTCCTGCACATCGGCGAGCTGGCCAAGCCGGCCGGCCAATGGTGCGGGGTGTTCCGCAAGGGCTCGGGCTGCGGCGACTACGAGGCCCGCCCTCAGGCCTGCCGGGGCTTCCACTGCCTGTGGCTGACCTCCGAGAAGCTGGACGCCGCCTGGCGGCCCGACAAGGCCGGCTTCCTGATGTACCCTGACCGCGACGGCAAGCGGCTGAACGTCGTGGTCGATCCGGGCAAGCCGGCCGCCTGGCGGCGCGAGCCCTACTATTCACGGCTGAAGGCCATGTCGCAGCGGGCCCTCGACGGCTACGAGCTGCTGATCTGCATCGGCGACCGCCGGGTGGTGATGTTTCCCACCGAGGACGTCGACCTGGGCGTCCTGAACCCCGACCACAAGCTGGTCAGCGGCTATGTCGACAAGGATGGCGGCAAGGTCCCGTTCGCCATGGTGCTCAGCGACGCCTGACGTGCTCTAGGCGGACAGCTCGTCGTCGAACGCCGCCTCGTCCAGCGCCAGCTCGCCCGCGCCCAATTCACCGGAAAGCGCCAGCTTGACCGGCGCCCAGCCCATCCGGTGGATCGGCGAAGGGCCCAGCCTGCGAAGACCGTCCACGTGGACGGCGGCGTGATAGCCCTTGTGACCGGCGAAACCGTAGCCCGGATAGACCGCGTCCATCTCGACCATGATCCGGTCGCGGGCCTCCTTGGCCAGGATCGAGGCGGCGGCGATGGAGCATGACAGATTGTCGCCCTTGACCACGGTCTTGATTGGGCAAGGCAGCTTGAACGCGTAGTTGCCGTCGACCAGGGCCATGGCCGGTCGGACGGAAAGGCCCTCGATCGCCCGGCGCATCGCCAGGCCGGCGGCGTGCAGGATGTTGAGTTGCTCGATCTCCTCGACGCTGGCCAGGCCCACGCACCAGGCTACCGCGACCGACTTGATCTCGATCTCCAGCGCGGCGCGCGCCTTGGCGGTCAGCTTCTTGGAGTCATTGAGGCCCCGGGGGATACGGCTCGGGTCCAGGATCACCGCCGCGGCGCTGACCGGCCCTGCCCACGGCCCGCGTCCGGCTTCGTCCACGCCGCAGACGTGGCCGGGGCCGCAGGCGGCTTCCAGCATCATGTCGGGGCCCGTGCGGGCGAGGGCGGGAGACCTGGGCACGACCCGCTCATAGTCCGTTTCGGGGCGCCGGGGAAAGACCGTGCGTGCGACCCGCCGTCTGGAAACTAGGTCTCGGCCGAAAGTTTACGCACGTAAGAAATTCCTTGACGGCCCCGTCTTGTCCACGCCAGCAATTACATATGTAAAAATGGAGGGCGGCGTGCAACGGGATCAAGCTCAAGCCTATCGGCGCGACATCGACGGACTGCGCGCCCTGGCCGTGGCGGCCATCGTGGTCCACCACGCTTTCCCGGCCGTGCTGCCCGGCGGCTTCGTCGGGGTGGACGTGTTCTTCGTGATCTCTGGCTTTCTGATCACCCGGATCCTGGTCGAGGCGCGCGACGAGAAGCGGTTCTCGTGGGGCGGGTTCTATCTGCGCCGAGCGCGGCGGATCGTGCCGGCCTATGTCTTGGTGACACTGGTCACGATGGTCCTGGCGACCTGGATCGAGATGCCGCGTCTGCTGACCCAGACCGGGGCGGCGGCCAGCGCCTCGGGCCTGTTCCTGGCCAATGTGCTGGCCGCCCAGAGCCCCGGCTATTTCGCGCCGTCGGTCCAGCAGAACCCGCTGCTCCACCTTTGGTCGCTGGGCGTGGAGGAGCAGTTCTACCTGGTCTGGCCGGCGCTGATCGGGCTGCTGTCGCTGGGCTGGCTGCGACCGGCGCGGACGGCGCTGGCTCTGGCCCTGTTGACGGCGTCGCTGGCCCTGGCCCAGGTCCTGGTGGCCGGAGGCGGCGGCGTCGCGGCCTTTTTCCATTTGCCGACCCGGGCCTGGGAGTTCCTGGCCGGTGGTGTGCTGGCCCTGGGCCTGGCGGCGCCGCCCGCCGATCGCCGCGTCGCCAACCTGGCGGCGCTCTGCGGCCTGCTGGCCATCGCCTGGAGCCTGGTCGCCCTGAGCGAAGCCAGCCCGTTCCCCGGCCTTTCCGCGGTTCCCGCCTGCCTGGGCGCGGCGCTGCTGGTGTGGAGCGGCCAGGGCGTGGCGCCCGGCGCGACGGCGATCCTGCGCGCCGCGCCGGTCGTGGCTCTCGGCCGGGTGTCGTACGCGCTCTATCTCTGGCATTGGCCGCTGCTGGTGCTGGCCGCCGATGTCGCCCAGCAGCCGCTGACGAGCGTCCAGCGCCTCGGCCTTGTCGCCCTGTCCCTCGGCCTGGCGGCCCTGACCTGGCGCTTCGTCGAGCAGCCGCTACGCCGAGGCCCGGCCGACCGCCCTTGGCGCCGCCTGGGTGGTGTCCTGCTCTTGCTGCTGGGACCCGTCGCGGCGGGCGCGGCGGTGTTCCTGGGCCAGGGCCTGCCTCAGCGCCTGTCGCCGGACGCCCGGGCCTTGGCCAGGCTGGAGGAAACCGACGTCAACCCGGCCCGGAAGGCTTGTTTCGAGCGGGCGGACGAGACCGCCCCAGAACAGTGCCGGTTCGGCGCGTCGCCCGGAAGCCGGGGTGACCAGGTCCTGGTCTGGGGCGACTCCCACGCCGACGCCCTCACCCCGGGCGTGGTCGCCTGGGCCCGGGCCAGGGATTGGAGCGTGGGCGAGGTCGCTCGGGGCGGCTGCCCGCCGCTGGCAGGCGTGCGGGTGCGGGTCTTCGGTCGCCTGGACCGAGGCTGCGAAGCCTGGGCCGCCAGGACCCTGGACCGGATCGCCGCCGACCGCCGGCTGACCCTGGTGGTGCTGGCCGCCCGCTGGCCGCTCTATCGCGACGCCCCGCCGTTCTACGACGTCAATTCGCCGCGCGTGGCGGTCGACACCGTAGCCCGGCCAGGCGTCCGGCCGGCGCTGTCCGCCGCTCTGACGGCGACGCTGGACGCCATCGCTCGGCGCCGGCCCGACCTGCGGGTGGTAGTGATCGGTCCCGTGCCCGAGCTCACCCTGGCCCCGCCCGAGTGCCTGGCCCAGCAGCGCCAGCTGGGCGGCCCCGCCGCGGTGTGCGCCCGGGTCGAGGCCGGTCCGCCCCTGGCCCGCGCGACGCCCGCCGAGGCGGAGATCCGCGCGGCCGTCGAGGACCGGCCGGGAGTCGCCGCGGTCTTTCCCAGCGAGACGCTATGTCTGGACGGCGGCTGCGTGGGCGTGATCGGCGGCCGCCCGATCTATTTCGACGACGACCACCTCAGCGCCTCGGGCGCGCGACGCCTGGTCCCGCCCTGGGTGGATGACAGCTGGCGGCGGCTGGCCGCGCCGCTCGGCAAGCCGATGGCTACAGCGCCGCGTTGACCACGGGGGGCGCGCGGCCGCGCAGGGCGCGGGCGTCGAGATAATCGAGCAGGGCCGCCGGCCGGTTGGTCTGGATGACCGTGACGCCGTCGTCGATCAGTCGCGCCCAGGTGCGTCGCCCGTCGGCCGCCGCGCCGCCGGCCCAGGCCCGCGTCCAGACCCCCTTCACGCCCTTGGCGGCCAAGGCGTTGCTCCACAGCCGCACCCGCGCCAGCCGGGCGGCGGCCCGGACGGCCCTGAATTCCGAGCGTCGCAGGTCGCACAGTTCGATCGCCGGAATGCGGTTCTCGGCCAGCGCCTGGCGGGTGGTGATTCCCGCCGGGTCGCGCACCCCGCGGCCGTCGGCGGCGCCGACCATCGGCATGAAGGCCAGGCCGCTATAGGCGGGCAGGTCGGCCATCGGGGCGGCGTCCGCCTCGGCCCGAGCCTTGACCAGGACCTGGCCGGCGGCCCCGCTGGCCAGCACCACCTGCGCCACCTGTTCGGCGATCGGCTCCTTGACGTCCAGATTGACCAGGATGCGGCCCCGGGCCCGCGCCAGATATTCCTCCAGCGTCGGCGGGGCTTCGGCCAGGCCGCCATCCACGGCGCCGAGGCGCAGCATCTTGAACCGCCGCAGGCTCATCTGGGAAACCCGGCCGCGGCCGTTGGTGGTGCGGTCGACGGTGGCGTCGTGCATCACCACCAACGCGCCGTCGGCGGTGCGGCGAACGTCGATCTCGACCATGTCGACGCCCAGGGCCACGCAGCGATCCAGCGCCGCCAGCGAGTTCTCCGGCAGCGAGCCCGTCATCCCGCGCGAGGGCGCGGCCGCGTGACAAGCCCGATGCGCCACCACCAACACCCCGTCGGCCCAGTCATAGAGTCGGCCGCGCAGGTCCGTCCCCGGTCGATCGGCCGAGGGTTCGGCCAGGGCCGGTCCGGCGCAGGCGGCGAGCATGGCCGCGAACGCGGCGAGGCGTCGAAAGGGGAAGCGAGCAGGGCGCATGGTCAAGCTCTCCACTGCGCCTGTTTGACAGAGTCTCGCAACAGTAGAACGTCAGAAGCTCGACAAGGCTGTGACGCGCGCGCCGGTCGACGCCTTGCTCTAGCCTTTTGTTTTCGCCGCGCTTTCGCGGAAACCCGACCTCAGCCGCGCCGTGCTCTATCGCGCGAGCTTGCGGCATTCCTCGTGGCGGAAGCAGGTCGTCAGATGGTCGTTGACCAGGCCCGTGGCCTGCATGAAGGCGTAGACGATCACCGGGCCGCAGTACTTGAAGCCCTTGGCCTTGAACATCTTGGCCATGTCGACGGCCAGAGGCGTCTGGGCCGGGACGTCGCCGCCGACCCAGCGGCTCTGGACCGGCTGGCCGCCGACCATGTCCCACAGCAGGGTGGAGAAGTCCTCGCCGCGCTCGCGCATGTCGCAGTAGATCCGCGCGCCGGAGATCGCCGCGTCGATCTTGCCGTTCGAGCGGATGATGCCGGCGTCGGCCATCAGCCGAGCCCGGTCCGCGTCGCCGAACCGGGCCACCTTGTCGGGATCGAAGCCCGCGAACGCGGCGCGGAAGGCCTCGCGCTTGCGCAGGATGGTGATCCACGACAACCCGGCCTGGAACCCGTCCAGCACCAGCTTTTCCCACAGGGCGCGGGAGTCGTACTCCGGCACGCCCCATTCGGTGTCGTGATAGGCCTCGTAGAACGGGTCGCCGTTCATGCCCCGCCAGGTGCAGCGTTGGATCTCGGTCATGGGCGGGAGCTTGGCTGAGGTTGCGGAGAAATTCCAGAACTTTTCAGGAACAAATGGCTTGCGAGCGCCGCGCCGCATCTGAATTCGTCTTCATCCCGAGCTTGTCGAAGGAGGGGGCCTCATGCTCGGATATGGCAGGGTTCAAGGCGCCCCTAGGATGCGCCCTGGACGACCTCGGGCAGGGACTTGCCGCTAACCCGGCCGCGTTGCGACGGATGACAGGCGCGCGTGGCCACGGCCATGGAGATCGGCGTGATTCGCCGCTGGTTCTCCACGCGCACCCGGACAGGGACCCAGTCGCCGTCATAATCGCGCGACGAGACCACCACTTCGCCGGTCCGCGCGCAGTTGATCCTGGAGGTCACCTCCGCGTAACCCGACCTGTCGGACCACACGAAATACCGGATCTGGATCTCGTCGCCGACGCGATCGATGGAGTTGATGTCCAGGGCGACCTTGACCCGTCCGCCGCGCGCGACCCTGCTCGGAAGAGGCGGGGGACCGAGATCCCAGGGCATCTGGACCGTGAAGCCGCCTGATCGCATGGCGCCGTAGGAGGTGTCACCCAGCGTCGTCGGCGCGCTGAAGACGAGCCAGTCCTGCCGGGGCCATTCCTGGGCGAAGGCCGGATTGGCAAGCGAGAGCAGGGCCAGAGCCGCGAGCGACGCTTTCATCGGGTTGCATCCCTTACTTCTGGTTGTCGGGAGGACGCTAATCGACGATCACGAGGCCGGCAATGGCGTCGCCGCAAACCAGTCGGGCCAATCAACCGTCACTGCGCGGCCGTCCACCGTCAGCGCGGCGCCCGCGACGCGGTCCAGGCGGAGCAGGGCCATGGCCCTGCCGTCGCGGCCCGACAGCACCTCGCCGGCGCGCAGGTCGCCGGCCAGCACCTCAGCGCCGAAAGCGGGGGCAGGGCCGTCGAAGGCGATCGGCAGCATGCGGTTCTTGATCGTCCCGCGCCGCTTCATGCGGCTGGTGGTCTCCTGGCCGACGAAGCAGCCCTTCTTGAAGTCGATGCCGTTCAGCAGGTCGAAATCGGCCTCGATCGGATAGGTCCTGTCGGTCCCCCAGTCGGCCGGACCGGGGACGCCCAGCGTCAGGCGACGGGCGTCGTAGTCGTCCTCGGTGGCGGTGGCCGCGACGTCGAGGCCATAGGCCCGCGCGCCCAGCGCGGACAGGCGGGGATCGGCGAACCATCCCGCTTCCATCTCGTCGACATGGGCCGGGAAGTTCGCGAGGACGGCCGAGTCCGACGCCACCAGCTCCACCTTGGCCCGCAGCTTGTACATGGTCAGGCGCGCCAGGATGGCGTCGCGGTGCTCGGCCGCGACGTCCAGCAGCAGTCCCGCTTCAACCGCCGCCACGAACAGGTCGTACAGCAGCCGGCCTTGCGGGGTCAGCAGGCCGGAGAACCGCAGCTCGCCCGGCGCGAGGGTCTCGATCTCCTGGCTCAACAGACCGTTGAGGAACGTCTTGGCGTCGGGACCGGTGACGGCGATGACGGCGCGGCTGTCGAGGTGGGCGATGCGGGGCGTGCTCATGCCTGCACATGTGGCAAGGCGGACGCACCCGCGCCAGTCCTTAACGAAGAGAAAGCTCAACCGTTATCGAGGGATGCGCCGACTCGCCGGACGCCCTATACATGCTCCGATGACACAGCGGGCCTTCCCGATTCTCTTCATCACCGCCACGCGGATCGGCGACGCCGTGCTGTCGTCCGGCCTGATCAAGTTCCTGGCCGACCAGATCCCCAACGCCCGCTTCACCATCGTCTCCGGACCCCTCGCCGCGCCGCTGTTCGCCCATGTGCCCGGGCTCGACCGGGTGATCGTCATGGAGAAGGGCAAGGGCAAGGGCCACTGGTTCAAGCTGTGGAACCAGGTGCGTCACAGGAAATGGGGCCTGGTCGTCGATTTGCGCGGCTCGGGCACGGCCTATTTCCTGCGCCGCGAGAAGCGCGCCGTGTGGAAGCGCAACACCGGCGAACCGATCCACAAGGTGGTCGAAGCCGCCAAGGTGCTGAAGCTGGAAGGCGACCCGCCGGCCCCGCACCTCTACATCACCCCCGACGTCCAGGCCCTGGCCGACCAGCTGCTGGCCCCGCGCCCGGGCGAGCCGGCGGGCCCGATCCTGGCCGTCGGCCCGGCGTCCAACTGGGTCGGCAAGATCTGGCCGATCGAGCGCTTCGCCCAGACCACCCAGCAGCTGCTGGGGCCCGGCGGCGCGCTGGCGGGCGGGCGCCTGCTGATCCTGGGCGGTCCCGGCGACGGGCGGATGGTCGAGGAACTGCGCATGGCCTCGGCCCGTGGCCGCTATGTCGACCTGACCGGCAAGGTCGACCTGCTGACCGCCTATGCGGCCCTCAAGCGCGCCGACCTGTTCATCGGCAACGACAGCGGGCTGATGCACATCGCCGCCGCGGCGGGCGTTCCGACCATCGGCCTGTTCGGCCCTTCGGACGAGCGCCGCTATGGTCCCTGGGGGTCGCTGACCAAGGCCGTGCGTGGTCCGCGCAGCTTCGAGCAGTTTCTGGCGGTCGATCCCGACCTGTCCCAGGCCATCCGGCACATGAGCGACCTGCCGGTGACGACGGTGGTCAAGGCGGCCAAGGCCCTGCTGGCCGAGGTCAAGGCCAAGGCGGTCGAGGAAGACGCGGCCGAGCCGACCGTCGAGGACGCAGCGGTGACGCCCGAGCTCCAGGCCGTGGTCCAGGACGCCGCGCCGACGGAAGAGGCCGCGACGCCCGAAGACGCCATCGACGCCGACCGCACCTAGAATCCCATCACGGCTGGTGACAGGCCCATGCGCCTGTCCCCCCGCCGTCACCCCATCCGACTTACAGCCTCGGCAGCCCGTCCATGATCGCCGTCAGGGCCAGCACGGTCTGGGCCTCCATGGCGCTGTGGCCGGCGTTGGTGCGCACATAGGTGGCCGGGGCGGCGCCGACCGACTCCAGCGCAGCGACCAGCCGCGAGGCCTGGGTCAGGGGGCAGACCTGGTCGAAGCGGCCATGGACGATGTGGATCGGCAGGTGAGCGATCCGCGCGACGTTGCGGGTGATGTAATCCGGCTCCAGGAACAGGTTGCGAGCGAAGAAGTGGGCCTCGATCTGGGCGAAGCAGAGGGCGAAGTCGGCCTCGCCGAACTTGCCTGGGTCGCCGGTCTCCGGGATCATGTTGGAGATCGCCCCCTCCCAGACCGACCAGGCCACGGCCGCGCGCAGTTGCGCCCGGCGGCCGACGTCGTCATCGGGCCTGGCGTCGAAGATCGCCTTGTAGGCGCCCATCATGTCGCCGCGCTGCTCGGGCGGTATGACCTCGACGAAGGCCTTCCACTCGTCGGGATAGGCGACATAGGCGCCCGGCTCACTGAGGGCGTAAGGCGTCCTGTCGAACACCGCCGCGTTGCCCTGGTACATGTAGAGCAGGTCTTCGCGCGTCCCCAGGAAGATGCCGCGCAGGACCAGCGAAGCGACGTGCTCGGGGTGGCGAATGGCGTAGACCAGGGCCAGGGTGCTGCCCCAGCTGCCGCCGAACACGTGCATCGGACCCCGGATGCCGAGCGCGTCGCGCAGGCGGTTGATGTCGGCCACCAGGTGGTCGGTGTCGTTGCGGGCGAGGGCGACGGCGGGGCCGTGCGAGGCCACGGTCGGCGTGCTCTTGCCGCAGCCGCGCTGGTCGAACAGGATCACCCGATAGCGCCCGGGATCGAAGAACCGCGACATCACCGGCGCGCAGGCCCCGCCCGGCCCGCCATGCAGGAACATCACCGGCTCGCCGTCGGGATCGCCGTATTCCTCCCAGTAGAGCGTGTGGTCGGGCGCCTGGTCGACCGGCAGCATCCCGGTGCGGTTGGGCCGGCCTTGCGGATACTTCCACTCGTCCGTGACCTTGCTGGCGGCCTGGAGCCCGGAGAAGTCCATCGGAGCCTCGTTGCGTGTTTGAGGAAACGTCGGGGAGGTGCGCCCGTCGCGCGCGATGGTCAATGTCGGAACCGGGCGATATTTCGTCTTGCGGCGGCTAGGGTGGGCGCCTAGGACGGACCGACATTCGAACTCTGCGCGTGGCCCTCGTCCTTCGACAAGCTCAGGATGAGGACCATTTACAGGCCAGGGCGCTATAAAAACCTCATCCTGAGCTTGTCGAAGGACGAGGTTTTCGCCACAGCCACTGACGATCGATCCGTCCTAGACCGCCCCAAACCCCCGCAGGAGCCGCGCCCATGACCCAGACCTTCGACCTGATCGTGCGCGGCGGCGAGGTGGTCAACCACGCCGGCCGCGGCTTCACCGACATCGGCGTGCGCGGCGGCAAGATCGTCGCGATCGGCGACCTGTCCCAGGCCAGCGCCGACGAGGTGTTCGACGCCAGCGGCCTGACCGTGCTGCCCGGCGTGATCGACAGCCAGGTCCACTTTCGCGAGCCCGGCTTGGAGTGGAAGGAAGACCTGGAAAGCGGTTCGCGCGGTGCGGCCCTGGGCGGCGTGGTGGCGGTGTTCGAGATGCCCAACACCGAGCCGACCACCACCGACCCCGACGCCCTGGCTGACAAGCTTGCCCGCGCCAAGGGCCGCATGCACACCGACCACGCCTTCTATGTCGGCGGCACCCACGAGAACGCCACCTTCCTGGGCGAGCTGGAGCGCCTGCCGGGCTGCTGCGGCATCAAGGTGTTCATGGGCGCCTCGACCGGCAGCTTGCTGGTCCAGGACGACGAGGGCGTCGAGAACGTGCTGCGGCATGTGAACCGCCGCGCCGCCTTCCACTCCGAGGACGAGTACCGCCTGGCCGAGCGCCGCAGCCTGGCCCGTCCCGGCGACTGGACCAGCCACCCCGAGGTGCGCGACGCCCAGGCCGCCCTGCAATCGACCCACCGCCTGGTCCGCATCGCCAAGAACCTGGGCAAGCGCATCCACGTGCTGCACGTCACCACCCACCAGGAGATCGACTTCCTGGCCCAGAACAAGGACGTCGCCAGCGTCGAGGTCACGCCCCAGCACCTGACCCTGGTCGCGCCCGAGGCCTATGAGCGGCTGAAGGGCTTCGCCCAGATGAATCCGCCGATCCGCTCGGCCGAGCATGTGGCCGGCATCTGGCATGCCATCGAGGCGGGCGTCGCCGACGTGCTGGGCAGCGACCACGCCCCCCACACCCGCGAGGAAAAGGCCCGGCCCTATCCGGCCTCGCCCTCGGGCATGCCCGGCGTCCAGACCCTGGTGCCGATCATGCTGACTCACGTCGTGGACGGCCGGCTGAGCCTGGAGCGGTTCGTCGACCTGACCAGCCATGGCGTCAACCGGATCTTCGGCCTGGCCGACAAGGGCCGCATCGCCGAGGGCTTCGACGCCGACTTCACCATCGTCGACATGAAGGCCCGGCGCGTCATCACCCACGACTGGATGGCCACCCGCTCGGGCTGGACCCCGTTCGACGGCTTCGAGGCCAAGGCCTGGCCGGTGGCGACCATCGTGCGCGGGACCGTGGTCATGCGCGACGACGAGATCGTGGCGGAAGGGACGGGGGCGCCGGTAAGGTTCCTGGAGACGCTGGCGGGGTGAACCCCCTCCGGCCCTTCGGGCTCCCCCAGAGGGGGAGGATCTGTCGGCCCCCTCGACTTTCTTCGCCGCCCCTGTCGAATCCGCCCAACCTCGCGCGTCTTTCAGCGAGGGCGCGCGCCGCGCGCCGACGGAGGGTTCGATGAAGTACCTGCTGATGATCTATTCCAGCGAAGCCGAGTGGGCCCGGCCCGAGACCGATCCCATCAAGCCGGGCGTCATCGCGGCGCACGAAGCGCTGCAGGCGGAACTGCGGGCCGACGGCATGGCCTGGCTGGGCGCGCGACTGGTCGATACTCCGTCGGCTCGCACCATCGCCCAGACCGCCGACGGCCACGTGGTCCATGACGGACCGTTCGCGGAGACCAAGGAGCAGCTGGCCGGCTTCTACCTGGTCGAGGCGCCGGACATGGCCGCCGCCGAGGCCTGGGCGCGCAAGATCCCGCAGATCCCGGGCGGCAAGGTCGAGATCCGGGCGATCGCCCACGACGTCGGCTGAGGCTGATCGACCGGGCACGCCGAAAAACTTGCGGGCGAATGTCGAGTCCGGCCAGGCTGACCCGTCTCTGATCCGAGGCCGGGCGGCGCTGCCGCCGACCCGGCCATCGAGGAGGACTGATCCATGCAATACGCCCTGCTGATCTACGAGGACGAAACCGCCTATCGCGACGAGAACGGCCGCGCCTGGCAGGAAATCATCGTTCAGCACCAGGCCTTCGCCGCCGAGCTGGTCGAGAAGGGCCTGCTCCGGGGCGGGGCGGGCCTGAAGACCACCAACACCGCCACCACCGTGCGGCGGGCCGGCGGCCAGTGCGGCCTGCACGACGGGCCGTTCGCCGAGAGCAAGGAGCAGCTTGGCGGCTTCTACCTGATCGAGGCCGCCGATCTGGACGAAGCCCTGGCCTGGGCCCGCAAGCTGCCCCTGGCGGGCGAGGGCTCGGTCGAAGTCCGTCCGGTGATCGAAGGGACGACCTGACCGCGATGGCCAGGGGTCTCCTCGACCAGGCGGCGCGGGCGCACGGCGGGCGGGTGATCGCCGCCCTGGCCGCCAAGTTCCGCGACCTGGACCTGGCCGAGGAGGCCTTCGCCGAGGCCTGCCTGGCCGCCGCCCAGGCTTGGCCCCAGATGGGCGAGGGCGGGGACGGCGAGCCGCGCGATCCCGCCGCCTGGCTCTACAGCGTCGCCCAGCGGCGGGCGCTGGACATGCTGCGGCGGCGCGGGGTGCGGACCCGGCTGGTTCCCGACCCACCGACGCCGCCCCCCAGCGCGGAGGACGCCATGATCGACGACGCCCGCCTGATTCCGGACGAGCGGCTGCGGCTGATCTTCGTCTGCTGCCACCCGGCCGTGGCGCCCGACGCCCGCGCGGCCCTGACCCTGCGCCTGGTCTGCGGCCTGTCCACCCAGGAGATCGCCCGCGCCTTCTTGGTGGCCGAGCCGACCTTGGCCCAACGGCTGGTGCGGGCCAAGCGCAAGATCGCCGAGGCCGGCGTCGCCTTCCAGGTGCCCGGCCCCGAGGCGTGGCCCGAGCGGATCGGGGCGGTGCTGTCGACCCTGGAGATCGCCTACGCCAAGGCCCACGAGGATGCGGCCGGGGCGGGCCAGCACGCCGGCTACGCCAAGGAGATGCTGGACCTGACCGCCGTGCTGGCCGAGCTCTTGCCCGACGAGCCGGAGTGCCTGGCCTTCGCCGCCCTGGTCCGCTACGCCGAGGCCCGCCGCCCGGCGCGGCTGGACGACGGCGGGGCGATGACGCCGCTGTCCGAGCAGGACCCGACCCTGTGGCGGCGACCGTTGATCGACCAGGGCGAGGCCCTGCTGCACGCCGCCGCGCGCTGTCGTCGGCCAGGGCCGAGACAGCTGCAGGCGGCCATCCACGCGGCCTGGTGCGCCCGCGCCAGCCTGGGCGAGCCCGCGCCCTGGCCCACGGTGCTGGCCCTCTACGACGCTCTGCTGCGGTGGCGCGACGACGCGGTGGTGCGGCTGAACCGCGCCGTGGCGGTGGCTGAGGTGACGGGCCCGGTCCAGGCCCTGGCCGAGGTGGATTGGCTGGACTCCGTCGCCTTCCGCGACTTCGGCCCGTTCCACGCCGTACGCGCCGACCTGCTGGCCCGGCTGGGCCGCGGCGACGAGGCCGTCGCCGCCTACGACCGCGCCCTGGCCCTGGACCCGGCTCCGGCCGAGCGCCTGTGGCTGGAGCGGCGGCGGGGGCAGGCGGCGATGCGATGATCGTCGACCCTTTCAGCCGTCATCCCGGGCCTTGCTGTTCAGACCGTAGCTTCGAGTACGTCGGCGACATTGGCGACGGCCGCCTACTTCTCACCTGATCGCGACCATGTGGCGTGGGCAGTATAGGCTCCCCAGTCCCGTCAATGACCGTGAAGATAACTATAGACAAAGGTAAGGTCACCTCAAGAAGGTCGATCTTGTGACGGTACAAATTAGACAGCAGTATCGATTAGATAGCGGCGCACACGAAAATCTCTAATGTCCCCGCCTATCTCTTGTAGCCAGGCGGAGACGAGTTGCGGTTAGGCCAGCGGCGCCGACCGGTGGTTGACTTTGCGCCTCGATCGCAATAGCGGTCCGGGATAGCTTTGGTTCTGCGCTTGTGGGGCAGCGGACTGATCTGGAGGCCGACGGCGAACGGGCAGGCTCGAAAAGGCGGACGACAATCGAACCACACCTGCTCTATGTCGGACACGAAAAAGTGCCGGTCCTGATTGTCGACAACTATGTCGCCGACCTTGACGCGATTGTCAGTCAGGCGCGCGCGCTGTCTCCCTATCCGCAAGCGACAGGCCCATACCCAGGTGAGCGCCATTTCATCGCGCCAGGCGACAGCCTGATGGCTGACTACATCGGTCCCATGCTGGACAGCTTGGCGCCCATTATCGGCGACGCCTTCGACGCAGACATTTTGGGGGCCACATCGGCGTCCTTCTCAAGGGTCACGACGCGCCCCGAAAAGCTCACGAGGTATCAGAGCCACCCGCATTTTGATGACACCAGTGGCAAGATGATCGCCATTCTGCACTACCTGACCCCCACCATGGGCACTGCCCTCTACCGCCATCGCGCCACCGGATTGGAGCGAATAACCCAAGATAAGCTCGACTATTATTTGGCGTCGATACGACATCTTGGGGTTCGAGAAAGCTATATATGCGGATCAAATGAGGAATATGAAATGACCGCGGAGATCACTGGGCGCCGTGGTAGAATTGCCGTTTACCCAAGCAATGCTCTTCATTCAGGAATGATTCCCCCAGACCACTTCACGGACGTGGGTTGCCGGGAGCGGCTGACTGCGAACGTCTTCATTCGCCTTGTATAGACCTCGTGGGAGGGGTGAAATTGATCCCCATTCCAGCGGCGGTGCTGGCGGCCTAAGCGTCTGACCCGAAACTATCGTTTAGGGTGCGATGCAATATAGCCGCTTCGAACGCTCTCATCCGACCTTAAAAAGGCGCCAAGCGCACGGCCCGGGATGATGAACCGAGAGGGCGCGTGGGTTGACGAACCGCCATTGCCACCCGCCCGAGTCCAGTTAACACTCCCCGCATGGATGGGACGTCAGAGACCCACGCGCCGTTTCGCGACGCCCGCTACGCGCCCCGCGCGCTGGAGGTCGAGCGGCGCGGCGATGTCCTGATCCTGAGCAACCCCACCCCCTATTCCCGCACCGTCCAGACGGTGACCGCGCCGCTGATCCGCTGGGCGTCGCAAACCCCGCACCGGATCTGGCTGGCCGAGCGGCCCGGTGAGCACGGCGAGGGCGCGGCGGGGTGGCGGACCGTGACCTACGCCGAGGCCGCCGACCAGGTTGCGCGCCTGGCCGGCGGCTTGGCGGGACTGGGCCTGTCGCGCGGCAAGCCCTTGCTGATCCTGGCCCGCAACGGGATCGACAACGCCCTGGTCGGCTACGCCGCCATGAGCCTGGGCGCGCCGATCGCGCCGGTGTCGCCGCAGTATGGCCTGAAGGGCGCGGACCTCTCCCGCCTGGCCTTCGCGGTCGAGCGGCTGAAGCCGGCGGCGGTCTATGTCGACGACGCCGAGGCCTTCGCCGAGGCCCTGGCCGCGCCGTTCCTGGCCGGCCTGCCGGTGATCGCCAGCCGCAATGTGCGGGACAGCGACGTGGCCTTCGAGGCCCTCCAGGACTCGCCGCCCCAGCCGCCCGTCTGCCGACCCGACGACGTCGCCAAGCTGCTGCTGACCTCGGGCTCGACGGGCCAGCCGAAGGCGGTGATCTGCACCCACGCCAACATCGCCCTCAACGCCGCCCAGATCGCCGCCTGCTACGAGGATCCCGACCCGCCGGTGCTGGTCAATTCGGCGCCCTGGAGCCACAGCCTGGGCGCCAACGCCATCCTGCACATGGTGCTGCACCGGGGCGGGAGTCTCTACATCGACGCCGGCCAGCCGCTGGCTGGCCGGTTCGACGAGACGGTGCGCAACCTGCGCGAGGTGGCCACGACCTATCACAACATGGTCCCGGCCGGCTGGGGCCTGCTGGTCGCCGAGCTGGAACGCGACCCGGCCCTGGCGGCCAAGTTCTTCGAGAAGGTGAGGGTGCTGCAGTACGGCGGGGCGTCGATGGCCCAGTCGATCCTCGACCGGGTCCAGGCCGTGGCCCTGCGGACGATCGGCTGCCGGGTGACCTTCGCGGCCGGTTACGGCGCCACCGAGACTGGCCCGACCGCCTGCAACATCCACTGGCTGAACGCCCGCTCCGGCATGGTCGGCCTGCCCACCCCCGGCACGGCGGTCAAGCTGGTCCCGGTCCTCGACGGCCCGGCCGACAAGTTCGAGATCCGCGTGAAGGGCCCACAGGTCTCGCCCGGCTATCTGGACATGCCGCAGGCCTCGGCGGCGGCCTTCGACGAGGACGGCTTCTACCGGCTGGGCGACGCGGCCAGGCTGGCCGACCGGCTGGATCCGGCGGCTGGTCTGGTGTTCGACGGGCGGCTGGTCGAGAACTTCAAGCTGGCCAGCGGCGCCTTCGTCGTCGCCGGCGCCCTGCGGGTGGCGGCGGTGTCGGCGATCGCCGGCGCGGTATCGGACGCGGTGGTCTGCGGCGAGGGGCGCGAGGGCGTGGGACTGATGCTGTTCCTCGACCCCAAGGCCTGCTTGCGGATCGGCGACCCGAAGGCGGTGAAGGCGGCGATCCGGGCCGGCCTGGAGCGTCTGAACGGCCTGGCCAAGGGCGGCGGCAAGGTGACCCGCGCCCTGATCCTGGACGGCGCGCCCGACGCGGCCTCGGGCGAGCTGACCGACAAGGGCTACATCAACCAGGCCCTGGCGCGCGAGCGACGGCCGGCCGAGCTGGCGCGGCTGTTCGCCGAGGAGCCGGACGACGGGGTGATGGTGTTTGCTTGAAGGAGAGCGGATGAACGGCGCCGACGCCCTGATCACCACCCTGGCCGACAACGGCGTCACCGCCTGCTTCGCCAATCCTGGCACCAGCGAGATGCAGTTCGTCGCGGCTCTCGATCGCGAGCCGCGCATGCGCAGCGTGCTGTGCCTGTTCGAGGGCGTGGCGACCGGCGCGGCCGACGGCTACGGACGGATGACCGGGACGCCGGCCTGCACCCTGCTGCATCTGGGCCCAGGTTACGCCAATGGCGCGGCCAACCTGCACAACGCCCGCCGGGCCTTCACGCCGGTCGTCAACATCATCGGCGACCACGCCGTCGGCCACCGCCAGTACGACGCGCCGCTGAACTCCGACATCGCCGCCCTGGCCGCGCCCAATTCGCTGTGGGTCAAGTCGGCCGACAGCGCCGACGCGGTCGGGCCGCTGGCGGCCGAGGCGGTGGCCGCCAGCCTCGGCGCGCCCGGCGGCGGCGCCTGCCTGATCCTGCCCGCTGACAGCGCCTGGAACGCGACCGCCGTCGCGGGACCGGTGGTGGGGCGTCCCCGCTTCGGCGTCCCCGATCCCGTCGCGGTCGCCGCTGCGGCCAAGGCTGTGAAGGCCGCGGCCAAGCCCGTCTTGCTGCTGGGCAGCGGCGCGTGCGGCGAGGCGGCGATCGCCGCCGCCGGGCGGATCGCCGCGGCCGGCGTGCGCGTCCTGACCGACACCTTCACCGCTCGCCAGGCGCGCGGCGAGGGCCGCTTCCAGCCCGACAAGCTGCCCTATTTCGGCGAGCAGGCCCTGAAGGACCTGGAGGGCGTCGACCTGATGGTGCTGGTCGCCACCACCGAGCCCGTGGCCTTCTTCGCCTATCCCGACCGACCCAGCGTGCTGGTCCCCGACGGCTGCGCGACCCTGACGCTCAGTGACCGGAGTACCGATGCAGCCGCCGCGCTTGAGGCCCTTGCAGAGCTGCTGGGCGCCCCGGCGACGGGCGCAGTCGAGTCCTACGCGCCACCGCCGGCCCCGGCCGGCAAGCTGGACGCCTGGGCCATGGGCGCGGCGATCGCCCGCCACATGCCGGCCGGCGCGATCATCTCGGACGACTCGGTGACGGCCGGCCTGCCGATCTTCACCCAGACCCGAAACGCCCGGGCCCACGACTGGCTGTCCCTGACCGGCGGGGCGATCGGCCAGGGCATTCCGCTGGCCGTCGGCGCGGCCGTGGCCTGCCCTGACCGCAAGGTGCTGAGCCTGAACGGCGACGGCGCCGCGATGTACACCGTCCAGGGCCTATGGACGATCGCCCGTGAGCGGCTGGACGTGACCGTGGTGGTGTTCGCCAACCACGCCTACCGTATCTTGGGCATCGAGATGGGCCGCACCGGCGGCGGCGAACCGGGACCGGCCGCGTCGCGGCTGCTGGACCTCGGCGATCCCCGCATCGACTGGGTCTCGGTGACGAGCGGGCTGGGCGTCGCGGCCGAGCGGGTCGAGACGGCGGAGGCGTTCGACGAGGCGATGGCGCGGGCGATGCGGGAACCGGGACCGCGCCTTATCGAAGCGGCGATGCGGTAGATGCGGCTGGGGGACATGCGGCTGGGGACAGGTGCATGTACCTGTCCCCGTCACTACCTCGTCAGATGCTTTAGCCCGGTAACCGCAGCACCGCCCTGAGGCCCCCCATCGGCGACTTCTGCAGCGTCAGCTCTCCGCCCAGTCCCCGGGCCATGTCGCGGGCTATGGCCAAGCCCAGGCCGACGCCCTTCTCGTTCTGGTTCCGCGACTCGTCCAGGCGGTTGAACGGGCGGAAGGCTTCCTCGTGGCGGTCCTCGGGGATGCCGGGGCCGTCGTCGTCGACGAAGATCCATACCCCGCCGGCCGGGGCGGCGGTGGACGAGACCCGTACGGTCTCGCCATGGGCGGCGGCGTTATCGATCAGGTTGGCCAAGGCCCGCTTGAAGGCGTTGGGCCGCAGGATGGCCGTCAGGTCGTCGCCGATCGACAGCTCGACCTTGGCCCCCGACCGGACCGCGCCCTCGCACACCCCCTCGATCAGCGGCCGCAGCAGCACCTGGCGGGCCTCCTCGCCCCCTTCGCCGCGGGCGAACGCCAGGTACTCGTCGATCATGTGCTCCATTTCGGAGAGGTCCCGCGCCATGGCCTCCAACTGCGGGCTGGGCTCGGCCAGGGCGATCTCCAGCTTCAGGCGGGTCAGGGGCGTGCGCAGGTCGTGGCTGACGCTGGCCAGCAGGGCGGTGCGCTGTTCGATGTGGCGCTGGATGCGGGCCTTCATGGCCAGGAAGGCCTGGGCCGCCTGGCGCACCTCGCGCGCACCGTGCGGCTTGAAGGCGGCCTGGTCGATGCCGCGCCCGAAGGCGTCGGCGGCGTCCGCCAGCCGCTCGATGGCCCGCACCTGGTTGCGGATGAACAGGATGGCCACGGCGGTCAGCAGCAGGGTGGCCCCGACGATCCACAGGATGAAGATGTGGCCCTGGGTGGCGAAGGCCCTGTCGCGCGGGGCGATGATCCGCAGGACGCCCTGCGGCACCTTCACCCGGATATCGACATGGGCCGGATAGTGGTCGCCGCTGGCGTCGAACCAGAAGGGCGCGTCCAGGCGGTCGGACAGGGCGCGGTTCAGCGAGCGGTCCACCACCCGGAACAGCGAGTTGCGCTTGCCGGCCGGCAAGCTCTTGCCCTTCTGCAGCGCGATCGACAGGTCCATCGAGTCCTGGGCGCGCTCGGCCAGCCTGTCGAGGGCGGCGGGCGAGGGATCATCCTTGTAGCTCTCGACCGCCCACGCGACATCGCCGGCCAGTCCCTCCGACAGGCGGCTGGTGACTGTGTCCCAGTGGGCGTCGAAGAACGCCCAGGTGACGGCGATCTGCATCACCGCCACCGGCAGGACGATGATCAGCAGGCTGCGGCCGAACAGCGAGGTCGGCAGCCACCGCTTGATCGGGCGGGGAATGTGCAGGCGGGCGCGAAGGCGGATCATCAGTGAGATCCTCCCCCTCTGGGGGAGGTGGCCTGAAGGGCCGGAGGGGGGAGTGGCGCGGCGTCGAGGGCGAACGGTCGGAGGTGCACACTCCCCCCTCCGTCGCCTGCGGCGACACCTCCCCCATGGGGGGAGGACCTGAAGACCCAGGGCGACAACGCCATCAATCCGGCGCCAGCCGGTAGCCGATCCCGCGCACCGTCTGCAGATAGCGCGGGTTCTTCGGGTCGGGCTCGATCTTGCGGCGCAGGCGGGTGACCTGGACGTCGACCGCGCGGCCGGTGGCGTCGACCGTATCGCGGGCCAGCTCCAGGCGGTCGACCGGGGCGTGAGCCGCCCTGGCCAGGCGGCGCAGCAAGGCGACCTCGGCTTCGGTCAGGCGGATCGGTTCACCGTCACGGGTCAGCTCGCCGCGCTCGGGCTCGAAGGCGCAATCGCCCAGGCTGATGGCGCGGGGACCCGCCGGCTTGGGCGCTGACCGGCGCAGGATCGACTCGATGCGCAGCAGGAGCTCGCGCGGCTCGAACGGCTTGGCCAGATAGTCGTCGGCCCCGTGGGTCAGGCCCTCGATCCGGTCGCTGGTCTGGTCGCGGGCGGTCAGCATCAGGATCGGCGTCTGGCCGGCCTCGCCGCCCCGGGCCCGTAGCCGCCTGGTGAATGAAAAGCCGTCCTCGCCCGGCATCATCACGTCCAGCACCAGCAGGTCGAAATCCATGGAGCCGGTCAGCCGGTCGGCGTGGGCGGCGTCGGCCGCGGCGCTGACCCGGAAACCGGCGCGGGTCAAAAATTCCTTGAGCAGGGTGCGGATGCGGTCGTCGTCGTCGACGACCAGCAGGTGGCGGTCCGCGCGTTCTTCTGGCGTCATAGGGCGTCTCGACGATTGAGGCCGACGCCCTGGCGCGGTCCGGCCAGGGCCGCGAGGATCCGGCGCGCCCCCGCGACCCCGTCCAGACCGCCGGTGCGGTAGGCGCGGCCCAGCAAGGTGCGCAGGCGCTCGGCCACCCGGTATTCGAAGGCGATGCCCTCGGGGGTCAGCTCGGCCGGCCGGCGGCGAGCGTCCAGGTCGCCGGCCGCCTTCCGGGCCAGGTTCAGCCGCTGCAGGTCCGCCAGGGTCTTGCTGGCCGCCTGCTTGGACAGGCTGGTCAGCCTGGAAAGATCCTGCACCCCGATGCCGGGGCGGCGGCGCAGCAGGAAGGCGGCGCGCCAGTGCGAGCGGCCCAGGCCCGGACCCTCGCCCTCCAGGGCTGCGTCGACAGCCGCCCACAGGGCCGCCTCGGCCAGCAGCAGCAGCTCCAGCCCGCTGTCCAGCTGTTCCTCGCCGAGGATCAGGCGCGGGTCGGTCGAGCCGCCCGACATCCCTCCGGTCGGGCCTCCGGGAGGTCCCGATGAAAGCGGCCCGGCCATCAGCTTGCGTCCATTTTATTTGACCTTCCGCGGCTCCGAGCGTCTAAGAACCGGGTTCCAAATAAGGAGGTCTTTGACCGATGTCTCTCGTTCCCTTCGATGATCGCGATGGTTGGATCTGGCTGGACGGCCAGTTCGTCGCCTGGCGGGACGCGAAGGTGCACGTATTGACCCACGGCCTGCATTACGCCTCGTCGGTGTTCGAAGGCGAGCGGATGTATGGCGGCGAGATCTTCAAGCTGACCGAGCATACCGAGCGCCTGTTCAAATCGGCCGAAATCCTCGATTTCAAGATCCCCTATACGGTGGAGCAGATCGACGAGGCGTGCAAGGCGACCGCGGCCAAGAACGGCCTGACCGACTGCTATGTCCGGCCGATCGCCTGGCGCGGCAGCGAGATGATCGGCGTCTCGGCTCAGCAGACCAGGATCCACGTGGCCATCGCCGTGTGGGAGTGGCCCAGCTACTTCGACCCGGCGACCAAGGCCAAGGGCATCCGCCTGACCTGGGCCAAGTACGACCGCCCGGCCCCGAACACCATCCCGACCGCCGCCAAGGCCGCCGGCCTCTACATGATCTGCACCATCTCCAAGCACGCCGCCGAGAAGGACGGTTATGCCGACGCGATGATGGTCGATTATCGCGGCTATATCGCCGAGGCGACCGGCGCCAACGTGTTCTTCGTCAAGGACGGCGTCCTGCACACGCCGGTCCCGGACTGCATCCTGAACGGCATCACCCGCCAGACGGTGATCCAGATCGCCAAGGCGCGTGGGATCCAGGTGGTCGAGCGCCATATCGAGAAGCGCGAGCTGGCCGACTTCACCGAGTGCTTCATCGTCGGCACCGCGGCGGAGGTCACCCCGGTGTCGGAGATCGGCGAGTTCAAGTTCACGCCGGCCGCCCTGTCGCTGTCGCTGATGGACGAATATGCGCGGCTGGTGCGGCGGGAGCTGGTGGCGGCTTAACCGCGCGCGGTTTCCAGTTCTGAAATCAAGGATCCCGGAGCGCTTGGGCGTTCCGGGATTTTTTGTGTCTGGACGCCGGCGTCAGACCAGCCAGGTCCGGGGCCGGGGATAGGCCTCGCCCTTCAGCAGGTAGACCAGCCCCATGATGCAACGGACCACGAAGAATACGCCGATCGCGCCCATGATCGCCCCGCCGATCACCAGCATCGGGATGCCGATCAGCAGCACCGCCAGGGCCAGGCCGACCAGGAACAGGGCCAGGCCGATCAGGAACCACCAGATCGACAGCCAGAAGGTGCGGATCGCGAAGGTGTAGTGGCTGGCGTTGATCGGCCCGGCCGTCTCACGATTGAGATAGGCGACGATCAGTCCGGCCAGGAAGGTCAAGCCGTTGGTGAAGCCCAGCAGGTACAGGGCGTAGACCACGATCGGCAGGACCTTGTCCTCCTCCACGCGGTCGGGGGCGGTCGGGGCGGCGTCGCTCATCAGATCATCCAGTTGCGCGGCGTGGGATAGGCCTGGCTCTTCAACAGCCAGGACAGGCCAAGGATGCATCGCACCGCCACCCAGATGCCGACCGCCGGCAGGATCACGAAGCCGATTCCCACCGGCGTCAGCACCAGGCCGATCAGGCCGAACAGCAGCGACAGCCAGAAGGTGCGGATCTGGAAGACGTAGTGGCTCTGGATCCACTCCGGCGCGGCGCCCTTGCTCACATAGGCCAGGATCACCCCGACCACCGAGGTCATGCCGGCCGAGACCAGGGCGGCCAGATAGAGGGCGTAGACCACCACGGGCATGGTCTTGTCGTCCTGCAGCGCGGGCGGAACGGCGGGATCCGGAGCGGGGTCGGTCTGGGTCATGGAACGATGGTCGCGAAAAACGGCGGCCAAAGCAAATGAAGGCGCTGTCAGGCTGGAAGCGTTCTAGCCGCCCGGCAGCAGGTCCTCCGGCAGCGCGTGCGGGTCCAGGCCCTGGCCGCGTCCCAGCCAGGGCAGGGCGGCGGCCAGCAGGATCAGCAGGAAGGCCAGGCGGGCGGCGATGGCGAGCGCCATGCCGGCCATGTGCGGGCTGAAGGCCAGCAGCAGCATCGCCGCCGTGCCGAAGCCGAGCAGGCCCATCACCCAGGTCAGGCCCTCGCGCGGGGCCATGGCGCCCGCCAGTTCGAACCGAGCGCGGGGTGACAGGTCGGCCGCCACCGCCGCCACCGCGCGGGCCAGCAGCGAGAAGCTGGCCAGCCGATCATCGAAGCGGCCCGGAGCGACATAGCTCTGGGCGGCCAGGATGGCCTTGCGGCGGCCGAAGCCCAGGGTCAGCACCCGACGGCGTCCGCCGGAACGCGGCCTGGCCAGACGGAAGGTCGTCAGGGCGGCCAGGGGAAAGCGCTGCTCACGGGGACCCCGGCGCTCGACCAGCTCCGCGCCCTCCAGCGTCCAGACCGTCTCGGGCTGGAACGGGGAGAGGCGGGCGCTGTGCCGCAGCACGCTCACCCCCGGACGGCGGTGATTTCCACCCCGGCTGCGGCGGCGTGCGGAGCCAGGGCCAGGGGCTTTTCCACCCGCACCCGGGCGCGGGTCACGCGGCTGTCGGCGAAGCTGGCCTGGGCCAGGCGCTCGGCGAAGGTTTCGACCAGGTCGATATGGCCCTCGGCGGCGATGGCCTGCGCGGCCTGCAGGATGGTCTCGTAATTGACGGTGTCACCCAGCGCTTCGCAGTGGCTGGCGGCGACGTCCAGCTCGACGTCGATCACTAGGGGCTGCTGGCGGCCGTGCTCGTGGTCGTAGACCCCGATCCAGGCGTCGACCTTCAGGCCTCGCACGAACACCTTGGTGACGATCACCCGGGCCGGCGTCGGCTGCGGAGCCGTGTTCGGAGCGTTGGTCAGGGGGTGGGCGGCCACGGCGACTCTCAGGAACCGATGATGTCCGGCGTGCGCCAGCCCAGATGCTGACCCGCGTCGACCGCGATCATCTGGCCCGTGACTGCCGTGGCGTCAATGAGATAGCGCAGGGCCATGGCGACGTCGTCCGGCGAAACGGCCCGTTCCAGCGGCGTGCCGGCGGCCTCCCGCTCGAACTCGCCGGGCGTCTGGTGGGTCGAGGCCAGGGTCGGGCCAGGGCCGATGGCGTTGACCCGGATGCGCGGCGCCAGGTCCTGGGCCATGGTCCGGGTGAGCCACCACAGGCCGGCCTTGGACAGGCTGTAGCTGAAGAACTGCGGATTTGGCCGCAAGACGCGCTGGTCGACAATGTTGACGATCTGGCCCGGTTCGCCGGCGGGCAGGGCGGCGGCGAAGGCCTGGGCCAGGACGACCGGGGCTCGCAGATTGGCGTCCAGGTGAGCGTCCCAGCTTTCGCGCGTCGCGGTGGCCAGGCGGTCGTCTTCGAAGGTCGAAGCGCTGTTCACCAGCAGGGTCACGGGTCCGAGGGCGTGGGCGGCCCGGGAGATCAGGGCGGCGGTCTGGCGCTCGTCCGCCAGTTCGGCGTCGAGGACGGCGGCGCGGCGGCCGAGGGCGGCGATCTCGTCGGCGACGGCCTGCGCGTCGGCGCGGTTCCCGCGGTAGTGGACGGCGACGTCGAACCCGGCCCGCGCCGCCTCGAGGGCCAAGGCGCGGCCGATCCGGCGGCCGGCGCCGGTGACCAGGGCCGCGCCGCGGGTCATGGCGGTCTTAGTCGAAACGGCCGAACTCGAACTTGTTGAGGCCGAGGATGACCGCCAGGAAAATGGCGATGACGCCGATCGCGAGCATGGGACAAGTCCGGTTTGAAGATGGATGTGCAGCGGCTTTAGCGGGGTGGCGGGCGCAGGGCAAGGCTCGCCCGCTCGCCGGATGGAAAAGCGCTCAACCTAAGGGAGCCTTTCGCAGCGTCCGACGTTGTCTAGCTTCGTGTCAGCAGGGGGACCTTCAGCGTGATCAAGCAGAACAAGGGCAAGGCCCGGGCCGCGGCTTCGGTCTCGATCGTGGCGACGGCGGTGGCGGCGGCCCTGATCCTGGGCGGCTGCGACAAGCTTCCAGGCGGCAAGTCGGCCGACGGGACCGCGGCGTCAGCCAGGAGCCCGACCGACATGGCCAAGGTCGGCGCCTATACCGAGGGGTTCAACAAGCTGGTCGGAACCTACGGCCTGGTGGAGACCGCCGACGACTACGCCAAGGCCGACATTTCGCGCCAATCGGCCCAGGACCCCATCATCGTCTCGGCCGGCTGGATCGAGCAGGCGCAGGACGCCCTGAAGAGCGCCCGGGCCATGCCTGGCGGTTCCAAGGCGGTCGACCAGGCCGCCGACACCCTGATCGCCGACCTCGACAAGGTGCTGGCCCGCCTGCGCCCGCTGAAGGTCTATTATGACAGCAAGGCCTATCGCGACGACGGCCTGGTCCGCGGCAAGGCCGAAGACCCGCTGATGAAGGCCGAGTTCCAGACCGCCTTGACCGACATGGACGCCTTCTCCGAAGCGCTCAAGGCCGAGCGCAACAAGCACCTGGCCGTGGAGCTGGCGGCGCTCAAGGCGCGCGGCGACCTGCTGGCCTATAACAGCAAGCTGGCCTTGCAGCAGTCGGAGTCCCTGGTCGACCTGTTCAAGTCGCCCGAGGACCTCAGCGATCCGGCGACCCTGGCCAAGGGCGACGCGATCGTCGCCCAGTTGGAGACGACCCTGGCCGACCAGCGCAAGGCCTATGCCGAGGCGAAGGCCAAGACGGGCGGCCAGATCGGTCCGACCCGCCAGATCGCGGCCGACCAGTTGACCTCGATGATCGGCAACTATCGCGACCTTAAGCGCAGCCGCAACGCCGAGGACTTCAACATGATGCAGCGCAACTACAACTCGGCCGTGGAGCTTCTGAACCTGCCCCAGCCTATAGCGCGTTAGGCGAAAGTTTGGGCGACGTCGCTTGAGGGGCGGTTCCAGACTTGTTTCCGCGTATTTTCTTCCCCCGAGCCGGGCGCCCCTTCGCTCGAGAATGCTCTAGGTTCGGCCCATGCTCTGGCGTCGTCGCGTCGAACCCTTCACCCGTCCCCTGGTCTATGCCTGGTTTCGCTGGCGGCGAGGCCTGACGATCGGCGTGCGCGGCGTGGTCACCGACGTCGAGGGACGGGTGCTGCTGGTGCAGCACACCTATGTCCATGGCTGGTACCTGCCGGGCGGCGGGGTCGAGCGGCGCGAGACGGCCGAGACGGCCCTGGCGCGGGAAATGCAGGAAGAGGCCGGCGTGCGCGTGCTGGGTCGACCGACCCTGGTCTCGGTGCACAGCAACGAGCCGCGCCACCCGGGCGACCATGTGCTGCTCTATCGCGTCCATGCCTGGGAACCGTGCGCGGCCAGCGTCCAGGGCGAGATTCACGAGGTGGGCTGGTTCGCGCCCGACGCCCTGCCGGCCGACACCACGCCCAGCACCCGCCAGCGCATCGCCGAGGCGTTGCACGGCGCCGAATGCGATCCGATGTGGTGAGGGAGATCGTCGGAATGGCGATCAGGCCTTCCCCAGTGATCAACGATCATTAAAATGGATGTTTGAACGAGGGCCGCCGTCCCGCCGGACGTGAACGACCCCGACCGGAGGAGCACGGCATGCGCGACTACCTGAAGTTCTACATCGACGGTCAGTGGGTCGAGCCGAAAGGCTCCAAGACGGTGGACGTGATCAATCCGGCCACCGAGACCGCCGCCGGCCGGGTGACCCTGGGCACGGCCGAGGATGTCGATCTGGCCGTCCGGGCCGCCCGCAAGGCCTTCCCCAGTTTCTCCCGGACCAGCCGCGAGGAGCGCATCGACCTGCTCGAGCGGGTCATCGCCGAATACCAGAAGCGCTTCGAGGACATGGCCAAGGCCATCACCGAGGAGATGGGCGCCCCGTCGTGGTTGGCCCAGCGCGCCCAGGCGGCTATGGGCATCGCCCATGTCCAGACGGCGCTCCAGGTGCTGAAGGACTACAGGTTCGAAGAGGATCGCGGCACGACCCGGCTGGTCAAGGAGCCCATCGGGGTCTGCGCCTTCATCACGCCGTGGAACTGGCCGATCAACCAGATCGCCTGCAAGGTCGCGCCCGCCCTGGCCACCGGCTGCACCATGGTGCTCAAGCCCTCGGAAGTGGCCCCGTTCTCGGCCTGGGTCTGGACCGAGATCCTGGCGGCCGCCGGCGTGCCGGCCGGGGTCTACAATCTCGTCAACGGCGACGGCCCGACCGTCGGCGCGGCGCTCTCCTCGCATCCGGAGGTCGACATGGTGTCGTTCACCGGCTCGACCCGGGCCGGGATCGAGGTGGCCCGCAACGCCGCCCCGACCGTCAAGCGCGTGCACCAGGAACTGGGCGGCAAGAGCCCCAACATCATCCTCGACGACGCCGACTTCCAGAAGGCGGTCGGCGGCGGCGTGGCCTCGGTGATGATGAACTCGGGCCAGTCGTGCAACGCCCCGACCCGGATGCTGGTCCCGCAAAAGCGCATGGACGAGGTGATCGCCATCGCCAAGGCCGCCGCCGAGGCCCACACGGTGGGCGACCCGAACGGTAATTCCAAGCTCGGCCCGGTGGTCTCCGAAGTGCAGTGGACCAAGATCCAGGGCCTGATCCAGAAGGGCGTCGACGAGGGCGCGACCCTGGTGGCCGGTGGTCCGGGCAAGCCGGAGGGGCTGGAAACCGGCTACTACGTCAAGCCGACGGTGTTCGCCAACGTCACCTCCGACATGACCATCGCCAAGGAGGAGATCTTCGGCCCGGTGCTGGCCATCCTCGGCTATGACGGCGTCGACCAGGCGGTCGAGATCGGCAACGACACCGAATACGGCCTGGCGGCCTATGTGTCGGGCAACGATCTGGCCGAAGTCCGCGCGGTGGCCTCCAAGCTCCGGGCCGGCCAGGTGATCCTGAACGGCGCCGGTCCTGACCTGATGGCCCCGTTCGGCGGCTACAAGATGAGCGGCAACGGCCGCGAATGGGGCGACCACGCGTTCGGCGAGTTCCTCGAGACTAAGGCCGTGCTGGGCTATTCGGCCAAGCAGGCGGCGGAGTAGCGCGCCGCATCGATCCCAGGCTTGGGGACATGCACTTGTGCGTGTCCCCAAGCCTGGCGTGGCGCTTCGTGGATGGGGACACGCACAAGTGCGCGTCCCCGGCCGCTACTCCGGCGCCGCCTCCACATAGGCCGGCCAGCTCAGCGCCCCGCGATCCAGCACGATGGTCTTGTCCGAATAGCCGCTGCCCATCAGTCCCGCCGGTTTGGCGGGGATGGCCGAGACGCCGCGCGGCCAGCCGTCGCGGATCTCGATCACGGCCACGTCGACCTTGCCGGCCGGACGGGCGGTGAAGCTGAGGGTGACGCCGTTGGGATCGGGCGCGTGGTAGCTGAGGCTGGTCCACTCGCCGGCCTGGGTCGGCAGGGCGATCGGCCGGCCGTTCAGGCGCGGCTGGCTCAGGTCGATACTGGGCCGCAGGCGCAGGGTCAGGACCTCGGCGCCGGCCGTCGGCACGGCGCGAACCAGCAGGCGGTCGCCGGCCCGGTCGATCGACAGCACCGGCCGCTCGACCGGCAGGACGGCGGTCGGCGCCATCCACACCGGCTCGCGGTAGAGCGGCGGATAGGCCTGGCGCACCGGCTTGGCGTCGTTGTCCGACAGCACCACCCGCGACCACGGATCCAGGCGCGGCTGGGGCGAAACCCGCCAGGCCGTGCCGGTCGACAGGTCGGCCAGATGGCTGGCTTCGGCCAGTTGCGGCCGGGCTGGTCCGCCGTCGCCCAGGCCGGCATAGGCCAGCAACCCGATCCCCGCCGCCACGGCGACGCCGGCGAAGACCGGCGCCCAGCGATAGGCGGCGAAATCGAAGGCCAGGGGCAGCAGGGCCGGGGCGGCCAGGATGGCGAAAGCCGCCAGCACGGCCGGCTCCTGCAGGCCCACCCCGGCGAAGGTCCAGGCTCCCCAGGCGCCCAGCTGGGCGACGACGGCGATGGCGATCAGGGCGACGGCCAGGGTCAGGACCCAGGCGACACGACGGTCGCGGGTTCCGCCGACGGCCATGACCAGGGCGGCGGCCAAGCTGGCGGCCAGCAGCGGCCAGGCCAGCATCACCGAGCCGCCCGGCAGCAAGGCCTGCACCGTGACCGCCAGGCCCAGCACCACCAGCAGGGCTCCCAGCCAGGCGCCGAACACGCCCACACCCTTGCCCAGGCTCAGCCAGGCCAGGACGACCACCGCGACGCCGAGACCCAGACCGATCGGGTCGAAACCGCCGACCAGGCTGCACGCGCCGCCGGCCGCCAGGCCCACCAGGCTGATCCAGATGCGACCACCGCCCCGCGCCTGCAGGATCAGGGTGGTCAGGCACACCCCGATCAGCAGGATCCCAGCGCCGGGCAGCAGCAGGTTGAACTGGCCCAGCATCGCATAGTAGCGCTGCTGGTCGACGATCCCGATCAGCCGGCCGGCCAGGTGCAGGGCCAGGATCGCACCGGCGCTCAGCAGCAGGAAACCGGCGATCCCGCGCAGGATCTCGACGAAGTTCACCGCCTTGCCGCGCAGGGCGCGGAAGCCGGTGAACAGGATCAGCACCCCAGCCGCCGCCAGGATCGCCCAGCCGATATTCACCGGATAGGCCACCAGAACGCGGGCGAGGACGTCGGAATAGATCAGGTCCGGTGATTTCGAAGGCAGGGCCGCGCCCATCGCCAGGGCCCGGACGGCGGGCAGGGCCTGGTCGCCCAGGTTCTGCAGGCTGCCCTGGTTCAGATGCTCGGGCGTGGCCAGCGGCGTGTGATAGGCCAGCTGGTCGTCGATGAAGGCGAAGTTCAGGCCCGGCAGGCCCTTGCGCAGGGCGTGGGTGAAGTCGGTGTCGTTGGGCATCCGCGCATAGACGGCGGCGGCCAGCGAGTTGGCCGTCGGCTGGTGGGCCGCGCCGGCGTAGAGGCGGACCAGGTCGCCGCTGTCGGAACCGGTCTGGAACATGGCCGCGCGGCCGGCGTCGCCCCGGGCCTCCATGTTGACCACCACGCCCACATGCTCGCGCAGAGGGTCGCGGGCGAAGAAGGCCTCGGCGCCCAGCAGGCCCGGCTCCTCGCCGTCGGTGAACAGGAAGATCACGTCGCGGGCCGGGGTCGGGCCGGCTTTCAGGGCGCGGGCGATTTCCAGGGCGGCGGCCATGCCCGCGGAGTCGTCGGCGGCGCCGGGCGAATTGTGGACGGTGTCGTAGTGGCTCATCACCAGCACCGCCGGAGCATCGCGGTCGGCGCCGGGCAGGGTGGCGACGATGTTCTGGACGGCGCCGACGGCCACCGAGCGAGGCGACCACTTGGCCGCCTCGCGCACGCCCTCGCCCGGCCGCACCAGCACCTCCAGCCCCAGACCATTGACCCGCGAGAGCAGGTGGTCGCGCACCCGGACGATCTCATTCGAGCCAATCGGATGCGGCTTGCGGCCGATGGCGCGGACGTCGGCCATGGCGCGGCCGGCCGAGAACTGGTCGGCGGGGGCGTTGGCCGGCAGGGGGGGCGGCGTTCGCAAGGCCAGGTTGGCGATCGCCAGGCCCAGCAGCAGGCAGACCCAGACGCCGAGCAGCCGGATGGTCTTCATGCGATGCGCCTCCCGCAGCGAATCCCCGACCGCAGGGTGAGGCGCTTCGGGGCTCGAGGAAAGCTTGGTTAAGGGCGAAAGGAGCCCAACGAAAAGGGCGACCCGGTCACCCGGATCGCCCTTCCGTCTTCCACCCTCGTCTCCGCTCCCGACTTTCGCCTGGAGAGCGGGTCCGTGGATCTAGTACTTGGCCCGCAGGGTCAGGCCGTAGGTGCGCGGCGCGCCCAGGAACGCATCATAGGTGATGGTGTCGTTGGCCGGCGCGTAGGTCGCGTTGGTGGCGCTCAGGCCCGACGAGCCCTGCAGGAAGCCGTTGAAGGCGACCTGTTCGTACTCTTCGTTGAACAGGTTCTGGCCCCACAGCTCGATCGTCCACTTGTCGTCCTGCGAGCCCAGGCCGATGCGGGCGTTGGCCACGGTGTAGGCCTTCTGGACCTTCGGCGGGAACAGGTCCGAACCGGTGTTGTAGGCGGACGAGTACTTGGCGCCGATGTTGAAGCGGGCCTTCAGGCTGTCGCCGACCGGACGTTCGTAGGTCAGCGAGGCCGAGCCGGACCATTTGGGGGCCAGCGACATCTGGCTGCCCGGCAGCAGGGCCAGGGCGTTGGTCGGGTCGTTGGGGACCTTGTCGTCGCCATAGGTCGTCTTGGCGTAGCTCAGGCCGCTCTGGACCGACAGGCCGTGCACCGGGGTGAACCACAGGAAGTCGACGTCGACGCCCTTGGAGGTCACTTCCGGCACCGAGCGCACCGCGAACGAAGTGCCCAGGAAGGTGTTCAGTTGGAAGTCCGTGAACTTCTGGTAGAAGCCGGTGACGTTGAACAGCACCGTGCGGTTGAACAGGGTGTTCTTCAGGCCGACTTCATAGCTGTCGACGAATTCGGCCGGGAACGAGGTGTCCAGGATCGGCACGACGCCAGGCGCGCCCGAAGGCAGGCCGTTGGACGACTGGGTGCGGTCCAGGTTGAAGCCGCCGCCCTTGTAGCCGCGGGCGTAGGAGGCGTAGCTGAACACCTCCGGCGAGAAGCGGTACGACGCCTTGATCGTGCCGCTCCATTCCTTGTCCGAGCGCTTCTGGTTGGTGCCGCGGCCGTTGAACAGCGGATTGGCCCAGGGCAGGCAGAGGTTGCCGATCACCGTGCCGGCGTTGGCCGGGCCGACGATGCCGGCGATGCGGGCCTGGCCGGCCGGCGACAGGGCGGTGGCGCACGCCACGCCGCCATCGCTGGTGGTCTGGTAGGTGTCCAGGTCCTTCTTGTCGATCGAGTAGCGCAGGCCGGCGGTGATGTCGAAGGCGTCGGTCACGTGCCAGGTGTTGTTGGTGAAGCCGGCGACGGTGGTGGCGCGCTGCTTGTAGGTGTCGTGCAGGCCCTGGCCGCCGACGAAGCTGGTGTTGGGCGCACGGTTCAGCAGCAGGGCGACGAAGTTGGCGACGCCGGCCGGATTGGCCCCCGAGCGCGACAGCAGGCGGCCCAGATACTGCTCGTAGTCGTTGCCGTACTTGAAGTTGGCTTCGTTATCGAGCTTCTCGTCGGCCAGGAAGGCGCCGACCAGCCAGTCGAACTTGTCGGTCTGGCCGGCCAGGCGGATTTCCTGGCTGAAGGTGGTGAACTCCGAATAGTTGGTGCCGTCCTTGTTGCGATAGGCGAGGTCCGCGGTGGTGAAGTCGGAGTCCTGGCCGTTGTCGGTGCGCCAGTTGCGGATGGCCGAGATGGAGGTGATCTCGCCGAAGTCGGTGTCGATCACGGCCTGCAGCGACACGCCCTTGTCCTCGATCGACGACGGCGCGCCGCGGTTCGAATAGGCGACGCGGGCGTAGGGATCGGCGGTGGTGGCCAGGGCCGGGCCGCCGTTCAGCAGACCCAGGATGCCGGCGGTCGGGCCGGTGCGGATCTGCACGGCGCCGCAGCAGTTTTCGTCGCGCTTGGTGTAGTCGCCGATCAGCCGGAAGGTGGCCTTGTCGTCCGGCACGAACAGCAGTTGGCCGCGGACGGTGTAGAAGCCCTGGTCGGCGTCCTCGTCGCGATCGCTGGGACCCTTGCCGGTGACCACGTCGTTATAGCCGTCGCGCTCGCGGGCGGCCACGTACAGCCGGGCGGCCAGGGTCTCGCTACCGAACAGCGGCCCGGTCACCGAGCCGGCCAGGCCGTGGGCGTTGAAGTTGCCGATCGTCGCCTCGGCCTCGGCGCCGAAGCCGAATTCCGGCTCCTTGGTGACGATGTTGATGACGCCGGCCGAGGTGCTCTTGCCGAACAGCGTGCCTTGCGGGCCCTTCAGGACCTCGATGCGTTCCATCTGGCCCAGGTCGCCGAAGCCGACGCCGTTGCGCGGACGATAGACGCCGTCGATCACGACGCCGACCGAGCTTTCCAGGCCGGGGTTGTCGCCGACCGTGCCGACGCCGCGGATGCGGGCGGTGGTCGAGGCTTCCGACGAGGTCGAGGTGACGGTCAGGCCGGGAGTCAGGATCGTCAGGTCCTTGATGTCCTTGACGCCGGTGTCCTGCAGCAGCTTGGCGCTGACGGCGGTGACCACCACCGGCACGTCCTGCAGGTTCTGCTCGCGCTTCTGGGCGGTGACGACGATGCTGTCGACGGTGGGGATTTCGGTGTCCTGGGCGGCGGTTTGGGCCTGAGCCGCCAGCGGGGTCAGACCGGCGAGCACGACGGCGGACGCCGTGCCGCAAAGCACCTGAGTAAAGCGCATTTCCTACCTCGGTTCGTTTTATGGCGTGAGCGCTTGCACCGCCCCCGCCTTTTGATTTGGTCTTGACCCGAACGATTGTTCGAATTGACACGCAAGGGTTACGGTTCCGCCGGTGTCTCGGCAAGGAGAAACCTTATGGATTAACGGTTCGAGAACGGCTGTTGCGCGGAAGCGACAGCGTTACGCGAGCATCCCCAACCTTCCGTCAGCCTTCAAATGAGGTCGGAGCGCTTGCGTCGGGCGGCCGGGCGGCTCATGTCCCCGCCATGCCCCTCTCCGCCACCTATCGTCCTGATCCGGTCTTCATGCGCTTGGGGGCGGAGTTCGCCGATCCGGTGGCCCCCGCGCCCTTCCCGCAGACCCGCCTGCGGTTCCGCAACGACCGCGCGGCGGCCAGCGTGGGATTGGAGGACCTGGCCGAGGCCGAATGGCTGGCTCACTTCGCCCGTTTCGCACCGCTGCCGGACAACCAGCCCGGGCCCCTGGCCATGCGCTATCACGGCCATCAGTTCCGCAGCTACAACCCCGACCTGGGCGACGGGCGCGGTTTCCTGTTCGCCCAGCTTCGGGAGGCCGGAAGCGGCCGGCTGCTGGACCTGGCCACCAAGGGCTCGGGTCAGACGCCCTGGTCGCGGGCCGGCGACGGGCGGCTGACCCTGAAGGGCGGAGTGCGCGAGATTCTGGCGGCCGCCATGCTGGAGGCCCTGGGCGTTCCGACCTCCCGCGCCTTCTCCCTGGTCGAGACGGGCGAAGCCCTGGTGCGCGGCGACGAGCCCAGCCCGACCCGCTCGGCGGTGCTGACCCGCCTGTCCCACAGCCACATCCGGTTCGGGACCTTTCAGCGCCAGGCCTTCCTGGAGCGGCGAGACAATATCACCGTGCTGGTCGACCATGCGGTCGAGACCTATTTCCCGCAGGTCGCCGACCAGCCGGACCGGCCCAAGGTGCTGCTGGAGCAGGCGGTCGCCGCCAGCGCCCACCTGCTGGCCCGCTGGATGGCGGCCGGTTTCGTGCACGGGGTGCTCAACACCGACAACATGGTCGTGACGGGCGAGAGCTTCGACTACGGCCCCTGGCGGTTCCTGCCGCGCAACGACCCCGACTTCACCGCCGCCTATTTCGACCACTCGGGCCTCTACAGCTTCGGCCGCCAGCCCGAGGCGGTGTTCTGGAACCTGCAGCAGCTGGCAGGCTGCCTGGCCCTGGTCACCGACGACGCGGGACTGATCGCGGCGCTCAACAGCTTCTCCGGTCTCTATCGCGACGCCCTGCGCGCCGCGATGCTGGACCGCCTGGGCCTGACGAGCCGCTCGGCCGACGACGATATCGACCTGGTCCAGGCCGCGTTCACGGCCCTGGCCGCCGGCGGCGAATCGCTGCGCTGGGAGCCGTTCTTCTTCGATTGGTTCGGAGGCGAGGCGTCGCAAGCCCGCGCCCTGGCCGGTCCGCGCGCGGACCTCTACGGCCAGGAAGCCTTTCTCGACTTCCGCCGCCGGCTGTCGGCGTTCGAGCCTAAGCGTCCCGAACGTCTGGAAAGTCCTGTTTTCAACGGCTTGGAGCCCGAGGAGCTGCTGATCGACGAGGTGGAGGCCCTGTGGGCGCCGATCGCGCAAGCCGACGACTGGGCGCCGCTCGAAGGAAAACTGGCCCGAATTGAGGCCGCGCGTGTCGCCTATGCGTTGGGAGACTGACATACGGGTGAGACATATCTGCCGCATGCTGAGCTTTTCCGACGTAGATCCGAGGTTCGTAGGAACAAACGTCAAGCTTCGGCCTTATCTGGGCTGAAACTCGCCTCACGAACGAACTGGCCTGTGGAGAATTTCGCATGCGTTTCTTCCAACCCGTGATGCTGGTCTGCGCGGTCGCCATGTCGTTCATCGGCGCCTTGGGCCTGCCGGGCTGCGCCCGCGCCATTGGCGAGTGCCTGAGCGACAAGCACGAGATGGCTTGATCCTCCCCCTCTGGGGGAGGTGGCCCGTAGGGCCGGAGGGGGAGCCGCCGCGCTGGCCCCCTCAGTCGCTTACGCGACAGTTCCCCCAGAGGGGGAGCATCAAACCAACCAGGGCGCGCTGGCCATCCGTCGGGCCAGGAACGCGATCAGCACCTCCACCCTCGCCGGACGGATCGGGCTGGGCGGGGTGACCAGGTGCAGGGCGATCGGCGGCGGGGCCCAATCCGCTAGGACCTCCTCCAGCAAGCCGCTCTTCACGTCCTCCCAGCACAGGAAGTCAGGCTGCATGGCCAGGCCCAGGCCGGCCAGCAGGGAAGGGCGCAGGATGTCGGCGTTGTTGACCCGCAGGGGCGAGGGCACGCTGACCGCATATTGTCCGTGCTCGGCGTGCTCGAACCGCCAGACGTCCCGCGAACGGCCGCCGGTGTAGAACAGGCCTTGGTGGACCGTCAGGTCCTTGGGGTGGCCGGGCCGGCCATGCTTGTCGAAATAGGCCGGCGCGCCGACCAGCATCACCCGCACCGGACACAGCCGCCGGGCCAGCAGGCTGGAGTCCTCCAGGGCCGAGATCCGCAAGGCCAGGTCGAATCCCTCCTCGACGATGTCGACCAGCTGGTCCGACAGCGACAGCTCGACCGAGACCTCCGGATAGAGGGCGAAGAATTCCGGCAGGGCCGGTCCCAGATGGGCAATGCCGAACGACATCGGCGCGGCCACTCGCACCAGGCCGCGCGGGGTGGCCGACTGGGCCGAGGCCTCGGCTTCCAGCGCCTCGCCCTCGGCCAGGATCCGGGCGGCGCGGTCCAGCGAGGCGCGGCCGGCCTCGGTCAGGGACAGTCGCCGGGAGGTGCGATGAAACAGTGTCGCCCCAAGCCGCGTCTCCAGCCGCGAGACGGCCTTGGAGACCGTGGCCTTGGACAGGTTCAGCTGTTCGGCGGTCCCGACGAACGAGCCGGTCTCAGCCACCTTGGCGAACACCGCCCAGGCCTCGAAGTCGGGGAGTTTCATGGGTGCGATTTCCGAAACGGTTTGTTTCGATCATTTCCATTTCGGATCGAAGCGCAAGGGGCCATCTTCTCCTCAACAGAGACGGCCGCCCCGGCCTTCTCCTTCAAGATGCTCTCAGGAGACCGAGATGATCGACGTTCGAACCTTCGACAGCCTGGGCGGCGCCAACCATGGTTGGCTGGACGCCAAGCACCACTTCTCGTTCGCCGACTACCACGACCCTTCGCGCGTCCATCACGGCGCCCTGCGGGTGTGGAACGACGACACCATCGCGGCCGGCACGGGCTTTCCGCCCCATCCCCATGCCGACATGGAGATCATCACCTATGTCCGTGAGGGCGCGATCACCCACCAGGACAGCCTGGGCAACAAGGGCCGCACCGAGGCGGGCGACGTCCAGGTGATGAGCGCTGGCACCGGCATCCGCCATTCCGAGTACAATCTGGAAAACACCACGACCAAGATCTTCCAGATCTGGATCATCCCCAACAAGCGCGGCGAAGGCCCGGCCTGGGGCGCCAAGCCCTTCCCCAAGGGCGACCGCAGCGGGAAGTTCGTGGCCCTGGCCAGCGGCTTCGACGGTGATACGGACGCTCTGCCGATCCGCACCGACGCCCGCGTACTGGGCGCGACGCTGAAGGCTGGCGAGACCGCCGAGTACGCCATCGGCGCCGACCGCAAGGGTTATCTGGTGCCGTCGACCGGCAAGGTCGAGGTCAACGGCGTGGCTTTGAACACCCGCGACGGCGCGGCCATTCAAGACGAGGCCGTGATCCGCGTGAAAGCGTTGGAAGACGCGGAATTGGTGCTCGTCGACGCCGCTTAATCAACACCCCCTGACGGGAACAGGCGCATGCGCCTGTCCCCACCCCTTCCAAACACTCACAAGGAGGCCGTCATGGCCAAGGTTCTCGTCCTCTACTATTCCGCCTACGGCCACATCGAGACGATGGCCAACGCCGTCGCCGAAGGCGCCCGCGCCGCCGGCGCGACCGTCGATGTCAAGCGCGTGCCGGAACTGGTGCCGCAGGAGATCGCGGTGAAGTCGCACTACAAGCTGGACCAGGCCGCGCCGGTCGCCAAGATCGAGGATCTGGCCGAGTACGACGCCATCATCGTCGGCGTCGGCACCCGCTTTGGGCGCATGGCCTCGCAGATGGCCAACTTCCTCGACCAGGCCGGCGGCCTGTGGGCCCGCGGCGCGTTGAACGGCAAGGTGGGCGGCGCCTTCACCTCGTCGGCCACCCAGCACGGCGGCAACGAGACCACCCTGTTCTCGATCATCACCAACCTGCTGCACTTCGGCATGACCATCGTGGGCCTGCCCTACAGCCACCAGGGCCAGATGACCCTGGAGGAGATCACCGGCGGCGCGCCCTACGGCGCCACCACCATCGCCGGCGGCGACGGTTCGCGCCAGCCCAGCGAGCTGGAGCTGGCCGGCGCCCGCCACCAGGGCGAACTGGTCGCAAAGACGGCGGCCAAGCTGTTCGGCTAAATCGCGGACCCGAGTCCTGGCGGCGCGGTTCGTCCTCCCTCCTACGAACCGTGTCGCCAACGACCGGCCGGCTCCCCGCGGAGTCGGCCGGTTTTGTTTTTCAAGAACGCTGGCCGACCCGGCGGAGCGACGTTCGTTATCGCGCACCGAAGTCGCCGACGATCGCATCAGCGTCGTCGTGGAGCAGCAGCTTCTCCTTTTGGTTGAAATATTAAAAATTGTTACAAGAGGGTGCATTTCTGCACGTCCTGATGGGTCGTCGCCTGTTACGCAATTATAAGTAGCTTAAACCCCTCCTACACCAAAGGGATGCGTCAGGCGGAGCCGTCTGGGCGCGCCCGCCAACCAACTCATCAAGGGAGAGTAAGCGATGGCTTATGATGCTGATGCCGCCGCCGTGGGCATTTCCCAGGTCTACTGGGACAAGGGCCTGAAGTATTTCACCAATGGCGACGACGCGACCACCGCGATCCAGAACCTGTACCTGGACTGGAAGCCGCCGTTCGACCTGGGATCGCTGGCCGCCATCATCGGCGCCCTGTACGCCGACACCTACTGGGCCGCCCTGCCGAGCGACGGCCAGCGGATGTCGGTCACCCAGCTGGCCAACGACCTGAGCGCCGCGATCGGGGTCAACCTGTCCGACGCCACCCGAGCGGCCCAGTTCGCCTTCTCGCGCTGGTACGGCCTGTTCGTTCGCGGCAACATGGCCAACAGCGGCGAGATCCCCAAGCAGGGCACGCTGACCTCCAGTCCCGACGTGCTGGTCAACGGCTCGTCGCCGATGATCCCTCGCCTGATCATCACCAACTGGAACCAGGACACCTGGGGGCCGAAGCCGGGGTTGAAGAACTATGCCTACGGCCGGTCCCAGAGCCTGAACATCGGCGTGCCGATCACCCAGCCGACCGTGCGGATGTACTATACCGACGCCGGCTTCGTGCCGCCGCCCAGCAGCTGGATCCAGGTCTTCACCTATGACGACCAGCTGGAAAGCTCGCCGCTCGTCGACATCAACGGCGGTCAGACCCTGGTCCCGGGAACCCGGTCGGCCAGCAAGCTGGCGTTCGGGGTCAACTTCCCCGGTACGGGCCACTACTGCATGATCACGGCCGCGGCGTCGGAATACTTCGCCAACAAGCCCAACGCCGGGCAGGGCAACTGGGATTCGGCCACCTGGCTGCAGTGCAACGGCGCGGCCGGCTGGCACAATCTCGACGTCTCCAGCACGGGCGAAGCCTTCCTGAAGTTCTATAACCAGGACGACAGCGCCGAGCGCTTCGCGTTCGAGGCCCACTGCCACCAGGTGGACAAGGGCGCCAAGGTGTCGCTGGCCATCGACGGCCTGCTGCGGTCGACCGAGGCGGCGATCACCGCCGACTACCAGGTGGTCAGCGCCGAGGTCGAGGCCCCGCCGCATCACGTCGGCGAACTGGCGGTGCGGTTCGGCAAGCTGCCGCCGGGCTCGTCCGTGACCTTCTACAAGTATTGGGTGCTGCCGGTCGGCCACCCGTATCACCCCCACGCCGCCCGGCTGGTGGGCGACTTCGACGCCCTCGCGTCGGGCCAGCCGGTCCGCGTGCCGATGGGCGACTACACCTTCATCGGTCCCGAAGACTAAGGCGGGGCGACGACGCGAGGCCCGGCGGGCGCGGCATGTCCGCGCCCGCTTCGCCTTGCGCGTGGCGCCGGCTCACCCCGTCCGGGTCATCTTGAAGATCCCCTGGGCGTTCGAACTGTCGAACCGCAGGTCCAGCCTTTCCACGCCGGCCTCGTCCACGAACCGGTCGCGCGAGATGAACTCGTGGAACGAGCCGGGGACGGTCAGGGTCACTTCTCCGGCGTTGGTGGCGAACACGCGCTCGACCGGCTGCGCCTTGAACGCCGTCTGGCGTACGCGGCCCGAGCCCGAGACCTCGACCTTGTCCTTGACCGGCCGGCCCAGGGCTTTCTGGCCCTCCGCCACGGCCTCGACATCGGGGACCCGGTCGGTGGCGTGGTTGAAGGCCTGGCCCTCGGTGGCGATCCAGGCGGCCTCGGCCGACTCGGCCAGCAGGGCCCTGTAGTGCTCCAGCCGCAGGGCGCCGTGGGTGCGCTCGAAGGCCGCGACCACCTGGGGCAGGGCGGCGCGCGCCGCGTCCAGGTCGCAGGACCCTTCGGTGGCGAAGGCGGCCAGGGCCCGCTGGGCCTCCACGCCCAGGACGTCGGCGGTGGAGTCGAACACCGCATGGGCGATCACCTGAAAGGCCGGCGAGAAACGCTCGGCATGCAGTTCGCTGACGAAGAACTGCGGGATCGCCTCGGGATGGTCCAGATGGGCGAAGGCCCGGCCGGTCATCTTCAGCCGGTCCAGCGGATAGAGGTCGGCGACCGCGTAGCCCAGCGGCTCGAGGATCCGCGCGAAGGCCAGATGGCCGGCGGGCAACGCGCCGGTCGGGGCGCCGTCACCGAAGTCGATCGTGCGCAGGGCGCCGTGGTCGAACAGCACCTTGCGGCCCGCCGCGCGGCGCTCGGACACATAGGCCGCGCCCAGCGGCACGCGGCCCATGATGTCGTGGAACAGCACCGCGTTCAGCGCCATGGCGAACACCGCGCGCGACACCGGGCCGTCTGTCTCGGCCGCCAGGGGCGGAGCGATGTCCAGCACGTCGAGGATCGTGGCGGCGGCCTTCTGGCCGATGGCCGAGGCGACGAGGGTGGAGAGATGCGACATGTCGAAATCCTAGACGTCGAACGTGACCCCCTGCGCCAGCGGCAGGGTGGTCCCGTAGTTCACGGTGTTGGTGGCGCGGCGCATATAGGCCTTCCAGCTGTCGGAGCCGGCTTCACGGCCGCCGCCGGTCTCCTTCTCGCCGCCGAACGCCCCGCCGATCTCCGCGCCCGAGGGGCCGATATTGACGTTGGCGATGCCGCAATCGCTGCCTTGCGCCGACAGAAACAACTCGGCCTCGCGCAGGTTCAGCGTGAAGATCGATGACGACAGCCCCTGGGCCACGTCGTTCTGGGCGGCGATGGCGTCGGCCAGTTCGGTGTAGCGCATCACGTAGAGGATCGGGGCGAAGGTTTCGGCCTTCACGATCTCGGCCTGGTGGTCGATCTCGACCAGGGCGGGAGCGACGTAGAAGGCGTTCGGCCCGCCAACCTCGACGCGGTCGCCGCCGACCACCCGGCCGCCGCCGGCGCGCGCGGCGTCCAGGGCCGACTGCATGGCGTCGAACGCGGCCTTGTCGATCAGCGGACCGACCAGAACGCCCGCCGCGCGCGGATCGCCGACCGGCACGGACGGATAGGCGCTCTTCAGCCGGTCGACGAAGGTGTCATAGACGCTGTCGTGCACGAACAGCCGGCGCAGGGTGGTGCAGCGCTGGCCCGCCGTGCCCATGGCGGCGAAGGCCACTCCCCGCAGGGTCAGGTCCAGGTCCGCCGACGGCGCGACGATGGCGGCGTTGTTGCCGCCCAGCTCCAGCAGGGCGCGGGCGAAGCGGGCGGCCAGCCTCGGCCCAACCGCCCGCCCCATGGCCGTCGAGCCGGTGGCCGAGACCAGCGGGACCTTCGGATGGTCGACCAGCGCCTCGCCGACCGCGCGGCCGCCGATCAGCAGGGTCGACAGGCCGGAAGGCGCGTCCGGACCGAACCGCGCGGCGGCGCGCTCGAACAGGGCCTGGGTGGCCAGGGCGACCAGCGGGGTCTTCTCCGACGGCTTCCACACCACGCTGTCGCCGCAGACGAAAGCCAGGGCCGCATTCCACGACCAGACGGCGACCGGGAAGTTGAAGGCGCTGATGACGCCCACCACGCCCAGCGGGCGCCAGGTCTCCATCATTCGGTGATCAGGACGTTCGCTCGCTATCGTCAGGCCGAACAGCTGGCGCGACAGGCCCACGGCGTAGTCGCAGATGTCGATCATCTCCTGCACCTCGCCCAGACCTTCGGAGACCACCTTGCCGGCCTCCAGGGTGACCAGGGCGGCGAGGTCGTCCTTGGCGGCGCGCAGTTCCTCGCCCAGCAGGCGGACCAGCTCGCCGCGGCGCGGGGCGGGGACCTGGCGCCAGGCGAGGTAGGCGCCATGGGCGGCGTCGATGGCGGCCGCGGCCTGGGCGGGGGTGTGCTCGGGGAGGCTGGCCAGGATCTCGCCGGTGACCGGCGAGCGCGCCGCCAGGGTTCCACCATCCAGGGTGGACGCGGGAACGCCGAGGCGGTCGAGGATGGCGCGGGCTTCGGCGACGGCGGAGGGCAGGGTGGTCATGTGAGACACTCAATAAATCCGCTCATCCCGGCGAAAGCCGGGACCCAAGCGGAGTCGGAAATTGGGATCGCAGCACCTGCTAGCGCATGGCGCGTCTTGTCGAAACTCAGCTTGGGTCCCGGCTTTCGCCGGGATGAATGGAGATTTGGGGCTCATAGTTCAATTGCCCCTCGCCGGCCCCAGCCGAACCGCCGCCGATCCCGTCCCGAACACCGCCGCCACCGCCGCCGAATAGTCTTGGACGAGGCGCGGCGTGAAGCGGTCGTAGGCGTCCTGGAACGCCCGGCCCAGGCCGTGCTCGCCGCTGAAGCTGGCGCCGAAGCCGTCGACGGCCAGGGTCAGCACCGCTTCGCGGAGGGCCGCGCGCCGCCCCGGCTCGACCGGGCCGACCAGGTTGAAGTGCACCCCGCCGTCGGCCACGTGGCCGAAGTCGCACAGGGCGTAGTCGGGAAAGTCGGCCTCCAGCATCAGCACGGCCTCGCGGCGGAAGCGGGCCAGGTCGCGGCGGCGGAAGCTGAGGTCGAAGCCCACGACCGGCCCGCTGGCTCGCAGGCCTTCCGACAGCGAATGGCGCAGGGCCCACATCTTCTCGACCGGGCCGAACAGGGCGTCGACCAGCAGGCCGTCGTCGCGTTCCAGCAAGTCGCCGGCGATCTGCTGCAGCACCTCGTCCAGCGAGACCTCGCCCTCGCGCGGGGCCCAGGTTCGGGTCAACTCGACCAATACGGCGTAGTCGGGAACGCCGCCGGCGAACGGGTTGCTCAGCGACGGCACGTGGTCGATGGCCCGGGTCATGGCCGCCTTCGACAGGCCCTCGAAGGCCGTCAGGGTCGAGCCGGCCTGGACCTCGAACGCCTGCAGCAGCGGCAGGACCGCCTCGATGTCGCGCGGGACCAGCAGGGCGGCGGCGGTCTGGCGGGGGCGGTGGTGAACCTCGACGGTCACCTGGGTAATGATCCCAAACGCGCCACAACCGCCGACGAGCAGCTGGCGCAGGGCGACGGCGGCGTTGTCCTTGCGCAGGCCGTGCGAGAGCTGGAGCGTCGTGCCGGCCGCGTCGGCCAGCACCACTTCCAGGCCCAGGACGTGGCGGCGCATGTCGCCATAGCGCAGGAACCGCGCCCCGCCGGTGTTGGTGGCGGCCATGCCGCCCAGGGTGGGATCGGCGCCCAGGTCGATGGGCAGGAACAGACCATGCGGCTCCAGCGCCGCGTTCAGCGCCGACAGCCGCACGCCGGCCCCGACCGTGGCCGTGCGGTCGGCGACGTCGATCTCCAGCGGCGCGGCCAGGCGATCCAGCGACAGCACCAGGTGCGTCCCGCTGGCGTCCGGCGTCGAGCCCTCGGCCAGGCCGGTATTGGCGCCCTGCGGCACGAATCTCAGGCCGTGGCGCACGCAATAGCCGACCACCGCCGAGACCTGCGCCGTGGTCGCCGGGCGGACGACCGCCGCCGCCGCCCCGCCGGCGTAGCGCGCAGGAGTCTCGTAGGCGGCGCGGTCGGCCGGATCGAGGATCAGGCCGCCGGGACCGACCAGGGCGGCCAGGGCGTCTTGGTGAACTTGGTCCAGCACGAAAGCGCAAACTCCAGGGGCGGCCATCATCTCCGCCATTCCGTCGAATCCTAGTGGCGGGATCGTCGGTTTGACGGCAGGATCTCGGCGAAATGCAGTCTTCCGCCAGCATAATGACGATCGACGCCATCGACGAGAAGCTGATCGCCGCCTTGCGGGAGAACGGCCGGGCCTCGACCGCCGAACTCGCCCGGCGGGTCGGCCGCTCGCGCACCACGGTGCAAAGCCGGATCGAGCGGCTGGAACGCAGCGGGGTGATCGTCGGCTATACGGCCCGCCTGGCGCCCGACCACGCCCATGGCGCGGTGCGCGTGCACGTGATGATCAAGATCGGTCCCAAGGAGGCCCGCGCCGTCGAGGCGGCGCTGCGCGCGATCCCGCAGGTGCGGCTGCTGCACTCGGTCAGCGGCGACTACGACATGATCGCCATCGCCGCCACCGCGACGGTCGCGGAGATGGACGAGGTGCTCGACAGGATCGGCCATGTGGCGGGGGTCGAGCGCACGACCTCGTCGATCATCCTGTCGACCAAGTTCGATCGCTGAGGCCCGCTTGCGCGACGCGGACGGCGATGGAAAATCGCCGCTGGGGCGTCGTCCTCCCGTTGCGTGACTTCTCGCCTTCCTCGTCAGACCGAATGGAGAAGACAATGCCCAAGAAATATACGGCCCAATGCGCCTGCGGCGCGGTGAAGTTCGCGTTCGACAGCGACCCGACGTTCGTCGCCAACTGCCATTGCAACGACTGCAAGCGGGCCTCGGGCGGCGAGATGGCGACCTTCTTCGCGGTGCCGGCCGACGACTTCGACCTGCTCAGCGGCCAGCCCAAGGCGTTCCACTATGTCGCCAATTCCGGCAACGGGCTGGATCGGAACTTCTGTCCGGACTGCGGGTCACGGGTCTTCACCAGCAATCTCGACGGCTTTCCCGGCGCGGTCTTCGTCCAACTGGGCAGCCTGGATCGGCCGGACCTGATCGCGCCCAAGCTGGAGATGTTCACCGCGCGCCGGCTGGACTGGAACAGGCCGCTGGACCTGCCGCAGTTCGACGGCATGCCGAACTGATCTATTCGGACCGCAGCCGCGCGCGAACGTCCTGGTAGGCCGCGGCGACCAGGGCGTTCAGCGCGGCGGCGTCCATCGGCCGGCCCCAGGGTCTCTCCGCACCGCGCCGGCAAGTCGGAAGAGCTCCGTCATCGGGCCAGAATGCCAGCGCCGCCCGGGCTTGTCGAAATCCCGGCGGCGGGTCGGCCCCGCTCGCCAAGCCATCCTGAGCCTGGCGAGCAGAGGTTCCCGCCGCCGTCAGGCCGGAACGACGGACCGGCGGACGATCCGCGCCGCCTCGACCATGTTGGCCAGGGCGGCCTGCGTCTCGGGCCACTGGCGGGTCTTCAGGCCGCAGTCGGGATTGACCCACAGCTGGCCGCCCGACAGCCGCGCCTCGGCGGCCTTCAGCAGGTCGGTGATCTCCCCGACGGCGGGCACGCGCGGCGAGTGGATGTCGTAGACGCCTGGACCGATCTGCGCCGGATAGGCGTAGGCCTCGAAAGCGTCCAGCAGTTCCATCTTCGAGCGGGCGGTCTCGATGGAGATGACGTCGGCGTCCATCGCCCCGATCGCGGCGATGATGTCGTTGAACTCCGAATAGCACATGTGGGTGTGGATCTGGGTGTGGTCGGCCACCCCCGACGCCGCCAGGCGGAAGCAGTCGACCGCCCAGTCCAGATAGGCCGCCCAGTCGCCCCGGCGCAGGGGCAGGCCTTCGCGCAGGGCCGCCTCGTCGATCTGGATGACCTTGGCCCCGGCCGCTTCCAGGTCGGCCACCTCGTCGCGGATGGCCAGGGCGATCTGGCGGCAGGCCACGGACCGGGGGAGGTCGTCCCGCACGAACGACCAGTTCAGGATGGTCACCGGGCCGGTCAGCATGCCCTTCACCGGCCGGTCGGTCAGGGACTGGGCGTAGGCCCACCAGTCCACGGTCATCGGGGCCGGGCGCGAGACGTCGCCGAACAGGATCGGCGGCCGCACGCAGCGCGAGCCGTAGGACTGCACCCAGCCGTGGCGGGTGAAGGCGAAGCCCGACAGCTGCTCGCCGAAATACTGCACCATGTCGTTGCGCTCGAACTCGCCGTGGACCAGCACGTCCAGCCCGATCTCGGCCTGCCAGGCGACAGTGCGGGCGGTCTCGGCGCGCAGGAACGCCGTGTAGTCCACGTCGCTCAGCTGGCCCTTGCCGTGGGCCGAGCGCGCCTGGCGCACCGCCTCGGTCTGGGGGAACGAGCCGATGGTGGTGGTGGGGAAGGCCGGCAGGTTCAGGCGCGCGATCTGCACCGCTTGCCGGCGGCCGAGCGGCGAGCGCCGCCTAGCCATGTCCGGGGTCGTGGCGGCCAGGCGCGCGGCCACCGCCGCGTCGTGGATCCTGGGCGAGGCGCGCCGCGCCTTTGCCGCCTCCGCGCTGGCGGCCAGTTGGGACGCCACCGCGGCCCGGCCCCGGTTCAGCGCCGTGGCCAGCACCACCAGCTCCTCGATCTTCTGGACGCCGAACGCCAGCCACTGGCGGACCTCCGGATCGATCGCCGTCTCCAGGTCCAGGTCGATCGGCGCGTGCAGCAGCGAGCAGGACGGCGCCAGGATCACCCGGTCGCCGCCGCGCCGCGAGACGATCGGGTCCAGGCGATCGAGCAGGGCCGGCAGGTCGGCCCGCCAGACGTTGCGGCCGTCGATCACCCCCAGCGACAGCACCAGGCTTTCGGGCGCCAGGGCCAGGACCGCGTCGAGCTCTTCTGGCGCGCGCGCCAGATCGACGTGGACGCCGTCGACCGGCAGGTTCACCGCCGTGGCCAGGTTGTCGCCATAGGCGCCGAAATAGCTGGTCAGCATCAGGCGCAGGCCGGGCGCGGCATGGGTCAGGGCGCCATAGGCGCGGCGCAGCTCGCCGCGCTCGAAGTCGGTCAGATCCAGCGCCAGGCAGGGCTCGTCCATCTGCACCCAGTCGGCGCCGGCCTGCTGGAGCCGGGCCAGGATCTCGGCATAGACCGGGACCAGGACCGACAGCAGCGACAGCGGCGAGAAGTCCTCGTCCCTGGTCTTGGCCAGCTTGAGGAAGGTGACCGGGCCCAGCAGCACCGGGCGGGTGTGGACGCCCAGCGCCCGGGCCTCCAGGAACTCGTCGATCGGCTTGGTGGAGGTCAGGGCGAAGGCCTGGTCGCGCGACACCTCCGGGGCCAGGTAATGGTAGTTGGTGTCGAACCACTTGGTCATCTCCAGGGCCGGCAAGCCGGAACCCTGGTGATGCGCGTGACCGTGGGCGCAGGCCGCCTCGGTCGCGCCGCCTTGCGCGCCGCGCGCCATGGTGAAGTAGCCGGCGGTGTCGATCGGGCCGCCCGTCCAACCGTAGATCGCCGGAATGGCCCCGACCATGACGCTGGTGTCCAGCACATGATCGTAGAGCGAGAAGTCGTTGCTGGGCACATGGACCACGCCGAGGGCGGCCTGGCGGGCCCAGGCGCCGGCGCGCAGGGCGGCGGCCGTGGCGAGCAGCGCCTGGGCGTTGGTCTTGCCCGCCCAATGGTTCTCAAGCGCGAACTTCAGTTCGCGGTGCGGCCCGATGCGGGGAAATCCCAGGGTGGCGACGGTGACGGTCATGTTCGAAAAGCCTCTGCCGGTGTGATGGCGGAGGCGGGTCGGGACGCGCGCGAGGGGACGCGCACGGGCCTGGGGTCCGGTCACGCCTTGGCATGCGACCAGACCGGACACCCCGCCGGAGGACGTTATCTGTCGGGGCAGGTCTCCTGGCTCACGGGTCAGCGCCCCTGTCCTGGCCTTCCCGACACGCCACCGATCCAGCTCGGCGCGTCAGTGACACGTATCGGACAGCGGCTCGCCGCTCACAGTTGCGGGGGCAGCGCCGGATTCGGGCTTTCAAGACCCTCACCGACTTCCCTCTTAGCTGCGGACGCGCGAACGCCCGCAGACCACGACCCGCCCAGAAGGCGCGCGTTCCCGCCCGGCGTCAAGAGGGACATAAGGATATCTTTATGTGATTTCGAGGGGCCGGCGCCGCCCTAACAAAATGTCGCACCCGGCGATCCTTAAACCTGCGGGAAACGATGCTTCCCCTAAGGCTGCCCTTTGGTGTGTGGACTTCCTTGCGAGCGCGGGGAAGGGGAGGGCGTCTTGCGGCAACCAACGGATCTCGGCGTCGCCGCCCAAGGCGCTCGCAAGCCGTGGCGGGGTTACGGTGATCTGCGCCTGGAAGCCGCGATCTTCCTGCTGGTGGCCGTGTCGTTCGCCGCTGTGCTGGGCAAGAGCGCCATCACCAGCCAGACCCTGGTCCTGTCCTCACAGTCGGGCCGGTTCGCGACCTACGGCTATTCCGACGCCGAAAACGGCGGGCGCACCATCGTCTCCGTCGATCCGCGCAAGCCCCTGTCCTGGTCGTGCGACATCCGCCAGGACGCGGCCTATCCCTATTGCGGCTACGGTCTGGCGCTGGACGTCGGGGGCCAGACCGACGGCCTGGACCTCTCGCGCTTCCAGACCATCGTCCTGCGCTTTTCCTACCAGGGGCAGGGCGACCGCCTGAGGCTGGTCGTGAAGACCTCGCCGAATGCGGCCGTACAGGCAAAACTGAAGGGCGAGCAGATGCCCTTGGCGATGGACATCCCTGTCGTCCAGGGCCGTAACGAAGTGCGCCTGCCGCTGAACCAGCTGGCGCCGGAGGAATGGTGGGTGGCCAGCCACGGCCTTTCGACCGCCGAGGCCGCGCCGAACCTCGAGACGGTCCGTTCCGTGGCCATCTCCACCAGCGGCGCCAAGGTCGGCCATCTGGCGATCTTGGTCGACGACCTGACCTTCGAAGGATCGTACCTTTCGACCGAGCAGTTCTACCTTGTCATCCTCGGGCTCTGGCTGGTGCTGTCGGCGGGCTTCCTGGTCTGGCGCTTCCTGCACATGCGCGGCGACTACGAGGCCCGGAGGCGTCGCCAGGCGGAGGAGGCTGGCCGGCTGGCCGAGGCTCACGCCGCCGCCCAGGCCGCCAGCAGCGCCAAGTCGCGATTCCTCGGCAATATGAGCCACGAGCTGCGCACGCCGCTCAACGCCATCATCGGCTACGCCTACTGGCTGGAGCGCACCGCGCTGGACGCCAAGCAGCGCGCGGCGGTCAAGACGGTGCAGGCCAGCGGCGAGCACCTGCTGGCCGTGATCAGCGACATCCTGGACGTGGCCAAGATCGAGGCCGGCAAGTTCGAGCTGCTGGCCGCGCCCTTCGACCTGCATGATTGCGTTGCGGGCGTGGGCGAGATGTTCCGGTTGCCGGCGCGTGACAAAGGCCTGGACTTCGCCGCCAGCCTGGATCCTGACGTGCCGCAGCGGGTCGAGGCGGATGAAAAGCGGGTTCGGCAGATCCTGATCAACCTGCTGGGCAATGCGATCAAGTTCACCGCCAGCGGCCGGGTCGACCTGCGGGTCAGTCTCGTCGAAGCCATGGGGGAAACCGCGCGCCTGCGTTTCGCCGTCGACGACACCGGTGTCGGGATCGCGCCGGACCAGCTGGACGGCGTCTTCCGTCCGTTCGAGCAGGCGGGCGACGCGGCGGACCGAAACGAGGGCACGGGCCTGGGGCTGAGCATCAGCCGGCAGATCGTCACCTTGATGCAGGGCGAAATCGGGGTCGAGAGCACCTTAGGCAAGGGCAGCCGTTTCACGGTCGAGATCACGGTCCCGGTTCCCAAGGCCGAGGTCGAGGCGACCGGGCCGGCGACGCCGCGGCTCCGGCGCTTGAGGTCGGCTTAGGGCTTTCGTTCCATTTTCGCGGCCGCTCCGGACAGCCGCGGCGCGAAGATCCGGGATCGACATGAGCGCGGCGCCTGCGGTCGCATCGTCACCCGGCCGCGCTCCGGTGGGGCCATGAACGGGCCATACTTCGGCCTGCAACTTCCAGCGGAGTACGCGCGTCGGGTGGGGGCGCGGGAACATGACGCGAGGAGGCCAAGCGGGCCGGGACGGAACTTGGCGCGTCGCCGGGTTCGTGGCTTCCGCCCTGCTGCACGCCGTTCTGCTCGCCTGTCTCCTGCATTACGCCGCGCGGGACATGCCCGCCTACGATCAGCCGCCGCCTCTCCAGGTCGTCCTGATCACGCCCTCAAGATTGGACCGAGATCGCGAGACGCCTCGTCCGGTTCGCCGCCGTGTCGTGGCGCGGACCAGCGACGCGCTTCCGATCCCGCCCGGATCGTCCTTGTCGTCCATGTCGAACATCGCGCCTTCCAGGCCGAACGGGACCGCGGTCGCTGACGTCGGGCTCGAAGGGGCCGCGCCCGAAGCGGCCGCGCAGGGCGCGGGTGGTCTTGCCGCGAGTGGGCGGGAAGCCCTCCGCGGGCTGGGCGGCTGCAATCGGCCGACGTTCTCGCGACAGGAGCGCGAACGTTGCGAGGCGGAGCGCTGGGCAGGCGTCGCGCCCGCCACGGCAAGACTGAATCTGGACCCGTCCGGCCGCTTCGCGAAGGATCCCACGCCCTATCTGGTGCGCCGTCCCGAGAAGGGCTGCCGCCTCAGGATGACCGGCGAGGCGGACCCCCGGGGAGACGATCAAAATGTGCGCGCCGGCGTCACCTGCGTTAAGCGGTTCTGAGCAGCCCGACCTACTTCGCCACCGTGTTGACCACGGCCCCCGCGCTGGCTCCGACCACCGCGCCCACGGGGCCCGCCACCACCGCTCCAGCCAGCGCGCCGCTGGCTGCGCGTTGCTCCATGTTGTGTCCGCAGGCCGACAGGCTTAACGCCGTCGCAACCCATAGCGGAACCCAGCGCAGAGCAGTCATTATGTCCTCCAGGACAATTACACCTGTGCGGTAGAGTAACGGCGATCCGGAGCGGTGGTTCCGTTGAGAGCGACGCGGCGGAAGTCTATCCTCGGAGGTGAATATTCGTCGCGGACCGGAATTTCGGGACTGTCGCGTTTTTTCGTTAGAATCAAACAATTAACCAATCCATCTGTCGCGCGGGCGGCCAAAATTCAGGCTGCGGCGCCGCGTGCGCTTGCGACTCGTGGCCGGATGCGTCATAAGGCGGTCATAAGCAGGACTTCGGCCACGATCGTGAACCGGCCGAACCTCCGCTTTCAGAGCTGCCCGACAGTGCTTTTTCCGGGTCTCTGAAGGCGTTTTTGTCGGGGGGCGGACCGCCCTCGCCGCGCAGGACACGAGTTTTGAATATCAAGTCGCAGACGTGCGCAGACGCGCGCGCGCTGATCGGCGCCGTATTGGTTGGGTCGGCCACGGGTCTGGCCCTCGGCGGCGTTTACCTTGCGGGGGGCATGGCCCAGGCCGCTAGTCAGCACGCACGCGTATCTCGCCTGGCCGACGGCGCCGAGGGGAACTTCTCCGATGCGGCGCTGTATCAGGCCGCGTCGCGGATGGACGCCGGCGCGCTGGCTATCGCCCGTCGTCACGATCCCTACACCGTCGCCGGCGGCGCCCAGCGGGACCGACAGTCGGCCCTGCTGGTCGAGCGCCTCGAACAGCGCCAGCAATCCGACAGCCAGCGCCAGCCGCTGTTGCTGCGGGCCAGCTTCGGAGGCCCGTTCAATCCGGCCGTCGCCCCGTTTCGCCTGACAAACGCTCTGGAAAGCTCGCGTGAACTCGAGTGCCTTTCCGAGGCGGTCTACTACGAGGCCCGCGGCGAGACCCCGAGCGGCCAGGCGGCCGTGGCTCAAGTGGTTCTAAACCGCGTACGCCACCCTTCGTTCCCGAAATCGATCTGCGGCGTGGTGTTCCAGGGCGCCTCGACGCGCGGTTGCCAGTTCAGCTTCGCCTGCAACGGTTCGATGCGCGCGCCGCGTGAACGCGGGGCCTGGAACCGGGCTCAGAAGGTCGCCGCTCGCGCGCTGTCCGGCGCGGTGATGACCGAGGTCGGGGCCGCCACCCACTTCCACACCACCGGCGTCGCGCCGGGCTGGGGACCGCGCCTGCTGCGCGTCGCCCAGGTGGGCATGCACGTGTTCTATCGCTTCGGCGGCCGCTCCGGCGCGCCCGACGCCTTCAGCCGCACGCCGCGCCCGTCGTCGGCCGACGATCTGCCGACCATCACCCTGGTCAACCTGACGCCGCCGCCGTCCGCCGACGGCAAGTCGGCCCCGATCCAGCTGGCCAGCGCCGTGGTGGTCTCGTCCGACAAGCCCGCCACCGTCGCCGGCGGCATGGGCGGTCCGCTGGGCCCGGTCTCCGAGCCGGCCTCCGCGCCCGCTATGCACCCGACCAAGACCTCGTCCCCGTCGGGCGACGCGGTCAAGGCTGCTGCAGGACCGGCCGCGAGCGGAGCTGCTTCCTGACCACGCTCGGCATGTGGTTGCTGGCGAAGCGCATTTGCCGGGCCCGCTTGCCGACGAAATAGTGCAGATCTTTCCCGTGGACGGCCCGCCAGATCACCTCGGCGGCGTCCTCCACGGGATAGACCGGGAGGCCGCCGCCGCGCAGGGCGTCGGCCATGTTCTGGTTGCTGCCGGGCGCGCCGGTGTTGAGGATCGGCGTCTCGACGAACCATGGCATCACGCAGGCGACACTGACGCCGTGCGGCTTCCACTCGATGTCCAGGGCCTCCGAGAGTCCCCGCACCGCGAACTTGGTGGCCGAATAGACCGCCAGGCCAGGCGAGCCGTAGAGGCCCGCGCAGGACGAGATGTTGATCAGCCGCGAGCCGGACGTCGCCCTCAACCAGGGCAGGGCGGCCCGGGCGCCGCTGATCACGCCCTTGAGATTGATGTCCAGCTGCAGGTCGATGTCGACGTCCTGATGGCTGTCGAACGGCCCGAACCGGGCCACGCCGGCGTTGTTGAGCAATACGTCCAGGCGGCCCTCGGTCAGCTCGGAGAAGTCGGCCAAGACGGCCGTCCAGGCGGCGCGGTCACGGACGTCCAGGGCGAAGGTCGCGCCGTTGCCGGGACCGACCGCGGCCAGGGCGGCCTTCAGGCCTGTCGTGTCGATGTCGGAGAGGCCGACGAACCAGCCCTCGGCGGCGAAGCGCTTGGCGCTGGCCAGGCCGATGCCGCTGGCGGCGCCGGTGATGAAGACGGCCTTGCGGCCATTAGCGGTGGTCATGGCGCGCCTCCCCTTGTTTGTTATCAGCGATCAGACGCCGGAGAAGGCGGCGGGGTCAAGCGTCCCGCGATAGCGTCATCCCCCGCGTCGCGCGGGGGATGACGCTGCATTGGAGCGGCTCAGTCGGTCTGGTCGTCGACCTCGGCGCCAGGGCCGTTCTTGATGATCGAGTCGATCGCGTTCTTGGCCGAGGCCTTCGAGGCGTAGCCCTCGGTCCAGAAGATGGTCTCGCTGTTGTAGACGAAATAGGCGACGAACTCGCCCGCCTTGTTCTTCTTGATCTGGAACTTGTGGGCCATGGGGGGCTCCCTTGAGACTCTTTGTTGTGTCGACGAACCGACCCCGCAGCGTCGCTCCGGCAAAGCTGAGCGTCAATCGCGCAAGACTTCACAATTCATCTGGAGGACACATCTTTTACAAACCTTCACGGACCAGCGCCCCATGACCCCTGACCAACGCCTCGACCAGCTGTCGCGCGACCTGCTGGCCACGCCCTATAGCGGCCTGACGGCGGTGCAGAGGAGCGTCATCGACCTGATCGCCGCCGAGGCTCCGACCGGGCTCAACAAGGCGCTGCTGGTGGATGACCGAAGCTTCTGGGACCGGCTGGCCGACCGGGTCGCGGCGATCGGCGGCTCCTGGGCGTTCATCGGCGGGTTCTGCGCCTGCCTGGCGCTGTGGATCGCGCTGAACGTCGGGCTCAAGCCCTTCCACCTGTCGTTCGACCCCTATCCGTTCATCTTCCTGAACCTGATCCTGTCGACCGTGGCCGCCATCCAGGCGCCGGTGATCATGATGAGCCAGAACCGCCAGGCCACGAAGGACCGACTGAACGCCGAGCACGACTATGTCGTCAACTTGCGCGCCGAACTGGAGATCATGCGCCTGCACGACAAGCTGGACGCCCTGCGCGAGACCGAGATGGTCGAGATCCTGCGCTGCAACACCGAGACGCTGGAGATCCTCAAGGCCCAGGTGGCCAAGATGGCGGAAGAACGGGGCTGAGGTCGGGGCGCGGTCGGGGACAGGCGCATGCGCCTGTCCCCACCTTCCGCCGCGGCCTAGAACGCGAAGCGCGCGCCGACCACGGCGCCGGGCGCCGTCATGTTCAGCTTCTCGTGCCGCTCGCCGGCCGGGCTGGTGGTCTTGACCTTGATCGAGCCGGTGTACTGATAGCGGCCTTCGGCGAACAGCGAGATGCGCGGCGAGACCGCGACGCTGGCGCCGGCCATGGCCTGCAGGGTCAGGGCGTCGCCCTTGTCGTCGAGCAGGCCGTCGTCGATCTTCACCTGGGCCACGCCGACGCCGGCGCCCAGATAGGGCTTCACCGGGCCCGAGACGGGGAAGTCGTAATAGCCGTTCAGGTCGATGCTCAGCGCCTTGACCTTGCCGCCGCTGGCCGCGAACACGCCGACATTGGAAATCAGGGCGGAGTCGACCTTCTGGCTGCGATAGCCCAGGGCGATCTCGCCGCGCCAGTTGGCGCCGATCGACGAACCCCAGGCGATGGCGCCCTGGGCGCCGGACTTGACATCGCCGTCCACCGACCAGCCGTTGGCGAAGCCGTAGTCGTAGTCGGTCTTGCCGATCAGGCCGCCCGAGACGGCGATGTACTGGCCGCTGGCGGGCGCGGCCGAGGCGGGCGGCGAGCCGGCGGTCTGGGCCGCGGCGGCGCCGGCCACGGCCAGGGCGGCCACGGCGGTGGTGATGAACAGACGCATGAAATCCCCCGAAAAGGTACTGGTCCGGGATCGGACCGCGTCGCGATAGGGGGCTTTGCCAGCGGCGTAAATCTCAGGTTGTCCAAGCTTTGCTGTTTGTTGCGCGCTATGGCGCCGCTGCAACATCCGGTTGCGCGCCGCGGGCCGCGCGCCGCAGCGCCTGCGGCGGCTGGCCGAAGGCCCGCAGGAAGGCGCGACGCATGCGTTCCGGGTCGCCGAAGCCGGTCTCCAGGGCCACGTCCTCGACCTGCAGGGGCTGGCTGTCGAGCAGGGCGCGTGCGGCCTCGACGCGCAGGCGCTCGACCGCCTTGGCCGGGGTGGTCCCCGTCTCCGTGGCGAACAGCCGGGCGAAGTTGCGCGGACTCATCGCCGCCCGCTCGGCCATCTGGTCGACGGTCAGCGGCAGGGCCAGGTTCTCGCGCGCCCAGGCCAGCAGGTCGTCGAACCGCCCGCCTTGCATTTCCAGCAGGGCCGAGAACTGGGACTGGCCGCCCGGCCGCCGGTGATAGACCACCAACTGCTGGGCGACGCCCCGGGCGATCGTCTCGCCCAGATCCGCGCCGATCATCGCCAGGGCCATGTCGATGCCGGCGGTGATGCCCGCCGAGCTCCATAGCGACCCATCCTGGACGAAGATCTTGTCGGGCTCCAGCCGCACGGCCGGATAGCGGCGCTGGAAGTCTTTGGAACGCCGCCAGTGGGTTGTCGCCCGGCGACCATCCAGCAGGCCCGCGGCGGCCAGGACATAGGCTCCGGAGCAGACACTGGCCGTGCGACGGGCGGTGCGGAAGGTGGCGCGGGCGAAGGCCAGGGTCGCCTCGCAGATCGCCGGCGACCGCGTTCCCTCGCCGCCCGAGACGATCAGAGTGTCCAGCGGCGGCGCGTCTTCCAAGGCCCCGGCATACATCGCCGCTCCAGACGAACTGGCCACCCTTCCTGGCTCACGGGCCAGGACATGCAGGCGATAGGCGCCGGGCGCGAACCGTTCGGCGATCTCGAACGCCGCGATCGGTCCCGCCGCGTCCAGCAACTGGAAGTCCGGGAAGATCAGAAAGCCGATGTCGCGAGTCATGGCGTCGTCTTTCGGGATTGGCGGATTTCGAGGGAACTATGTCATTTATGCCGAACGCTAGGCGGGCGATGCTGCGGCGTCAACAGGAGGGCTCCTATGCCGAAACCGCCGCCGTTCCACATCGTGTTCGCCCTGTTTCCCGATGTCACCCACCTGGACTTCACCGGCCCGCACCAGATCCTCAGCCGCCTGCCCGGCGCCCGGGTGGTGATCGCCAGCCAGGCGGGCGGCGAGATCGAGGCCGAAGGCCTGGTGTTTTCCCGCGTGGCGCGGCTGGCCGATATCGAGCATTGCGACCTGCTGTGCGTGCCGGGCGGCTTCGGCGTCACCCAGGCGGTGGCCGACGAGGCCTATCTGAAGGCGTTGCGGCGGTTGGCGGCCGGCGCGCGCTACGTCACCTCGGTCTGCACCGGCTCGCTGCTGCTGGGCGCGGCCGGGCTGCTGCAGGGGAGAAAGGCGGCCTGCCACTGGGCCTGGCGCGACCAACTGGCCCTGTTCGGCGCGACGCCGGATCCGGCCCGGGTGGTGCGCGACGGCAATGTCTTCACGGGCGGCGGGGTGACGGCCGGCATAGACTTCGCCCTGACCGTCGTGGCCGAGATCGCCGGTGCGGAGACCGCCCAGGCCGTCCAGCTGGCGGTGGAATACGCCCCTGATCCGCCGTTCCACGCCGGCCGCCCCGAGACCGCCCCGCCGGCCGTGCTGGAGCGCGTCCAGGCGATCTATGACCGCGGCATGGACGAGCGGTGGGCGGCGGCGCGCAGGGCGGGGGAGGCGTTGCGGGTTCAATAGACCCGGCCGACTTGATCCGGACACGAACCTGCCTCACAACGCTCTCAAGCGGAGAGATCGTGAATGCGTCGGATCAAGTCGTTTCTCGTCGGACTGACCGCGGCCGCCAGTCTGGCGGCTGGTTTGGCGGCCGTTTCGCCGGCCTCGGCCCAGGACGCGCCGTTCACCTACGGCGTCTGGCGCAATCCCAAGAACAGCGTCCATGTCGAGATCAAGCCCTGCGGCGGCGGTCGCGCCTGCGGCGTCGTGGTCTGGGCCAACGACGACGCCAAGGCCGACGCCCGGAAGGGCGGGACGCCCGAGCTGGTCGGCTTGCAGCTGCTGCGCGATTTCCAGCTGCAGAAGAACGGCAGCTGGAAGGGCAAGGTGTTCGTCCCCGACCTCAACATGAACTTCAACGGCACCGCCGACTTTCCCGACGCCACCACCATGAAGGCCAAGGGCTGCCTGATTGGCGGCTTCCTGTGCAAGTCGCAGACCTGGCGGCGGGTGGACGTGGCGGCGCGCGGGACGCCGTCGAGCTAGAGGCGGCTCCCACCCACGATCCGCCTCCCAAGCCCTCATCCCCGGAACAAGTCCGAGGAAGACGGGACCTACGGGTCCAGCTCCGGATAGCGCCGGAAGATCCCCTCGGTGCTGAAGGGGATCCGCCGCTCCGACGCCAGGTAGGCCGCGACATTCGGCCGTTCCGCCACCGCGTCGCGGACGGCGATCACCCGCGGCAGCTTCGGCTCCAGCCGCTTCATGGCGTTCGGAAAGGCGTAGCGCAGGCCCTCCACCGCCTGGAACAGCGACAGGTCGGCGTAGGTGAGAGCCTGGCCGGTCAGCCAGCCGCCTCCACCCTCGGCTTTTGGCGGCGCCCGCTCGAGCACCGTCTCGAACCAGCCGAGGAACTTCCTCATCCGTTGGGTGCGGAACTCCTCGGCCCGCCGGGCGGCCTCGGCCTTCTGGTCCTCGTAATAGAGGCCCAGGCCCACCGGGTGGTGGACGTCGTGGGCCTCGGCCACCAGGTCGGCGATCGTCAGTTGCAGCTGGTTGACCCACAGCCGCCCGCCTTCGCCGCGCGGCGCGAGTCCGTGGCGCAGGCCCAGATGCAGCAGGATATTGGCCGTCTGGCCGATCACCAGGTCGCCGTCGACCAGATAGGGCGGGGCGAAGGGCGGACGGTCGTGGCCGGCCATGTCCTCCATCAGGGCCTGCTCGCCGCCGTCTTCGCCGTCGCCGCGCGCCACGTCGGCATAGGCCGCGCCGGCCTCCTCCAGCGCCAGCCGCACGAACTCGCCGCGTCCCTGGATGGTGGGCCAGTAATGCAGTTGGTAGGTCATGTGGGGAGAAACAGGTGGAGGGCGGAAAGGATGCGCGCTCGGCGTGACCGCTTTGCCCCCCTTTCAGCCGTCATTCCGGGCACAAGGCCCGGAATGACGGCGGGATTTGAGAGGTCGTGGATAAACGCCGTCACCCCACCCGCACGCTGGTCATCGAAATCGCCGCGAACACGTCGTCGGTGAAGAACGAGACCGGCTCGCCCGGGGTTTGCGCGCCCAGGACGTAGAGCAGAGGCAGGTAGTGCTCGGCGCTGTTGATCGCCGCGTCGGCGTCTGGGCCCAGGGTGCGCCAGTCGATCAGCGGATCGTGATCCCCGGCCGCGATCAGGGCCTTGGCCGTTTCATTGAAGCGCGGGGCCCAGTCGGGCGTCTCGCCGGTGCGGAAGTTCACGGCGCGCAGGTTGTGGACGATGTCGCCGCTGCCGACGATCAGCACGCCCTCGTCGCGCAGGGCGGCCAGGCGTCGGCCGGCTTCGTAGTGCCAGCGGTCGGGGCGGCCGCGGTCCAGGCTCAGCTGCACCACCGGCACGTCGGCGTCCGGATACATCGGCCGCAGCACGCCCCAGGCCCCATGGTCCAGGCCGCGGGTCGGATGCTGGACGACAGGATCGGGCGACAGCAGCTGCGCCACCCGTTCGGCCAGGGCGGGGTCTCCAGGCGCGTCATAGCGCACGTCGAACAGCGCCTGGGGGAAGCCGCCAAAGTCGTGGATCGTCTCGGGACGGTCCGACGCGCTGACCGCGCTGGCCCCCCGCGTCTCCCAGTGGGCGCTGACCATCAGCACCGCCTTCGGGCGCGGCAGCTCGGTCCCGAGCGCCGCCCAGGCGCGGCTCCAGGCGTTGTCCTCGATGGCGTTCATCGGGGAGCCGTGGCCGAGGAACAGGACGGGCAGGCGGGCGCTCATGGCTGAGTCTTTCAATTAGACACTGACAAAGTTACAGATGGCGTCGCGCTCCGGATATTCAACGGTCGGGCGGTCGCTGGGTCCGTCTCGCCACAGTCTTGGGCTGTGACCCCCTGACGCGCGCCCAGGGGTCACACGCGCTTTCCCGCGTCGCCCAGCTTTGTTAAGGCAACGGACGTTGTGAACGTACCCGTCCAATCCCCGATTCCGGCATCTCGGCCGTCCCCCGAACTGGTGGTGGCCAAGCCGCTCCGCGCCTCCACCCGGGGCGGCGCGCTGGACCTGCTGCGGCTGCTCGCCTCGCTGCTGATCGTCATCTACCATTTCGGGGCCGAGGGCCCGATGCGCATCGAGCGCTTCGGCCAGGTGTTCTCGCGCGGCTTCCTGGCCACGGACTTCTTCCTGATGCTGTCGGGCTACGTGCTGGGCCGGGCCTACGGGGCCTCGACCCTGACCGGACGGATCAGCCACGGCCGCTTCTGGATGCGCCGGGTGGGTCGGGTCTGGCCGGGGCACCTGATCGTGCTGGCCATGATGGCCGTGCTGGTGCTGGTGCTGAACGCCCTGGGCACCGACGCCCACAAGCCGTCGCGCTTCGCCTGGGACCAGCTGCCGGTCCAGGCCCTGCTGGTCCACGCCTGGGGTTTCAACAGCGACGGCTGGAACCTGCCCAGTTGGTCGCTGTCGGCCCTGGTCGTCTGTTATGCGGTGTTCCCCTGGCTGTGGCGGGCCGTCGACAAGGTGCGGCGTCCGTGGGTCCTGCCGGTGATCGGCGTCGTGGCGTTCGCGGCCTGCGAGGTGGTGGCGCGGACGATGTTCGACCACGCCCTGTCAGACCTTCAGTTCCGCTTCGGCGTCGTGCGGGCCCTGCCGCTGTTCATCCTGGGCGTCTGCCTGGCGCGGGCGGTCGAGATGCACTGGCCGTCGGAAAAGGCCGCCAAGGCCCTGCTGGTCGGCGGCTGCGTCGGGCTGCTCGCCATGCAGCCTCTGGACCGCTACGCCCTGCCCGACGAGCTGATCTTCGACCTGCCCTGCCTGACGGCCATCGCCGCGATCGTGCTGGGCGCGGGCCGGCTGCCGGTGCGCCATCCCAAGGCCTGGATCGAAGAGGGGGCCAAGCTGTCGTTCGCCCTGTTCATCACCCACATCTTCGTGGGCGTGATCTACTGGAGCGCGGTGCACAAGCTGATCGAGACCGTGCCGATCGGCATCGGCTGGCAGTGGTTGATGTGGCTGGCCTCGTTCCCGATCGCCATCGGCGCGGCCTTCCTGTTCCACACCTATGTCGACCAGCCGCTGCAGGACCGGCTGGCCCCCTGGCTGCGGGGCAAGCGGTAGCGCGACGGCGCGACCCTCAGCCCTGCGCCTTGCTCTCGGCGCGGCGCTTTTCCAGCACGCTGGCCAGGCCCTGCAGGATCGGCCCCTGGAGAGCGGGGTTGTCGGCGGCGCGGTGCAGCAGCTTGATCGAGGCGATGTGCACCTTGACGCCGGCCAGAATGGAGGGGGACAGGCCGTCGGCCTCGTCTAGCAGCTCGCAGAGCGAACGCGCGGCGACCTGGACGGCCACGTTGCGCTCCGCGCCGCACAGGCCGACGATGTTGGCGGCCAGTTGATACAGGCCCTCGATCCGCGCCGCGGGCTCGGCTCCCGCCTCGGCGGCCAGGAGGGCGTCCAGCGCGACGATCAGCTCGTCGATCCCGGTCAGGGACGGTTCGCGCAGGGTCTCCAGCGTCGCGTCGGCGCGCTTGAGGGCCTCGGCGACATACATGCCGCCGCTCTTCTCGGCCATCAGCTGGGCGAGGCGCGGCCGCATGCGGATCTTGCGGACCTGGCTGGCGGCGGGAGCGTCGGTCATGCCAGCGACCTCAGCGGCTTGATCAGCATGTCGAGCTCGTCCTGGCTCATGTTGAAGCCTTCTCCGTCGCTCAGCTCGATGGACTGGTCGTCCCGGCGACGGCCGTCCGGAAATTCGATTGGCGGGCCGGCGTTGCGCCAGCGCCGGTCGGGCCCGACATAGCTTTCGGTCTCGATGAACAGCCGATCGCTCCGGGCCACCCAGAGGATGCGTTCCAGCATCACGGCCGGTGAGATCGGCTTGGTGATGATGAAATTGGCGCCGCAGTCGCGGGCCTTCTCGACCTGGCTGCGGCGCGTGTGGGCGGACACGATGATGGCGGGCGTCATGCGGCTGGCCTCGTCGGCCTCGCGGCGCAGCCAACGGATCAGGTCGTAGCCGTCGATCTCGGGCAAGTGGGCGTTGGCCAGGATCAGGTCGACCTGCTGGAACTCCAGTTCGTCGCGGGCCTCCCGGCCCGATTCCTTGCGGATGACATTGCGCAGGCCAAAGCTCGTCAGCACGCCGACCAGAAGATCGAGCGACTGGTGATTGTCGTCGACGATCAGCGCTCGCGCCTTCTCGAGATTGATGTGCTGGCTTGGTTGCAAGACCCCGACATGCTCCGGCCGTCCCCGATGGGACCACAGCCTATGACTGATCACGGTTAAGAAAGCTCTGCCGCGGGACGGGGCGGAGTGTCGCGGGTGGCGAAATTCGGGCTTTGGAACGTGAGCTCAACCCTGGAATGCCTGTCAATATTATCTATCCAGAGTGGTCTTTAAGTTCCGAAAGGTTGATAAGTTCGTCGTGTGCGGGATCTCGAAATAATATTAAGACATTTTGTAATGCAAAATGTGTACCGTTTTGCCAAAACCATAGGTAATATTAGTTACTAATCGCGATGTATTTACTTAATGCTCCTTTAAGAATTTAAATATCTCCGAAGGGGATTCCCCCTTTCTTTCAATCTCGGTCGATAAAAGCGGCGCGGGGTAGATCTGGAGGAGAGATAGGTCAAATGAATATTTTGCATAACTTTATTCGCGAAGAAGAGGGCGCGGCCGCGGCCGAGTACGCCTTGATCCTGGCGATCATCGGCAGCGCCATCGCGGTGGCCGCCCTGCTGCTGGGCACCAATATCGGTGTGGCGATCACCAGCGCGGCCACCTGCGTGGCCAATCCGTCGGCCGCCAACTGCTGACGGTCGGCCGCCGATCTTCGGCGGCGCGGCCTTAGCGCCGCGCCGCCGGTTCCGGACGACGGGCCTGCGAAAGCCTGTTGCCGTTCTGGGGAGGGGTTGCCCCCAATGCAAACGAGAACCGTCATTTCACTGGCGGGCGCCGTGGCGCTCGGCCTGGGCGCGGTGCTGGCCGCGAGGGTCTATATGAGCGCTGGCCGAGACGCCGGACCCGCCGTGCGCGAAAGCGCTTCGGCGCCCGTCGTGGTCGCCTCCCAGCCGCTGACGCGCGGCTTCAAGCTGCAGCCGGCCGTCCTGAAGGTGGTCCGCTATCCGGCCGATTCCGTGCCGCTGGGCGCCTTCGCCACCGTCGCCGCCGCTTCGACCGGTCAGGGCGGCGCGCGCATCGTGCTCAAGGACATCGCCGCCAACGAACCGATCCTGCCTGACCGCGTCTCGGGTCCGGGCGGACGCGCCAATCTGTCCGGATCGCTCACCGAAGGCATGCGAGCGGTGTCGCTGCGCGCCAACGACGTGGCCGGGGTAGGCGGCTTCGTGCTGCCGGGCGATCGGGTCGACGTGCTGCTGACCCGCAGCCGGGACAACAATCAGCCCGACACCAGCCTGACCCAGGTGCTGGCCGAGAACGTCCGCGTCGTCGGCGTCGACCAGTCCGACAACCAGTCGGCCGACAAGCCGGTGGTGGTCAAGGCCATCACCGTCGAGGTCACCCCCGACCAGGCCCAGGCGATCACCCTGGCCCAGGCGGTCGGCGCGGTCTCCCTGGTCCTGCGTCAGATCTCCGACCAGGCGCCGCTGACCCGGCAGGTGACCACCCTGGCCGACCTGTCGCGAGGCGGCGCCCCGCGCGCCGCGGCGTCGATCACGCCCGTCCGGGCCAGCGTCCGCGTCCGGGCTCCCGTCATTCGCGCCACGGCGCCCGCCATGCCCCGCACCACCGAGGTGCGGGTCACCCGCGGCGTCGTCACCACCGGCTACGAGGTGGGGTCATGACCCTGGTCCCGCTCGCGCCCTTCCCCTTCCGTCCGCGCCGGCCCGCGCCGCGCCCCATCGGACCTCAATTCATGAACCGCAAGATCGTGCTGCTGCGCGGGGTCGCCGCCGCCGTCGCCCTGCTCGCCGTCGCCTCCACCGTGGCGATCTCGCCTCCCGCCCAAGCTCAGCCCGCCGCCCTGTCGGCGTCGGCCCTGCGCAAGGTCGAGGTCACGGTGCCGGTCGGCAAGGCCCAGGTGCTGGAACTGCCCGCCCCCTATGTGGACCTGATGATCTCCAATCCGGAGACCGCCGACGTCCTGCCCCTGACCCGGACCTCGGTCTATGTGGTGGGCAAGAAGCTGGGCTCGGCCACGCTCACCGCCTACGGCCCGGGCCGCCAGCTGGTGGCCGCCGCCAATGTGGTGATTTCGGCCGACGTCGACAGCCTGCGCCAGAGGCTGCACGACACCATGCCCGGAGAGGACGGCCTGGTGGTCGGCGCCAGCAACCAGTCGGTCGTGCTGTCCGGACCCATCAGCAGCGGGGCGGCCGCCGGCCGCGCCGTGGCCCTGGCCGAAAGCTTCGCGCCCGGCCAGGTGGTCAACATGATGTCGGTGCAGGGCACACAGCAGGTCACCCTGTCGGTGCGCATCGTCGAGATGGAGCGGTCCACGGCCAAGGCCCTGCGCCTGAACGTCGCCACCGCCGACCCGACCGCGCCCGGCTACCACAATTTCGAGATCGGCACGGGCGACACCGGCGTGCTCAGCAGCGTGCTCGACAGCTTCGGCCTGCTGAAGTTCCCCCTGCGCGCCGGCGACGTGGACCTGAACGTGCTGTTCGACGCCCTGGAAACCAAGGGCCTGGTCAAGACCCTGGCCGAGCCGAACCTGACGGCGATGTCGGGCGACACGGCCAGCTTCCTGGCCGGCGGCGAGTTTCCGGTGCCGGTGGCTCAGAACCAGAGCGGCGGCCTGACGACCATCACGGTCGAGTTCAAGCAGTTCGGCATCGGCCTAGCCTTCACCCCGACGGTGCTGCAGGACGGGATGATCAACCTGGTGGTCAATCCCGAGGTTTCGAGCATCGACCCCAACAGCTCGTTCGTCAGCAACGGCCTGCGCATCCCGGGCATCAAGGTCCGTCGCGCCAAGACCACGGTCGAGCTGCGCGACGCGGAGTCGTTCACGATCGCCGGGCTGATCCGCGACGACTACCAGAACCAGGTGCGCCAGTTTCCGATGCTGGGCGACCTGCCGGTGCTGGGCGCGCTGTTCCGCTCGACCAGCTACCAGCGCAACCAGACCGAACTGGTGATCGTCGTCACGCCGCACTTGGTCAAGCCGACCCGAGCGCGGATGGCGACACCGGCGGACCGCTTCACGCCGCCGTCCGACACCGAACTTTTCCTGCTGGGCCGCGGCCAGGCGAACCAGGGCGCTCTGTCGCCCGAGGATCGCGTGCTGCTGACCGGCGCCGCCGGCAAGGGAGGGGTCGAAGGACCCTATGGCCATGTCCTGCACTAGAATGATCCCCCTGGCGGTTCTGGCCGCCGTCGTCGCCCTGGCCGGTTGCGCCGATGCGCAGCGCGACCTCTCGCCGGACTTTGGCGCGGCGGTGCGCACCAACCTCGCCGCCCAGATCGCCGATCCCGAGGCGCGCTACGAGGGAGTCGGGCAACCAGGCGGCGACGGCGTCCGCGCCGCCCTGGCCGCCAGCCGCTACGGCAAGAACCAGGTCGTCCAGCCGGCCCAAGCCGCCACCTCCAGCGTCGACTCCAAGGGAGGGGCGAAGGGCCCAGGCTCCGCCAACTGACATGTCCCTCACAAGACGTTTCCTTCATGATCAATCCGGCGCCGTGGCGGCCCTCACAGGGGTGGCCCTGGTCGGCCTGGTGGCGATCGGCGGCCTGGCCTACGACGTCAGTCGGGCCTACGCCCTGCGGGCCGAGCTGGAGAGCGCGGTCGACGCGGCTGCCCTCGCCGGGGCCAGCCAGCTGGATGGAAGCGAGGGGGCCATGGGCCGCGCCCAGACCGCCGCCATGGGCAGCCTGGTCAGCAACCGCGGGGCCCTGGCCGACGCCTTCGAGGGCAATGTCGCGATCAGCGCCGGCGACATCGCCTTCCTCAGCGCCCACGATCCCGACGTCGCGGCGACCAGCAACGCCAACGCCAGCTTCATCCGCATCAGCCTGACGCCCCGGTCCTTGGGCCTGGTGTTCGGGGCGCTGACCGGCGTCGGCGGCTTCAACGCCACGGCCCGCGCGGTGGCCGGCTACGGCACGGCGATCTGCAAGGTGCCGCCGCTGCTGCTGTGCAATCCCAACGAGGCCACCAGCCTGACCTTCGATGGCGACGCCTATATCGGCAAGAGCGTCCTGCTGACCCCGCCGCCGGGCGGCAACGGGGCCTGGGGCCCTGGCAACTTCGGCTTCCTGTCGGTGGGGTCGGGCGCGGCCGACGTCAAGAACGCCATGGGCCGCAGTCCGCCGCTGACCGAGTGCTTCGGCGCCACGGCCCAGACCCAGACCGGCAACATCGCCTCGGCCGACGACTGGTTCAATGTTCGTTTCGACATCTACAAGTCGTCGGCGGGCGGCAACAAGAACGACCCGCTGTTCCTGCCGGCCATGAACACCATGGTCGGCGCCAAGACCGGCGCGGGCGCCAGCGCCTGCTCGCCCTCGGTCTCCGCGCCCAGCAACTCGTGCGCCAGCGCCGCGGCCCTCGCCAACGGCACGGGCTTCCCGCTGGACTGCGGCCAGACCGGCGTGCTGGGCAGCGGCGTGTGGAACGCGGCCCAGTACTTCGCCACCAACCATTCGGGGATCAATCCGACCACCTACACGCCCCAGGTTCCGGCGGGATCGAGCGGGACCGGCTGGGCCGCCTATGGTCCCGCGCCCGCCGCCGGTGGAACCAGCCCGACCCGCTACCAGGTCTACAAGTGGGAACTGGCGATGCTGGACGGCTCGATCGCCAAGCCGGCCGGGGCCTTCTCCGACGGCCAGACGGCGACCAGCGGGTCGCACGACTACGCCGCGCCCCAGTGCAACAAGACCGGCGCCCAGGTCGCGCCCGACCGCCGCACCATCTCGGCGGTGATCGCCAACTGCCACGCCGACAACGTCCATGGCAGCTCGACCGTGCATATCATCGCCTATGTCGACCTGTTCCTGACCGCCCCGGCCGTCAGCAATTCGATCTATGGCGAGGTCATCGGGACCACCACCGACGTGTCGGCGGTCGGGGCGGAGACCAAGCTTTATTCGGTGCGGCTCTATGACTAGCCGCCCGATCCCCTTGCTTCGCCGGCTGCTGGCCGGATGCGGCGGCTCGGCGGCGGTGGAGTTCGCGCTGATCCTGCCGTTCATGACGCTGCTGTGCTTCGCCTTCGTCGGGGCAGGGCGGCTTTTCTGGAACTACCACATCGCCGTCTCGGCGGTGCGCGATGCGGCGCGCTACGCCGCCCGCTTGCCGATGACCTGCGCCGGCCTGACCAACGCCGGCGACACGACCAAGGTCCAGAACGTGGCGCGGACCGGGGTCGGCGACGGCGTCGGCTCGCCGCTGATCGCCAACTGGACCAGCAACGCCAGCGTCGTCGTTTCTGTGTCCTGCGTCAGCAACGCCGGCGGCGCCTATTCCGGCCGCTACGAGGACATGACCGGCGTGCCGATCGTCCAGGTCAGCGCCTCGCCGCCCTATATCGACTCCTTTGGTCCCCTGACCGGGATGACGCTGACCAGCTTCACGGTCAGCGCCCAGCAGGCGTGGACCGAATGAACGTCCGGGCCCACCGCCTTTTTCGACTGGCGCGCGACGAGCGGGGCGCCGCGGCCGCCGAGTTCGGCTTGGTCTGCCTGGTGTTCATCTCGATGCTGCTGGCCGTCATCGACATGGGCCGCCTGGCCTGGACCATCAACGCCGCCAAGGCCGCCACCCGCGAGGGCGTGCGCCTGGCCGTGGTGAGCCCGATCGTCTCCACCTACATGGCCGGTTACGACGGCCTGAACCAGAACATCCCCGGCGGCGGGACGGTCCCGGACATGGCGTTCAGATGCTCCGGGGCCAGCTCGACCTGCACGCAGATCGTCGGCAGCGGCGGGACCGCCGGCTTCGACGCCGCGACGTTCGCGGCCTTGCTGGCCAAGATGCAAGCCTACGATCCCGACATCACCGCCGCCAACGTGGTGATCACCTATCGTCATGTCGGCCTGGGCAAGGTGGGAAACCCCTTCGCTCCGGACATGGAGCCCCTGGTGACCGTCAGCCTGACCGGCATGACCTTCCAGAGCGCCGCCCTCCAGGTCGTGGGGGTCACGCCCTTCGCCCTGCCGAACATGGCTTCGACCCTCAGCGGAGAAAGCCTGTCATGAGCCTGCTCCCCTTCAACCGGATCAAGCCGCCCCCGGCGCCGGCCCCGCCGCAGCGGTCCTGCGCGTGGCGGGTAGGGCTGTGCCTGCCGGGCCTGGGCGCGGATCCGCCTCTGGCGATGCTGTCGGCCATGTTTCCGGCCGTCACCTTCCGCGGGCTGGACACGCCCTGGCCCGAGCGGGCCGCCCAGACCTTCGACCTGCTGATCGTCGGCCTGGACGCCGCCGATCCTGCCGAGATCGATCGCCTGACCACGCGCCTGTCGGCCTGCGCCGGCCGGATCGAGGTGCTGGTCGTGATGCGGGACGCCGACGTCGAACTGACCCGCCGCCTGATCCACCAGGGCGCGGCCGACGTGCTGCCCGCGCCCGTCACCGACACGGCCCTGGCCATCGCCCTGGAGCGGATTTTCTGCCGCCTGGACACCGGCCGCGCCCAGCGTCGCAGCGGCGAGATCATCACCCTGCTGAAGGCCGGCGGCGGCGTCGGCGCCACCTCGCTGGCGGTGCAGACCGCCGTGCGGCTGGCCGCCAACCCAGCCTCTGGGGGGGTCTGCGTGGCGGATCTCGACCTGCAGATGGGCGCCGCGGCGCTCTATCTCGACATTCCCGACCCGGTCACCGTGGCTCAGGTGCTGGCGGCCGGCGGGGCGGTCGAGGAGATGTCCTTCGCCACGGCCCTGACCGCGCACCGCAGCGGAGTGAGCGTGCTGGCCGCCCCCGGCGAGCTGATGCCCGTCGAGAGCCTGAACCCGGCTCTGATCGACGGACTGACGGCCGCCCTGCGCCGGGACTTCGAGATCACCCTGGTCGATCCGCCCACCGTCTGGACCGCCTGGACCAACCGCCTGCTGCGCCAGTCGCAGCGCATCCTGCTGGTCACCCGGCTGTCGGTGCCGCACGTGCACATGGTTCGCCGGCAGCTGCACATGCTGGCCGCCCAGCGGCTGGACGACGTGCCGGTCACGCTGATCTGCAACCAGGTCGAGGCCGAGGCCGGCGGCCTGACGCTGAAGGCGGCGCAGCAGGCGATCGGCCGGCCCTTCGACCTGGTCATCCCCGAGGATCGCCGCCTGATGCACCAGGCCATCGACCAGGGCGTGTCGCTGGCGTCGGTGCGGCGTGGCAGCAAGATCGAGGCGGCCATCGACCGCCTGGCGGACATGGTGGCGCCGGCGCGTGTCGCGGCGGCGGTGGGAGCGGAAAGGTAAGTCATGCTTTGGGGCGATGAAACCAGACATATCGAGGCCACGGCCGTGGCCGCCGCCTATCCGCAAGGGGCGCCTATCGACGACGCCCTGGGGCTGAAGGTCCGGCTGCACCAGCGGCTGATCGACCTGCTCAATCTGAACCTGCTGGACCGCACGCCGCGGGACGCCCTGCGGCAGGACATCCGCGGCGCGGTCACCGGCCTGCTGATGGAGGAAAAGCGGCTGCTGACCCCCAGCCAGACCGACCAGCTGGTCGAGGAGATCCTCGACGAGTTGCTGGGCCTGGGCCCCCTAGAGCCCCTGCTCAAGGACGACAGCGTCACCGACATCCTGATCAACACCCACGAGGTGGTCTATGTCGAGCGGGCCGGCCGCCTGCAGCGCACCAATGTCCGCTTCCAGGACACCCGCCACCTGGTGCGGATCATCAACAAGATCGTCGCCGCCGTGGGCCGGCGGGTCGACGAGAGCCAGCCGATGGTCGACGCCCGCCTGGCCGACGGTTCGCGGGTCAACGCCATCATCCCGCCGCTGGCGGTGGACGGGCCCCTGGTCTCGATCCGCAAGTTCGCCCGCTCGCCCCTGGCCATGGACCGCCTGGTCGAGCTCGGCAGCATCTCGCGGGAGATGGCGCAGGTGCTCCAGGCTGTGGTCCAGGCGCGCCGCAACGTGCTGATCTCCGGCGGCACCGGCTCGGGCAAGACCACCCTGCTCAACGCCCTGTCGGCCTATGTGGACGACCACGAGCGGATCATCACCATCGAGGACTCCGCCGAGCTACAGTTGCAGCAGTCGCATGTCGGTCGCCTGGAGACCCGCCCGGCCAATATCGAAGGCCAGGGCGAGGTGCAGCAGCGCGAGCTGGTCCGCAACGCCCTGCGCATGCGCCCCGACCGCATCATCGTCGGCGAGGTCCGCTCGGGCGAGGCCTTCGACATGCTGCAGGCGATGAACACCGGCCACGACGGCTCGATGACCACCGTCCACGCCAACACCCCGCGCGACGCCCTGTCGCGGGTCGAGCAGATGGTCGGCATGGCCGGGCTGGACATTCCCGCCCGGTCGATCCGGGGCCAGATCGCCTCGGCGATCCACGTCGTGATCCAGGCCGAGCGCATGGAGGACGGCACGCGCCGCATCGTGTCCGTGGCCGAGATCTCGGGCATGGAGGAGGACGTGATCTGCATGCAGGAGATCTTCCGCTTCCGACGTGTCGGCCGCGGGAGCGACGGGCGGGTGCTGGGCCAGTACGAGGCCGTCGGCGTGCGGCCCCGGTTCATGGAGGCGCTGGCCGCGCGGGGCATCAGTCTGCCGACCGACCTGTTCGCGGTCGGCCGGGTCTCGGCGTGACGCGATGGACACGCTCTTCTTCCCCATGGCGCTGGTCCTGGCCTTCGTGGCCGTGGCGATGGCCGGCCAGGCCCTGATCGGCCTCTTCCTCGGCGCGCGCGAACAGACCCAGCGCGTCAACCGTCGCCTGACTCTGATGGCGACCGGCCTGTCGCAGGAGGCGGTCTACCAGACGCTGGTGCGCAAGCCGCGCGACAGCTGGATCGGCCGCACGCCCTACGCGGCCCTGCACACGCGGGCCCTGCTCTATTGCCGCCAGGCCGGACTGTCGGCCGGGCCGATGCAGGTGCTGGGCGTGGCCGGCGGCGCGGCGGCCACGCTCTGGCTGCTGGCGATGGTCTTCCTGCGCGGCGTGTCGGTCGCCTCGCCCTTTCCGCAGGTGCTGATGGCGGGCTTCGGTGCGACCGGTCTGTGCTTCGCGGTCGCGGCGCTGTGGATCGCTCGCCGTCGCGCCGCGCGCCTGGCCAAGCTGGAAGAGCAGCTTCCGTTGGCGCTGGACGTCATGATCCGCGCCCTGCGGGCCGGCCATCCGGTGATCTCCGCGGTCAATCTGGTGACCCAGGAGATGCCCGATCCGATCGGCAGCGAGTTCGGCCTGGTGATGGACGAGACCACCTATGGCGGCGAGTTCCGGGACGCCTTGCGCAGCCTGGCCCGTCGGACCGGCTCAGCCGACATCGCCTTCTTCGCCGTCAGCATCGCCATCCAGACCGAAACCGGCGGCAACCTGGCCGAGATCCTGTCCGGCCTGGCCACCGTGATCCGCGGCCGGGCCTCGCTGAACAAGCGCATCCGCGCCCTGTCCAGCGAAGGGCGGATGTCGGCGCTGATCCTCTCGCTGCTGCCCCTGGTCTGCGTCTCGGCGGTCAGCCTGTTCCACCCGGAGTTCTACACCAGCAAGTTTTCCGATCCCGCCTTCTGGCCGATCGTCGCCGGCATCGTACTGCTCTACGGCGTCGGCCAGCTGATGATCCGCCGGATCGTCACCTTCAAATATTGAGGACGTCATGGACGACGCGCTGAGCATCACTTTGCAGATCGCGGTCTTCGCGGCCGTCGTCGGCGGCGTCCTGGCCGTGGTCTGGCGTCTCGAGCAGGGCGCGCTGATCCGTCGCCGGATGAAGGACGGGCCGGCCGCGGCCCAGGGCGCGCCCGACGAGACGCTGTTCAAGGTCGCTCGCCCGGCCAATCCCCTGCTGTCCTGGGTGCAAGCCCGTCTGCCGGCGGCGCGGAAGGACCAGCCTTCGCGCCTGGCCCGCACCCTGGCCGAGGCCGGTTTTCCCGCGCCGTCCGCGCCCGCCTGGTACGCCCTGGCCCGCATTGGCTCGGCCGTGGGCCTGCCGCTGATCCTGCTCGTTTCCCAGAAGCTGTCTTCGGCGCCGATTACCGGCCTGAAACTGGTCGTCGCCGCCCTGGTGCTGTGCGGCCTGGGCCTGGTCGTGCCGGCGATGATCGTAGACCTGCGCGCCGCCGGCCGCCGCGAGCGGCTGGAGAACCAATTCCCCGACGCCCTGGACCTGATGGTGGTCTGCATCGAGGCCGGTTTGGGATTCGACGCGGCCTTCGTGCGGGTGTCGCAGGAAATCGCCGCCTCGCACCGCGACATCGCCTTCGAGTTCGGCCGGGTCTCGCAGGAACTGCGCGCGGGACGGTCCCGCCCCGACGCCCTGCGGCGGATGAGCGAGCGGGTCAATGTCGACGCCCTGCGCGCCTTCGCCGCCCTGATGATCCAGACCGACAGCCTGGGCGCCAGCGTCGGCCAGACCCTGCGCACCTATTCGGCCGAGATGCGCGAGCGGCGGTTCCTGCGCGGCGAGGAGAAGGCCATGCGCATTCCCGTGCTGCTGACCTTGCCGCTGGTGGCCTGCATCCTGCCCGTGATCATCACGGCCCTGCTGCTGCCGGCGGGCCTGGACGTGGCCCACAACCTGCTTCCCGCTCTCAAGAGGCACTGACCATGCGACGCCTGTTGCTGACGATCGTCTGTTGCGCGCTCCTTCCAAGCCTGGGCGGCTGCGTGGTCTGGCGCGGGGTGGCCAACCTGGTCCGGCCGGCCCCCCAGGTCGCCGAGGTTCGGGCCGTCCCCGCCCCCGGTCTGGTCGCGCCGGAACTGACCGCCGTAGCCGATCGACTGTACGCCCGCGCCGCCGACGCCATCCGCGTCCGCGACTACGCCCTGGCGCTGGAGCTGCTGCAGGTCGCCGCGGCCCGTGCGCCCGCCGACGTGAGGGTGCTCAACGCCCAGGCCGTGATCTATGACAAGCTGGGGCGGTTCGATCTCAGCGCCCGCTACTACGCTCGCGCCCTGGCGGTTGACCCGGGTTCGTCGATCGTCGCGCACAACATCGCCTATTCGGCCCGGCTGAGCGGGCGGGCGGTCGACACCGGTCGTCTCCTGGCGGGCGGTCCGCCCGAGGGACCCGCCGCCGGGAATGGCGGAGCAATTCCGGTGGGGGCGCCGTGATGGCCAAGATCCTGTTCCCCGCCGCCGCCTGCGTTCTCCTGCTGGCCGCCACGCCTGTCGCCGCGGCCGGCGGCTGGGGACGCGCCAAGCCCGCCGCCCCGCCTTCCGCCTTGCCGGCCAGCGCGCCGGCGGCCGATCCGGCGACCCGCGAGGCGACAGCGCTGGCGATCGAGACCGCCCTGGCCGAGGATCGCCTTGTGGACGCCTCCAGCCTGCTCGGCCAGGCCCTGACCGCCAACGGCGGCGATCCGCGCCTGCTGACGCTGTTGGGCGAGACGTGCCTGGCGCGAGGCGACGCCCAGGCCGCCCTGGCGACCTTCGCCCGGGTTCCCGTCGGCGATCCCTCGGCCCCCCGAGCGCGGCAGGGCGAGGGGCTGGCCCTGTCGGCCCTGGGACGTTCGGACGCCGCGCTCCAGGCCCTGCACGCCGCCGTCGCCGGCGATCCTCGCCTCTGGCGCGCCTGGAACGGACTGGGCCGCGAATACGATCGACGCCACGACTGGCCGGCGGCCGAGGACGCCTACGCGCACGCCCTGGACGCTTCCGGACGCGACGCCCTGGCGCTCAACAATCGCGGCTATTCCCGGCTCCTGCAGGGCCGGTTGCCGGAGGCCTCGACCGATCTGGTCGCGGCGCTGGAAAAGAAGCCCGACCTGGCCGCCGCGCGGAACAACCTGCGCTTGGTCCTGGCGCTGCGGGGAGACTACGCCCGGGCCTCGTCGCGCGGCGCTGGCGGCGACGATCCCGCGGCCTTGCTCAACAACGCCGGCTTCGCCGCCCTGTTGCGGGGCGACTACGACACCGCCGTCGCCCTGCTCGACCAGGCCGGAAAGGCGCGTAGCGTCTACTACGCCAGGGCCGGCGAGAACCGGCGTCTGGCCTTGAGCCTCAAGGCCCAGGACCAGCGCCTGGATGGGGCCGCGGCCGGAGCGCCGGCGGCGAGCGGGCAGGTCGGCCATGGAAACTGATTACGGACGCCTGATCTGGGCGGGCGCCTATGCCGGCTTGCTGCTCATCGCGGCCGGCAGCGACGCCTGGAGCCGCCGGATCCCCAACTGGTCGGTGCTGGCCATGGCCGGCCTGTTCCTGGTCGGCCTGCCGTTCGGCTGGCCGGTCGCCTCCTGGGCCGCTTGCTTGGGCGCCATGGCTCTGGCCCTGGCGATCGGATTTCCCATGTTCGCGGCCCGGCTGGTGGGCGCGGGGGACGTCAAGCTGCTGGCCGCCGCCGCCCTTTTCATGGGCCTGGACCACCTGCTGCTCCTGTTCGTGGCCACCGCCATGGCGGGGGGCGCTCTGGCGCTGCTGGCTCTGACCGCGCGCCCCTACGCCCCGGCGCTGGCCGCCGCCGGCTGGCCCCGATTGCGCCCCGGTGTTCCCTACGGCGTCGCGATCGCCGCCGGCGCCATCTATGCGGGCTGGAATGCGGGCCTGTTCACGCTCACCCAGCACTTGGTCCGTATCGATCTGGGGCCCTGAAACCAGCATACGGCTTTTGCGTACATGTATTCCTTTGAGGGAATTTCTCTCGGAAAGCGAGATGTTTTCAATCTGTATCACAACGATTGACTACCCAATCCAGGGTACGATTGCAGTGAAGAAATAATATCAAATGCTCATAGGAGCGATCAAGGCGTGATGGATATAGAAGTATACAAAAAAGTGTAAATTACACTACACAACCGACGATTTACACCGGAAAGTACTTCAAGATAATCCGACAGGCCGCGATCGCACATAACAGCGTGGGCGCCGCAGATGGGATTGATCAAGATGATCGAGGTAGTGGATTCAGAAGTTGAGCGCGGCGTCTTCGAGGCGCACGTGGCCAACGCCATCCTCAACCTGGTGAACTTCGGCGTGATCGTCGCCGACAGCGAGGGCTGCGTCTACGCCGCCAACGACCTGGCCTGGAGCTATGTCCAGCATGGCGACGGCCTGGGCGAAAAGGGCGGCCTGCTGAACGCCGAGAACGACTTCGAGGCCGAAGGGCTCCGCAGCCGGATCGCCAGCGCGGTCCGTCAGGGACGCCCCGGCGCCATGCTGGTGCACCGCTCGCGCAGCCAGAAGCCGCTGGTGCTGTTGATCGAGCCCTTCAGCACCGACGACAGCAATTTCCGCTGCGCCCTGATCACCGTGCGCGAGGTGGGGCGATCCTCGGTCCACGCGGTCGAGCGGGCCCGGATGATGTTCAATTTCTCGCCCGCCGAAGCCGAGATCGTTTCTCGGGTCGCCCAGGGCCGCGAGCCGTCCGAAATCGCCGCGGAGCGCGGCGTCAGCATCAATACTCTGCGGGTTCAGATGGCTTCGGCCATGGTCAAAGTCGGCGTTCACCGTCAAGCTGAGCTTGTCTCCGTACTTTCGTCAGCTGACGTACTGGAGTGATTGATAAATTTCCGTGATTTATTTCCCCGATTAACAAAGCTGCATTATTGGTCGCCGCTGAATAGATGGTAATATTACTTTGTCGCCAGATGAAAGCCCTCCCGGTATAGTCTGCAGCGATATGACCGGCTCACCGATGTGGTCCGCAACGTCATCGGTGAACTCCAGCGGCTCCGCCCGCCGAGCGTCGGATCGAGGTTCAGCACCCCCACCGCCTCGATCCGGCGCCGGTCGATCCGCCAGCAGCTATGAATTGCAGGGGGATTCTCATTCTTGCCTTTCCAGCAATCCTCTATGCAAGCATAGTAAGAATGTATTATGCCGATTTGACTACTGACTCATATTTACTCTATATTTAATTGCGACATTCTATCATCCTTATTAGGAAATCTGTTTACCATGCCTTATGGTGTGCTGCTTAACCCTCGCGCTGGATGATCTCCCATCATCTTCTCTCTCGGGGTTTGCAATGCGCACGAAGATTTTCATGGCCGCCATGGCCTTCCTCGGTCTCGCCTCCAGCGCGATCGCCGCGCCCAGCAGCTACGAGCTCCGCCTCGAGGGCCATGTGCCGGTGATCTGCCGCGTGGACCTGCAGGCCAGCAGCGCCTCGGCCGACCAGGCCACCGACCTCGGCAAGATGACCGAGTTCTGCAACAGCGCCGCGGGCTACGATGTCTGGCTGTCGCACGCCCAGGGCCTGAGCGGCGCCGCGGTCTATGTCGACGGGCAGAAGATCCAGCTGTCGGCCTCGGGCCAGACCCTGATCAGTCATTCGGCGACCGCGGCCTCGCGCTCGCACGTGCTGCGCCTGGAGCCCGGCGCCGACGCCGGCCAGGTCGGCGACCTGTCGCTGCGCATCACCGCCCTCTGAGACGTCGCGCCCTGGCAGGCGTCCGCCACCGACAGGAAGAACCCCGCCGGACCAGGTCCGGCGGGGTTCAGTTGGCGATCGCCGCCGCGGGAACGAACTACATGCAAGCCACGGGCGTCGTCGCTGGCGGCACGGCAAGAGGGGTCACCGTGACGGTCAGGATGTCCTGGTAGTTGGGCGCCGGGGCCTTGCCGGCGCCGCCCTCCAGGAGGGTGGGGGTGATGGCCAGATACTGGCCGCCCAGGCCGGCCCGTTGACACGTCACCGTGCTGAAGGTCGGCGAGGCGTTCGATCGTGTCTGGCCCAGGAAGTCCAGCTGGTAGGGGATCCGCTGGTTGGCCGTGGCCAGGTTGCCGCCGGGATAGGTCATCCGGAACTGGTTGGCCGAGGTCAGGGCCACCGAATAGGGACCCGAGCTGGCCACCCGCACATTGCCCGTCCGCTGCTTGACCGAGTTGGGGGTCGAGGGCAGGGCGGCGGTCGTCAGCGCGCCGATCTCGCCGAAGTCCAGGGCCGGGCCGACGAAGCTGGCCTGCAGGGCGCTGAGCACATTGATCCGGATGTCCAGCGAGTTGGGCACCACGCCGGATTCGTCGGCCGCCCCGCCGGTGCGCTTGCAGTAGTATTTCTGGTCGACGAACAGGTCGGTGGTTCCCGCCGCCAGGTCCGCGCCGCTGGGCACGGTGATCGTCACGGCGAAGGTCTTGACGTCGGGCTGGCCGACGCCGCCGAAGTTCAGCTCGACCTCGTTGGGATTGGTGTTGTTGGGGTCCAGCACGTGGCCGGGCGGGTTTTCCAGGATCTGGCCGCCGGTCGAGGTCTGGACGATCGCCAGGCTGGCCGGCGTGTCGGGACGGCGCAGGTAGATGAAATCGACCTCCTGCGTCTTCTTGCCGCCCACGGCCGGCGGGCGGCGGGCCGTGATCGTCAGAGTCTGGACCGTCGTGCCGCTGGGATTGAACGGGTCGAAACTGCCCGACAGCACCACCGGGTCGAAGATCACGCACTGGGCCTGGACCGCGTGGGCGGTCAACGAGGCCGCGCCGGCGGCGAGCCCCAGGATCAGCATGCTGATGCCGCGTTTCATGTCAGCCTCCCGAGGCGCTGGGCTTGAGGTCGCCGGCCTTGACGAAACCCTCCGCGCTGGCGGGGACGTCGAGGAAATAGACGGTGGGGGGCGTGGTCCCCATCTCGATCCGCCAGCGACCCGGGCGCAGGCCCGAGGCGCCGAAGCGGCCGGTTCGGTTGGTGAACAGCACCACCGGCGGCTGGCCGGGCTTGGCCACCTCCGTGGCACCGCCGGCGATCAGGGCCAGGGGCTGGCCGTCGCCGTCCAGCAGCCGGCCGATCGCGGTGATCGAATAGTCCGACCCCACCACCAGCCGGTAGCCCGATCGATACGGCGGGAACATCCGGAACGAGCCTGAGCCGAGATCGTAGCCGGCCGGCGCGTTGGGGGCGTCCACCGTGATGGTCCGTTCGGCATAGGCGCTGAGGTTGGTCTCCAGCGCCGTGCCCAGGGCTCCGGTGTTGGCGGTGTAGCCGAACGGGGTCGGGTTCACGGTGACGTCGGCGCCCTTCAGGCTCTTGTGGCCCTCGACGATCGCGAAGCTGTCATAGATCGGACGCCCGACCGAGACCGCGCCGTCGGCGAAGCCCAGGGACGTGCCGACCCGCAGAGAGGTGCGGCCGTTGTCCGGGCCGTCGAACGCCGTGAAGTGCGACAGGCCCAGCTCGGCGCGGTTGGCGATGTAGTTCAGGCTGCCGTTGAACGCCGCGTCGGTCGGCGAGCGCGAAACCTCGCCATAGGCGTTGTAAGAGCCTACCCCCTGGCCGTGCAGGGTCTGGTAGACGAGCCGCGCGCGGTCGTCGCGGCCGTCATATTCGGCCCTGAGGCTGGAATTGTTGGAGAACTGCCAGGACAGCGAGATGAACGCAGTGGTCTCGCGCCGTCCGGGGACGTCATCGTACATCAGGTTGGCGGTCAGGGCCAAGTTCGAGGTCAGGCGATAGCCCATGCCGGCCCGGTAGGAACTGGAGTCGGCGAAGTTGTCGCGGCCATGCGAATAACGGCCGTCGAAACTGGCGTAGATCGCGTCGCTGAAGGCGTGCGAATAGCCGACTCCCAGCTCGTAGGCGTAGCGGTTGTCGGGGATGAAGGTCCCCACCGGTCCGAACTCGCGGCTGCGGCTCTCGAACGACAGGTTCAGGGCGTCGGCGCGACCGCCGGCGAACTGGAACAGGCGCTGCAGGGTGACGGTCGTCGCATAGCCCGAGCCGAAGCCGTCGATGTGAGACAGGGCGAAGTCGACGCCCAGCGTCCCCACCGGCAGGCCGAACAGGCCTTCGAACCCGGCCATGACGGTGTCCTCGTCGCCTTGGCCGTTGACCCCCAGGGTCACCCGATCGGTGATGCCCCGCCGATAGAACCCGCTGAAGGTGAAGTTCTGGGTGTAGTCGGGCCCGTCGGCCAGCAGCGGCGCCTTGACGCCGGCATAGGCGCCGAACTCCGACAGGCCCGGATCCAGCTGGGCGCGATCGAAGAAGACGTTGAACTGCAGCACCTCCCGCCGTCCGGTGTCGTCCTCGACCACCAGGCGCACGTCGTTCGAGCCTTGGGCGAACGGGAAGTCGCGCACGTTGTAGCGGCCTGGATCCAGGTGCAGCCGACGGGTCAGTTGGTTGTTGAGGATCACGCTGACGTCCGACGGCCGCGCCAGGGTGAAGCTCTCCCGGCCGCGGGGCCGGGCGATCGTCTGCGGGGCCAGCACGCTGTAGGAGCGGAAGACCGAGATCCCGGCGACGTCCGGCGCCGACTGGAAGCCGCGGCTGGTGGCCTGCAGGTCGCCGAACGTCCAGCGGGCGGTGTGTTTCAGGTCGTCATAGACGACGCGGGTGCCCAGTCGCTGGTAGTCGTTGCGCCCACCCGGCTGCCAGACCGCCTCGTTCTCCAGCACCAGGCCGCTCAGGCGGATGGCGCTGTCGAGCAGGAAGGTCGGGTCGCCCAGCCCGTTGTCGACGCCCTGCTCCACATAGTCGACCGAACCGCGGACGTTCAGGTATCCGCTGAAGCCGGCCGGCGGGGTGAAGCTGCCCAGGCCCACATGGTCCATGGGGGTGACCTGCAGGCTGCGCACGGCCTTCAGCTCGGCCGGGATGTTGATCCGCAGCTCCAGGGCCTTGGGGTCGTAGGTCATTTGCAGCTGGGCGCGGGTGACGGCCTCGGGCCCGACCAGGGCGCGGCCGTTGAAGGCTGAGCGAAGGGCGGCCACCGAGGCGGCGTCCAGCACCGGAGCTAGCAGGCCCAGCAACCGCTCGGACGGCATCGATAGTTGGCCGTCCGCCGAGATCGTTAGCGGCATGTCGCCCAGGTAGAAGTCCCCGTCCTTCAGCGGGACCGTCAGGTTGACGTCGCGGCCCGTGGGGTTCAGCCGGCGCAGGGCGTCGGCGGAGGCGGGGCCGTTCGACGGGGTGGCCGTCGGTTCCTGCGCGAGCGCGAGGTACGGGATCGGTTCGGCCAGGGCCGCGACCGGAGCCGCGGCCGCGACCAGGCAGCCGGCGAGCAACCAGCGCCGATAGGCGCGGGTCCTAGCGCCCTTCGTCGGATGAGAATTGAGCCTCAAGGGAGCCTCCTGCTGCCGCCGTCAGCGGCAGTTCGATGGGAACGGCGATCCGGCGCGTCTGGCCGGGGGCGATCAGGCCGAAGCCGATCGTCTGCTGGATCTCGGGGCCGGGGAGGGTTCGCTGGAAGACGACCTTTCCCGCGGCGTCCTTCTCGGTGATCTTCAGCCGTCCGCGGGACAGGTAGCCGTGGGTGTTGGACGTGTCGGCGACATAGACGATCGGGATCGGCTTGCCGTTGGCGTCGGCGCCGATCTCCGATTTCGACAGCGCCAGGTTCGGCTTGCCGCCGTTGGGGGCGACGCTGGCCAGGACCTGGAAGTTGTACAGGATCTGGATCGCCGACTGGCCCTCGGGCAGCTTCACCGGCATCTGGGCGACGGTGACGTAGTAGTGCTTGCTCTGCGCCAGGGCCGGGTCGCCGACCCACTGGATGCGGAACGACTGGGTCTCGCCGGGCTGGATCACCGCCTGGGGCGGAAAGATCAGCAGGTCGTTGGTCTGGGTGTCGCCCGGATGGGCGCCCTTGTCGTCGAAGGTCAGCTCCTCAGCGCGCAGCTCCACCGGCAACGGGTTGGCGAAGGTGTTCTGCACGGTCACGATCTGCGACATGCCGCGCCCGGTGGGCTTGAGGTCGATGACGACCGGTTGGACGGTCATGGCCAGGGCGGCGCCGCCCAGCAAGGGCGTCCCCGTTCCGGCCGTTCCGGCCAGCGCCAGGCTGGCGGCGGCGACTGCTCCCAGCCAACGCTTGCGATGATTGTTCGAACGCAACATGAGGGGTCCGCTCCTTGTGGTTCAGTTCGGTTCAGTTCGAGGCTTCGATCTCGACGACCAGCGTTCCCGCGTAGTCGCCGGCGACCATCGGCGCGCCCCCGCCGGTGATGTTGACAGTGAGGTTCATCAGCCCGGCCGCGCCGTTGGCGGTCTGCAGGCTGATGGGGGTGAGAGAGGTGCTGGGGCCGGTGGCGGTCAGCCCCGCCCAGTCGGCCGAAAGCTGGAAGCCCAGGCTGTCGCGGAAGCCGGCGGCCGGGGCCGGTCCTGCCGTGCGCGCCAGGCCGGCGCCGTCGGTGCGCACCACCAGGCGGTGGGCCGAGTTGCAGACCACGGGGAAGCCCAGGCTGATCACGGCGTCGCGCGGCTGGGCGGTCTGCGGATCGATGAACTGGGTGAAGCGCACCACGCCTTGGGCGCCCTGGGCGGTGAAGCTGGCGTTGGTCCCGGCGGCGCTCGACGGCGGCGACAGCACGCAGGCGCTGGGCGCGACGCCGAACAGGTCCAGGGTGTTGCTGGCCCGGTCTCCGGTCGAGGCGGTCTGGGCCTGGGCCGGGGCCGCCGCGCCGAGCGCGGCGCCGACGATGAAGGGGGCGAGGACGAGGGCGGCGTTCATTGGGGTTCCACCGTCAGCCTGAGGGTGTCGCGATAAACGCCCGACACCAGCGGCGCATTGGTCTGCAGGTTCGTGGCCCCGGGCTGGATATCCAGCCGCAGGACGATGTCGCCGACGACCGGCTGGTCGACCGCCTGGGCGCTGTCGCGGAGTCGCCGGGCGCTGGCGTCGGCCTCGAAGGTGTTGGTGACCGGGCCCCAGATCAGGGTGGCGGTGTAGGGCACCCCGTCGCTGAAGCCGGTCGGCGCGGGCGTCAGTCCAAGCTCGGCGCGCCACAGGCCGTTGTTCTGGCTCTCCAGCACGATCTGGTGGGCGTAGTTGCAGACGGCCGCGAAGGTCACCTGGGCCGAGGCTGCGCGGGTCGACAGGGTGACCGGGTCGGTCAGGGCGTCGACCTCGAGGCTGGAGCCGTTCAGGGTCCGGAAATTGACCAGGGCGCCCGAGCTGAGCGTGGGAGCGGCGAGGGTGCAGACCTTCGGCACTCGGCCGCGCACCACCATCTCGCGGGTGTTGTCGTCGGTCTGGGCCCTGGCTAGCTGGCCCACCAGCAGCAGGGTGACGGCCGAGGCCGTGACCAGGGTGGCGACGGCGATGGATCGGGTGTCGCGCATGATCGTCCTCCTTCAGCTGGCCGCGGCCAGGGTGACGACGACGGCGCCCTGGTAGGTGTCGTCGGCGACGGGGCGCAGCGCCGGGCCGCCAGCGGTGGCGAAGCCCGAGAGGCTGATCGTGATGTCGGCGCTGCCCGCCGTTTCGCGCACCTGCGAGGCCGCGGCGTTGGCGGCGGCTCCGGTCGAGTAGCTGGCCTCGATCGGCGTCCAGCCCGAGGCCGTGGCCGTGTAGTCGACGCCGCGCGAGAAACCCGTCGGCGGCGTGGTGACGAAGGCCTGGGCCGTCATGGCGGTGGCGGCGATGGTCAGCTGGCTGCGCGAGCTGCACTGGGTGCCGGTCAGCACCTTGGGCGGCGCCGCCAGGTCGGGGCGCAGCAGGCCGGTGCTGGTGTCGATCAGCACGCCAACGTCGAACAGGTTGTCGCCGTCGCTGAGCGCGCCGAGGGTGCAGACATTGTTGGGCACGTTGCCGGTGATCTGGATCGGGCCCGCGGAGTCCGAAGGGCCGACGGTCTGGGCGTGGGCGGCGGCGGCCAGGACCAGGAGGACCGGCGGCGCGATCAGCAGGGACAGGGTGCGATGCATGGCTCAGCTCCCCGAGGCGTTCAGGCCCGCGTCGGGCCCGAGGGTGATGGTGACCAGGGCCAGGTAGGCGCCCGGCTGCAGCAGGTCGTCGGCGGCGGTGGCGAAGTCCGAGACGACCAGGGTCAGGTCCGTCGCCTTGGGCGCTGCGCTGGTCGAGCGCGCGCCGTCGCCGGCGGCGTTGGTGGCGCTGGTGCGGACGGTGGCGGCCGTCGCCCCCCAGGCGCTGATCGAGCAGGTGTAGTTGACCGCGCCGGTGAAGCCGGTCTGGGCGACGCCGCTGGTCACCGCCAGGGGGGAGGCGCTGATGGCCAGGGCCGCGCCGCCATAGTTGCAGAAGGTCCCCGGCAGCTGGATCGTCTGGGCCGGGATCGCCGCCAGCCGTCCGACCCGGGCGCCCGAAGCCTCTGAGATCTGGCCCAGCGCCAGGCCGGCCGGGTTGGGTTCGCCCAGCATGCAGACCCGGCCGACCTGGGCGTCCAGTCCGACATTGCCCCGGGCCGGGTCCTGCGCCCTGGCCGACGTGGCGGCCAGGGACGCGGCGAGGGCCAAGGTGGTCGCCGCGAGTCCGACGGTTCGATGCTGGATCATGACGACCTCCTTGCGGGCCCAGGGTTCAGGTGGCGGGAGACAGGGTGACGATCACCGAGCCGGCGTAGGATCCCGCCACCAGCCGTCCGCCGGTCGGGGTGGCCGGATCGGCGAAGCCGACGACGATGTCGCTGCTGAAGACGCCGGTCGTGCTGCCCACGCCGCCGCCGGCGGCCAGGGTGCTGTCGCTGGCCGACACCGCGCCGCTGGCCGGCGAGGCCGTGGCGGTGGCCGTATAGTCGACCCGGCGGTCGAAACCGTTCGGGGCGGCGTCGGTGAAGCTGGTGTTGAGGATCGGCAGGGCTTCGACGGCCATGCTGGCCGACACCCCGTTGCACCAGCCGTTCAGGGTGGCGGTGCGGCTGGTCAGCTTGGCGCCGTCCAGCCGGCCGATGACGGCGGTGTCACCGGCCAGCAGGGACAGTTCGCCCAGGTTCAGCACCACGTCGCCGGTCACGAACAGGCAGCGGTTTGCCACCGTGCCGTTGACCTGCACCGTGCCCGTCGCCGTCTGGGCCTGGGCCGCGCCCGCTCCGCAGGCGAGCACGAGGCTCGCCGCGGCGGCGGACAGGATGATCGGATGTCGCATGATCGTGCTCCTGTCGCCTGGCGGGTCAGACCGGTTCGATGGTGATCGAGATGACGCTGGAATAGTTGCCGGCCATCAGCAGCGCGCCCGACGCGGTGTTCAGGGCGTAGGCCTTGACGGTCAGGTTGTTGGCCACGTTGGCCAGGCTGCTGGACAGCGACTGGACCGTGGCGGCGGGCAGGGCCGCGGCGGTGACGTAGCTGACCGTCTGGGTCGAACCGGAGGCCAGGCTGGCGTCCAGCGCGGCGGTGTAGTCGATGACGTTGGCGTAGCCGGTCGGGGCGGTGGCGGTCGGGGCCAGGGCCAGGCGGGTCGAGCTCAGCGTCACCTTCGGAGCGGCGCTGTTGCAGTTGACCCGGAACTGGGTCGAGCCGCCGGGGGCGGCGTTGGTCGAGCCGGCTAGGGTGGGCGACAGCGCGCCGTCCGTGCCGGCCAGTTCGCCCAGCGGGATCGAGCCGCTGAAGCTGGAACCGGCGCCGCCGGTGATCACCACGCACTTGGCCGCGACGCTGCCGGTGACATTGACGGTGCCCGTGACCGTCTGGGCCAGGGCGGCGGGGGCGGCGGCGAGGCCCAGCAGGGCGGCGCCGATCAGGATGGTCTTGTTCATGTCATCTCACTCCCAAATGTTGCGCCGGCGAACCGGCCTGGTTTTGCGGGGCGAGCCCCAGTTCCCCCGGAAAGACGACCGGATCCGCCGGGGGAGCGGACCCGGAAGCGCGTCATGGCGAGACGGTGACCGTGACGGTCAGCGAGTCGGCGTAGGTGTTGGCCGCGGCCAGGATCTGGGCGCCGGCATAGGCGGCGCGGCGGACCCGCAGGTATGAGCCGGAGACGTCGTAGGACGAGCCGTTCAACCGCAGCCCCTGGCTGGCGGTGGCGGGTCCCTTGAAAGTGCAGGTCGCGCCTGAGCTGGTCTTCAGGTCGCCGGTGTCGCAGGTGGCGCTGACCGGGGTGACCCCGACGTCGCCGACCAGGTTCAGGTCGACGAGATAGGGCGCGAGGTTGGTGTAGCCGGTCGACGGCGTGACGCTGGACGCCAGCAGGCCGCCGTTCTGCGAGATCACCGCCGCCCGGAACGGCACGGTGCATTCCAGTGTGAACGGGAAGTCGGCCGAGAAGGCGTTGTTGACCTCGCCCACGTCGGTCGAGCCGTTGGGGGCCAGGCCCGGGGCGAAACCGCAGCGGCCGCCCACCGAGGCGGTGACCGGGATGGACAGCACGATATTGGACGGCGATCCGCCGGCATAGGCCGTGACTTGGGCGTGGGCCCGGTCAGCGCCCGCGGCCAAGACCGCCAACAGGATCATGCCGCCGCCGACCAGCCAATCCAGCCGCCGCGGCTTGCGTTCCGAGCGCATAGCCCGGGAAATCATTATGCGTTTGCCTGCCATCGCCCAGCCCTTGTTGATTAACAAGTTCTTAATGCTTGGAAGACGATTGCAGAGATCTAGAAGTGTGAAATCCCCCAGCTTGGGTATGCGTAGTAGTTTCGCCTATATGGGGAATTGTCCCGAGGGTTTATTTGTTATGGTGACTTTAATAATACAAATATCCTAAAGACTACGCCTGTTGAGAGCAATGTGCATTTATCCTGCGTCAAACCGACGCTATTATGTATTCATTAATCTCAGG